>JAKQOW010000002.1 GCA_029565065.1 Acidobacteriota bacterium | reverse complement strand
AAAATCGACTCCGAGGTACAATGGTGTTGTCATTGTGTGCGCTCCTTTTGGCGTCGTGACCCCGGGAGCAATCACCCACGAGATTATATCTCGTGTCTCGGTGGCGCTAAAAGGAGCGCTCTTCTCATCACATCAAACGTTGGAGCATTGCCGACACGAGGCGCGATTACGAATTTCGATTACGAATTACGATTACGAATTACGATTACGATAACGATTACGATAACGATTACGTCAACAAGCGCTTGGAGAGTGGCATGGATGCCGTCCGCCTGCTGGAACAGCTGATTCAGTTCGATTCGGTCAACCCGTTCGTCTGCCACGAGACGGACCCGGATGATCCCGCCACCTGGAAGCTGGCGGGGAACGAGCTCCGCATCGCCGCGTACCTGGAGGACCGGCTCCGTGAGGCGGGCTTCACCGTGCGGCGGCAACCGGTGCACGCAGGTCCCGACGGCACGGTGCATCACAACCTCCTGGCGGAGAAGGGTCGGGGCCCCGCATCGATCCTGTTCTACGGCCACATGGACACGGTCACCGCGCGCCCGTGGCTGAGCCGCGAGCAGGCCCTCACGCCGGTGCGGAGCATCCGCCGCATCGACGGCACCGACCGCGAGATCATGACCGGCCTCGGCGCCAACGACATGAAAGCGGGACTGGCCGCGGCGCTCGAGGCGCTGGCGCCGCTCGAGCCCGACCGCTGGCGCATCAAGCTGGCGTTCGGCGTGGACGAGGAGTTCTACTCCACGGGCGGCTACGTCCTGTCGCGCAGCGATTTTCTCGACGACGTCCGGGCCGTCGTGGTCCCCGAGACGGGCGACGGCCCCAACACCCGCCACGGCCCCGGCGCCATCACCCTGGGCCGACTGGGGCGGTGCGAGTGCGCCATCGACGTTCCCGGCACGGGCGGACACGGCGCCCAGGCGCACGACCCGGCCCACGTGAGCGCCGCAGCCGAGACGGTGAAGATCGCCGCACGGCTGGAGCGGCTCCGCGCCGAGTACCGGGAACGCTTCACGTTCTGCGCCGAGCCCATGCCCGACCCGGATGCCACGGGGGAGATCTCCGGCAGCACCTTCGTGAGCCGCGTGGAGGCGGGCGACGGGTCGCTCTCCATCCCGTCAGCGGGGCGGATCCTGGTGAGCTTCCAGCTCACACCCGGCGTCACCGTGACCAGCCGCCTCAAGCTCCTCGATGATCTGGTGGCGGCGATGTACGCCTCCGGCGAGCTGGCGCGGATCAAGGTGTCCGGCGAGTTCCGGCCCGTGCGGGTGTCGCTGCGCCAGCGCCCCACCCCCTTCAACGAGGCCTTCTGCACGCCGGCGGACCATCCGTTCACGCGATTCGTCCGCGGCGTCGTGGACGAGACGGTGGGCTTCCGGGCGTTCAACATGGGCTGGTCCAACGCCGACGAGAACCTCTTCGCGATGGCCCGGCCGGAGGTGCCCATCCTGAACCTGTCGCCGCTCGGGCGCGACTGCCACAAGGCGGACGAGTGGGTGGAGCTGGCCAGCGTCCGCCAGCTCGTGCGCCTCCTGCACGTCGCCGCCGTCCGGTTCGGGGAATATCTCAAGGTGAGTCGGTGAATCGGCTCGCGAAGGCGGCAAGACGCCATGCGGATTTTTTTTGTCTATGGAAAGGCGAGTAGGGTCGAAGCAAACCCGGCATGCCGGTGAAACGTCGGACCATCAACGATCAACTACCAACTATCAACTGTCCCGGGCTTGTGAACTGAAGAGACTTGCCAACCGGGTGCCGGCGGACGGAGGAGCGTGAGATGAACGCGGAGACCTTCGGTTGCAATCGGTGCTGGCCGCCGTGGGCGTCGGCGGCCTGGGAGGCGTTCCTGGCGCTGTCCGTGGAGGCCGAGCTCGTGGACGAGTCCCACTTCGCCGTCGCCATCCGCGCCTGCGCGGCCTGCGGACAGCGCTTCGTCATCGTGTTCACGGAGCTCATTGACTGGGCGGACGGTGAGGATCCCCAGGACTGGACGGTGCTCCCCATCACGGCGGCGGAGGCCGCGGCGCTGGTCAAGGCCGGCGCCGCCATCGTGCCGGCCCTGGCCGCCCTGGCGCCCCGCCGCCGCTCGCTGCGCCGCGAGTTCCCAAAGGGGAGGCGGCCGAGGGCGCACTGGGATAGCGGGATCTCCGTCGGCCCGCACGACTGATGGTGCGCCGCGCCGGGGCGGGGAGTGAACCGGCGAGGCAGCGAAGGGGCGAGCCGGCCCGCAGTCGAGGGATCTACCGCCAACCATCAACTATCAACTATCAACCATCTCCTAAGGGATCGGTAACAAGCCCCGAGCCCCGAGCCTCGTTCCCGATGCCCGTCCGGCTCAGGCCTGCCGCCGGAAGACCTCGTCCCAGTTCAGCCGGGCGGTGAGTTGCATGGTCGCGAACAGGGTGGCGACGCAGAGCGCGCTGATCACCAGGCCGGTGTACCCCTCGAAGAAGAACGTGTAGGAGAAGCCCACCTGGTACACGAGCTGGGAGACGCCCACCTCCAGCAGGGCGAAGCGCACGCCCGCCACGAGGCGCATGTAGGTGAACACCAGCAGCACGGAGACGGCGGCGCAGATGGCGAACGCCGCGTGGATGTCCACGTGGTCCACCAGATACGCCAGCAGCAGGTGGAAGCTGAAGAACGCCGCGGCGAGGAAGAAGTAGTGCATGGGGTGCAGGTTGACCTCGCGCCGCGTAGTGAGCACCAGCACCAGGAAGAAGAACAAAAACAGCGACACGGGCGCCGCGGCGGTGACGGCGGCCACCCACGGCCCCGGGTTCAGGCGGTGGGGCAGGCCGATGCCCACGCGGTCGTCAGTGAAGACGTTGGTGAAGCGCCAGGCCAGGCGCCAGCCGCCGTCGCGGTGCTCCTTGGCAGCGGGCGAGATGCCGCCGGCGGGAAAGTCGAAGCCGTCGAAGTCGGTGTCCATGGTCAGGGTGAAGTCCCGGACCTGCGCGACTTTCTCGCCGAAGCGGTACCACCACTCGTCGAGACCCTGCGAGTCGTAGGCCACGTCCAGCCGGGTCTCGCCGCCCGGCGCCACCCGCGTGCGGACCCGGATCTTGCCATCGGTCACGGGGACCTCGGTCACGGGCCGGCCGGCCACGGCCAGGCGGAAGTTGTCGAGCCGGGCGTCGCCGGCGGGGAAGGGGAATGTGATCCACACGTCGCGCGCCTCGGCGGTGGTGTTGCGGAAGCGGTAGGCCGCCTCGAAATGCACCCGGTAGGTGGCGTACCAGAGGAGACCCTTGCGGCGGTGGTCCACCGCGAGACGTACCTTGATGTCGCTCCCGGCCAGGGGGAGGACGTGGCTCACCTCGTCCTCCTTGTGTTCCACGACCGGCTGCTTGTCGCGCCAAACGGTCACTTCGCGGAGCACGCGCTCGGTGTAGCCGGCTTCGGGCGCCGGCTGGGTCTGGGGGGAGCCCCAGAGCTGGCCCACGGCGTGGCGGAGCTTGTCCTGCTGGCTGTCGGTCCGGTAGACGATGGTGCCGCTCAGCGCCAGCCAGGCGACGGCGGTGGCGACGAAGATCAGTCCGATGGCCAGGATACGGAAGACGGGACGCATGGTCACCTCCGGTGGAAATGTGGGCGGTCACGGGTCCCGCCGGCGACCATCATCGCGGCTGCGTGTGAAGATAGAATGAAGTCGTAGCGAAATCGGGGGGAATTCGGAGCAACGAGTTTCACCGCAGAGAACGCAGAGGACACAAAGGGATCACTTGGCTCACCTTGATCATTTTTCATTGACCATTTGTCATCGGGCATTTCGGATTATTGGTTATTGGTGATTGCTTAATTGTGATTGGTTATTTGAAGCCGAGCCGGGGCTTGCGGGACGAGGTTGGAATGGAAATGGGTGAATCGGTGAATGGGTGAATCGGTGGATCGGAGTGTTGGTCAGAGTTTCAGATCCAGGCTAAATCATAAACAAACTCTGTGTCCTCTGTGCCTCTGTGGTGAAGATGGACTGCCCGAAGTCCGATGTCCGCGTTTCGAGAACGAGCCTCGAGCCTCGATTACGATTACGATTACGAATTACGATTAAGAGAGGGGGGCGATCAGCGCTTGAAGAGGAAATGCAGGAGCGGGATCAGCCAGCCGAGGATGAACGCCGCGCCGAGGTTCATCCGCACGATCACCGGCAGGTCGCGCATGCGGCGGTAGTGCGCGTACAGGTTCATGGCGACGGCCAGCACCAGGCTCACCAGCATGCCGTAGATCCAGACGGCGTGATAGCCGAACAAGCGGAAGAACAAAATGGAATAGGTCAGGCTGAACAAGGGGCCCACCAGCGCGGTGGCCAGCACCAGCGTCAGGAGGACCGTCATGGTCTGGGCCAGCCGGCTGGGCGGGTCGTCCATCCGGCGGGAGGTCTTCAGGAATCCCCAACTCATGAGGACGCCCAGCAGGAAGCCGGTGGGCAGCCCGACGATGAGCAGCAACAGCAACTGGCTCAGGATCGCTTTGATCACGGACGATGAACCTCGTCCCGAATTATATTTAAAAAAATGCTATCATGCCACGAAAATGAACGGGTGGAGGTCGGATCATGAACCAGCGGCCCGGGCGGGCGGAACCGGCTGCGGTCGAGGAGCGCTGGTGCGACCTGTCCTGCCCGTGGGCCGAGTTCCCGGACGACGTGGCCGTGGACGGCTCCCTGTCGTGCCGGACGTTCCGCGCGCTCCACTGCCGGCAACTGGGGCGCCTGGTGCCCCAGAACGCCCGTTGCGCCGCCCGCCGAGGGGCGGCGGACGCGGCGCCGCCGGCGGACCGAAACTGACCCTTCCGAGGACCGGTTCCGCCTCGCCGGCCGGGGGCGGGCGCCGCCGCCGGGGGCCTGGGCGGGGCCGTTCCGCCAGGGGACGAAAGTGCTTGACACCCGGGGGGGCTTTTGCTATAGTGCCGACTCTTTCGTGCACCGGACCCCTGGTGTGGATCCGGGTAATTCGTTCAAGGAGTTGACTGTGCCGACGATCAATCAGCTCGTCCGCAAGAGCAGAGCGCAGGTCCGGAACAAGACCAAGGCGCCCGCATTGCAGCGTTGTCCTCAGCGCCGGGGCGTGTGCACCCGCGTGTACACCACCACGCCGAAGAAGCCCAATTCCGCCTTGCGCAAGGTGGCCCGCGTCCGCCTGACCAACGGGATCGAAATCACCACCTACATCCCCGGCGAAGGCCACAGCCTTCAGGAACACAACATCGTGCTGGTCCGCGGCGGCCGCGTCAAGGATCTGCCGGGTGTGCGTTACCACATCGTCCGCGGCACGCTGGACTGCGGCGGCGTCGACAAGCGGGCCAACTCCCGCTCCAAGTACGGCACCAAGCGGCCCAAGAAATAACCACAGGAACGGAGTACGAGGATGCCGAGAAGAAGAGAAGTCGCCAAGCGCGCCACCCCGCCGGATCCGATTTATAACAGCGAGCTCGTGACCAAGTTCATCAACTGCATGATGGAGAAGGGCAAGAAGACCACCGCCGAGGGCAGTTTCTACGCGGCGATGGACATCATCTCCAAGAAGGCCAAGGACGATCCCCTGAAGATCTTCAAGCGGGCCGTCCAGAACAGCAAGCCCCAGGTGGAAGTGAAGACCCGCCGCGTGGGCGGCGCCAACTACCAGGTCCCGATCGAGGTGAGCCCCACCCGGCAGCAGTCGCTGGCCATCCGCTGGCTCATCGGTTACTCCCGCCAGCGCGGCGAGAAGACCATGAAGGAGCGTCTGGCCAACGAGCTGATCGACGCCTTTAACGAGCGCGGCGCCACCATCAAGAAGAAGGAAGACACCCACAAGATGGCCGAAGCCAACAAGGCGTTCGCCCACTTCCGCTGGTAATCCGCCGCTTTTTCCGCATGCAATGAGCGATCGAGCAGTCCGGCCGTCCGGACTGCATCTGTTTATACCCCCAGCCGCGCCGCCCGGAGCGCGAGGCCTGACCCGAAGCGGGGTCCCGGCCGGCCGGCTGCCCTGACACAGGAGTAATGCCGTGGCGCGCCAAACCCCTCTGGAAAAAACCCGCAACATCGGGATCATGGCCCACATCGACGCCGGAAAGACCACCACCACCGAGCGCATCCTCTTCTACACCGGGATCACCCACCGCCTCGGCGAGGTGCACGAGGGGACCGCGACCATGGACTGGATGGTCCAGGAGCAGGAGCGCGGCATCACCATCACCTCAGCCGCCACCACCTGCTTCTGGCAGGACCACCGGGTCAACATCATCGACACACCGGGCCACGTCGATTTCACCGCCGAGGTGGAGCGCTCGCTCCGCGTGCTGGACGGCGCCGTGGCCGTGTTTTGCGCCGTGGGCGGGGTGGAGCCGCAGTCCGAGACCGTCTGGCGCCAGGCCGACCGGTACAACGTGCCGCGCATCGCCTTCGTCAACAAGATGGACCGGCCCGGGGCCGACTTCATCAATTGCATGGCCATGATGCGGGCCCGCCTCGACACCGCCCCGCTGGCCGTCCAACTGCCGCTGGGGGCCGAGGACGCCTTCCGCGGGGTGATCGACCTCGTGCGCATGAAGGCCTACATCTACGACGACGAAACGAAGGGCGCCCACTACCACGAGACCGACATCCCGGCGGAGCACCTGACCGAGGCGGAGAGTTTCCGCGAACGACTGCTGGAGACGGCCGTCGAGCTGGACGACGCGGTGCTGGGCAAGTACCTCGAGGGCGCTTCCATCACCGAGGCGGAGCTCAAGGCCTGCATCCGGAAGGGTACCGTGGCGCTACGCTTCACCCCCGTGCTCTGCGGCGCGTCCTTCAAGAACAAGGGCATCCAGCCGCTGCTCGACGCCGTGGTGGACTACCTGCCGTCGCCCCTGGACGTGCCGCCGGTGGAAGGCCAGGACGAGCGGGGCGAGACGGTGCCGCGCCCCTGCAGCGACGACGCGCCGTTCGCCGCGCTGGTGTTCAAGATCATGACCGACCCGTACGTCGGCTCCCTCGCCTTCATGCGGGTGTACAGCGGCCGGCTCGCCAACGGCACCACCGTCTACAACTCCACCCGGCGGGCCAACGAGCGGATCGGCCGGCTCCTCAAGATGCACGCCAACAAGCGCGAGGAGATCCCCGAGATCTGGGCCGGCGACATCGCCGCCGCGGTGGGCCTGAAGAAGGTGAGCACCGGCGACACCATTTGCGACCGGGACGACCCGGTCCTGCTGGAGGCGATCGAGTTCCCGGCGCCGGTCATCAGCGTGGCCATCGAGCCGAAGACCCAGGCCGACATCGACAAGATGAGCGGCTCGCTCGGCAAGCTCATGGCCGAGGATCCCACCTTCCGCGTGAAGGTGGACGACGAGACCGGCCAGACCATCATCTCCGGCATGGGCGAGCTGCACCTCGAGATCATCGTCGACCGCCTCATGCGCGAGTTCGGCGTCGAGGCGCGGGTGGGCCGCCCCCAGGTCGCCTACCGCGAGACCATCACCAAGGCGGTCGAGGCGGAGGGCCGCTTCGTGCGCCAGACCGGCGGCCACGGCCAGTTCGGCGTGGTCAAGCTGAAGGTCGAGCCGCAGCCGTCCGGCGGCGGCTTCGAGTTTGTCAACGACGTTTTCGGCGGCACGGTGCCGCGGGAGTACATCCCGGCGGTGGAGAAGGGCGTCCGCGAGGCCCTGGAGAACGGCGTGCTGGCGGGCTACGAGATGGTGGACGTCAAGGTGACCCTCTATGACGGCGCCTATCACGAGGTGGACTCGTCCGAGATGGCCTTCAAGATCGCCGGTTCCATGGGCTTCAAGGAGGGGGCGCGCCGGGCCGCGCCGGTGCTGCTGGAGCCGGTGATGAAGGTCGAGGTGGTTACCCCCGAGGAGTACATGGGCGACGTGATCGGCAACATCAACGCCCGCCGCGGCCGCATCACCCATATGGAGCACCGCGGCAGCACCCAGGTGGTCACCGCCATGGTGCCGCTGGCCGAGATGTTCGGCTACGCCACCGACCTGCGCTCCCTGACCCAGGGGCGCGCCACCTACACCATGCACTTCCACCAGTACGAGCCGGTGCCCGTCCATCTCGCCGAGAAGATCGTCGGCGGCGGAAAGTAGGGGGACGTGAGGAGATTAGAGAGAGGAGTCAGGAGATAGGGGAAGAGGCCCTCCTGATCGTAATTCGTGCCCGTAATCGTCATTCGTAATCGTGATCGTAATCGTATCGAGGCTCGAGACTCGAGGCTCGTTCCCGTAACGCGGACATCGGACTTCGGGCAGTCCATCTTCACCACAGAGGCACAGAGGACACAGAGTTTGTTTCTGATTTAGCCTGGATCTGAAACTCTGACCAACACTCCGATCCACCGATTCACCCATTTCCATTCCAACCTCGTCCCGCAAGCCCCGGCCCGGCTTCAAATAACCAATCACAATTAAGCAATTACCAATAACCAATAATCCGAAATGCCCGATGACAAATGGTCAATGAAAAATGATCAAGGTGAGCCAAGTGATCCCTTTGTGTCCTTCGTGCCATTGTGGTGACTCCTCCGGCGCGTTTTTGCGCCCTGTCCTTGCCATCCGCCGTTCCGTTGGCGTATAGTGGCCGTGTTCCGATATCCCTGATCCACAGCGCACACCGAGGGCGGCCGCGATGAAACTGATCATCCAGATCCCCTGTTTCAACGAGGAGCACACGCTGGCCGCGACCGTCGGCGACCTGCCCCGGACGGTGGCCGGTTTCGACGCCGTCGAGTACCTGGTGGTGGACGATGGCTCCACCGACGGCACGGCGGCGGCCGCCCGTGCCTGCGGCGTCCACCACGTGGTGAGCCTGCCCCGCAATCGCGGCCTCGCCTTCGCCTTCGCCGCCGGTCTCGACGCCGCCCTTAAGCGCGGGGCCGACGCCGTGGTCAACACCGACGGCGACAACCAGTATCGCGGCGAGGACGTGGCGGATCTCGTGGCGCCGATCCTGGAGGGGCGCGCCGACATGGTCATCGGCATCCGGCCCATCGGCGAGATCGCCGACTTCTCGCCGCTGAAGAAGCTCCTCCAACGGCTCGGCTCGGCCACGGTGAGCCTGCTGGCCGGGGTGCGCGTGCCCGACGCGGCGAGCGGCTTCCGCGCCTTCTCGCGGGAGGCGGCCAAGCGGCTGCTCGTCACCAGCCGGTTTTCGTACACCCTCGAGACCATCATCCAGGCGCCGACCAAGGGGCTGGCTATCGCCTGCGTGCCCATCCGCACCAACCCGGCCACCCGCCCGTCGCGGCTGTTCCGCTCCACCGCCACCTTTCTTCTGCGGAGCGCCGGCACCATCGGACGCGTGTTCGTGGTCTATCGGCCGTTCGCGTTTTTCAGCACGCTGGGCGCGCTGCTCTTCACGCCCGGCGTGGCCCTGGGGGCGCGGTTCATCTATTTCTACGCCCTGGGAGAGGGGAAGGGGCACATCCAGTCGCTGATCCTGGCCGCGGTGCTCCTGCTGGGGGGCTTCCAGCTGTTTCTCACCGGCCTGCTGGCTCATCTGTCCGCCACCAACCGGCGGCTGGCGGAGGAGCTGCTGGTCCGCGTCCGTTCGCTGGAGCTGGAAAAAAGTCAGGAGTGAGGGGCTAGGAGTTCGGAAGACTCTCATTCGTGATTCGTAATTCGTAATCGTGATCGTAATCGAGGCTCGAGGCTCGTTCTCGTAACGCGGACATCGGACTTCGGGGGAGCCGGACATTCACCACGAAGTCACAAAGGGCACAAAGAGTCATTTCCATTTGTCATTTGTCATTGATCATTTTTCATTTGTCATTGAAATCCTCCGGCGACCCGCGGGACGCGGGTCGAACATGGGTAGCCCCGGGTGAAACCCGGGGTCCGTTCCGTCCCGTCGTGATCCGGGGCGACCCGCAAAGCGGGTCGAATATGATCGAGTGCGAGTGAGTATGGGTTGTCCCGAAGCCCGAGGCCGACTGCCGGTGGCGCGTCATCATCTCTCTTGAATTCCAAACCACATTCGACCCGCCTTGCGGGTCGCGTCCTGGCGACGTGCGGCGGCACCCACCTTCGGGCAGTCCATCTTCACCACAGAGGCACAGAGGACACAGAGTCTGTTTATGATTTAGCCCGGATCTGAAACTGTCTTCAACACTCCGATTCACCGATTCACCCATTCACCCATTCACCCATTTCCCATCCAGCCTCGTCCCGCAAGCCCCGACTCGACTTCAAATAACCAATAATAATTAAGCAATCACCAAAAACCAATAATCCGAAATGACCAATGAAAAATGACCCATGTCAACCGCACCGTCTTCCTGATTCTGGGTCTCCCGCTGGTCGCGGCCCGTCCCCCTAGCCTCTAGCCCCGAGCCTCTAGCCCCGAGCCTCTAGCCCCGCCCCTTCCGGCTCTTCGCGTGGGGATGGGCCTGCTGATACACCTTGATCAAATGTTCGATGGACAGGTGGGTGTACTTCTGGGTGGTGGACAGGCTGGCGTGGCCCAGCAGCTCCTGGATCACCCGCAGGTCGGCGCCGGCGTTCAGCAGGTGGGTGGCGAACGTATGGCGCAGCGTGTGGGGGCTGATCTTGAGCCGGACGGCCACGCGGTGGATGTAGCTGTTCAGGATCCGCCGCACCGAGCGGTCCGTCAGGCGCCCGCCCCACAGGTTGAGGAAGACGGCCTGCCCCTCGCGGCCTTCGGCGGGCGCAGCGGCCAGGATGAGCTGGCGTTCGGGCCACCACGCCGCCAGGGCCTGCGCCGCGGCCTCGCCGAACGGCACCAGCCGCTCCTTCTTCCCCTTGCCGCGCACGCGGATCATCTCCTCGGCGGGGTGGATGTCCGCCGTGTTGAGCCCCACCAGTTCGCTGACGCGCATCCCGGTGGCGTACAGCAGCTCCAGCAGGGCCCGGTCGCGCCGGCCCTTGCGGGTGCCCGGGTCGGGCGCCTCCACCAGCGCCTGCACCTGGTCCAGCTCCAGGTGCACCGGGATCCGGCGCGGGGTGCGGGGCATACTCACCGACAGGGCCGGGTTCTTGACCAGCACGCCGATCCGCACCAGGTGCTTGAAGAAGGACCGCAGCGTCGACACTTTGCGGCAGATGGTGGTCTTGGCCAGGTTCTTCTGGTACAGGAAACCGAGAAATTCGCGGATGGACAGGGGGTCGATCGCCTCGACCGCCGGTTCCACGGCGTGGCCGCGGCTGTCGGTCCGGGTGAAGAAGGCGGTGAACTGGCGCAGGTCCGCCTCGTAGTTGCGCGCCGTGTGGGCAGACATGTTCCGCTCGAACTTCAGGTGTTCGAGGAAGAGGTCGATCAGCTCCGCCAGCTTGCGGCCCATGTGTCGCTCCCTTGATCCTGCCATTATATGACGGAACCGGCGAAACGGCGAACCGGCGTGGCTCAGGCGTCCCGCCTGAAGACTCGAACCGGTGAATCGGCGGAGCGGCGAGACGGCGATGTGGCGGAGCCGGATTCACCACGAAGGCACAGAGGACACAGAGGACACAAAGGATTCAATTGGACTCATTGATCATTTTTCATTGGTCATTTATCGTTGATCAATGCGGAGGGTGAGTAGAGGGATCGGTGAATGGGTGAATGGGTGAATGGGTGAATAGATGAATCGGTATCAGAATCTGGGTTCTGTGAGCCAGAATCCAGAACCCGGGTCCCAGGTCCGATTTTCGATGTCCGAATTCCGATGTCCGCTCTCCGCGAACCTGCAAACCTGTGAACCTGAGAACCTGAGAACCTTCAAACGCTCACACGTTCAAATCAAACGATTCGATCACGATCACGATTACGATTACGATTACGAATTACGATTACGAATTACGATTACGAATTACGATTACGAATTACGATTACGAGCACGAACTCTCAACCCTCAACTTTCAACCCTCAACTTTCAATCCTCGACGAATGGGAACGAGCCCCGAACCCCGAGCCCCGAACCCCGAACCCCGAGCCCCGAGCCCCGAATCCCAATGCACCGCCGTGCTTGCGGTGGCTCCGGCGCCCTGCCGGCCTTTACTTTCCTGCCCGGCCGTACTACGATGGGACGCTGGCGCCCCGCCGGCAAAGGCCGTCCGGACATGAACGAACTACGCAAATTGATGGTCTACCTGAAGCCGTACCTGCCCCTGTTGGCGGTGTCGCTGGTGCTGCTGGCCGTGGTGAGCGCCCTCGAGGGCCTCATCATGATGCTCATCGAGCCCATCTTCAACTCGGTGCTGGCGCAGCACACGGCGCTCTCCGGCGCGGCGGCCAAGTTCCAGTTCCTGTACGACTGGTTCGACCTGCGCGGGCCCGACATCTACCTGAAGGTCGCCCTGGGCATCCTCATCCTGACCTTCCTGAAGTGCGTCTGCCTCTACT
>JAKQOW010000162.1 GCA_029565065.1 Acidobacteriota bacterium | reverse complement strand
CTTTTTATGTTGTGAGCCAGGATCTTATTCTGTCTCCACTACTCCGATCTCACCATCCTTTCAATACCCAACGAGAAATGAACAATGCATGATGATCGATGAACATGGCCGCTCCTTCGCGTCCTTGGTGACTTTGTGGTTAATTGGTGGAATTCGGACTTCGGAAATCGGACGCGGGTTCTGGGTTCCGGGCCCTAGTTCACAGAACCCGGATCCTAGTATCCATTCACCCATTCACCGATTCACCCATTCACCGATTTACAAACCCATCGAACCACAACCGGCTCTGGATCAGGCACGGGATGGCCGCGTCGCCGTGGCCCATGGTGTCGCTGACCACGACGAGTTCCACGCCGGCGCCGAGCGCCATCATCCGCGCCAGCGCAACCTGGGCGTTGCCGATGGGCACGACCGTGTCGCCGGCGCTGTGGTACATCCGGAGCGGGGAGACGGGGCGCCAGTCGTAGACGTCGTTGAGCCAGGCGGCCACCCGGACCGGATGGTACGGGTTCGCCTGCACCGCGGCGGCGAATTCCGGCAGCAGCAGATCGGCCAGCCGCGACGGCAGGGCGGCGGCGATCTCGCCGGCCGTGTGCGTGCCGTCGAACAGGCCCGGCACCTGCGTGTGGTACGGCGGCTGGAACATCTCCGCCGGAGCCGGCGCGAAAGGGTAAACGTCTGTGATCATCATCAGCAGGTAGGAGACGTAGACCGTGAGCATGGGGTCATAGTCGTCCTGCGACAGCGCGTAGTCCAGCATGGTCCCCGACAGGTCGTACGGGCCGGCCATGGGCGCCGCGGCGGTCACCGGCCACGCGTCGCCGAAGCGCGCCTCCAGCTCGCGGTGCAGCGCCATGGTGGCGTGGCCGCCCTGGGAGTAGCCGGCGAGGAACAGCGGGCCGTCCAGCGCCGCGCCGTATCCGGCCGCAGCCGTGCGCGCGGCGCGCAGCAGGTCGATCCCCGCCGCGGCCTCCGTGCCCGCGTGGAGATAGGGGTGCCGGCCCGGGCCGCCGCCCAGACCCAGGTAGTCGGGGGCCGTCGCCGCGTAGCCGCCGGAGGCGGTGTAGATCAGGGCCGCGCCCAGGCCTTCGGTGGAGTCGGGGCGGGACGGCGCCTCCTCCCGGTCCGTGACCGTCCCGTGCTGGTAGCTCACCACCGGCAGCGTCCCGCTCGCGCCGACCGGCAGCGTCAGCAACCCCGTGGCGGTGGTGGCGCCGCCCCACGGAGTGAGAGTCCGATACTCCACCGTGTAGCGGACGGCGGGATAGCGGGCGGGGCGCAACTCGCCGAGACCCGAGATTAGCAGCAGGAAGTCCGCCTCGGCGGTGGAGATGGTATCCTCCGCCGCGCACGCCAGCAGCCGGCCGCGGTACGGCGGCTCCAGCAGCAGCAGCCAGGCGCCGTCGACGCCGCGGAATACGCCGTCCTCGTTCACGTCGGCGTTGGCCGCGTTGACTTCCTCCAGACCGATGTTCTCCGCCAGCAGGTGGCGCATGAGCAGCCGGTCGGCGGCGTCCACGGCGCCGTCGCCGTTCAGGTCGCCGGGCACCCGCGCCTGCCCGGCCGCCGCCACCCCCAGAGCCAGCCAGGCAGCCAGCGCCGCCAGGAGCCAGCGTTTGCTCCACGGATCACCTGCGCGCCTGGGCGAGCAAATGGTCGCGAGCCTTTCAGAGTGCTCGAGACCCAAAACCACCTCCCGTCTTCCGTCGAATCGCGGAGTCTTCCGGGTCAGCGCATGGAGTCCGCCAGCCCGATTATAACTGGTTCATTATACACTGCCGTTCCCCTATTGAGCTGGCGGTACAACATTGCATTCCGACAAGAGTCCGGCCCGAAAGAACCGGAACAGTGCCCCCAGACGGTGAATCGGTGAATCGGCGAGGCGCATCCAGAACCCAGAACCGACGGCCCAGTTCCGATATTCGATTTCCAATGTCCGAAGTCCGAATCCCACCGATTAACCACAAAGTCACCAAGGACGCGAAGGAGCGGCCATGCTCATCGCTCATCTTGCATTGGTCATTTCTCGTTGGGCATTGAAAGGATGGTGAGATCGGAGTAGTGGAGACAGAATAAGATCCTGGCTCACAACATAAAAAGACTCGGTGTCCTCTGTGCCTTTGTGGTGAAGATGGACTGCCCGAAGTCCGATGTCCGCTGATCGGGAACGATCCTCGAGTCTCGAGCCTCGAACCTCGATTACGATTACGATTACGATTACGATCACGATTACGATTACGAATTACGAGCACGAGGGGAGTCAGGCTGAGTGGATCACCTCTCCGAGAATGGCCACGGCCGCCTCGAGCTGGGAGTCGGACAGATACGGCGCCGGACCCAGGCGCAGCGCCTCGCCACGGGAGTCGGCCCAG
>JAKQOW010000131.1 GCA_029565065.1 Acidobacteriota bacterium | reverse complement strand
CCGATTCACCGATTCACCGATTCACCGTTCGTTCCAACTCCGCCTCGTACAGGTCGGCAATCTTCAGCAACTGAACGTCCAGGGCGCCGGAGGACTCGCCCCACCCCACCCAGGCGGTCCACAGCGGCGGGAAGACCGGCTCCGTCGCAACCGCTCGCGACAGTGGCGTTCCCCGCGCCACGGCCAGATACACGCGCCGGATAGCCTGATCCGTCGCACGGTCGCCCGAACCGGAAGCGACCGCGTCCAGCGCGTCCTCAACAGTCGCCCCCAGCCCCAACAGCGTCCCCGCTACCCGGCTGGCATGCGCCAGCGCCGCCCGGCGGCGAATGGGACGGCCGCGCAGCAGCGGCACCCGCTGCCGGCGCAGGCGGATGCGCTCACAGGTCGCCAGCCGGTCCAGCGCCTCACTCAGCAAGCCGTGGGTGGCGCCCGCGGCGATGCCCGACGCGATCCAGGGGACCAGACCGGAGCGTGTCAGCCGCTTCAGCGTGAGGCGCCCGGGATCCTCGGCGATGGCGTGTCGGATAAAGCGGATCGTTTCAGCCATCCGGGGCTGGTCCTCCTGAAGCAGGCGGAGGCATTCATCGAGGTCGATGCCCAGCCGGATCGCTGCGGCCCAGCCCGCCAGGAAGCGGCATTCGTCTGCGCTGATCGTGTCCGGGATCTCCCGCTGCAGCGCGTGCAGCCCTTCGACCGCGGACAATGCCGTCGCCAGATCCCCGTCCGCCTCGCCGGCATCGAGGAGGGCGGGTTCCAACGCCGACAATCCCCGGTCTTCGAGCAGCTGGGAGAGCGGTCGCGGCGCGGTTCCGAAGGCTCGGCAGATCGCGCGGTCCAGCAGGGCATCCCAGCGGCCGAGAAAGGCCAGCTTGCGAATCGTCCCGGCGGACGTGGCCTCGTCGGGGCAAACCAGATAGTCGGCCAAATCCTGGAAGGCCACCTCCAAGCGGCCGTCCGTCTCGGCCAGGTCGATCACATCCAGTTGCCACTCCTCGAACAAGCCGGTCGTCGCCAGCAACTCGGAGAGGCGGTAACCGCGGTCCGCCTGCGGTCGCGTCAGCGCCTTCCGCACGGGGGACGCCTCAGGATATTCGGCGGCCAGCAGCTCCATGCTGGCTGTCACCGGCACGCCGCACCGGAGCAGGGCGGCGAACTTCCGCGCGAAAACCGCAGTGACGATGCGGCGCCGCGCCTTCGCCCCGCGCCCGGCCAGGAGCAGGGCCAGTTCGTATTCAAAGCAGCTCCCCATCTCGTGCAGAATCGTGGGAAACGTTCCCGTCAGGCTGCCGAGATTGAGGACCCGCCAGAGCAAGGGCGGCAGAAGCGGCTTGCGGCTCCGGGCCAGGCTCCCCGTCGCCTCGACCGCCTGGCGAGCGGCCCGCAGGCTGCGACGGACGGGTTCGTCAATCACCGATGCGGCGGTCAGCTCCAGGGCATCAACGAGAAGGATGCCCCATTCGACCAGGGCGGCCAGGCGCCCGCAGGTGCGGGCGACGGCGGCGAGTTGACACAGCCCTCGCTGTCGGCCCGGCAGGCGCCAACCGCGGCACAGACGCCGTTCCGCATCGTCGGTCCGGGCCAACTCATCGGCGGCGGCCGCCAGGGTGTTGTCCAGCCAGCCGCCGACTTCGCCCGCTTCGACCAGTGCGATGAAATACGGGGGAAACCATTCGGTGTGACGTCGCAGTGCGCCGGCCAGCAGTTCACCGGCGGCCAGCCGCACCGCCAGATCCCGGGCGACGGCGTTCGTCGGATCGTCGCTAGCCAGCACTGCGGCCGCCTCGGCCACCGGCACACCCGCGTTCACACAGGCAGCCAGCCGTCGGCTGTACGTCACCACATCCACGGTCCACTCCCCGATGGCAACGCATATCGAAACAGGGAAAGCCCGCAAACCGATCAGCTTGGGCGATCTGTTGCGTTACTTTTATTATACCCAAAGGACCGGCTCGGCGTCTTCTATTCTGCGACTCGGGAGCCGGCGACGGGACATCTTGATTACTCGTTGTTCATTGGGTATGATCGGGTCAATCGGTTCTTCATGAAAACCCGGCCGTTGACTGTTCCGATGGATTCCGGCACGGCCGCGCCGGTCGCCGCACAGGTGATGCACCATGTCCATTGAATTCTTCGGTTCGTGCGACCCACGCTTTGTACCCGCACCGGGAGCGCTCGTCGACGAGCTCATGGCCCGGGGGATCATCCTGCGGGCGTACGGGCCCTTCCCCGGCTCGGGAGCGCACACGGTGCTGGGCTACCCCGAAGGTGGCATCCGCGGCTTCTCCCTCCGGATCGAGGAAGAACGGGTGCCGGTGGAACTGCTGTTCCGCCAGAACATCCTGCCGAGTCTGGCTGACTGGCGGTGCCTGCTGTCGACGATGCAGCGCCTGCTGTCCGTCCCCAGCCTGGAAATCCGGGACGAGAACGGCGCGGACCTGACCGACGAAACCCTCGAAGACTGGAAGGCCGAGGCGGTGTACCGCGAGCGGCATGGGTGGGAGATCCAGTCGCTGCTGGCCGACTGGGAATCCGGCGAGGACACGTTCACCATCCCCACCTACCCGTATGATTTGAAAATCGGCCGGCAGGATGTCGATTCCTCAATTCCCGCCGAGTCGCAATTCGACAGGATCCAGTCGGTTCTGCTGGCGCAGGTGGAGTATTTCAACTCCTGCTTCGAACCGTCCATCATGGCCATGCAGGACCAGACCGGCCGGGAGTATCGGATGATCACCTGGACACCCACCATCCCGACGCTGGCGTGGGAAGTGGACGTGGTCAGCCTGGGCGCGGCCTTTTTCGGCCGATTCCAGACCGTCGCCTTCCGCGACCTCATCGCCGTGCTGGGCCCCCGGGCCCGAGTCATCGGGTCCATCACCGCCGGCATCAAGCGGTACGAGTTGCCGGCCCTCGAGTTCAGCCGGCCGAAGGACCAGAAACTGAGGGCGAAAATCGTGTCCCTGAAACCGTTCTTCATGGACGATTCCCAACCAGACCAGCCGGACCGTTGCGATGGCTGAAAATCATCCGGCATGCCGTTCGAGCCTTCTGGAATGGCAGAAATTCCTGCTCTCCGAGAGCCACGTCCTGAGAGTAAACCCGACTCTGCTCTTTCAGCAGGCCGTTAACCGGCCTGAAGCAGAGGCGCCCGCGCGCATGGCCGAAGTCTGGTGGGCCGCCGGGCGCGAGCGGCGGCCGTTCTGCCGCCGGATCAACAAGCCCGCCCGGAGCTCCGCCGCCCTGTTGACGCTGACAGGGCACATCGGACCGTATTGCGCCGCCGGTTTCTCCCCCGACGGCACACGGATCTTCTCGGCGTCCTATTACGGCACCGTGACGATCTGGGACGCCACATCCGGCGCCGAGTGCGCCTCGCTGAGCGGACACCAGGGACGGGTGAACGCCTGCGCCTTCTCACCGGACGGTATCCGGATTGTCTCGGCTTCTCTGGACGGGACGCTCCGGCTCTGGGACGCGGCTTCCGGCCGGCTGTTGCGGGTACTCAGCGGCCACGCGGATGAAGTCAGCACCTGCGCCTTCTCGCCCGACGGGAGGCAGATCATCTCCGCTTCGAGGAACGGCTCCTGCAAGCGATGGGACGCGGATACCGGGGAATCGGTCCATTCGTTCGCCTGCGACAACAGCGACCTGCATTTGGTGCTGTCGCCGGATGGAGCCTGGCTGCTTGCCGTAGCGCCGAGCCGGTCGGTCCGCATCTGGGACACGGTCACCGGTGACGATGTGACCCCCCTGCCCGGCCCTCTGCTGGACGCCGATCCGATCCGCTGCGCGCTGTCATCGGACGGCGGGCGGATAGCGGTCGCCACCACCGGCGGCATCATTGTTCTGGACGTCCTCACCGGGCAACGCACCGCGACGCTGTCCGGCCACGTCGGCCAGGTGCGCACGTTCGCGTTCTCGCCGGACGGGCGCCTGATAGCCTCGGTTGCGGATGACCGGAGCGTCCGGGTCTGGGACGCCGGCACCGGCCGGGAGCTCACTGCGCCGACTGACCACCCCGACCGGGTGACGGTCTGTGCGTTCTCTCCGGACGGCACCCGGATCGTCTCCGGGGCCAACGACAATCGGCTGAGACTATGGGCCGTCCGGCACGAACTTGACTCGCCCGGTTACGCTCCGGACGGTCATCAGGGCCGGGTATCCGCCTGCGCCTTCTCACTCGACGGCACGCGTATCGCTTCGGCGTCCGCCGACCGGACCCTTCAGGTATGGGAAACGCTTTCGGGACGTGAGCTGTTCACACTCACCGGCCACGCAGACCGCGTGTACGCTTGCGCCTTCTCTCTCGACGGATCGGCGCTGGTTTCCGCCTCCGGGGACCAGACCCTGAAGTTGTGGGACGCAACCCGCGGCGTCGAGTGCACGACACTCGTCGGCCACCAGCAGAAGGTCTGGGCATGCGCGTTTTCCGGTGACGGAACCCGCGTCTTCTCGGCCTCGGACGACAACACCATCAAAATCTGGGAGGCCGGCACCGGCCAGGTGCTGGCAACCATTGCCGGTCACCGGCAGGCAATCACCGCCTGCGCGTTCTCACCCAACGGCAACCGAATCGTTTCGGGCGAGAGAAACGGCGCGCTCCATCTGTGGGACGGCCAGACGGGTGCCAAACTGGCCACGCTGGCGGATTCAGGTGCCCGGGTCACCGCCTGCGCTTTCTCGCCCGACGGGACGCGCTTTTTCTCCCAATCATTCGACGCCCTCGTTCTCTGGGCCGCCCGGGATGGCCGCGAACTGGCCCGACTGGCCTTCCCCGCAAAAAGTGGGAGCGCGTTCGTGAGTGCCTTCTCGAGTGATGGAAGCCGGATCATCCTGGTCGGCGACATGAAACTCCGGGTATGGGGACCTCAGGATGGAAGAGAATTGAAGATTTTCAATCCTGGCCTCGTTCGGATCAGCGCCTTCGCCCTCTCTCCGGACGGATACCTCCTCGCCGTCATGCCCCGAACCGCCGAGATGATGCTGCTGCTGTGCGACACGATGTCGGGGGAGGAGCTCGCGCGATATCCCCTGGACGGAGAGGGGACGTGCGTCGCCTGGGACCGAAGCCGCCTGCTGGCCGCCGGGACGGCAGGTGGAACGCTGCATCTGCTCCGGCTGGAAAGATGACTGGAGAGTAACTGGTGGTCACTTCCGCAGCGGGTCTGACGGTGCTGTTCCGCCGGTATCGGAGCAATCTGGCCCCAAAATTCTGGGACTGGCGCCGATTCGAAGTCGATCGGGCGCATGGTTTTCCGGACACCAGCGACGGTGGGATCTATCAGGGAGGCAACGAGGCTGCGAACGACTCCGCAATCGGTGATTCATCAGTAGGAGACACTTCATGAGCATGATCGGCAAGACCTTCCGCATCTTCGTGTCATCCACCTTCAGCGACCTGAAGGAGGAGCGCAACGCCCTGCAGGAGAGGGTGTTTCCCCGGCTCCGCGAGCTGTGCCGGCAACACGGCTGCAGCTTCCAGGCGGTGGACCTGCGCTGGGGCGTACGCGAGGAAGCGGGGCTTGACCAGCAGACGATGCCCATCTGCCTGGGCGAGATCACGCGTTGCCAGCGGATCACCCCGCGCCCCAACTTCATCGTGCTGCTGGGCGACCGCTACGGCTGGCGGCCCCTGCCGCCTGCAATCCCGGCGGATGAATACCAAAGGATCCATGCGGCCGTCACGGCGCCCGAGGACTCGGCGCTGCTGCGACAGTGGTACCGCCGCGACGACAATGCCGTGCCGCCCGTCTACTGTCTGCAGCCGCGTCGGATCGTGGCGCCCGACGGCGCCAACGAGGCCGAGCGCCGGCAGGCTGCGGAAGCGGAGTCCCGCCAGTGGGAGATGGTGGAGGATCGCTTGCGCGGTATCCTGACCGCTGCCGTCGCCAAGACGGGATTCAGCGAAGCGCAGCGGATCCGGTACGAAGCATCGGCCACCGAGCAAGAGATCGAGACCGGCGCGCTGCGGGTGGCCGATGCCCACAAGCATGTCTTCGGATTTTTCCGCCGCATCATCGGATTGCCGGATGACGCCGGCGCCGGCGCTTACACCGACCGCGACGCCGGCGGCGCCGCGGACGCCGAGGCGCAGCGTCGCCTGGCGGATCTCAAGGATCGGCTGCGCGCCAGGCTGGCGGGCAACGTCCGCGAGTACGAAGCCCGCTGGCGGCAGTCCGTCATCAGCACCGACCATCTGGATGCGCTGTGTGAGGACGTTTGGCAGGCTCTTTCCGGAGTGATCCGGGCGGAGATCGCCCAACTGGGCGCCGTCGATCCCGTAGACCAGGAAATCACCGACCATCTGGCCTTTGCCCGGGAGCGGGCCGAAGTCTTCATCGGGCGTACGGACAGCCTTCAACGCATCGGCGATTACCTGGCCGGACGGGATCCGGCCCCCATGGCCGTCTTCGGCGCGTCGGGCTCGGGGAAATCGGCCCTGTTGGCTCGGGCCTTGGAATTGGCCCGGCAGACCTACCCGAACGCCATCATCGCCGCGCGCTTCATCGGCGCCACCCCGGCGTCCGTCGACGTCCGAGCCCTGCTGGAGAGCCTGTGCCGCGAAGTCACCCGCCGCTGCGACGGCGATGAGACCACCATTCCCAGCGAATTCAAGGCGCTGGCCGAAGAATTCCCCAAACGCCTCGCCCTGGCCGCGGCCGACCGGCCCATCATCCTGTTTCTCGACGCCCTGGATCAGCTGGGCGCCAGCCACGACGCCCGCAGCCTCCACTGGCTGCCGGGCGCCCTGCCCGGCCACGTCCGCCTGGTGGTTTCCGCGGCGCCTTCAGAGGCATGGGACGCCCTTAAGCGCAAAACAGCTCCATCGTTCCAGACGGAATTGCCGCCCCTGTCCGCCGCCGACGGCGGCGCGATTCTGCAAGCCTGGCTGGGCCAGGCGGGTCGCGGCCTGCAGGCGGTGCAGCACGACGAGGTGCTGGACCGGTTCGGGCGCACCGGATCGCCCCTCTGGCTGAAATTCGCCTTCGAAGAGGCGCGGCAATGGAAGTCTTACACCCCCGCGGTGGCGCTGGAACCGGATGTGACCGGGATCATCGGACAGCTGCTGGCGCGGTTGTCAGCCGAGGCCAACCATGGGCCCATCCTGGTGGCGCGGGCGTTGGCGTACCTGCGGGCCGCGAAGAACGGCCTGTCCGAGGATGAGGTGATCGATCTGCTATCCCGCGACCAGGAGGTGTTCGGCGATTTCCAGCGTCGTGCCTTCTTCCAGCCGCCCGAGCCGCGGCTCCCCGTCGTGGTGTGGTCGCGCCTGTTCTTCGACCTGGAGCCGTATCTGACCGGACGCAGTGCCGATGGGTCCACGCTGCTTGGATTCTTCCATCGCCAGATGGGCGAGGTGGTGGACGCGGCGTTTCTCGCCGGTCCGGACAAGGCCGCCACCCACGGCCGGTTGGCCGACTACTTCGCCGCCCAACCGCTGTTCGCCGAAGCGGACGGAACCCGGAGCGCCAACGTCCGCAAGCTCTCCGAACTGCCTTTCCAGCAGACCGAAGCCGGGTTGTGGAATGACCTGTACGCTACGCTCACCGATTTCGAGTTCCTGGAAGCCAAGTGCACCCACTCGGGCGTCATTCATACGCTCGAGGGCGAGGCGGGCCGCAGGCTCTACGGCGGCGTCTACGAGCTGCTGGAAGACTACCACCTGGCGCTGGAGAAGTTTCCCACATGAAACCGGATCGCCCCACTTCGCAACAGCGGGCGGATCTAGGCGTCTGGTACGAGTTCGTGCTCGGTCAGGCTCATCATCTATCCATTGAACCGGATGTCATCTGGCAGCAGGGCGCCAACATGCCCGCCGGACATCCGGTTGCCGATCAGGCTGCCGACTGTCAACGGACCGGGCGATGGCCTGCCCGGCCATGGTTCCAATGGATCAACAAGCCGGCACCCGGTGAATCGATCCTGCTGACCACGATCGAGGGTCAGGTGGTGGCCCGGTCCCTGCTCGTTGATCCGACCGGACGCCATGTCATCGTCCATAACTTGAACGGGCACGTTCTTGTATTCGACAGTGAAACGGGCCGGGAAGTGACGGTGCCGGTCGAATGGCGGGGCGAGATCACCTGGATTGGTTCATTGCCGGGATCCGGTCATCTCGCCTGGGCCGCCCCGGACGGCTCCATCGCCTGTGGAGAGCCCATGGGCGCGAGCCCCAGCCACCGGATCCGTTCCAGCGGCCCCCGCGTCCGCAGCGGAATCGGCACCGCGGCGGGACGACTGATCATCCAGCATCGCGACTGCCCCCAGCCGGAGGTGTGGATCCGACAGGGAAACGTCTGGGAATCCCGCCTGTTACCGCTGGAGAGTGTCGGATTCATGACCGCCTCGCCGGCGGCGCCCTGTTTCGCCATGGTCCAACGTGACGGCATCGCCGTCGTCGATGAGATGCGGGGGGAGTCGATCGCCTTTCTCGAGGAAGCCCCTCGCGGCGGCGAGGCGAACTGGCAATGCCCCATCGCGCTCAGCTCCGACGGTGGGCGGTTCTTCGCCGGCGTCGCGGGCGGAGGGATTGCCGTGTGGGACGTGGCCACCCGGACGAAGCTGCGGGTACTGGCGGGCCATCCGCTCCATCATGCGATGGACGGGAAGCGCCTCGAGGCCGACCGCCGCAGCGCCGAGGCGGGCGGCCACAGCTATCAGATCGCCCATGCCCAACACGGCGGGGTTGTGGCCCTGGCCGCCGATCCCCGCGGGCGTTTTCTCGCTTCCGCAAGCAATCAAGGCCTGATCAGCCTGTGGGATTTCGAAACCGGCGAAGAGAGGCTGTCCATCGCCGCCCACGACGGCAACATTTACAACATTTGTTTTTTCCCTGATGGATCGCGGCTGGTTTCGGCCGGATTCCGGTCCATCAAAATATGGAAGATGCCCGAGCCATGAACATCTCCTGGAGAGTCTGAACCCCATGGCCCGCATTACGGTTTCCCGGCCGGCGATCACCCGCGAAGTCACCGCGCTCGATGCCTCGCCGGACGGGCGCGTGGTCGTCTCGGCGCGCGGGGAGGGGTCTGGCGCGAGGATCGAGATCTGGGATGGGGCCACAGGACAGAAGACCGGCACCTTTCAAATCCCGCATGAGATAGTCCGCGAGCTGCGCTGCCTGCCTGATGCACGCCGAGCCGTAACCCACGGCAATCCGGGCCGGACGCACCTTTGGGACCTCGACTCAGGTCGAGAGATTGAGCTGCCCGCCTCTCCTCCGGCGGAGCCACCGACCGAGCTGTCCTTCGAAGAGAAGGACCGCCAGACGCCAGGCCGTCCGGTAGCGGATTCATCGGCGGCCTCCCGGCCTGAGCCGATTCCACCAGGTGTCGACAGCCTGGTGGTGGGCGGGGGTGTGAAAATTGTCCGGGAGCACGATGGCGCTGTCTCGTTCTGGCATGCCGAGGCCGGCATGTGCCTGGGCCGATGGGCCGGCGTTCCATCCGGCCGCTTGGTGGCGGCTGTCCCCCGCCCGCCGCGAATGCTGCTCAGGTCCGACAGTGATTTGTTGGTCCTGTGGGATCTTGAAAGCAAGAGTCAGCGTTTCAGCATCCCTTACACATCCACCCAGTCCACGGGAGTCCCCCTGTCGCTTGGCTGTTCCCGGTTGAATTGGATCGCCTTGGCGGACACCCGGCTGACGATGCTGAGCCTCGAATCCGGTGAAACGCTCTGGAGTGTCCGGCCGGGCCGTGACATGGGGAGTGCGGTCACCGCGCTGGCGAAGCTCGCCGATGGGCGGCATCTGTTCACCGCGACCCTCGATGCGGGGCTCCGTTTGTGGCGGGCCGCAGACGGGGCGCGGCTGGCCACTTTCCCCACCGATTCCCGTGTCCGCAAGTTGTTGATCCGCGGTTCGCGGCTCGTGGCCGGCTCGGCCCTGGGCACGATCTACTTTCTGGATCTTAAGGGCATCGAGTCCGGCCGGCCGTTCGTGGAGCTCTGGCCGGACGGCCGCGGGGAACTCCTCGGCCGCTGCCCGCAATGCGGCTGGACCGGAACATGGGCCGGATTCGTTCAATGGGACGTCGCGATCTGCCCCTCTTGCGGATCAGGCAGCACCTGCTGATTTCTCTCCGGATCATCCCGCACCGATTCATTGGTGACGGAGTCTGGCATCATGCCGGAGTCACCCGCGCTTGCTCCGGCGCGTGACGAAGCCGGGCACCAGGTCAGATTCGGACATCAAGCAAACAACCCGAGGGATCCTCGGGTTGCTTCAGCTCAAACATGAATTTCGGAATGTAATTATTGTTTATTTAATAGATTTGAAAACACTTTTTATCCGCTTCAGGGCGTCGGCCATCTCGGCCCGCGTGATCACCAGCGGCGGGGCGAAGCGGATGATGTTGCCGTGGGTCTGCTTGGCCAGCACGCCGGCATCGCGGAGCGCCAGGCACACGTTCCACGCCTCGAAGCCCTTCTCGAACACCACCGCGTTGAGCAGGCCCTTGCCGCGCACCTGCACCATCTTGGGGCATTTCACCTTGGCGATCTCGCGCCGGAAGTACTCGCCCAGCTTATGGGCGTTGTCGGCGAGCTTCTCGTCATCCAGCACGTCCAGCGCGGCCATGCCCACGGCCGCGGCCAGCGGATTGCCGCCGAAGGTGGAGCCGTGGCTGCCCGGCGTGAACACGCTCATCACGTCGTGGTCGGCGACCACGGCCGACACCGGGAACAGGCCGCCGCCCAGGGCCTTGCCCAGGGTCATGGCGTCGGGCCGCACGCCCTCGTGATCCACGGCGAACTTGCGGCCGGTGCGGCAGAAGCCCGTCTGGATCTCGTCGGCGATGAAGAGGACATTGTGGCGGGTGCAGATCTCGCGCACGGCCCGGAGGTACCCTTCCGCCGGCACGAAGACGCCGGCCTCGCCCTGGATCGGTTCCAGCAGCACGGCGCAGGTGTTGGGCGTGATCGCCGCCTCAATGGCTTCGGGCGAGTTGTACTTCACCACCTTGAATCCGGGGGTGTACGGGCCGTAGTTGATCCGGGCATCGGGATCGGTGGAGTAGGAGATGATGGAGATGGTGCGGCCATGGAAATTTTCCTCGGCGACGATGATCTCCTGCTTGCCGTTCTCGATCCCCTTCTTCTCGACGCCCCAGCGGCGGGCCATCTTCATGGCGGTCTCCACGGCCTCGGCGCCGGTGTTCATGGGCAGGGCCATCTCGTAGCCGGTGTATTCGCAGAGCCGTTGCAGGAACCGGCCCATCATGTCATTGTGGAAGGCGCGCGACGTGAGGGTGCAGCGCTTCGCTTGGTCCGTCATCGCCTTGAGGATGCGGGGGTGCCGGTGGCCCTGGTTCACCGCGGAGTAGGCCGACAGGCAATCGAAGTATTCGCGCCCCTCCGGATCCCAGACCTTAACGCCCTCGGCTTTGGCGATCACCACGGGCAGCGGGTGATAGTTATGGGCGCCGTACTGCTCGTCCAGCGCGATGATTTCCTCGGTGCTCAGGCGTTTGCTCGGCTTGGCCATGGTCTCTCTCCTTTTGTCTCGGCACGGCATGCGATGATGCGGCCTTATGTTGCAGCCACTATACCCCAATTCTACAATTATTGCAAGGATTGCACCAATACCATAATCACTGGAGTCACAACCGTTTCATCTGTATGTACGTCGCACTGGATTGTCCTGTTTCATTACGCGAGAACAGCTAGCCCGACATGGATTCTGTGATCTTGTCGTATAGATGAGCTAAATATTCATTTTAGTATTGTTTATACGATACATATCTTATTATTTATAGAAAATGTTTATTTATATTATCATAACTATCGTATATTATTGTATATTCATTGATTACCGAGTCTGAGATCTTGGATTAGATATTTCGAACAATCCACTGATAATAAAACTTATCGAAGCGCTGACGTTCGTCAGGTTGTGCCGTCGCTAGTAGAAGACCGTCCGGGTGCGGTGGCGGGGCTTCACCTGCTTGAAGTACGGTTGCTGCCCCCGGTTCCAGAGGCGGTAGTCGGCGTCCATCGCCGTCCACGCCAATCCCTGCCGACGTGCCGCTGCGACGAGCAGCTCCGCCGCCGTGACCGCAGCGGCGCGCAGTTCCACCTCCTCAGCCGAACCGGCGGGGATCAACTCGCCGCTGTCGATGCGCGTCGCGAGTTCGGACGAATAAACCAGGATGCCGTCCACCCGCAGAACGTGGGGCACCAGGTTGTCGGCAAAGATCGTCAGATTTGCCAGGTCATCGAATCGCCCCCAGCCGGCGCCCCCGAAAGCCAGCGCAAGGTCGGCCGCGGCCAACTGGGCCCGCTTGTAGAACGCCACCGGCTCGCCGGCGTGGAGCTGGACATCCTGAAAGTACGGCATTTCCGCCAGCAGCCCGATCAGCCGGGCCGCGGACCCGTCCGCCGCCTCAATCAGCGCGGTGCAGGAGCCGCCGTAGCGGGCGGCGAGCAGCGCCCCCAGATCGTTGAGCGCCCGGGCGAAGCGCGCCATCAGCTCGCCGACGACTGGATGTCCCGCATCCTGTCCGAACAGCTCCGCACACCCCGCGGCGGAGATCGTCGCCAGCTCGTCCGCCGCCAGGAGCCCCCGACTCCGGAACCGGTCAGCCAGCGCGAAAGCCACGGTGAAATAGCCCGACAGGCCGGGGCGCTTGCGCAGGAACGGGAAATAGCCGGAGCCGAAGTTGATGGCGTCCAGCGTGAGGAAGAACGCGGCGGTGCCGGCGCCGCCGTCCAGGTAATGACTGGCGGGATCGTGACCCGGCATCGTCGGATCCGCTGCCGCCAGTTCCCGGACGTATGCCTCGATCGCCGGCTCGTGGATCCGCACATGGGTGGCGCGGTCCACGACCGCGCGGCAGGACCGCCTGACAAACTCTGACGGGTTTTTCGTGTCCATGACGATTGATCCCCTGCCCCGGGGGTTCCAACTCCCGGCTTACGATGCGGGCGCGACCGGGATGGCGACCGCCAGGTCCAGGACCAGCCGGTAGCCGTCGCCGCCCCGCCGCCAGATGTGGAGATAGCTGTGCTGCAGGGCCGGCCGCGCGTCACCCGCGGCGGTCTGCGTCTCGAGAATCCCGTAGCTGTATCCCAGGCTGCCGTCGGCGGAGCCGGCCTGCCCCTCGGCACGCCAGGTCCAGGCGGCGGGCGCCGCGGGCAGCAGGGCCAGCGACCGGTCCCGGCCGATCACGGGCAGCGCGCGGTCGCGATAGAACCGCAGATCGGGGGAGGCCAACTGGCGGAATGCGGCCGCGGGACCGCTGACGGCCGCCAACCGTGACAACTCCGCGTCCAGGCCCGAAAACGGGATCTCGCCCAGGTGGGCCGGCTGGCCGGATTTTGCCGTTGTCACGGTGTCCAGCAGATGATCCGCCCGCCCGTGGCGGATGCCGGCGTCCAGAAGGACCGTCCAGCGGCCCTCTGCCCCCTTCCGCCAGATGGATACGTAATGCCCCCACCCGGACGGATCCGGGTCCTGCCGCCGGCTTTTCAGATACCACGGTCCGGTGGTGTAACCCAGGTCGCCCGAGGCCGACGTCTCCGCAAAGACGGGACGCCAGGCGAGCAGGGCCGTCGCGTCCGCCGGCATCTGTTCATAGGCCGGCCGCCCCGGCACCGGCCGGGGCCGGAACACCATCCCCTCGGGCGCCAGATACGCCAGGAAGGCCGTGCGGATACCGGCCTCGTCCGCGGCCCGGGCGAAGGCCCGCTCCGACGCGACCAGCTCCCGGAGCGCGGCGGGCCACGCGTCCTCGCCGGCGGCGGTCCAGGCGACACCGCACGCGACAACCAACAGGCCCACAAACAGCAGGCCGGATGGATGCATACATCCCTCCCGTTCGGTCAGGTCGAGTCTAGTGGACCCGGCAGATGGCGGACATCCGATCAACAAACCGGGGCCGGCCGGAGGCCGGCCGCAGGAGCCGCCCGCCCGCCCGGATCACCGGCGGATCAGATCACACCGTCCGCCTTGAGCGCCTGCAGGTCCGCGGCCGAGTAACCGATCTGGCCCAGGATCTCCGCGTTGTGCTCCCCGAGGAGCGGCGGCGGCGCCTCCACGTTGCCCGTGGCGCCGGAGAACTTGGCCGTATGGTTGAAGAGCGGGATCTCGCCGATGCCCTCGGCGCGGATCTTCGTGAAGGCCTGCCGGTGTCCGATCTGCGGCGCCTGCAGCGCCTCCTCCAGTGTGGGGATGGCGCCCGAGGGCACGTCGTTCTGGTTCAGCAGATCGACCCAGTAGTCGGTGGACTGGGTGACCAGCCGCGCCTCCAGCAGCGGCGTCAGCGCCCGGCGGTTGGCCTTGCGCGCGTCCCGCTCCTTGAAGCGCGGATCTTCCTTGAGCTCCGGCACGCCCAGCAGGTCCGCGACGTTTTCCCACTGCTCCTGCTTGTTGGCGGCGATGTTGATGAAGCCGTCCTTCGTCTTGAAGGTCCCCGAGGGCGCGGCGGTGAAGTTGTCGTTGCCCATGAGCACCGGCTGCTGGCCGCCGATCATGAGGTTGGCCACCACCCAGCCCATGAGCGGCATGATGGAGTCGAGCAGGGCGATGTCGATGAACTGCCCCTGGCCGGTGCGTTCCCGGGAGAAGAGCGCCGCCATGATCGCGAACGCGGCGTTGAGGCCGCCCACGGTGTCGCAGACCGGGAAGCCGCAGCGCAGCGGATTAAGCCGCTCGTCGCCATTGATGGCCATCACGCCGCTCAGGCCCTGGATGATCTGGTCGTAGGCGGGCTTGTACGCGTCCGGACCGGTGTGGCCGAAGCCGGAGATGGCGCAAAAGACCAGCCGCGGATTGATCTGGCGCAGGACCTCGTAGCCGACGCCGAGCCGGTCCATGACGTCGGGGCGAAAGTTCTCCACCACCACGTCGGCGGTCTTGACCAGCTCCTTGAAGATCTCCTTGGCCTTGGGTTGCTTCAGATTCAGGGTCAGCGATTTCTTGTTGGCGTTCTGCGCCAGGTAGCTGGTCCCCATCAATTTCTTGTTGTAGTCGGGCACGCAGCCCAGTTTGCGGGCCAGGTCGCCGTCCTTCGGATTTTCGATCTTGATGACTTCCGCGCCGAGCAGCGCCAGCTGCAGGGTGCAGAACGGTCCGGACAGCACGTTGGTCAGGTCCAGGACGCGGATTCCCTCGAGAAGCTTCATGATGCGCACCTCACGGATATTTTAATGTTTGATGGGGCCTGATTTGTACACGAAGCCCGGCAGTTCCCGGTTAAAGAAGGCGGCAACCTCCTTGGCCAGGCCGATGAGCCCCGCCAGGTCCACCTCCGGCCGCTGGCCGAGCTGCTGGAGCATGTGCACCAGATCCTCGGTGCAGACGTTGCCGGCGGGCAGCTTGGTGAACGGGCAGCCGCCGAGTCCGCCGAACGCCGATTCCAGATAGGTCGCCCCGGCCCGCATGGCCGCCATGCAGTTGGCCAGGCCCATGCCGTACGTGTTATGGAAATGCGCCGCCATCTGGATGCCGGCGCCCATGGTCCGGATCTCGCCGAACAACCGCTCCACCTGGGCGGGGTTGGCATGCCCGGCCGTGTCGGCCAGGCTCACCATCCGGACGCCCGCGTCCAGGTAGCGTTTCACTAGGTCCAGCACCCGTGTCTCGGGGATGGCTCCCTCGAAGCCGCAGCCGAAGGCCGACTGGACGGAGACCTGAACCTCCCGGCCGGCGGCCATGGCCGCCCGGGCCATCTGGATGATGCGGGTCGCGGCGTCGGCCACGGTCATCCCCGTGTTCTTCTGGCTGTGGGTCTCGCTGGCGGATACGCCCATGCAGAACAGCTCCACGCCGCACGCCTGGCCGCGGTCCAGCCCCTTCTCGTTGAGGACCAGGCCCGAGAGTCGCACCCGCGGCGGCTTGGCGCCGGGCTGGCTGAACCGCTGGAACAGCTTGTCCGTGTCGGCCATCTGGGGAACTTTCTCCGGATTGACAAACGAGCCGAGCTGGATGACGTCCACGCCCGACTCGATCAGCGCCTCGACCCAGGCCAACTTGTGCTCGAACGGCACCGTCTGCTTCTCGGCCTGCAGGCCGTCCCGCAGCCCCACTTCCTGAAGGATGACTTCGTTCATGATCGCCGCTTCCTCGCTGCCGATAAATTGCCGCCCCCCGGGCCGCACGTTGCGGCGAATCGGGAGGCGGTCAGGCAGATCGCATTATACCGTTTGCCGGGCGGATGATCAATGCCTGGCGCGGCGGCGGCGGGTCACTGGATGGGCTTGTCCAGCCAGCGGTATAGTCTCCAGCCCATGTGCCGGGTCTCCACGAACCAGAGGGCGGTCGAAGCAGTCCGGATCAGGTAACACCCTTCGCCATCCTGGCGGACGGAGATGATCTCCTTCTGAAAGCCGCTCTTCACATAGGGGAGGTTGATGTCATTGCCGCAGTCCCGGCGGCTGGCGGGGCGCTCCTCCTGGCTGATGGTCAGCCCGTGGGGCAGGCCGTTCCGCTCGATCTCACCGGCGTCACCGGTCTGCAGGGCGGCGACCAGCCGGGAGTAAGCCTGGAAGAGGCCGGCCGGGATCGGTTCGGATCCGCGGTAGTGTTTCAACAGCTCGTCGGGCCCGTCGAAGGCCAGCAACCAGGCCGCGGCGAGCAACACGATCACCCCCGCCATACGGATCCCTCGCATCAGTACCTCCAGGCTGTTGCCGGCGCGGAATATGACGCGCGCGGCGGATGTATCACATCATGCGTTCATAAAGATGTCAGAGATGTGAAAAAAGCTCACGGATACCATCGGCGGGACAGAAAAAAACCGGCCGCACGGGCGGCCGGTTGGGAGGTAGAAAGTGCACCGTCGGGTGCGTTCGCTTAATAGCTCCAGATGGCCACGTTGGCGTCGGGCGCCTCGATGTCCACCACCTTCGCGTATCGCAGCGTCGACAGGGCGTCGATCGCCGCCTGGGTATTCATGCCGTTCTGGTCCATGCCGTTGAGGCACTCCGTGAGGAACGCGATGGGGATGCGCACATCCACTTTTTCCTCGTCAGTTTTGACGAAGATGTTGAAATCACCGCCCTGCTTCTCGATCCGGACCGTCTCGCGGGGCGAGGTCACGCGCACGTAGACGCCGTCGGGCGCCCCCTCCAGCGCGGCCGCCAGCCGCTTCAGATCCTCCATCTTGACGGGGATCGCATCGGACCCGAACTCGACCCGGCGGGCCTCCTCCGGCATGAAGGCGGCGCCCGCCTGCAGCAGCCCCACGGGCACCGGCACCACCAGATGCATCTCGTCCGGCCCCTTGGTGTCCACCTTGACCAGCAGCCACTGCTGCCCGGCGATCATGAGCAGACCGCCCATGCACGCCGCTCCCGTCACCGCCATCATCGCCACCATCACCTTCATCAAGCCCGCCATGGTCCACCTCCTGCGTGCCGCGTCATGCCGTCGCCGGCGTCGGCCGGATCAGGCCGCGCCGGCAACCCGGTTCGAATCAGTCGATCCAGATCCGCACGCTCGCGTCCTTCTCCTGGACGGTGATGAGATCGCCGGTGGTCGTGTTGCCCAATTGGGTCAGGAACGCCTTCAGGTCGACTTCGTTCCCCTCCGTCGTCATCAGGGAATCCATCAGGGCCACCGGCAGCTTGACCAGCACATGGGGCGCGCCCTGCTCCGGCTCGTCCTTCTTGAACACCTGCACGATAAACAGGTCGCCCTTGCGGGACACCAAAACGTTCTCCTCCTTGGAGCTCACCTTGACGAAGTCGGTGTTGTCATGCTTGCGCAGCTCGGCCCACAGCTTCTTGAAGTCCACCTGGGTGTCGTCGAATTCCAGCTTCAGCTTGCCGTTCTGCAACTGGTCGCTCTTCACGCAGTCCACCGCCACGATCAGCAGGGACAGGGGGACCCGGATGTCCACCTGGGTGTCGTCCTCGGCCTCCACCACGTGAACGTTGACCCACCGCTCCTTGTTGGCCGCCAGGCCGAACAGGGCCATCAGCATCACCGCCGTCATCACCACCAGTGTTCGTTTCATGACTGTCCTCCGGACGAATGATTGCGTACTCGTCCATACAGAACGAAGCCGGCGCCCGAAAAGTTCCCTCCGCCGGCTATATTTGGAGCGCCGGCGCCACGGCTCCGGCCGGTCTGCCCCGATGCCGCCCGGCGTGGTCGCATCCGATAACTTTTCATTTTCCGCGACGTATGTTATCAATCACGCTGGTATTCCACTCGCGAGGAAACGTTATGCGAACCATGTGCGTGTTGCTGTGTCTCCTGTCCCTGGCGGCCATGTCCCTGGCCGCGGAGCCGTATTTTCTGTCCGGCCCCAGCCTGTCGCCCGACGGCCAGACCGTCGTCTTCGCCTACGCCGGCGATATCTGGAGCGTGCCGGCCGGCGGTGGCACCGCCGTCCGCCTCACCGGCATGGACGGCGAGGAACAGCGACCGCGCTACTCGCCCGACGGCCGATCCATCGCCTTCAGCTCCAGCCAGGCGGGCAACGCCGACGTGTATGTCATGCCCGCGGCCGGCGGCCCCATCACCCGCCTCACCTGGCACGAGGCCGACGATCTGGTGGATTCCTGGTCGTGGGACTCGCGCACGATCTACTTCACCTCCGGCCGGTATAACGATTTCACGGCCTACGCCGTGAACGCCGGCGGCGGCACCCCCCGGCGACTGATGGCCCACTACTTCATCACCGCCCACGCCGTCGCTGAGCATCCGCAGAGCGGCGAGTACTTTTTCACCGACAGTTGGGAGAGCTTCCGTTTCGCCAACCGCAAGCGCTACCAGGGCGACTACAATCCGGACATCAAGTCGTGGAACCCGAAGACCGGCGAATACAAGGTCCATACCACCTGGCGCGGCAAGGACTACCAGCCCACCTTCGACCGGGCGGGCGCCCTCTATTTCGTCTCCGACGAGGGGAACGGCGAGTTCAACCTGTACCGCCTGGCGGGCGGGAAGAAGGAGGCCCTGACCCGCTTCGACACGTCGCTCCGCATGCCCCAGGCCAGCGCGGACGGCCGCCGGGTGGTCTTCGAGAAGGATTACCAGCTCTGGATCTACGACGTGGCCCGGCAGGAGTCCCGCCGGCTGTCCATCGAGGTGTTCCGGAACAATCCCCTGCCCCTCGAACAGGAGTTCAAGGTGGCGGGCAAAGTCACGGCGTTCGGCGTGTCTCCCGACGGCAAGAAGCTGGCGTTCATCTCGCGGGGCCGGCTGTTCGTTTCGGACATCAAGGGGAAGCACGTCCGCGAGATGTCCACCCGGTCCGAGGGCCGGGCGATGGAGGTCGCCTGGCTGGCCGACAACCGGACGCTCCTGTACAACCAGACCGTCGACGGCTGGCTCAACTGGTTCCGGATCGCCGCCGATGGCAAGTCGAAGGAGGAGGAACTCACCTTCGACCGCCAGTCCAACCGCGCCCTGTCGTTCAACGCCGAGCGCACCCAGGCGGTTTACCTGAGCGGCCGGAACGAGGTCCGGCTCATGGACCTGAAGGACTTCAAGAGCCGCACCCTCGTGACGGACGAGCTGTGGGGCTTCGACAACAGCACGCCGCGCTTCTCCCCCGACGGCCGCTACGTCGCCTTCACCGCCTTCCGCAATTTCGAGCAGGACATCCTCATCCACAGTTTGGCCGACGGAAAGACGATCAACCTGACGAACACCGGCGTGACGGAAGCCGAACCCTTCTGGTCCCCGGACGGCAAGGACCTGTACTTCACTGCCAACCGCCGCGAGCCGCTGTACCCCCGGGGCGGCGCCGACGTGCGCATCTGGCGGCTGCCGCTGGAAAAATTCGACCTCGCCTTCCACTCGGATGAGTTCGACAAGCTGTTCCAGGACGAGAAAGCGGAAGAGAAGAAGGAAGACCGAGCCGCCGCGGCGAAGGACGCCTCTGCCCCACCGCCCGCCGACGCGGGGAAGCCGGCGGAGGTGAAGGCGCCGGACAAGCCGAAGGTCACCGTGACCCTCGACCTGAGCGACCTGCTGGAGCGATGGAAGCAGATCTCGCCGGACGCGGGGCGCCAGTTTACGCCGTACGTCCTACAAAAGGACGCGGACACCACGGTGCTCTATCTATCCAACCATGACGGGGAGGATTACAACCTCTGGAAGACCGTGATCAAGCCCTTCGAGCCCCCCAAGACCGAAAAGATCGCCGGCGCCGCCGCCGAAGAGCTCGCGCTGGCCGAAGCCGGCGGCAAGCAGTACCTCCTGGTCAAGGGCGACATCCACGAGCTCAAGCTGGACACCAACAAGGTGGAGAAAATCGAGGTCAACCACGCTTTCCGGCGGAGCCTCGCCGACGAGTTTCCCCAGATGTTCGACGAGGTGTGGGCGGGCTTGCAGGAGAACTTCTACGACGAGACGTTTCACGGCGCCGACTGGGAGGCGGTAAAGCACCGCTACGAAGCGTTCCTCCCCCACCTGACCGCGCGCGCCGACCTGCGCCTGCTGCTTGACGACCTGCTGGGGGAGCTCGGCGCCTCCCATCTCGGGTTCTACTCCGCCGGACCGGAGGAAAAGCCGTTCTACGGCACGCGGACGCAGGCCACCGGCCTGGTCTTCGATACCGACGATCCGTACCGGGTGCAGGCGGTGGCCCACAACTCGCCTCTCGACCGGAAGGACAAGGACGTCCGGCCCGGCGACGTGCTGGTGGCCGTTGACGGCGTTCCGGTGGATCCGGCGGTCAACCGCGAGTCGTACTTCGTCCGTCCGTCGTTGAGTGCCGAGATGACGCTGGCCCTCCGCCGGGGCGATGCCACCGTCGAGGTGAAGGTGCATCCGGAACGGTACGGCTCGTTCCGTCAGCGGCTCTACGACGAGTGGATCCGGACCAACCAGGCGCAGGTGGACGCCAAGGGTGGCGGCCGGATCGCCTACGTCCACATGAAGGACATGGGCGGCCAGAGCCTGGAGCAGTTCTACATCGAGATGACATCGGAAGCCTTCCAACGGGACGCCCTGATCCTGGACCTGCGCTTCAATACCGGCGGCAACGTGCACGACGACATCCTCCGCTTCCTCACCCAGCGCCCCTACACCCAGTGGAAGTACCGCGGCGGCAAGCTCGCCCCGCAGCCCAACTTCGCCCCGGCAGCCAGGCTCATCGTGCTGCTCATCAATGAACAGAGCCTCAGCGACGCCGAGATGACCGCCGCCGGCTTCAAGGCGCTGAAATTGGGCCCGGTGATCGGCACCGAGACCTACCGCTGGCTGATCTTCACGTCGGGCCGGGCGCTGGTGGACGGTTCCTACTTCCGCCTGCCGTCGTGGGGTTGCTACACCCTGGACGGGCAGGACATCGAGCGCCACGGCGTCGCCCCCGATATCTACGTCCAGACAACGGTGAAAGACCGCCTCGATGGCCGCGATCCGCAGCTGGACCGCGCCATCGCCGAGATCCTGTCCGCCTTGAAATAGCATTCGGTTCCCGGCCGGGGACGGGACGCCCGTCCCCGGCGCTGCTGACGAACCGCGTCCGGTTTTGGGGCCGGTCGCGGTATAATGGCAGGCGATGCATGCAGCCACACCCAAACTCGCCGCCATCGCCGCGGCCACCCTCGCGGTGACCGTCATCGGAATCTACACGGTGAACCGCCTGGCCGCCGTGCCCGGCGAGGGGGTGGCGCAGGCCGGCGCAGCTCTGGAACGGATCGCCGCCGCCTTCCGCACCGGCACGGTCACCGTGGAGTTCCGCGACTACGTCACGCGCACCCGGGGCACCAATCACCTCCAGGTGGCCAGCCTCCAGTCGGTGGACACCTTCACCCGCACCGACTCCACCGCCATCTTCTGGGACAGCCTCCGGCTGCCGGACGTGACCGTGCAGCTCCAGACGCCCGTCGAATACATTTATTTCCTGGACCTGGACGGCCCGTGGCGGTTCCAGTGGGAGGAGGACCGGCAGGCGGTGAGGGTGGACGCGCCGGGCCTCGGCTGGAACACCCCGGCCGTGGATCTGGCGCGCCTCCGGATCCTCGTGGTGGACGGCAGCCTGCTTCGCGACGAAGCGGATGCCGTCGATCGCCTGAAGCGGCAGATGCCGGAGCTGCTCCATCAGACGGCCCGCAGCAAGCTGCCGCTGGTGCGAGAGTTGGCCCGGCGGGAAACCCGCCGCTTCGTGGAGAACTGGTTTGTCGCCGTCCGGTTTCACGACGCAGCCGTCAAGCCCCATGTGTCCGAGGTGTATTTCGCCGACGAGCCGCCGGCGGCCGCGCCGGCCACTCCCGCCGCCGGGCTGTTGGCGCCGGCAAAGGATTGACCATGACCATTCAGATCCCGGACGAAATCGTCCTGAACGGCCGAACCTTCCCGCTCGTCTGTTTCCCCGATCTGCCCCGGGAGCATCCGGATCTGGACACCCGCCGCCAGTACGATCCGTTCAGCGCGGCGTCCGACTGCGCGCGGGGCTACGTGGCCACGTGGGAGATCCGAAACCAGCACCTGTTCCTGTCGGGCATCCGGGGCAACTGCCACATACTGGTGGACGAGCCGGTCCCCGCCGGCTGGTTCAGCGGCGTACTGCTGGTGGGCGAGGGCGAACGGCGGCCCGGCCTGCCGGCTTTCCTCGAGCCCAGCTACGACCGGGAACTCCGGATCATGGTGGAAAAGGGGCGCATCGTGGAAATCTGGCGATTGGACGAGAACGGCAAGACGCTCCTCCTGCCCGGCACGTACTAACTCCCACTGCATCGGCGCCATCACACTGCCCGCCCGCGGACGTCGGACGATCCGGCCGCATTCCGCCCTCGTATTTTAACACTTGACATATTGACAGTAGATGTCGTATTAATATTCCATGAGCGAGCGACACCTGCAATTGAGCATCGGCGAGCTGTCGGAAGCGGCGGGCGTGTCGCGCCGGACGATCCGCTATTACGTCCAGCGTGGCCTGATCCCCCCGCCCCTGGGCGCCGGCCGAGGCCACTACTACACCGCGGCACACCTGGAGCGGCTGCGGCGGATCCGGTCGCTTCAGGATGACGCGCTCAGCCTGGAGGCCATCGCCGCCCGCCTGGATGGCCCGGCCCCGCCGGACGGCGCGGCCGAAGCCCCGGCCGCCGGGCCGTCCGCCCTGTGGCTGCGGCTGCCGGTGGCGCTCGGCCTGGAGTTGCACCTGGAGGGCGGCCGCTTCCGGATATCGCCCGCCCGGTTGCGACGGCTGGCTCAGGCTGTGGCGACGTGCTGTCGCGACATTGTCCCTCCGCTGGAGGGAACCGAAACAGGAGGAACCGATCATGGCGCGAGTGAAGACTGAACCCGAATCGACCCTGCAGGGACTGGTGACGGTGAGCGGGCAGCCCGTGCCGCTCACCGGCGTGGCCTACCGCGGCCGCCTGTGCGACCTGGCGCTGGAACTCCGGGTGATCCAGCGATACCGCAACGCCGAGGCGACGCCCATCGAGGCGATGTACCTCTTCCCGCTGCCGGAGGCGGCGGCGGTCTGCGGGCTGACGGTGACGCTGGGCGACCGGGTCATCCGGGCGGAGATCGAGGAACGCGACAAGGCCTTCGACCGCTACGACGAGGCCATGGGCCGGGGCGACACCGCCGTGCTGCTGGACCAGGAGCGGCCCAACGTCTTCCAGATGAGCGTCGGCAATCTCTGCCCCGGCGAGGAGGCCGTCGTGGAGATCCGGCTGGTGCTCGAGGCGCGCCTGGACGGCGACGGCGTCCGGCTGATGCTTCCCACCACCCTCTCACCGCGCTACACCCCGCCCCGGCTGTCCGCGGCGGAGCAGGCGGAAATCGAGCGGATCACTCCGCCCTATGCCGCCGACGTCCCGTACGGCCTGACCCTTGAGCTCGCGCTGGAGATGGCGTCGCCCATCCGGTCGGTGTCGTCGCTCTCCCACCCGGTCGAGGTCGCCGTTGACGGCGCGAACGCCACAGTGCGCCTGTCGGCGCGCGAGACGATCATGGACCGCGACTTCATCCTTGTCTGCCGGACGGCCTCGCCGCACCAGGCCTCCGTCCTGGCCGCCGAGTCTCACGGCCGGGACCATCTGCTCCTGACGCTGTTTCCCGACATGTCGGCGGCTGAGCCCGCCCCGCGTCAACTGGCCTTCCTGGTGGACTGCTCCGGCTCCATGCGGGGCGACTCCATCGACGAGGCGCGCCGGGCCGTGGAGCTGTGCCTGCGGGCGCTGCGTCCCGGCGACCGGTTCCGGATCATCCGGTTCGGCTCGCGGACCGACCACCTCACCGCCGGGTTCGTGGACTTCTCCCAGGCCTCGCTGGACGGCGCGGTCGCCCGCATCCAGGCGATGGACGCCGACCTGGGGGGCACCGAGCTGCTGCCGGCCCTGCAGGAGCTGGTCAGCGGCGCCCGGGAGGGCCGCCTGGACGTGATTGTCCTCACCGACGGCCAGGTCAGCAACGAGGAGGAGGTGCTGGATCTCGTCCGGACCATCGCCGCCCGGTGGCGGATATTCAGCTTCGGCATCGGCGCCGGCGCCAGCGAGTTTCTCGTGCGGGGCCTGGCCCGCGAGAGCCGGGGCGAATGCGAGTTCATCTTCCCCGGCGAGCGCATCGAGCCGAAGGTGCTGCGCCAGTTCGGCCGGATCGACACGCCGCTGCTCCACGACGCGCGGTTCGACTGGGGCGGCGTGTCGGTGGAACAGGCCCCGGTGACGCCGCCGCCGGTGTTCGCCGGTGAGCCGCTGGTGGTCGCCGCCCGGCTGACCCAGCCGGGCGCGTCGGTCGCCGCCGGCACGGTGGTCACCTTCACCGCCCTGACCGCCGCCGGGCCGCGGGAGTGGTCCGCGACGGTGCGCCGCGCCGCCCCGGACGGCCCGGTGCCCCTCCTCTGGGCGCGGCGGCGCATCCGGGAACTGGAGGCGGGTTTCGGCGTCCCCTCGGGCTCCACCCAGCGGCGGAACCGTCCGCGCGCCGAGTCGGGTCTCGTCTCGTTGTCAAAAGAGTACGGACTGCTGTCAGCGGAGACCAGTTTCGTGGGCATCGTGGAGCGGCCGTCCGACACCAAAGCCGCCGCCCCGGCCGAGGCGCGCCGCGTGCCCGTCATGGTCACCGCAGGCTGGCACGGCCGCGGCCAAATCCAACCGCGGCAAAAAGGAATACGGATTGAGTTGAACAAGGCCGTGCCCGTCGATCAAACGATGGCCGGGGGTATGCCAGACGTCGATTCGTCGAAGATGCTGTTCAGTTCAGCTCCGGCAAGCATGGAACACTCTAAACCGGCGTTTTATGAGCGTCGGACCACCGCCAAACCCGCCAAACCGCCCACGAAACAGGATCCGGCGATCTGGTATCTGGACCTGCTGCTCCACCAGCGGGCGGACGGCTCCTTCCCGTTGAACGACGCGCTGGCCGGCTGGGCGAACCGCTCCCTGGCCGAGTTGCGGGACTGGGCGCGCCGTCTGGAACCGGCTGGACCGGAAGCGGAGAAGATCCTGGCCACCGCGCTGGCGCTGGCGCTGCTGGAGCTGAACGCCCACGCCAACGTCGCCACCTGGAAACCGGCCGCCGCCAAGGCACGGACCTGGCTGGGGCGCCACGCGGCCACCGTGGACGGCGTGCCCGTGGACAGCTGGTTGCGGCAGCAACTCAAATAGGACGGGACGAACTGTCAAATCGGGAACGTGGCGGCACGTCCCGGCGGGGAGCGGCGCCCGGGACGGCCGCTACAGCGTGGCCAGCAGTCCGCGTACGCCGTTCCAGACGATCTGGACGCCGATGGCCAGCAGGATGAAGGCGGACACCTGGTTGATGGTGGCTTGCCCCGTCTTCCCCATCCGGCCGAGGATCACGCCGGAGAACCGGTAGAAGAGGAAAATGGACAAGGCGGCCAGGGCGATGCCCGCCGTGACGGCGGCGAACTGAACCAGCGTGGCCACCTCGAGGATGCTTCCCTCGGGCACCAGGGTCAGGGTGATGGCCATGGAGCCGGGTCCGGCGGTGACGGGCATGGTCAGGGGGAAGAACGCGCGGTCCAGCATCCGGGTCTGCAACTCCTCCTGTTCGCCCGCGCTGATCTTCGGCTCGCGGTTCAGCATCCGCCAGGCGGTGTGGAACAGCAGCAGTCCGCCGGCCACGCTGATCACGGGGATCGAGATGCCGAACAGCTTTAGCAGCCAGCCGCCCACGAACAGCAGCGCCGTGAGCAGGGCGAACGAATAGCACCCGATGAGCAGCGCCAGCTTGTGGCGTTCCTCGTCGGAGACCCGCCCGGTGAGCATGCGAAACACCGGTGACATCGCCGGCGGATTCAGGATGGGGAACAGAGCCAGAAAGGCGAACAGCATCCCGTGCAGGAAACCCATTGCCACCTCCCGATCGATTGACAACCGCCTCGGAGCACATTAAACCCCAGCCTGTCTGTAAAATCAAATCCCGTCCGTCGACGGTGCGACTCACCGCCAGGTGTTGGCGTATCGTCGTCGATATCATAAAATATCACCAAGCATCCGGAAGTTTGAACTTCGATCCGCGGATGCCTCGATCGGCCGAATCCCTCCAACCAAAGTCGCGGGCCGGATGATTGGAGAGCCAGTCGACGGAGGAGCAGGTTCGATGGCATTAACCACACCATGCGCCAACTGCGGAGACCTGCCGGAATTCCTGGAAACCGAGTGCGACCTGAATGAACCGGAATCGAAGTCCGGCGAATCGTTCCAGGCAGCCGTGGAACGACTGGCCGAATCCAACCCCTCACTGAAAGAATACGCCTCCGGCAAAGATGAGCGCCTGCTGACCTGTCCGAAGTGCCGCAGATATTTCCTCTATCGGCAATGGATTCCCGGTGGCAGCGACGACTTCGGCCGAAGTTACCTGCACCAGTCGCTGGAGCGCATGAGTCACCTGGCCGCTTACGAGTGGCTGGATGGCGCGTGCCGGAATGCCCGGGAGATGGTGTCGAAATACGGTACTTCGTTCCAGGACAAACTGGACCAAATCAGCCACGGGATGGACCGAGAGAGGCGCCGCCTCAACCGGCGGCACCAGGAAATCGTGTCGAGCGCGCTCGACGCCCTGGACAACCGGTATGCCCAATCCCAGGCAAGGGAGCGGAGCCTGCGCGGGACCCATGGCGATTCCCTCCACCGGTTCGGTTCATTGCTCGAGGCGGGCCGGGAGAAAGACCGCCGGGCGGCCGAGTACCACGCCTGGATCCTCGGGGAATTCATGCCGCACTTCAGGAACCGGCGGGTGTTCGCCCGGATCGCCGACCGCCTGATCGGCTGCCTGCACGACGAACAGCCGGCGATCCGGCAGACCATTCACCAGGCGATCCTGCGGCTGATGGAGCAGGCCGGGCTCCGGCGGCCGGCATTCGCGCGGCGGCTGGTCCGGCGATTCGAGCGGCAATCTCCCGCGACTCCGGAAGCGACGGCGGTCCTGGCCGCTTGCCAGAGCATGCTCGAAAGTGCCCGGCCCGCAGCGGAAGGCCGCCAACCGGCGGGCCGATGAATCCGTGCAGAGCGCCGTCATCGATATGTCTGAATTCAATCAGGAGCGATTGCCATGAAGGTTCTATTGCTGGGAGTTGGCCTGCAGGGCAAGGCGGCGCTGCACGATCTGCACGCGAACCCGGCGGTGCAGTGGGTGGTGGCCGCCGACAGAGACGGAGCGGCTCTGCGCGCGTATGTGGCCGCCCAAGGCTTCGGCAACAGGGTGTCCTGCACCGCCTGCGACGCCGACGAGCCCGATCAGGTGGACCGCCTCTTCGCGCACCGGCCCGACGTGGCCATCGACCTGATGCCGTCCCAGTACCAGCGCCTCGTGGCGGAGTCGGCGTTGCGCCATGGCGTGCACCTGGTGAACACCTTCTACACGTCGCCGGAGGTGCGGGAGCTGGACGGGCCGGCCCGTTCGGCCGGGGTGGCCATCCTGCCCGAGTTCGGCTTGGACCCGGGGATTGACCTCGTGCTGCTGGGCCGGGCGCTGGCCTGCCTGGATGACATCCGCGAGATCCGCAGCTACGGCGCGGGGCTTCCCGAACCGGCGGCGGCGGACAATCCGCTCCGGTACAAGGTGACCTGGACCTTCGAGGGCGTGCTGCGGACCTATCGGCGTGTCGCCCGGTACATCCGCGACGGTGCCGTGGTGGAAGTCGGAGCCGATGACGTCTTCAACCCGGCTCACGTTCACCGCGTGGCCGTCGACGGGCTGGGCGAGCTCGAGGCGTACCCCAACGGCGACGCGACCCGTTACCTGGACGCCGTGGGACCCGCCGCCGGCCTCGGCCTCATGGCCCGCTACACGCTCCGCTGGCCGGGTCATTGCGCGTTCTGGAAAGCGCTGGTGGACCTCCACCTGCTGGATCCCGAACCGGTCGTGGTGGACGGCGTCGCCGTGGACCGGCTGCGTTACCTGGCCCGGGCGCTGGAGCCGCACCTGCGCCTCGGCGACGGGGAGCGCGACATCGCCATGGTCCGGATCGAAACGGTCGGCCGGCGCGACGGCCGGCCCGCGCGGGCCGTCCACCAGGTCATCGACCGGCGGGACCTCGCCACCGGCCTCACCGCCATGAGCCGGACTGTGGGCTTCACCGCCGGCATCGGCGCCCAGATGATCGTCGACGGGCGGATCGCCGGGCGGGGCGTGCTCTCGCCGGTGCGGGACGTGCCCTATGAACAGCTGGTCAGCGAACTGCGCCGCCGGCACATCGAGGTGACCGAGGTGATCGGTCCGGGGGAATCGGCCGGCTGATCCGGCGATCACCCGTCGGCGACGTCGCCGAGTTCCAACACCAGATAGTTGCCCGCGTCATACACGGGTCGGAAGCACCGGGTGGGCTGCCCCCCCAACAGCCGGACATGGACGAGCCGGAGTCCGGCCGGCCGGATCGACACCTGAAGCGTCTGGTCCGGTCCTTCGGACACATCCACCCACTCCCGCCAGGGCAGCTCCAGCGTGCGGGCCACCGGCAGCAGGTGGGACCGGTCCAGCACCAGCCAGCGGGCGCCGTGGCGGCGGCAGTACGCGGCCAGCCGCTCCTCGTCTTCCCCATAGAGCGCCCGGTAGAACGCCAGCAGCCGCGCCCGATTCAGGCGGCTTTCGAGAAAGCCGTCGGTGAGCGTCGGCCGGCCGGCGTAGGTCTGCAGCTCGAAGCCCAGCGACCAGGAGGCGGCGATGGCGCCGTGCACCGGAAGATTCTCGCGCAGCCAGGCATAGGTTTCCCGGCGGTTCATTTCCTGCCGCGTCGGTGGATCGGCGAGATGGCCGTCCAGCCGCGCGTGCGCCACCACGGCGGGCAAGAGCGCCGCCAGCAAACCGACCGACACCCAGCCCCGCCCCCAGCGGACGGGGAGGGTCGCGGCCAGCGCGTCGCGGAGCGCGGCCGCCAGGAGCGCCAGAGCGAACGGCGCCGCCACGTATTCGAAGCGGACAAACAGCAGCGCGGCCAACCCGTACCCAATCGCCGTCACAACCAGGAACGGATCGCCCGGCCGCGACGCCCGCCGCCATATCCAGACAGCGGCCAGCGCGGCCATCGCCGCCGGCAGATAGAACCAGCGCTCCTGGGCGAAGGCGGCGAGCAGATCCAGGGGCTGCAGCTCGTTCACGATCCGTCCGTACAGATTGGCCTCGTTCAGCGGCACACCGCCCGTTCCCAGCCAGCCGATCACCCGGGCCCGGAGGACGGGCACCACCGCAAAGCCCGCCGTCACCAGCAAGGCGACAATGGCGCTGAGTCCCGCCCAGCGGTGTGTTGCTCCGATCCGTACACCGAAGGCGCAGGCGCGGCCGGACCCCAACGCCAGGTGCACGGCCGCCGGCAGCAGCGCCGGCAGGAGGAACAGCAGGTGATCCGGCGCCCCCGCCCGGTAGAAGTCGCAGGTGGCCCACGCCGCGACGGTGCCCGCGATGCCGGCCAGCAGGACGGGCATTCGGCGCGGCCGGCGCTCCGCCAGCCAGTCGGAGGTCACCGCGGCGCCGACGCCGAGCGCCGCCAGGGCTGGAAACAGCCGCCACGTGCCGGCGCCAAACGCGTGGACCAGGACGGCGGCGGCCAGCCAGACCGTCTGCCGCCCGCGCGACCAGTGGGATGACCAGATTGCTGCAAGCAAAGCGGCCAAGACCACCAAGGCCGCGCCGCACGATTCCGGACGCAGGATGCCATACGCGCCCCGCGTCACCAGCGGCGTGGCGGCGGCCGCAAGCAGCATGGCCGCCACCACCGCATCGGCCCGTCCGGCGGCGCGCCAGGCCAGCCAGCCGGTCAGCGGGACCACCAGACTGCCCAGCAGCGCGCACAACACGACCAGGGCCGACTCGCGCGACGCGCCGGCCCAACCGGCCAGGCGCACCCAGCCGGCGGCGAGATAGTGGAAGGCCGGCGGGTACATGTCCCGGAACGGGACGCGCGGTTCGTCCTGGACGAAGAGCGGATCCGCCGCCAGTGGTCGGCCGCTCGCCAGCAATTGATCCACCAAGCGGTAGTGGAACGCGGCGTCCGCCATGTAGACCACGGATCCCCGCTCGCCGATGCCTCCCCGCCAGGCCAGTCCTGCCAGCCAGACAACGGCTGCGCCGGCCAGCAGCAGCCAACGGTTTCTCCGGGAGGCGGGAAACCGGTCCGGCTGGCCCGGACGCCCAACGGAGTCACTCGCGCCGCGGGTTGCCCGGCAGCGATTCGGCTTTGATCTGCTCGGATGGTGTGCCATGAACGGCCGTCTCTCCGGCGCGATTGTACCAAAGCCGGCGAAACGAATGGCGACAATCCTGAACGGCGCACCGGGATGAAGGCATCCGCACCTTCCGGCTCAACCAGCCCCGGCACTGCCAGGCGGTTGGCAACACCCCTCAAAGACGGTACAATGCCGTGATTCAGCGGGAGGCCAACACGCATGAAGTTTCTAGCGCTGGAACGAGAAGTCGCCGGTATCACCGAGGACCGGTTTGCGCCCCATCTGCCCGCCGAGGCGGCCCGGGCGTGGGAGCTGTACCAGCAGGGGATCATCCGCGAGCTGTACTTCCGATCGGACCGCGACGAAGCCGTGCTGGTCCTCGAATGTCCCGACAGGCAATCCGCCCAAGCGGCCCTGTCCACCCTGCCCCTGGTGCGCCACGGGCTCATCGCCTTCGACCTGATTCCCCTGATCCCGTATCCCGGTTTCGCCCGGCTCTTCGCCGAGTCCGGCGGCGCCGGTGCGGAGTGACCGCCATGGCCGGGGGAGCGGACTATCTCGTCATCTTCCTGGCCGCGGCGGCCGCCGGTGCCGTGAACGCGCTGGCCGGCGGCGGTACGCTGATCAGCTTCCCCGCCCTGATGGCCGTGGGTGTTCCGGCCGTCGCCGCCAACGTGACCAACACCGTGGCGCTCTGCCCCGGGTATCTCGGCGCCACACTGGCGCAACGCAGTGACTTGCGGTGTCAGGGCGATCGGCTGTGGTTGCTGTTGCCCGCCGGCGCCGCCGGCGGGGTGCTGGGCGGTCTGCTGCTGCTCCTGTCCGGCGAGCGCCTATTCGGCGCTCTGGTCCCGTACCTGATCCTGCTGGCAGCCGGTCTGCTGGCGATCCAGGAGCCGGTGCGGGCCTGGTTGACGCGCCGGGTCGGACCGGCGCGGGAGAGCGGCGCCGCCCGCGCCGCGACGGCGCTCGCGGTGGCGGGCGCCGCCGTGTACGGCGGCTATTTCGGCGCGGGCCTGAGCGTCATCGTGCTGGCCGTCCTGGGCCTCATCCTCCACGACTCCCTGACGCGCCTCAACGCGCTGAAGCAGGCGATCGCCCTCGCCACCAACGTCGCGGCGGCCGTGTACTTCCTGTTCTCGGGCCAGGTCGTCTGGACGGCGGCGCTGGTCATGGCGGGCGGCGCGCTGCTGGGCGGCGTCGCGGGCGGCCGGCTGGCCGGCCAGCTTCGGCCCGCCGTGCTGCGCGGGGTGGTCGTCATCATCGGCGTGGCGGTGGCTGTCGTCTACCTGCTGCGCTGAGCCGGCCGCGTCCTTCCGGCCGGACGGGGGGAAGACGATCACCCCCGGATCCGCCGCCACCTGTCCCGCGAACCGGCCCTCACCTTCAACCGGCGTCGAGCGCCTCCCGCCCGCCTTGACGCCGGCCGGTTTTCTGCGGTACAGTGCGACCCATGCGAATCTCACTCCGACTGGGGAGTCAGCCATGATCACACCACTCCGGTCCCATACCACCGCCGGCATTCGGCTGGCAGTAGCCATCCTGTGGCTCACCGCAGCGGGCCTCGTGTCCGCAGCTTGCCCGGATGAGGATATCTGGGGGCTGTTCCCTGCCTTCGACGGCCAGGAGTCCGGCGCCCCGGTGATGCGCAACCGCACCGAGACGGATGGTGAGCTGATCTACACCATGACCTGGCCGGACCGCGGGAGCTCGATCAAGATCCGCCTGTGCGCCAACGCGGCCGACGCCCGCGCCAAGGTCCGCGATTTCATCGAGGGCATGGACGGCATGCAGCCTGCCGAGATGGGCGATCTCGGGGGCGTCGCCCGCACCGCGCTACGCACGCACGCCATCGCGTGCCGATGGCACGTCATCGTCGTCGGCAGCGCCAGGGCCGCCACAGGAACGGAAGGACCCGACGGGGAGTCGCTGGTCCGCGCCGTGCTGGCCGGCATCGACCGGCTGTCGTGCCTCGCCGTCGACGGAGAGCCGGGGAAGCCGCCGGACACCGGACCCTCCCGCCCGACGTTTGTCCAGGGATCGGCGCAATCCGATCAGCCGCCGGCGAACCAGACCGCCACGCCAGCCGTGCCGTCGGAGCCGCTGCCCCCATCAGAGCCCGTGCCGGGCACGGACCGGTCGCCGGACGCCGCGTCGCAGGGGATGCCCGCCTCGGCGCCGCCGGACACCGGCGCGGCCATCGCCGCGGGCCTGGTCATGGACTTGGTGGCGGATCCCTCCGGAGCCATCGGTTTCGTGGATCTGGGCCCCTACGGGATCCGTGCCGAAGTGCGCGGCGCGCCCACCCGTGTGGACGCCCCCGGCGGCGGCGCGCTGATGTTCAACGGCCAGAGCGACTGGGTGCTGCTCGACGCGATCCGCGAGCTCGACATGCGCGGCGACACCACCATCGAGGTCGTGGCGCGCCTGGCGGAATCCGCGGCCACCGGCGGCGGCTATCACATGATGGTCTGGCGGGGTGACGAGCGGGGCGGCCACGATCCGTACTGCTTCTCCATCGCCGCCGGCAAGCTGATCTTCCGGCGCGACCTGCCCAAAACGTTTCAAATCGCCTGGCCCATGGCCGGACTGAATCCCGGCGAATTCCACGTGTTCGCGGCGGTCCACCGCAGCTACGAGCAAATTCTGGAGTTGTGGGTGGACGGTCAGCGGGTGGCCCAGGGCCGGTTGGCGGGCAACTTCAAGTACGACAGCGCGGGCATGCTCACCCAGATCGGCGCCATGGACAACGGCCGCAGCCAGTTCTTCCACGGCGCCATCGCGCGGGTGCGGCTGCACCGCCGCCCGTTGGATCCCGAAGAGCTGGCCGCCGGCGCTGCGGCGCTCCTGGGCCGGTAACCGGACGCCGGCGACGGGCCGGCGTCACTTCTTCTTCTTGGAACCCAGAACGCCCTCGAGGAAACTGCCTACCTGACCGGCGGTTTTTTCGCCGACCCAGCCCTTGAGTTCCTCCTGGATCAGGTTCTGAACTTCCGGCGTGAACACCGGTTGCCGGGTGGTTCCCTGCACCCGGAACGGGACGACCACCGGACCCGATTGCTTCAAGCCTGTCAGCCGCGTCACGCCGCCCGTGGCGTTTTCGGCGAGGGTCGCCCGCATCCGGAAATCAAGGGTGTTGTCGGCGCCGATCCGCCCGGCGCCGTCGAGCTGGCCGATTTCCGGCATGACCAGCCGGATGCGGCTAAACTCGATGCCCGCCGGCGTCATCGTCAGGTCGCCGCCCATCAGCTGGATCGGCGTGTCCTGGCCGGTCTTGATCCCCACCAGCCCGGCCACGGCCGACATGTCGGAGCCGAGATCAAATCCCGTGAGACTGGTGTCGCGCATCGCCACCGTGCCCGTGGTCACGAGCGCCTCCACCGGTCCCTTCACCCCCAGGTCCGCCCCGAGCGTGCCGCCCCGGAGGGCCGCCCCCTTGGGGAGTTCCACGCCGAGCGCCGGCAGGAGCGCCATGAGGTCCTCCGCCGGCATCTTCTCGCCGCGCAGCGTCATATCGATCTGCGTGGACTCGCCGGCGGGGGCAAACGTGCCGGCCAGCCGGGCGACCGCGCCGCCCACGGTCACGGCGGCCTCCTCGAGCCGGCCTGTTCGGGCGGCCGGATCCGTCACCAGGGTGTACGCCACCGCCACCGGACGCCCGGCAGGTGCGGCGCCCTTCATGATCCGCAACCGGTCCACATGGACTTCACCGCGGCTGCGGATGGTCGTGCCGTCGTGCGACACCTTCCCGGAGTAATCCACCACTCCGGCCGGACCGGCCTCCGGTTTCAGGAAACCGGAGGCGGTGATGTCGAGACCATCCACCCGAACGTCCGCCTCCATCGGCGTGCGGGCGATGTCCCCGGAGTTGAGGGGGCCGAAGTGTCCCCGGACCGCCAGTTTCCCTTCAGCCGGCAGCATGGCGGCCAATTCAAACGGCGACCGGGAGCCGGGACTGAAATCTCTCACGTCGAGGCGGACATCCTCATACTGGAACCTTTTGCCGCCGGCGTCGGCGTGCACCACGCGGACCCGCCCCCCCGTGATCGCCAGTCGGCGCACCTGCAGATCCACCGCCGCCGGACCCCGGCCGGGTTCTCCAGCGGGCGCCGTCGGCGGCTCGGCCCCGGCAGCGAGGCTGGAAAAATTCCACCGGCCCCCGGCACCGCGGATCAACCGGATATCGGGCGACTCCAGGCGGATGTCGGTCACCCGCAGTGCCCGGGACTTGATGAACGGCACCCACTCCATGGTCACTGACAGGCTGCGGGCTTGGAGAAACGGGTCGCCTCCAAACGCGGGATCTTCGGCGATGGCGATCGACTCGATCCGCAGCCCCCCGTCCAGCAGGGCCAGGTGGATCCGGCCAAGGGTCACGGTCCGCCCCAGCACTCGCCCCAACTCCCGCTCCAGTTCCGGCTTGAACTGATTCACGTCGATCAGCAGAACCACGGCCACCAGGGCTGCCACGAAAACGCCCAGCACGATGCCCGTCCACTTGAGCCAGCCGAACCGCTTGCCCGATCCCTCAGCCATCGACACCTCCCGGGGCGCATCCCCGCCCCTTCCCCCTCCCACGAATGCGGTTATCAGTATATCAGTGGTACAACCGGTTTGCCATCGCGGCGCGCCGGTCCTGAGTCGGATCTGCGACGATCATCACGGAGTGCCCGATTGCAATCATTCCTCGATGACCTGCAGGTGGGGCGGGTCGGCCGGGAGCGGGTGGTGCGACAGATCATAGAGGAAGCCGGCGCCGTCCGCGAGGGCCGAAAAGCCCGGCAGGAGGAACAGCCGTCGCGCAGGCAGGTTCCTCTCTGTGGGCGTGAACAGCATGCGCACCGCGGCGCCACCCCGCCCAGCCAGCTCCAGCGCCCGGCGCAGGAGGGGGATCTCCGCCTCGAGGCCGATGACGCGACAGGAGATGGCAAACGCCGTGACCGCCACCCCCTCCACCACCGCGGCGCCTACGAGCCCGTAATCGGCGAACCGGTCCCGCACATGGAGCGAGACCACGGCCGATCCGTCCCGCCCCATCAGCACCGCCAGCTCCGCCGCGGCGGGCCGCTGCGCCGTGGTGGCGAACTGGTTGGTCCGCCGCAGCAGCTCGCTGATCCGCGCCGCCCGCGCGGTGTCCCGTTCCACCCGGACCACGCAGCGCACTTCCAGACTCTTCAGGAACGCACCGGCATCGGGGGCCGCCGTCCGGGCGGCCTCCCGTTCCAGCCGAACCCGGGTGGTCTCGGTGCGCCGCCGCGCCTCGGGGCTCACATCGAGCACCTGGAATCGGGGCGAGGTGAGCAGCACCTCCCGCACCCGCGCCATATCATCGCCGAGCACCAGCACGCCGGGGAGCGCTTGGCGCACCTCCGCTCGCTCCACGGGATGGTCGTCGATGAACGCCACTTGTCCGGGGGTCACCCCGAGCTCTGCCGTCAGCCGCCGAATGACCGCGCTCTTGGGCTCCCACGACAGGCGCACGGCGACGAAGTCGTCGGGCCGCAGCAGGTGGCCCCGCTCCTCAGCGCGGACACCCAAGCCCAGCGGCAGCCGGTCCGGCCGCCACTTTGCCAGCACGCCCGGATCATTTTTCGACACGGCGGCCAGGACGATGCCGCGGCTGCGGAGCACCTGCAGCGCCTGGTGCAGCCCGGCGTACCAGCCGTACATGAGCGGGACCACCAGCCGTTCATCGGTGAAATCGAACGCTTCGTCGGCGATGCGGCCGGGCCACAGCGTCCCGTCCAGATCCGTGAACACGCAACGGATCGCGTCGCGGCCTCGCCAGATCTCGTACAGGTCCAGGTAGGCACCGCTGATCAGCCGGTGGAAGCGGATTCGACTCGCCGCGTCCGCCGGCGGCTCCGGTTGCTCACCCGGCTCCGCCGAATCTGCCGGCACGTCGATTGCCGGGCCACCGGGCGGATACCCCAACAGGCCGTGATGACTGAAGGTGGACACCAGATCGTCCATCAGCCACCGCTTGCCGAAAGAGGCGGTGAGCGCCTCCTCATCCACGAACAAGGTGTCCGGGTGCTGCGCCGCCGCTTCGCGGGCGGCCCGGTTGAGCCGAATCACCACATCGCTGACATTCGGCGCATGTCGGAAATCAGCCGCGCCGAACGGCGAGACCTGGGGCGCGGCGATTCCCTGGACCAGCAGCAGCCGGGAACCGGTCCGCGCGGCAGCCTTCTCCACGGCCGACCGGATGGCGGCCTCGGCGCCGGTGATGCGGTTCTCGAGCTCTTCCGGTGGCAGCAGGTGCAGACCGTCCAGCACCGGCGCCAGGATCAGCCGGTGGCTCAACTGCAGGACCGTCACGTCCGGCGCCAGCGCGTCGATGAGATGGACATCGTCGGGAAATCCCACCTGGATCACCGCTTGGAAGCCGCGGGCGGCGGCCGCCGCCGCCAGCACCGGCCGCAGCGACTGGACCGCGCACCAGCCCAGGAGCAGGATCGTCAGCGGCTCGCTTTTTCCCTCCGGTGAGGGCCGGTCCAGCCGCTCCGGCAGGACCGGCGTGAACGCGTCCTCAATGGCGTCGACACCGAACGCCCCGTCGACGTCGCGTCCGTAGGTGCCGCGGAGTCGCTCGGCAACGGCGGCCGGCTCATCCTGATCGGCCGGCACGAGGATTCCGTCCTCCACATAACCCCGGATGATCCGGTGCACCAGCTCCGGCAGACCTTCCGTCACGGCCAGCCGCGGATTGAGTCTCAGGAACTCGATCACGGCCGCAACAGGGGTCTGCGGCGGCCGGAAAACGCCGAGCAGCGACAGCATGCGGCGATCCAGCAGCCGGCGGCGCCCGAAGACGGCGTGCCCGCAGAAGATCATATTGTCCGAGATTTCCACCGTCACCAGGTACCGGCTGAGTGCCAATACCGTATCGTCACCGATCGTGCTGTCTATCATGAGGTGCGTCTCTCAACCGGACTGTCTGTGTCCGGAATATCAGAAAGCGGACGATTCAGGCAACACTTTTTCCTGAGTCCCGACTGTAAAATTATGGAACACTTTTACAATTTTTATTAGACATCCGGTTTTCACTCGTTTAATATTTCTCCTTCGAGCATCGGCAGCGGCTGAACCGTTACCAGGAGGCAGGCGCGGCACCATGAATGGTTGGCGACTGGTCATCACCCTGCTGAGTCTCCTTTCGCCCGCCTATACCCTTCCCCCCGCCCTGCTCGAAAGTGCCGTCCCCACTCCCGCTGCAATCCCTGAATTCACACTCACCGCCCAGCCACCCACCGACATGGTGGGCCTCAGCGATGAGCAGCTCAGCTGGCTCATCGCCGAGGACACCGCCGCCCTCGGCTCCGTTTCCATCGGTTTCCCCAGCGGCGGCGTGCTCCTGAACGGCCGCCAGATGACCTCGGGTCCGTTCTGGGATGTGGTCAATCCGGATGAGTCCTGGGGCACCGAGGAGACCATCGCCTTCGTGGAGACCGCCATCCGGGCGGTTCACGCCTTGTACCCGGATTCCCACCCCCTCTACATCGGCGACATCAGCGAAGACGATGGCGGGCGTCTCAACCGGCATCAAACCCACCAGGCCGGTCGCGACACGGATCTCGGCTTCTACTTCAAGAAGGGCCAGGGCGCGTGGCACAGCACGGGCACGGTGCGCAACCTGGACCTGCCCCGCAACTGGGCGCTGGTCCGGGCGCTGGTGGTGCACACCGACGTCGAGACCATCCTGCTGGACCGCAGCATCCAGCGCCTCTTGTACGATTACGCGGTCTCCATCGGTGAAGACCGGGACTGGCTGCGCGACGTGTTCCAGGTTCCGCGCGGCACCGGCCAGTCGGTGGTCCGGCACGTACCCAAGCACCGCAATCACTATCACGTGCGCTTCTACAACCGCCGCGCCCAGGAGACGGGCATCCGCGCCTACAAGCCGCTCCTGGACCAGGGCAAGATCAAACCGCCCGTCGTCTACGTCAACCACCGGGTCCGCAGCGGCCAGACGCTGGGGCACCTGGCCCGCCGGTACGGCGTGAGCGTCCGCGCCATCCAGGCGGCCAACGGCATGCGCGGCACCATGCTGCGTGCGGGCCGCACCTATCGGATTCCGGTCCGAGACGGCGTGTCCCGCCTCCCGGAGTCGGTGAATGTGCAGGCGCGCCGCCTGCCGCCATTCACCCCCGCCACGCTGGCGGCCGTCGATTGGACGCCGGCCCCGCATCCCGTGACTCCGCTGGGGGCTGAGACACTCACCCGCCTGGCCGTCCTCAATCCCGGCGGACGCCCCTCGGCGTCGACCGGTCCTGTGCCGGCCGTCTTCCCCTGGCCGGACCCACAGGTGTCGGAGCTGCTGTTCTGGTACTACCAGGAATACTCCCAGCTGAAAGCAGAACTGGCCATGTGACGGGCGGCGCGTCTAACGCGTCACCATGGGCTGACGTTCAGACGTTGTGACCGGCGCTCCCTGCCGGGTGTCGCGCGCCATCAACCCGGTGCCGATCCACAGCTCCTGCTTGATGAAGTTGAGGGTCATGGGCCGCCGGCACAGGAATTCGTACCCCAACAGCCCGTCGAGCCGGATCCCGAAGTCCCGACGCAGGTGCGCCAGATCCCCCACCACCGCGATCATGCCGTCAAAATCCGTCGACCCGACCCGGGTCCGGTGCAACTGCAGCCGGCGGGTCATCCGGCTTTGGTTATCGACACCGACGTAAAAGCTCCGGTCCAATTCTCGGTAATGGGCGGAGCTGAGGCGGAGGTCCACCGACCGATCAATCACGGTCGCCGTGGCGCCCGTGTCCACCCCGAAGCGGAGCTGCTCGCCGCCGATGGTCACCGGGATCACGGGCAGCGGTCCGGCCAGCTCGAACGGCATACGGATGGCGTCGGTCGGACACTGCCGGGCGTCGAGCCGCTCGCCGCTGGCCTCGAGACGGCACAGCGTCACCTCCTTCCGGTCGTAATCCACGGTCAGGTCATACTGCCGGATGGTCCGGAAGCCGATGATCCCGAGGATGGGACAGCCGAGCTGCTTTTCCAGATGCGTCAGATCCATCCCGATGGTCTCGAATCGGCCGAGACGCAGATCCTGCCAGGCGAATTCGCTCACCCAGACGCGTTTCACCGCCCGGGTGGTCCCCCCGGCGCCGCCCAGGACGCCGTGATCGGCCGCCGGCCGGACACTCCCTCCATCGAGCCGCGGGAGGTTCAACAGCATCGTGCTGGTCCCGGTGTCCAGGATCATGCTACCGCTCACCCCGTTGAGGCGCACGTTGTCGACGAGCACCAGGTTGGCGGCCAGCCGGAAACGGTCGGCGATGACCGGAGGCGGTGCCGCCGTCAGGGGTTCCCAACTGACCAGGATCCGGAACTCCACCTGAAAGAGGTTCAGTTCGAGGATTCGGAACGACGGCGAGAGCACCAGGTCCCGCTCCATGGCGAGCCCATACATCTGTACATCCACCGTCACCCGGTATCCCGCCGGGAGCGGCTGAATGTCCGTGACCCGGATGGCCTCGAGCTGGTTGAGCTGGTCCATCGCAGCCTGCAGCACCAGCCGGGCGTTGTCGCCCTGCTGGCCGGCGATTTCAAATTCTTTGTCCAGCAGGGGCTGAATGGCCGACAGGTCCCGATTGATGAACGCCTGTTCCAGCTGCTCCACCTGCCATCCGATCAGGGTCGCTACGGGCTCGGCGACCTGGGCCGTCAATGGAGATGCCATCAGGATTCCCGCCATCAGCATCCCCCCGATGAAGCACCGTCGCCATACCCGGGCACCGATCGTTCGCTCCCCTATCACCGTTATCTCCACGGCTTCCTCCCGGCCGGGTGCGGATCCGGCCTTTGGGCCCCGCGGCGGCTTTCCATTTCCAGGCCGTCCGGGGCGTGGGTGGGATCGACTGCTGGCATTTAGTACGAGAACCGGCGGAAACATCTCAAGGGGAGGTTCCCAGAGGAGATCAGGACGGGACGAGTGTTCGTTGACGGGGGATGACCTGTCGTGGAATAACATGACTCGTCGAGCGCGAGCCGTCTGCAGGAACCCTCATCTTCGGACAGACTGCCTGCGCGACCGAGTGGACTTTTCAGCTATTGTTCTGAGGATTGTTCAATGGTTGGAAGGTTGGAAGGTTGAAAGGTTGAAAGGTTGGAAGGTTGAAAGGTTGGAAGGTTGGGAGGTTGGAAAGTCCGTGGTCCGCTGTCCGATGTTCGGGAACAAGCTCCGAGTCCCGAGCCTCGATTACGATTACGATCACGATTACGACTTACGAGCAGGAACGAGCCTCCGGCATCGATGGAGTTTGCGGCAGGTGCGCCCCGGACACAACTCAGCGATCGCGATACAGCGCCATGGGCAGGATGGCCAGGACAAACGCGAACGCCGCGACCAGCGGTGTGTAGAGCACAGCCCATCCGTCGATGCCAAGCGCTGTGGCCGCGCCCGCCGCGAGGCAGCCGATGACCACCAGGCTGAAGATGACGCCGCCCGCCTGCACGTGCCGGCGGGGGTGGTCGCCGCGCACTTCGTCCAGTTCCGACGGGGGCGGCTCGCTCGCCGTGAGCAGGCCGCCACCTGAGGATTGTTGGCCGGCCAACCACGCCGCCAGCCGCTGTCGCAGCCTTCGACTCCGTGCCGAGTTCCCGAGCCGCGAGGCACCGCCCAGCGCCGTCAGCCGCCACGTCCGCTCCCGCCCGTCCGGACCGCGCCAGTGTAGGCGGATCTCCTCAGTCCGCAGCAGTCCGGGCGGACCGGCGCCTGCCGCCACCGCGGCCACTTCATCGCGGGGAATGAGAAACCGGCACTGGTCGCCGGCATAGGCCAACCCGGCATCGCTCCAGGCAAGAAATCCCACGTCCCAGACCGAATGCCCCTCGTAGAGACGGTGATGCGGTTCGGGGGCCAGGCCGACGAACTCGCCGTCCGCTTCGGCAGTGAGCACCCCCTGTCGCCGCAGCCGGCCGGCCAACTGCCGCCGCACCGCGCCGTAACCCGACAGTTGGGTAAAATTGGCTGTCAGCAGGTACACCGCGAGCACAACCAGCGGCCCCGCCCCCAGGGCCAGCCACCGGGCGGTGCCGGTCCAGCCGACTGTTTCCAGCCGCAGGAACCAGAGCGCCGGCGCTAGTGCGAACAGGCCGAGCATGACCAGCAGATTCAGCATCACCTGACGCGATTTGAACTCCGCGGTGAAGAGGCGCTGCGGGTTGCGCATCTCCTCCGGGACCGGGTAGCCGTCGGCTACCGGCGCGGACGGCGTCAACAGCAGCGCGTCCAACCGCTCGGCCGGGATGGCGTGGTCGGCGGCGATGGTCTGCGCACGCCGCAGCGTCGCCGGGTGGGTGCCCAGTTGCTCGTCCCAGAACCCCCAGCGGATGGGAACGAGATTCATGCGCGACAGCTTCACCAGCGCCGTGATGGCGCTCTCCGGATCGCCGGTGAGAGCCACCGCCGCGCGGTCGGCGGAGCGCTCGCAGCGCCGCCGGACGAACAGTTGCCCCCACAACGCCGCCCCGAAACCGAGGGGCGCCAGGATGAGGATCATTGCGTCCAGCAGGTCGGGCAGCCGGTCCACCCCGCCCCACCCGGCCGCCTCCGCCGCCATGCGCCACAGGATGGCGATGACCGCGAACACGGTGCCACCCACGAAAAACAGGAGCACGAAGATGATCGCGAACACCCACCCCACCAACCGATGGTGGCCCCGCTTGAGATGACCCAGCTCGTGGGCGATCACGGCGTCGGTCTCGGCCCGGTTGAGGCGCTCCAGCAGGTAGTCGGTCAGGATCACGTCGCTGCCGCGCAGGGCGTAGGCGTTGCCGATCTGCAGACGGCCGGCGGGCATGACGAAGATCCGCCGGAGCGTCACGCCCGCCTGCCGGGCCAACACCTCCATGCGGTCCCGTAGCTCGCCGGACATGAGCTGGTGCGGGGTCATGCCCGTGGCCCACGCGTAGCCGGTGAGCCCCACCAAGGCGCTCAGCAGCGCCAGGCCGAAGCACAGCCAGGCAACGGGCGTCTCGTCAAACAGACAGACCAGGCCCACCAGCCCCAACGTCGCGGGCGCGAGAAACGCCAACTGCCGCCAGAACTCCTGACGCACCATCTCGGCCGGGGTGAGGTGGATGCCGCGCACCCGCCGGAAAACCGCGCGCGCCGGCAGGAAGCACGCGACGCCCGCCAGCGCCGGCGGCAGGGCCAGCGCCAGCAGCCAGACCGGACGGTCCGGACCAGCGAGAAATTGAACCAGAGTCCCCCACCGGCCGGCGAAAACCAGCCAGAGCCAGGCCAGCCAACCCCCCGCGAGCACCCACTGGTACGTCCGCCAGAATCCGAACCAGGCGGCGATGGGATCGGCGGCCGCCAGCCGCAGCGACCGGCGCCGTGCGATCAGAATGAGGCTGAGGGGCGCCAGCACGGCCAGCACCGCCAGCGCCAGACGCCACCACAGCCCCCAGCGGTCATAGCCCCAGCGGACGGTCGCCGTAGCCACCGCCGGGGTGCCCGCCCGGACGATAAGGCGCAGCTCCGTCTGAGCGCCGGCGGACCGGCGGGACGGCTCGAAGCCCGTGTACTCCGCCCAGCCCAGCCGGGGATGCCCAAGGCGCAGCTCCAGCCGCGGCTGATGCGCGTCCCGCAGCAGGGCCTGCAGCGGGCTGATCCGCACCGTGGCCGTCACGACGAGGCCGTCGCGCACCGCCCACCGCCGGAGCTTCCCCCTCACCGCAAGAAATCCGTCGTTCTCCACGACCCGGGAGTCGGCCAGTGGCTGTCCCACCGCTAGTTGGACGAGCCCCAGCAGCCGTTCGGGCGAGACCCGCGCCGGCCCACCCGGCGAATCCAGCCGCAGCCAGGCATCCACCTCAGCATCACCCGATTCGTCGGTCCTCAGGATGAGGGTACCAGCGGGCTCGACATCGTCTTCCTCGGAGTATTCGCTCGCCGCCTGAACGCACACTCCGCCGATCACCGTCAGCAGCAGCAAGGCACATCCCAACCGCATGCGGATACCCATACATCCCTCCGGTGCATGTCCTGCGGCAGCCTCTCCATGGTTGTAATCACAGTCATTGTAATCGCCTCGACTGCAGGGCGCCAGCGGGAACAGTCGGAATCCGACCGAACCTGTGCCGCACTGTTATGGTTCGGTGCCTCACCCAAACATTCCGTTTTCAGTTCGATTCCAGTATGATTTCGGAGACGCATTCGAACATCCTGCCTGCCTGGAGGTTGCCCGTGAACGGATCGACCGGCGGTATGACCGCATCAGCGAGATGGGACGTGCTGGTGGACGGCAAGATTCACCAGGGTCTGGACACGGCGGCGGTCATGGGAATGATCCGGTCCAACCGGCTGGCGGCCGACAGCATGATCCGTGCTGCGGGCGGGGCGTGGCGGAAGGTCCTGGACTTCCCCGAGCTGGTGCCCGTGGTGGCCACCCACGTGGCGGAGACTCGTCGAGCCCAGCATCAGGAGTACGCGTACTGGAAAGGCCTGGTCGTCGCCACACCGCTCGCCGCCGCTGCGGCCGCCTGGGCGAACATCTACGACCCCCTGCTGGAGAACTGGAGCCAGTATGCCGAGGCGCTGGTGCCGGTTCTCATCAAATATCTGGTCTTGTTCGTGGGGGCGACGGTGTTCATCAACTGGTACCACCATTACCTGCTGCGGCAGGACAACCGCTGGGGCTTCTGGCGCTACAGCCGGGCCGGCGCCATCGGGGTGGTGCTCGGGATCCTGATGATCCTGATCGGTTGCCCGCCGTACCTCCCCTTCCTGCCCATCCTGAGCGAGATCCTGAGCGCCGAGTTGCTCATCATCGCCATCGTGATGGTCTTCCGGCTCGTGTTCGAGAAGAAATTCAAGGTGGAAAACGCCTGAGCGGTTTTCATCAGCTGTCTCGTACTGGACATCCTTACCGCGCGTTCGATGAACGCGCGCCCGGAGCCCGACGAGGTGTCACGGCGCTGACCTCAGCTGCCGTTACCTGTTTCCGTTTGCCGCCGGGCCGCATTCGTCGAATGCGGCGTACGGTAGTTGCGGCCTACGTGGCCTGGATTTGTTTGGGCAGCATGCCGAATCGCTTCTTGAAGAGCTGGCTGAAGTAGGCGGGATCGGAGAAGCCAAGGCGCCATGAAAGCTCCTTGATGGTGGTGCGTTCCGTTTCATCGCGGAGAATGAACAGCGCCCGATTCAGCTTCTCGTTGAGGATCGCCTCCTGGACGGTGAACCGCTTCTCCTTCTTGAACTTGTTGGATAGATAGTTCGGATGGTAATCGAACCGTTCAGCCAGCACGGAGAGGGTCATCTCCTTGAGTTCCGTCAGCGGGCAGGAGGCCAGGTGCATGAGCAGGCGCTCCGAGAAGACCTGCTCATGGCGCTCGGCCTCGTACTCGCGCAGAAACCGGGCGACGTCCCGGACAAACAGCTCGGCCTTGCGCGCCGCGCCCGCCTCGTTGATGAAGCCCTCGGTGACCGCCACTTCCTGCCGCATGATCCGCTCGGCGTCGTTGACGAACAGGATGGACAACATCCCGAACACCACGGTGCTGAAGCGGGTGTTGAGGCGGCGCGTGTCCTGCTGGCAGTCCTCGACGATGAGCCGGGCATAGCGCTGGAGACATTCGACAAACGAGTCCGCGCCCTGCAGATGGTAGATCTTGAGCAGCTCACGGGCCAGTTCCAGGCTTTCGGTGAATTTCGATGGCATGGATCACTCCGTGCTTCGGATTGTACCAGCACCGGCCGGCCGATGCCAAGGGTCTGCCGAACATCGTCGGTCCATCCGTTCTACCGATTCTTATCGGTTGTGACGCGCCAATGTTGCGCGGTGTGTGTCCGCAGGCAATCGGGCCGCCGGCAAGTCTGGTGTGATTTGGACCGATTGACGACACTCACGGAAAATCAGAAGCGCCGGTTTGACTTTGAACGGCCGGTGGATTAGATTGACGGTGCCCAGGATCAATCAGACTGTCGGGGAATGTCCATGGACCACACGGCATCCGGCCACGGCGTTTCGCGGAGCGGAAACGGGCAGAGCATCGGGAAACGGGCCCTGCGCGCGCTGCAGGACCACCAGTGGCTGATCATCGGCGCGCTGGCACTCGCGTCCATCGGGCTCGGCATCGTCGGTTTCCGGAACTACTGTGCCGCCACGGGCCAGTCGCGTTCGTTTTGGGACATCCTGTACCTGGCCCTGCAGCTCTTCACCCTGGAGTCAGGCTCGGTCTACGGCCCGGCGGTGGGCTGGGAACTGGAGGTGGCCCGACTGCTCGCGCCCGGCATCGCCGCCATCGCCGCGGTGAAAGCCTTCGCCCTGGTGTTCCGCGAGCAGCTGCAGTTGTTCCGGATGCGCTTCGTGCGCAGCCACGTGGTCATCTGCGGGCTGGGCCGGAAGGGCCTGCGCCTGGCGCGGGAACTGCGCGCCGGGGGCCGGCGGGTGGTCGCCATCGAACGCGACGAGGGGAACGACCACATCGCCCAGTGCCGCGACCTGGGAGTCGTCGTGCTGCCGGGCGACGCCACCGATGTCGAGATGCTGCGCAAGGCGCGGCTGGGCGAGGCCGCCTGTGTCGTCGCCGTCTGCGGCGACGACGGGGCCAACGCCGAGGTGGCGGTGCACGCCCGGGAACTCGCCCGATGGAGGCGGGGCCAGCCGCTGCAGGCGGTGGTCCACATCACGGACCCGCAGCTCTGCCGCCTCCTCGTGGAACAGGAGCTGGAGCGCCGGCACCGGGACCCGTACCGCCTGGAATTCTTCAACGTCTTCGACATCGGCGCCCGCTCGTGGCTGTCGCTCCATCCGGCCACTACCGGGCCGGAGGGCCGCCCGCTCCCGGCCCCGCACCTCACGCTGGTGGGCCTGGGGCGCATGGGCGAGAGCCTGCTCGTCCAGGCGGCGCGCGGATGGCGCGACGCGGGTGCCGACGGCGAATTCCATGTGACCGTGATCGACCGGATCGCCGCCGCCAAGGTGGCGTCGCTCTGCCACCGCTATCCCCGCCTGGCCCAGGCCTGCCGTCTCACCGCCCTGGACATAGACGTGGAGTCGCCCGAATTCCACCGCGGCGATTATCTTCCGGCGCAGGATGGCGCGACTGCGGTGTTCATCTGTCTCGACAACGACGCCCTGGGCCTGGCGGCGGCACTGGCCATCCAGCCCCGCACGCGAACCCTGGGCATACCCGTGGTGGTCCGGATGACGGGGGACGCGGGGCTGGCCACGCTGTTGCGCGGCGACGAGGCCGCGCCCGGCGCCCCGCCGGCCATCCAGGCCTTCAGCCTGCTGGACCAGGCTTGCCGCCCCGAGCAGATCCTGGCCGGCACCCACGAGGCCCTGGCCCGGGCCATCCATGCCGACTACTGCCGGCATCAGCGGGAGCGCGGCGAGACGCCGGCGACCAACCCGGCCATGGTGCCCTGGGACGAGCTGCCGGAACATTTGCGCGACTCCAACCGCGACCAGGCCGCCCACATCGGCGTCAAGCTGCGCGAGCTGGGCTGCGCGCTGGCGCCGCTCACGGACTGGGACGAATCGCTCTTCGCGTTCACCGCCGACGAGGTGGAGCGTCTGGCCCGCCTGGAGCATGACCGGTGGGTGGACGAGCGCCGCCGCGCCGGCTGGCGCCCGGGTCCCGCCAAGGACGTGGACCGGAAGATCTCACCCTACCTGGTGCCGTGGGAGGCGCTCACCGAACCGGTGCGCGACCAGGATCGGGAGCCGGTGCGGCAGCTCCCCCGTTTTCTCGCCGGCGCCGGTTTCAAAATCATCCGCCTCAACCGGCCATCGGCCGATTGAGATACTTTTCGATTTCGCCTGCTACATCGTATGGTTACTTGTCGTTAGCTCCCATTGCTCAACTGGGCTTCGTGCTCTGAGTGCGTTGGCGAGCCCGCTCACCGCGCTGACGTTCCGCCTCCCGCCAGTTCATCAATGACTGCTTCGGCTTCTTTCTCCAGCCGGCCGCACGCGGTGATCACCCGCGGATCGGCCCGCAACTGCCGGCCGACCGCCTCCAACCGGGTCAGGTTGCCATAGACCACCTTCCAGAGCGGGATCATCCGCCGGCCGAACCCCCACAGCACCTCGGTGCCGAGGCACCGGCTGAACGCGTGTCCCAGTCGCTTGTAGAGCACCCGGCCCTGCCGGGGCAGATCGGTGATCATGGCGCCATCCAGGTCGTGCAGCCGTTCCAGGAAGCGGCGGATCGCGGGCTGCTCGTAGGCCTCGACGAAAAACCGCAGCATATCCGGCGTGATGGCGTGCCGCAGTTCGCACAGCTCGCCGCTCAGGCACAGGTAAAGCAGCTCGATGGCCTGCCGGAACGCCGTCAGGCGGAAATGATCAGCCACCAGAATGCCCAGCCGCTGGTCCTCATGCCAGGCGGCCTGGAAAACGTGCCGCCCCAGGTCGTACAACAGGGCGTCCACCGCCCCGTCGCCGGAGCCGGCGCCCCCCAGCATGGCCCGTGCGGCGTCCCGCAGGTGCGCCAGCCGCAGAAAGTATACCTCGTGGCCGACGTCCATCAGGCGCACGAACCGCTCGTCCTGAAGCGGGTAGCCGGGGCTCAGGTGAAAATCCTCCACCACCAGGCTGTACTCGCCCCAGTAGTCCCGGCGCGTCCGGCTCACGTAGTACACCGGCAGCAGGTCGGGCAGCTGCCGCACATCGTGGTGCAGATCGTAGTCGACATCCAGCAGCGCCGTGCGCAGCGCGCGCGGATCCCGCAATGAGCAGGTCGCGGGGCCGTAGTGGCCCTCGACGCGCAGCGGCTCGCTCAGGATGCGGGTCAGGACGGCCAGATCCTTCACCGTCCCCCCTTCCCGCTCCAGCCGGAGGCGCTGGGCGTCCAGCCGCTGGAGCTGATTCAGAACGGGCGCCAATGCCTTGCGGCGATCCACCTCCGGCCGGCGGCTCCACCAGTCGCCGGTGCCATAGTCGAACGTCGATGACCAGCCGCCTGCCGGTTTCGGCAGCGTCAGCGTGTCGGTGGTCGTGGTGCGGTTGCCCATGGCTTCCTCCTGTCAGGCCCGGGCGATGAGCCGGGTGCGTTCGCGAATGCAGCGGGCGACGTATACGCCGACTTTCTCGGCCACCGCGGCGCTGTCGGACAATTCCTCGTGGGTGACTCCGATGACCGCGTTGAGCAGGTCCTCGAAGCCCGTCGGCGCCGCCACGCCCAACGCCACCAGAGTCGTGTGCACCTGGCCCGGGAAGCGTTCATAGAGGTCCTCGAAATAGCCGCGAACCTCCTCGGCGCCGGTTTCGGACCGGTTGAAACTGCGGTTCCAGCTGGTGTCGGTGATGAGCACCAGGTAGATCATGTGGCCGCGTGCAATCCGGCGAGCCTCGTCCATGATGAACGCGATGGACAGCGCATCGCTCTGCACGCCGGTACCGGTGTCGGGCAACGTGACGACGCTCCGCACGGCGTCCTGGCGGCTCCGGGCGATGGACTTGCGCGGATGGTACATCCACTGGACCAGCGGCCCCGAAACGCCCGGCCGGATGTCGCCGCTGTGGTAGAGGGCGGCGAGCACCTGGATACTGCTCCGGGCGGTGGACTGCAGATAGGCAGCCGACAACAGCTTGACCATCCGCATCTGCTTCTCGTTGAGTGAGCCGGAGCCGTCGCAGGCGATCACCAGCACCGGCGATCCCCGCGGATCGGCCACCTCGCGGATCCGGTAGCGCCGGAAGACCGTCTCGGAAAACTCCGCCAGCGGCAGGCGCGCGCCGTCCAGCCCGCCGCTGCAGCGCAGGCGCTGGATCTCCGGCCGCTGCTCGATGTTCGGATAGAGGTTCTGGCGCAGGGTTGCGGTCAGGGGCGCCGCATCCTCCACCAGGCTGTGACATGCCGCCACGTCGTCCGACGGCGCCACGGGGCGGTCGAACAGCTCCCCCATCGCGCGCTCGTCGCCGTACATCGACACCTTGACCTCATGCCCGTCGGCCGGGTTCCCCTCGATGGGTCCGGCCGCGAACGGGATCGCGCGAAGCGAGTTCTCCAGCAGATCGGACCGCATGTCCTCCCAGTTGCCGGACTGGCCCGCCGCGCCGCCCAGCGCCGCTTGAAATTCCTCCAGGGTTTTATAGATCCCATCCTCGACCGTCGCCAGCTTATCGGCGTCGCGGATGCGGTCGCGTCCCGTCCCGCCCGACAACTGGTTCATGAGCCAGTCGAGGGGATTCTCCGGCCGGTTGACGACCGGCGGCACGGGACCGTCGAACGGGGCCAACTCGCTGTCGCCGCGGATGCTTTCGTCGGCGGGCATGGAGGCGCCCAGCAGTTCCATCAGCCGATTCCGCCCTTTCCGCGCCTCCTTGGGCTGTTTCTCCTCTGGCTGGCCGGGCGGCGGCAGGTAGCGCAGCAGAACGGCCATCAGCCGCCAGGACCAGGCGGCGCCCATCTCCAGCAAGTCCCGGTCCGGCACCTCGGGCAGGCGTTCGTAGAACGGCGCGCTGGCCACAATGAGATCCCGGAGGATCCGGGCGGTCAGCGGATGCAGGTTCAGATGCCACGGCTCGCACAGGACGTCGCCGTAGAGGATCACCGCGCGGATGATGTCGTCCACGGTGGCAAAACGGAGGTCTTCCTGGGCCGCGGCGAACAGGCGGTACACCTCGATGGCGGACAGCGCCGCCCGCCGGGCCAGGTCCTCGATGAGCAGCCGGCTGTGCATCCAGTTGGCCACGCTGTGGGCAGTGAGCTCGGCCAGCTCGGGATCGGCCCGGACGTCGCTGTCCGCCATCTGCACGCCGAGCTGGGTGTTCAGATACGACAGGAACCGGCTGTCCGAGATCCGGGCCTTGAATTCCAGAAACGCCGTCAGGCCGATGGCCGCGTACACCGCCAGCCCCGCCGGATAGCTGGAGTAGCAGGGCGAGAGCTGCGGTTTGACCCGCGGTTGCAACAGGTGCGGGGCCTCGGTGCCGTCCAGCTTGGCCACCGCGCGGACCGTCTTCTTGAGCTGGCGGTAGAAGAGCCGCTGGGCCTGGGACCGGTGGAAGTAGTCGATGTTCTGCTTGAACGCGTCAGCGATGCCGATGCCGGCCCAATCGGACTTGTTCCGGCGCGAGCGAAGCGCGAACGAATAACCCGTCCGTTCCGTCGCCGTCCTGGCCGTCTTTCGTTTCGGTTTCATGGATCCTCCCCAATCCCGTGCACTCCCGGACAATCAGAACAGGTTCCCCACCATCGTCGGGTCTTCCTCCTCCTCGGTCTGCAGGCCGAACACCTCATTGAACACACCGGCCACGTGCTTGCGGTCCTCGGAGCCGGCGTTGCCGAGCAGCGTGGCCAGCGCCACCTGCTGCAAGCTCAGATGCGGCAGCGCCCGGGCCGTCCGGAGGAAGGCCATGTAGCCGTAGATGGTGGGCGGCGTCAGCGTCTGCAGGTTCCCCTCGCTGCGGTGGCGCCGGACGACGTTGCCCAGCTGCACCACCTTCACGATGAGCTCGGCGGGCACCGGGGCGCCGCCGTTGCCGTTGAAAATGTGCTCCAGCACCTGGACCTCCTGCTCGGCCGTGAGGTAGTCCAGCGTCAGATTGATGGTGAACCGCCGCTTCAGCGCGTCGTCCAGGGTGACCAGGGTATGGGTGGCGCTCTGCTCGGCCTGATAGTTGCTGTCGGCCACCCAGGCGATGCCCTGCCCCGGAAAGTGCGTCCCGTCCGGCAGCACGATCTCGGCCCGCGTCATCAGATTGAGCAAGCCGCCCTGGACGCTGGACGAGTGCACTCGTCCGATCTCGCGCAGCCAGATCAGCGGGTACGCCGAACCGGCGCACCGGGCGGCTGCCGCCAGAGCGGCCACCAGCCGGCTCGGCTCGTCGTAGGTCGTGCCGTCTTTCAGCGCCCGGCGCTGGTACAGCTCGCCCGGCGCCTCGAAGGTCGCCATCTCGATGGGGAACAGCTTCAGGGGCCGCGACGCGCAACCCAGGCCGTCGCACACCCCCCGGAAGTTCTCCGGAACTGTGTAGAGCGCCTCCAGGAGCGAGCTCTTGGCGCTCCCGGTGGGCCCCGACAGGTGCACGAATTCATGGTGGACGATGGCGAACACGAGAGTCTCCACCAGCCATTTCTGCAGGTACAGCGGATTGCCCCCCGGCGGCGGCAGCAGCTCCACCAGATCGGTGGGCCCCGCCTTCCGGTACTGCTCCGGATCGCAGACGCTGTAAACGTTGCCAGCCATGATTCCTCCTCAATCGGTCAGAATGTCCAGCTCGCCGGTGCCGCGCGCCTCGACGCGCACCGGCTGGTCCGCGGCGGCCCCGCCTTCCCAGCGGAGCACCGCTTCCGCCGCCAGGGCGCGGCCGTGCTCCAGGATGGCGCGGGCGCCGAAGGCGATGACGCTGGCCTCGAGCGTGGCCAGCACCGCCCGGCCCACCCCCGCACCGACGGCCACCGCCGGTACCGGTCGGCCCAGGCGCTCGGCGGCGGCGCGCACCGCCTCGGCCACGGCGCGCTCCACGATCGCCGCCAGCGCATCGCCGTCGAGCGGTTCGAACAGGATGGGCGTGCCGATCCGGCTCAGGAAGGCGCCGCTGAGCATGCCCTTGATCTCGTTCACGATCTTGTTCTTCACCGTCCGGGCCGTGGGCGCGTTGTTGTAGCCGATGCCGTCGCGGCGGACCGCCTCATCCATGCCCCCCGGCAGGTTCATCGTGAAGGCGAAGATGAGGTTGGCGCAGGAGAACATCCCGCCGGCCGAGCTCTGCGCCTCGCCGTTTTCCAGCACCTGGAAGCAGAGCGCCGCCAGGGCCGACTGCACCGGCGGCGGCGCATGGTCGATGTCGCAGATCTCCACCACGGCGCCACGGTGGTGCTTGGCCACCTGTTCCAGCCGGCCGGGTTGGTAGGAGTTCACGATCCCCCGGCTGGACCCCAGCAGCTGGCTGGTGACGGTGTAGGCGTCGGACATGCTCGCCGCGTCGATGACCACGAACGGCACGTCCAGCACCTGGGCCAGGAGCTGGGCGCTCTCCGACTTGCCCGTGCCGGGCGTTCCCTGGGCGCAATAGCGGAGGGGCTGATGCAGCGGCCGCGTCAGCACTTCCATGGTCAGCCGCCGGCTGAGCGCCTCGAGCGCCCGGTCCTGAGCCAGCAGGTGTTCGCGGAAGGTGGCCAGCAGCTCCGGCGACGCAAGCGTCCGCACCCACGCCGCCTGGACTTCCGCCGTCCGCATCGCCCGCGGGCGGACGCATAGACCGGCAAACGTCTCACTCAATGCGGCGGAGCGGTCGGCGAACCCGTTGGCTGCATCGGGGCCGAGGTAGCGCCCGGCGAAATAATCGGTGACCACCTTGCGCGCCACCAGCGGCAGGATCCGCTGCTGCTGGGAGTCGCTCCGCCCGTCGAGGGCCGCCAACACCCATCGGGTCAGCTCCTTCCGTCGGGCCGGCGGCAGGCCGCCGTGCGGGCGGCTGGCCACCTGGACCGCCACCTCGGCCAGCGCCGGCAGCGCCACATTCGGGATGTGCCGCACCACCGGCATCAACGGGTCCGAGGCCGCGCCCTGCCCCCCGTGGAACACCCCCTGGAGCTCCTCATAGGTCCCCGTAAAGATCGGGGACCTCCCCCCTGCCACCAGGGTCGCCAGCAGGGCGCGGACCTCATTCCCCAGTTCGTAGCGGCTGGCGCCGAGACTGATGCTCTCCACCGGCACCACCACGAAGCCCGGCGCGCGGCGCACCAACTCCACCAGACCCTGCGTGTTGACGGAAGGCACCGCCAGCCGCCCGAGACTTCCCCCCGTGCCCATCGCCACCCGGGCCAGCAACGCCTGCGCGTAATCCGTGAGCGCCAGCGACGGCGCCGCGACGGCGACGGGCGCGGCGCCACCCAGGTAATCCAGAATCTCGCGGGCCCACGCCACGTGAGCCGGTTCCAGATCCGCCTCGCCCTGTGCCAGCGGCCGCACCGGCTCGACGACCTCGCGCACCTTCCGGTAGGCCGCCTCCAGCTCCTGGTCCGTCTTGTCAGACGGGATCTCCTCCTGGAGCAAGCGGGCCAGGTCGTCCAGCTTCGTCAACTCGTCAATGAACTTCTCCTGCCGACTCAACGACAACATCGAGGCCTTGACGCTGAGCAGCATCCGCAGTGCGACGCGGTCGTTGTCGATCTCGGGCTCCAGACAGTGCACCCGATCCGACAGCGCGGCCAGTTTCTGAAACACCGCCGACACGCCGCTTCGGGCCTGGGCCGGCCCCTCGACCAGAAGAATGACGATTTCCACGATGTCGTCATCGGGCTTGTATCTTCCCTCAATGCCCAGGATGCCCCGGCGTTTCATCGCCGGATCGCACGGCATCGTGAAACTGTCGCCGCCCGGCGCGATGGGGATGGGCGCATGGACCACCTGCTCGCAGAGACCGGCCAACTGGCGCACGGTGTCATGGACTGTGCTGCCGCTCCAGAATTCCACGCCATTGAGATTGAGTTTGGCCATGTTCGTGCACCTCGCGTTCGGCCGGTTCCTGTTTCATTTATCGCCGGCTTTGAACCTGGGGAATGCACAGAGCATGCCAAATTACTAAATTCTTATTTTTGTTTTTGTTACAAAGTTCTCAACCGAACAGATTGATATTTAGGCATTCAATTGGCCCGAATGGTTGAGAAACAGACCCATAACTCAATTTTTTACTCAAAATTCATTGGCTTCTCTTCCGATTACAAACGCATGTTATTTATAATATTTGCATTATGATTTCCATACTACTCAACCGTTAGTCAACTCACCGATTAATTTGCAATATTATGTTGAGTTGGACAAACATCGCAGGTACAATCGATCATCAACTCAACGAGGTGCCCCATGACTGCTCGTGCGTTGAAGTACCTGACGGGCAAACCGCCTGAAGGCCCATTCCGGTGCGCGCTGCCACGTAACCGGACACAGGATTTGGAAAAAGTCCCCAAACCGCCCCAGGCTGCGATCTACCTGGTCGACAACGCGGATCTGGCCGGTTTCCGCACCATGGTCGATCTGGTGGTGGATCGGGGCATCAAGAACGTCCATAAGGGATTGAAGACCTACCTCACGGGCGGCCCGGCCGGCAAGATTCCGCTTGTCGAAGGCGTTTACCGTTCAACCGGTCAGTTGCAGCGCAGCGTCTGCGATTTCCTTAAACACACCGGCTCCGGCAGCACGCACTTGCGCGCCATCGTGGGCATCCCGCCGGATTTGTTCGACAGCTTGTGGACGATGGCCAGGCCCGACCCAGCGGGCGGCGAGACCGCCGCCCCCGCGGCGGGCGCCGCGGGAGCCGCCGTTCCGGCTCCGACCGCTCCGGAGACAGAGTCCGAGACGGCCGGCGACGGATCCCTGATCCAACTCATCGGCTACCATGCCGAGGCCAGGGTGCTCGACTCCAAATTCGTCGGGCAATCCATGGAGGCCGAGCTGGTCCGGCAGCTCATCATCCAGGCGGCCCGGGCCGAATGCGCCGTGCTCATCGTCGGCGACACCGGCACCGGCAAGAACATCGTCGCCCAGGAGATTCACAGCCTGAGCCGGCGCGGAAAAAGCCGCTTCGTGCCCGTCAACTGCGGCGCCATTCCGCTGAATTTGCTGGAGTCCGAGTTTTTCGGGTACAAGAAGGGCGCGTTCACCGACGCCCAGGCTGACCGGATCGGCCTCTGGGAGGCGGCCAATCACGGCACCATCTTTCTGGACGAGGTCGCCGAACTCCCCCTGCCGCAACAGGCCAAGATCCTGCGGGTGCTGGACGACAAGGCCATTCTGCCCCTGGGCGCCCGGGAGCCCGTCCAGTTGGATGTCCGCGTGCTGGCGGCGACGAACCGCGACCTGTTCGGCATGGTCCAGCGCGGCGAGTTCCGGGAAGACCTGTACTACCGCCTCCGGGGCATGCTCATCCGCACGCCCGCTCTGCGGCGTCATCTCGACGACGTCCCCCGACTGGCCCAGCATTTCTGGCAGCGCATCACCCGCAATCCGACGGGCGCGCTGCCGGACGACATCCTGAACGAGCTGCGGGGCTATGCCTGGCCGGGCAACGCGCGTGAACTCCTGATGGTGCTGTCCAGCCTGCACGCCATGTTCGGTGATCGTCCGCTGACCACCCAGCACCTGCGCGCCATCTTCAAGCTGGACGGTCAGCAGGAAGCCAAGGAGCCGCCGCCGGCCGACGAGCGGGAATTCAGCCTGCACCGGGCGGAATGCCTGCGGCATCTCCGCCGGACTCAGGAGGTGCTGCAGGCCGTCCGGGTGGTGCTGCAACCCGTCATCGCCCAGCGAAATCCCCCGGCCGACGCGGTGGAGCGCCTGCGGGCGGACATGCTCCTGCGGTCCAACGAGGTGGACATCCTGTGCGCGCGTCCCCTGCTCTTCCACAGCGAGGTCGTCTTCAACACGATCCACGGGCTGAAAGGAAAAATCGCCTACCTGCTTGGTGTGCTGTCCGACGACGCGGCGCGCGCCGTTCAATACGCCCGAGCGGTCCTGAGGCCGGAATTGGAACAGGCGGGTTCCGCCGTGTTCAAAGAAGTGGAACGGCTGTTGGAGAAAATGTAGCGGTCCACAAACAACCGGCGGCCGGCTGTAGGGTCTCAGCCGGCCGCCGGATTTCCGACAATGATCAGCAGTCTGCGTGATCGGCTTAGTAGTCCAACTGGCCGTTGAAGATCATCTTGTCCAGTTTGAACGTGGCATCCACGGAGATGTCGTCATCGCGCATCTGGAACTTTTTCGTCTGGAAGCGCAGAGTCTTGTCCGCGGCGGTGATCAGGGGCGTGCCGTCCGGCAGGAAGCGCGGGAAGACAAACTTGGCACCCGTGCCGTCCGGCGTGGGCGGGATGTAGTCCTTGAGGAACACCTTTTTCCCGCTGCTGGTGGCCAGGAAGGTCTCGTTGGCCAGCTCGCCCACCGCCAGGGCGCGGAGCTGGCGGTCCAGGTCGGCGACCGACGTGGCGCCCTTGGGCTTGGAATCCAGCACCCAGGCGACAACGATCTCGTCGCCGAAGTCGCGCTCGGCGAAATCCTTCAGCCGCTCGATCCGGCCGGCATCCCCCTTCGCGGCGAGCACGGCGACCGCCGAGCGGACGGGCCGCGACGAGAACAGCATGACCCGGACGATGGTGAGAATTTCCCGCTCGCTGCCCACGGTGTCGGTGGCGCCCCGGCTCGTCGCCGTTCCCACCGGCGAAGACGGCTCATAGGCCGTCGCATCCTGGGTGAGGCTGTCGCCGCTCGAGCCGGTGCTGCTCCAGCTGAACTCGACGCACCACGGCGATTGCATGATCATCTTACGGGCTTCTTTCTCGGACCACTTCGCGTACGGTTTCTTCTCCCAGTAATCCGCGGCCGACAGCGTTGCGGCGGCCAGAGCGATGAGTCCGATCAGCCCCATAAATAGTCTCAGGCGCATGACGCTTGTTCCTCCTTTGGGCAATTGAACCGCTCGGCGCGGTTCCCACCAATGGTCAAGATGCATTATACGTCTCCCGGTGACGCGCGGATTCAAGAAACCTCAGGTTGTCGCCGAAGGCGTCGTAGCCGGTCGGCAGACCAAAGCGCCACCGGCGCCGGGACACTCGCCCGACACCGATGGCGTTGAATGCTCGAATGCGATCTGCGGATGCGTACCGAAGGCTTAATACTCGAGCTGACCGGCCAGTTGGAGGTCCTCCACCTTGAAGGTGGCGTCCACCGCAACCGCGTCATCCTTCATCTTGAACTTCCGCGTCTGGAAGCGGAAACTCTTGTCGGCGGCGGTGAGGAACGGCGTGCCGTCGGGCATCGTCCGCGGAAAGACGAACTTGGCGCCGGTGCCGTCGCTCGTCGGCGGGATGAAATCCTTGATGTACACCTTTTTGCCGCTGCTGCTGGCGATGAAGGTATCATTGGCCAATTCGCCCACCGCCAGGGCGCGGAGCTGGCGGTCCAGGTCGAAGACCGAGGTCGCGCCCTTCGGCTTGGAATCGATCACCCAGGCGATGACGATCTCGTCGCCGAAATCGCGTTCGGCGAAATCCTTCAGTTTTTCCAGCCGGGCCTTGTCACCCTTGGCGATGAGGGTGGCGTACGCCTGGCGGATGGGCCGGGAGGAGAACAGCATGACCCGCACGATGGTGATGAATTCCCGTTCGGCGTCGGTGACGCCCCGGCTGTCATCGGCCGGGGTGCTGGTCGGGCTGGGCACTGAACCGATCGACGGTCCGGTCACGTCCGAACCGATATTGCTCTGCCGCCCCCAGTTGAACTCGTAACACCACGGTGACTTCTCCAGCATCTTGCGCGCATCCTTCTCCGACCACTGGGTATACGGTTTCTTCTCCCAGAAACCGGCAGCGGCCAGCGTCAGGGTGAGAGCGGCGATCAGGCAGGTGACGACGATCAACTTTCCACGCATGGATGTTCCTCCCGATAGATTCGGTCCAAGAAATAGAGTCAATTATCCGTCAGACGTTTCAAAATCACCAGCCCCTTTGGTGATTTTCTTTGCCGGCCGTCCAGCGCCTCTCAGGCGCCGAGGTGCATCCGCAGCCGGCCCAGCGCCTCCTCGCGGGGGAGCGTCTCGCGCTCGCCGCCGCGGATCCGCAGCTCCAGTTCGCCCGCCTGGTGGGTGCGCCGGCTCAGGGTCAGGACCACCGGCAGGCCGAGCATGTCGGCACCGGCGAACTTGTCGCCGGCGCGGGCGTCGCGGTCGTCGAACAGCACCGGGATTCCGTCCGCCCGCAGCGCGGTGTACAGCGCCGCCGCGGCATACGCCACCTCGACGTCCTCCAGGTTGAGTGCCACCAGGTGCACCGCGGCCGGTGCCAAAGCGCGGGGCCAGACGATGCCGGCGGCAGTGTGATGTTGCTCCACGGCGGCGGCGACAAGCGCGGTGAGATCCAGGGACAGCTGAACCCATCCGATGGACCGGGATCTCCCCTCCTGATCCAGGCACGTCGGCCCGTCCGGATCCGCCGGCGCCGCGCCCGAACCCGTCACCCGGGCGATCACCGCCGCGACGCCGTCGGCGAGCCGGCCCGCGTCGCAGCGCGGGCACCCGTGCCCGGCCGCCGCGGCGGCATAGTCGCCGAATTCCGGCCGGGGCAGGTCGCGATCAAAATTGACGCAGATGAGGTGATGGTCGGTGCGATTGGCGCCGCACTCGAAGTTGACACGATCCCGGGTCTGCGCGTCCGCCAGGATCTGCACGTCGGCCGCTAGGCCGATGGGGCCGGCGTAGCCCACCTCGGCGCCGGTGAGCGCCTGGACCGTCTCCGGAGGGGCCAATTCCAGCCGGCCGCCCCCCAGACGGCGCCGGACCTTCGTCTCGCTCACATCGCAGTCGCCCCGCACCATCACCGCCACCGGCCGGCCGTCGGCCAGGAACAGGAGTAATTTGGTCGTCAGCCAGACCGGGATGCCCAGAAACTCGGCCAACGGCGCCGGCTGGATCAGCCCCGGGCCGCAGACCATTTCCATGGGGCGCCACGCGGCGTCCTGCGGTGGGTGCGACAGCCGGGATTCGGCAGTCTCGGCCCGCGCGGCGTAGCCGCAAGCCGGACAGCTCAGGATGCGCTCCGGACCCTCAGCCAGACTGACGACCCAGACGGCCGTCCCCGTTCCGTCATCGATCCAGCGGCCGTCCACGCCGGCGGCGACCGCCACGTCCGCCACGATGGATCGATAGGCAAGGGTCACCTCGTCCAGGTGGTTCGGTTCCAGCGCCAGCCCCCAAGCCCGAAACTCGCGGCTCTCCCGCGCCTCAAACAGGCCGGACCGGGCGCGGTAGCCGTCCCGGAACCGGACGCCGATCTGGCTGAAGCGGCGGGGGAGCTGTTTGTACGAATTGATTTCCCGAGCCGCGAGCCGGAGCAGGGCTGCCGCGGGATTTCCCCCCAGGCGCAGCTCGGCTCCCCGGCGGTCTCTCAGGATGAAGCCCCCGTGATCCGGCGCCGAGCCCGACGCATCCTGCAACGCCGGCAGCTCCAGCTCCACCAGACCGCGTTCCGCCCCGGCCGCCCGGGCAAGTGCTTCGGCCCGTGCCGCCACCTGCCGCCCCAGGGGCAGTGCGGCGAACAGCCCGGGCGCCGTCTCGCGCACAAAGCCGCCTTGGACCAGCAGACGGTGCGACGCCAGGGTGGCTCCCTTGGGCGCCTCCTTGGCCGGCCGGGCCAACATTTCCGACATGCGCACGGTCGCACCTCCTTGGGGTTTGGCCTCCGGGTGATGCACGTCCGCTCACCGGCGGCTGTCCTGCCGATTGTACCCCAAGGAGCTCGCCGGCGAAACCCGCCGCCGCATACACCGCCACCTGTTTGCCCTTGCCGGGAAACCGGCGCCGGGGTATGGTAGAGGCGAAATCCGTCAAGGAGGCCGCATGATCCCACGCAGCCTGATCCTGGGCGCCGCATGGGCCGCACTGATCGGCCTGGGCGCCGCCACGCCGGCGCCGGCTCATCCCACGGATGAAACCCTGTTCGCCACCTTCTCAATCTGCGCCATCGATCCGGCCACCGGCGAGAGCGGCGCCGCCGTCACCACCCGAGTCGCTTTCGTAGGCCGGGCGGTGCCGTGGGTCGAGGCCGGAGTCGGCGCCGCGGCCACCCAGTCGTGGACGGTCGTGGAGTACGGCCGTCGCGGGCTGGACCTGCTCAAAGACGGCGTCCCGCCCGCCGAGGCGATCCGCCGGCTGCTGGCCGATGATGTGGGCGCCGACCGGCGGCAGCTCGGCCTCATCAACATGAAGGGCGAAGCGGCCGCGTTCACCGGCGCCGCGTGCGGCGCCTGGGCCGGCGACCGGCAGGGCAAGAACTACACCGTCCAGGCCAACATCATGGTGGGACCCGAGGTGGTGGCCGCGGTAGCCGACTTTTTCGAACAGACCGAGGGGACCGGGATGCCGCTGGCAGAGCGCCTGATTCTGGCCCTGGAGGCCGGCCAGGCCCGAGGCGGCGACAAGCGGTGGGGCCTGTTCCAGTCGGCCGCAGTCAAGGTGGCCGACCCGAACCACCCCGGCCGGGGCGGCGACCACATCAGCCTGGCCATCGAGGTGGGCGAACACCCCGAGCCGGTCCAGGAGCTGAAGCGGATCTATTATCGGACGTCCGGCCGCCTCGGCTGGCGGGAGTTTTCTGAAATCCGGGGCAGCGACGTCATCGAACTCAAGCGGATGCTCCATGCGCTCGGGTTCTGGCGCAAGGAGCTGGCCGCGTTCCCCGACCCGCCGCAGTACGACATCCCCGAGTCGCTTCGCACCAGCGACCCGAAGGCATACGAGGAGCGGCTGGCGGCCTTCCGCGCCCGCCGCGAAGCGTTCGACACCGCCTTCGCGCTCTACGACGACGAAGCCATGGAGGCCGTTGACGCGTTCCGCAAGGCCCGCGGTCTGGAGTACGAAGGGAACGCCCGCGGGTTGGTGGACCGCCGCCTCGTCGAGGCGCTGCGGCAGGCGTACTACTCCCGCCCGAAACCGCCGCTGCCGTGATGGAACCGCCGCCGCGCCGGTGACATCCGGATCCGGACACCCCAAGGAGGACTGATGGCACTGTATACCTATGACTCGATCCGTCGAACCCGCGTGCTCGAGACCGCACGAGCCATGCTGGTGGCCGCCCGAACCGCTCCCAAGGGCCGTGGCATCGACAACCTGCTCGCCGCGGTGGTGGACGGCGACGAGATCGCCGTGCTGGCCGAGACGATGCGGGCCCTCGGCCGACGCCGCGGCGTGGCCTTTTTCGAACGGGACGCAGGCAACCTCGCCCACGCCGACGCCGTCGTGCTGCTGGGCACCCGGATCGCCCCATTCGGCCTGAAGATCTGCGGCATGTGCGGATTCCCCGACTGCGAGTCCAAGGCGGAGCATCCGGGTGTGCCGTGCGTGTTCAACACCGGCGATCTCGGGATCGCGGTGGGTTCCGCCGTGGGCGTGGCCGCCGACCATCGGATGGACTCCCGGGTCATGTACACCATCGGCCAGGCGGTCAAGGAGCTGGGCTGGCTGGGGCCGGATGCAGCCGTCATCTACGGCATCCCGCTCTCGGCAACGGCCAAGAATCCCTTTTTCGACCGCCCGCCCGTCTGACCGCCGGTGGCGGACAGCGGCTGCCCGCCGGGTTTGGGCTGTCGCCGATCCGCCGGGCGATGCGTCCGAATTGCCAGACTCGATGCATTCTGCTAGAATGTGTGCCAACACCTGATATTTGGAGGGACTTGATGGCCAACATCCTGCTGGTCGATGATGATCGTGATTTTGTGGATGCCGTCACCATGGTCTTGGAAGCCGAGGGATTCACGGTCACACCGGCGTTCTCCGCCAAGCAAGCCTGGGATGTGCTGCATCAGGGCACCCCGGACGTGATGCTGCTGGACTGCATGATGGAGGATTTTGATTCCGGCTTCGACCTTTCGCGCGACATCGACATCAAGTTTCCCAACGTGCCGGTGATCATGCTCACGTGCGTGCGCGACTACATGAGCGACAAATGGAAGTTTTCCCGCGAGGAAGACAAAAAGTGGCTGCCCGTGAGCCGTTTTCTGGAAAAGCCGGTCTCACCGGAAGTCCTGGTCACGACCGTCCGCCAGGTGCTTGCCGAAACCAAGAAATGATCCCGGTCCCGCTGGTCGCGCCGACCGTCGGGGCGATCGTCTGCACCCCGCAGACTCGTCTCGCCAATCTCCCGTGATGATGGTATGATTCGGAGCATGGCAAAAACCGTTCTGTTCATAGATTTCGAAAACATCCAGACCATCGATCTCCCGACGCTGAAAGACAGCGATGTCGAGATCAAGATCTTCGTGGGCGAAAGCCAGCAGAAGATCCCCTTCGAGCTGGTCCGGTCGGCCCAGGAATTCGGGGGTTCCATCGAATGGGTGAAGATCGACGGCACCGGCAAGAACGCCCTCGACTTCCACATCGCGTTCTACCTGGGCCGGCTCAGCGCCGCTGCCCAGCGCTCGGCGTCCTTCATCATCCTGTCGAAGGACACGGGATTCGATCCACTGGTCCGCTACGTGAAACGGCACCACATCGCCTGCCGCCGCATCAACAGCATCCTGGAGCTGTCCAAGCGGGGCGAGTTGCTCACCCTCAGCAACGAGTTGGTGGACAAAGTGATGGAAAATCTGTCGAAGATCCACAAGAACCGGCGTCCCCGCACCCGGAAGACCTTGCATCAGCACATCCACGGCCTGTTCCAGAAAAAGGAATCCGAAGCGACGATCAACACGCTGATCGACGCCCTGTTCGTCCAGAACAAACTGGCGGAAGAAAACAACAAGCTGATTTACCACTTCTAGCGGCCCGCGCCGCACGATTCCCACACGGAGGCGACGGATCATGGCCCAAGGACTGACCACGGCCGGGTGGGTGTTCCTGACCCTGGGGTGGGGAGCGATCATCGCGCTGGTGGTGTACTGCTTCGCCCGCGTCCTGTTCGGGGGCAAGCGCGGGCTCGCCGCCGGTGACGAATCCGGCCGTGACCGGTGGGCCAGCCGGGTGGGACTGATCCTGGCCATGGCGGGCAACGCCATCGGCCTGGGCAATTTCCTGCGCTTTCCTGTTCAGGCCGCTGACAACGGCGGCGGCGCCTTCATGATCCCCTACTTTCTGGCCCTGCTGCTGCTGGGCATCCCGATGATGTGGGTGGAATGGACCATCGGCCGCCACGGCGGCGTCCGCGGCCACGGCACCACGCCCGGCATGTTCGCCGCGATGTGGAAGCACCCGGCCGCCAAGTACCTCGGCTTTCTGGGGATCATGACCCCGTTCACCATCCTGGTCTACTACGTGTTCGTCGAGTCGTGGTGCATGGCGTTCTCCTGGTTCTCCCTGACCGGCCGCTACGCCGGCAAAACCGACCGCGCGGCCATGGGGGAGTTCCTCCGCGGCTTCCAGGGTGTGGAGGCCAGCGCCGATTTCCCGTCCATCCTGACGGCGCTCGGCTTCCTGGCCCTGACCCTGACCATCAACTACTTCTGCCTCTACCGCGGCATTTCCAAGGGGATCGAGGTGCTGGCAAAAATCGGCATGCCGCTGCTCTTCGTGTTCGGCATCGCCCTGGCGGTGCGGGTGCTCACCCTGGGCGCGCCCGACCCGGCCCAGCCCGATTGGAGTATTGCCACGGGACTGGCCTACATCTGGAACCCCGATCTGAGCCGGCTGGGCCAGGCGTCGGTCTGGCTGGCCGCCGCCGGACAGATCTTCTTCACCCTGAGCCTGGGCCAGGGCACCATCAACATGTATGCGTCGTACCTCCGGGAACAGGATGACGTCACCCTGAACGGGCTGAGCACGGCTTCGACAAACGAATGCGCCGAAGTGGTGCTGGGCGGCACCATCGCCATCCCGGTGGCCGTGGCGTTCTTCGGCCTGGCCGAGACGCAGGTCATCGCCGGCGAGGGCGCCTACAACCTGGGCTTCCAGACCATGCCGGTGATTTTCCAGCAAATCCCGATGGGTGAGCTGTTCGGCGGGATGTGGTTCGGCCTGCTCTTCATCGCCGGCATCACCACCTCGGTGGCGCTGGCCCAGCCGGCCGTCGCCTTCCTCGAGGACGAGTTCGGCTGGCGCCGCCCGCGCGCCGTCAACACGGTCATGGGGATTGCCGTCCTCAGCACGCTGCTGGTGGTGGCGTTCTTCCGCCACGGCTTTTTGGACGAGCTGGACTTCTGGGCCGGCACGTTCTTCCTGGTGGTGCTCACCGCCATCGAGATCGTCATCTTTTCGTGGATTTTCGGCATCGAGCGCAGCTGGGCGGACATGCATCAGGGGGCCGATCTGCGGGTTCCGCGGATCTTCAAATTTATCCTCAAGTACATCACCCCGCTCTACATCCTGGTGCTGCTCGCGACCTGGACGTGGCAGGAAGCGGTGGGCCAGCTGCTGATGGACGGCAAGCCGGCGGCAGACAAGCCGTACCTCTGGGGCGCCCGGATCCTCATGGCCGCCTTCGCCGGCATCACCTTCTGGATGATCCACAAGGCCTGGCGCCGCAAGAGCGACGGCGCCTGACGACTCCCTCACACCGTCTTGCCGGGCGACTGGACCCAAGCGCTGCTATCCGAGCCGGGTTGGCCAAACTATCGGTTTGACGACGATACGGTGTGCAGGAGGCCCGCCATGTTCCCGCAAATAGTTCTTCTGAGCTTGGGTGTGATGTGCTCGCTGTGGGCCGTCGGGACGGCCGTGTGCCTCTACGAGGCGCTCCGCCGGCGCGGCGAGCGGGTGAGCTTCATCTGGCTGCGGGTGATGATCCCGAGCTACCTCAATCGGTACCGCACTGTGACCCGGGCCGAATCCGGCCGGACGGGCCCCCTCTTCTACAGCTGGATCGCCTCCATCAACCTGGCGCTGGTGTTCTTCATCATCTTCGCCGTGGTGCGATAACCGCGGCCACCTGTCCCGCTTCGCCCCAGATATATTTCGTCACAACAGATTTGCCCGCCAGTTGGCAGCGTTCACCGGAGGCCCGCTGTACTTAGCGGCCTCTAGCCCGAGGTACTTCTGGCGTGCGTTCATCGAACGCGCGCCACTGAAGATAGTCGCTGCGGCCAGGCCTCGAGTCGCCGATCGCACGGATGAGAACAAAAGGATTGGGGGTGGAGGTTGAGGGTTGAGGGTTGAGGGTTGAGGGTCGAGGGTTGAGGGTCGAGGGTCGAGGGTCGAGGGTTGAGGGTTGAGGGTCGAGGGTTGAGGGTTGAGGGTCGAGGGTTGAGGGTTGAGGGTCGAGGGTTGAGCCTCGATTACGATCACGATTACATATTACGATTACGAATCCCGAACCCACCTATACTCGACACTCCAATCTCCTATCCCCTATCTCCTATCTCTTCACTGTTCACCGTTCACCGTTCACTGTTTACCATCCCCCACCGCCGACCGGAACACTCCCACGATCTCGGCGCGGATGGCGTCCACCGACGAGGACAGCGGCGCCAGGAACGAAGTCTCGCGGATGGCGATGCCAATGAACCGCACATCGAGATGCGGCCGCTCCTGCCGCCAGACGCTCACGAGCATGCTCAGGGGCACCGAATGGGTGGAATGGCAGAACGTGTCGAGTGAATCGGCAGGATAGAAATCCCACGGCGCGGCGCTGTCGGAGCCTTCCCCTGCTCCGCCGGCCGGCCCGGCCGCGTCGATGATGATCAGCACATCGGGGGCGGCCCGACTGACCATGTAGGCGCCGTTCTCGGGTGCGTTGCCGGCGGGGATAGCCTCAAAACGGTGGTCGTTAAACGGCGCGAGCTCCCGGGCGACGCGATCGCCGACGGCGTCGTCGCCCAGGAGCTCGTTCCCAATTCCCAACACAACCACTTTCCGGTCTGCCCGGCGCGCCGCGTCCAGCAGGGCGCGCAGGCGGTCCGCCGGACGGTCCATCAATCCGATTCCTGCACGATTTTCAGCGCGTCGCGGGTGAAGTTGGCCACCTCGAACTCCGTGTCCATGTACAGGGCGTCCTTGGGGCAGACTTCGACGCAGCGGGCGCAGTGCACGCAGCGATCGAGGTAGATGGTGCAGACCATCTTCTTCGTCGGCTTGGTCCCCTCGGGCGAGCCGGGGGGCGGATCAATTTTGTGGACGTCGATCTCGATGGCTTCGGCGGTGCAATCGCGAACGCAGGCCTTGCAGCCGATGCAGTTGTTCGGCTTGAACCGGGGCGTGCCGCGAAAGCCCTCGGGCGCGGTCACCTTCTCGAACGGATAGAGGCGGGTAACCGGCTTGTGGGCCAGGTGGCTCATCATTTCAGGCAACAGCAGTCCGACTTTCTTCATGGCTAGATCACTCCTCCGCCCTTCAGCAGCAGCACGATCAGGAATTGGACGATGCTCATGGGCGCCAGGTAACGCCAGCTGAAGGACACGATCTGGTCGATGCGGATGCGGGCGCAGGCGCCCCGGATCACGCTCAGCAGAGCCACCACCAGCAGGGTTTTGAGCACCAGTTGGAGCGCGCCCAAGTACAGGCCGCCGCCGAAGCCGCCCAGAAAGAGCGCGGCGATCAGGGCGGAGCCGGCGTACATGGAAATGTCTTTCTGGATCCGGAACACCGCCAGTTTCTTGCCGCTGTACTCGGTGAGCGGCCCGGCGACCACCTCGGTCTCGGCCTCGGGGATGTCGAACGGCACGCGTTCCAGCTTGGCCTGCAGCGCCAGCACGGCGACGATGAACGCCAGCACCTGCAGGGGGATCACCCACCAGTTGCCGCTCGCCCAGGGGTACTTGGCGATATCGGCGATCTTCCAGCTGCCGGCCACGACCGCCGGGGTCAGCAGGGCCAGGAAGAACGGCACCTCGTAGGCGAACAGCTGGGTGAGCACGCGGGTGGCGCCAATGAGGCTGAACGGGCTCACGGAGAACCAGCCGGCCAGGAACAGCACGAACGAGGGCATGGCCAGCAGGTAGACCATCACGATCAGGTCGCCCTGGAACGAATTGTACCCGGTCAGGTGCCATACGGGCAGGTAGAGGCCTGCGGTGCATGCCGAGGCCAGGGCCACCAGCGGCAAGATGTTGAACATGAACTTGTCGGAAGCGGCCGGCGTGACATCCTCCTTGGCGAACAGCTTGACGATGTCCGCCACCGGCTGCAGCACGCCGCTCCAGCCGGTGTAGAGGGGCCCGCGCCGGTTCTGCATGCGGGCATACAGCTTCCGGTCCACCCATTCCAGATAGGTTGAATAGATCATCTGGAACAGGAATCCTGGAAAGACCAGGACATACAGCATCACCTTGACGGTTTCCATACACTCCCTCTGCTAGAAGCGAATTCCCTTGTTCTGGCGGTACCAGTCCACGCCGTGGCGCCGCAGCTCTTCCCAAGTGGCCATCCGGACGCCGCGCCGGCGGTCGTTCAGCAGGACCGTCGTGCGGTCGGTGCAGGAGAAGCACGGATCAATGGAGGCGATGGCGATGGGGATGTCGGCGACATAGGAGCCCACCACCGATTCAGCCGCCGCCTCGAGGTTGCACAGCGTGGGCGCGCGCACCTTGACCCGCTCGGGCTTGTCGGTGCCGTTGGACCTGACGTAGTGGACGTCCTCGCCGCGCGGCGCCTCGTAGCGGCTGACGGCGGCTCCGGCCGGCACGCGCCGCGGCACCTTCTGGACGGCGATCTCGCCTTCCGGCAACTTGTCGAGCAACTGGTCGATCATCTTGCAGGATTCCACCATCTCCAGCACCCGGACGACCACCCGGCCAAGAATGTCGCAGCTGTCCGACGTGATGACCTTGAACTCCAGGTCCCCGTACGCGGCGTACGGATCGTCCCGCCGCACGTCCCGGTCCACATTGCTGGCCCGGGCGAAGGGGCCGACGGCGCATTTTTCAATGGCCCGCTCCGTGCTCATCTTGCCCACGCCCTGGATCCGGGCCATGAAGCTGGGCTCGTTGGTGCCGATGTTCGCGTAATAAGCCACCCGCTCCCGCACCACCTTGGTCAAGTCGAGGATCTTCTTGCGCTGCTCCGCGGTGATGTCACGCCGCACGCCGCCGACGGTGTTGATCGCGTAGTTGACCCGGTTGCCGCTGATCTCCTCGAGGATGTTCATCACCAGCTCGCGGTCGCGCCAGGTGTACATGAACAGAGTGTCGAAGCCCACCTCGTGGGCCGCCACCCCCAGCCACAGCAGGTGGCTGTGGAGCCGTTCCAGTTCGCAGACCAGCGTCCGCAGGTACAGGCCGCGCTTGGGGAGCTCGAGTCCAAGGAGGCTCTCCACCGCCTGGATGTAGGCCGTCGTGTGCGAATGGGAGCAGATGCCGCAGATGCGCTCCAACAGGTACAGACACTGGTAATAGTTGCGGTCTTCGCACGCCTTTTCCATGCCACGGTGGTTGTAGCCCATCCGGATCTTGGCGCCCCGGATCTCCTCACCGCTGATCTCGAATTCGAATTTGCACGGCTCCTTGAGGAACGGGTGCTGAGGGCCGACGGGGATCTTGATGGTGCTTTCAGCCATGTTAAGCCTCCTCCTTCTTTTCAGTCTCGGTCGGTCCCTGGGCGACGACGTAATCCTTGCGCAGCGGGTACACGCCCTCCGGCCAGTCCTCCGGCAGGATCTGCCGGCGGAGGTCGGGGTGCCCCACGGGGACGATCCCCAGCAGGTCATGGATTTCCCGCTCGTAGACCATGGCGCCGTCGACAACGGGTGCCAGCGAGGGGACTTCCGGCTTGTCCCGGTCAATGCGCACGCAGATCGTCACCACCACTTCGCCGGAAAAAATATAGCTGTTCAGGAACGCGTCGCGCAGATCCTCGCCCACGATGGTGGACAGATGCACGATGCCCAGCTTGCCGCGCAACGTGCGGACGGCGTCGTGCAGCTCCCCCGGGGGCACGTTGACCCAGTACCGCCGCTCGGCGGTCTTGCGCGCCTCACCCGCGGGAAAGAGCGTCTGCAGCTCCTTTTCATAATCGAATTTCATGGTTTCCTCCTGCCCTCAGGCCGACTCTTTGTTCAGTTCGCCCAACAGTTTGGCCACGCCGTCGATGAGCGCTTCCGGCTTGACCGGGCAACCCGGAACATAGGCGGCGACCGGCACTACAGAATCTATACCGCCCATTACATTATAACATCCCCGGAACGCGCCGCCACTGCATGCGCAAGCACCCACCGCGACGACAAACTTGGGATCCGGCATCTGCTCGTAGATCCGCCGCAGCCGCGGGGCGATCTGCTTGGAGACCGGGCCGCTGCAGATCAGCACATCCGCGTGGCGGGGTGACGCCTTGAGCATGACGCCGAACCGCTCCAGATCGTAATGGGGCATCAGCGACGCCAAAATTTCGATATCGCAGGCGTTGCACGCCCCGGAGTTGAAATGCAGGATCCACGGGGACTTGACCCGGGCCCACTTCACCAGTTTCTTGAACACGGCAGCACTCCTTGCAGAAGTCTAGTCAAAATCCACGAACAGGATGGATACCGACAGCGCGATCACCGCCAGGTAGCCCAACGCCCGGAAGGCCAGCGCGCCACCCGGCACCGTGGCGATGGTGAGCACGGCCACGTGCATGACGGTGAAGAAGATCGCCGCAATGAAGAAGCGGCGGTACGCAAAGGTGAATTTGTCGGGGTGGAAATTCTCACCGCAGGCGTAGGTTTCGGCCTTGCCCGGCTCCGGATTCGGCCGGGCGCCGATCAACCGGCCCACCAGGTACAGCAGGGCGCTGAGTCCCAGGAAGGTGACAAACGCGACCGGCGGAGAGAGCAGAATGTTCAGGTCCATGGCATTACCCCTTCAACTTCGACAGATTGCGGATGTCGAGGGAGTTGTAAATCCGCTGGGCGACAAAGGTGAGCGCCAGCACCACCGCGGCCAGGATGGTCTCGACGATGATGAAGGTCACGATCAGGGCCTGGATGTATTCCACGCTGCCCCGAAAGACGCCCGCAGCCAGAAGGACCAGCGTGACGCCCTTGGCCATGACCTCGACGCCGAGGATGATCCGGAGCAGATTGCGATAGGCGAACATCAAATATACGCCCACCATGAACAGCAGCAGGCCGCTGAGCAGCAGCAGGATGACGTCCTCAGTCATGTTTCCTCCTCTCGGACAACGCCCGCATGATGGTTAGGATGCCGAACACGCCCACCAGAATCAGGCTCACCTGGCCGACGATATCGGTCATGCGCTGTCCCCAGAACGCGTTCTGAAAGGTCAGGCCGGGAGTCGCCGGAAAGCCGGCGCCCACGAGGGTCGAGCCCGCCAGCCACTTCACCAGGAAAAAGTCCAGGCCCAGGAAGAGCACCAGGATGAAGGGAAGGAAGTAGGCCGGCAGTCGGGATTCGTTCGCCTGGTCCGAGTCCTTCGTCATGCTCACCGTGGAGACGAACAGCACCGTGATCAGTCCGGCGCAGACGCTGAGCTCGAACACCGCGGCGATGTTGGCTCCGTACTGGAACAGCACCACCGACAGCATCACGCTCGCCAGCGCCAGCGACACGGCCGCGTACAGCAGATCCCGGAAGAAGCAGACCAGGATGGCAAAGATGACCAGCAAGACGAGTGAAGCGTAGAGCAGCATGTCACTTCCCTCCCAGCAGAATGGCAGCCGCGGGTTCCACCAGGTACCGGAGCACCTCGTTGAAGAAAATGCCCACCAGCAGGCACTGCGCCGCCAGGAAGATCATCGCCAGCGACATGGTCAGCGGCACTTCTTTGAGATCCTGCCACTTCAGGTTGAGCTTGCCGAAGAAGACCCGTCGCTGCATGAGCAGGAAATAGCCCAGGGTGAAGACGCTCAGGAAAATGGCCAGCACCGCCACGACGTACTGCTTGGCGGCCAGCGCGCCCAGGATGATGAACAGCTTGCTCCAGAACCCGTTGAACGGTGGCACTCCGGCGATCGACAGCGTTCCGAAGATGCTGGTGATCCCGGTGACGCGCATCCGGTGCTCCAGGCCGCCCATCTCGTTCATATCGCGGGTGTGAGTCCGGTACTGCAGGGCGCCGCTGTTCAAGAACAGCAGGGACTTGAACAGGGCGTGATTGAGCACATGGAACAGCGCCCCGATCAGGCCCAGCGGGTTGCCCAGGCCCAGGCCGATGAGGATGTAGCCGATCTGGCTGATGCTGGAGTAGGCGAACATCCGCTTGATGTCGCTCTGGAAATAGGCGATCAGCGCGCCGCCGATCATCGAGGCGACACCCAGGATCAGGAATACGTTCAGGACCCGGGCCGGCGACGGGTAGATGTCGAAGAAGAGCCGGGTCAGGGCATAGACGCCGGCCACCTTGATCACCACGCCGCTCAGCATCGCCGAGATGGGCGCCGGCGCCGACGGGTGGGCGTCGGGCAGCCAGGCGTGGAACGGCATGATCGCCGCCTTCAGCCCGAAGCCGGCGATGAACAGCGCGGCCGCCAGCAGGAAGACGGTGTTGGGCCCGCTCCCCGCGGCCAGCAGCAGCTTGAGCTCGGCGAATTCCAGCGTGCCCAGGTTCAGGTACATGATCCCCAGGCCGACGAGGATCAGGCCCGTGGCCACTACCGACAGCAGCAGGTACTTGAGCGCCGACTCGATGCCGTCCCACTTCAGGCCGAACGCCACCAGGACGTAGGAGGCGATGGAGACGATCTCCAGGTACACGTACAGGCTGAACAGGTCGCGCACCAGCAGCACGCCGTTCAGGCCGAGCACCATCAGCAGGAGCAGCGCGTAGAATTTGCCCCGGCCGTCGTAGTGATTCATGTAGTCGATGGAGTAGAGGATGCAGAAGAACGCGACGACGTTGACCACCACGAGAAACAGCAGGCTCAGGCCGTCCACGGAGAACTGCGTGTTCAGCACCCGCAGCGTCAGGGTTTCCCCGCGCAGCGGGATGAACCGCAAACACAGGCCGACGAGGCCGAGGCCGGCCAGCGCGGCCAGGACGTCCGCGGCGCGCCGGTGCAGCCGGGACACCCACGGCATCAGGATGACGGCGGCCAGCGGCAGCAGCAGCATCAATCCGATATTCGTAATCATAAGCTACCTCAGAGGCGTTACGTTCCCGTCGACGGGCTTACACAAAAATCAGAGCGGCTACGATCGCCAACCCCACGATCACCCAGCCCAGGTAGGTGCTGTAGGTGCCGTCGTGCGGGGCGCTGAGCAGGGCGCCGGAGAAGGCGCGGCCGGTCCGGATGATCCAGTCGGCGACCTCGTCGATGAGCCGCTCGAACCGACGGAAGACCAACTCGGCGATCCAGTTGACCACCTTCACGCCGATCTCGTAACCGTCGAACTTCTTCTGGCGGGCCAGCTCCAGTGTGCGGCCCAGCACCGGCGACTGCCGGAGCGAGGCGAAGGTCGCCGCGGGCTCCGCGGCGCGCGCGCGCGCGGCGAAGAACAGCAGGGCGCCGAACAGGTAGATGGAGTAGGAGGCCACCGTCAGCGGGGAGAGGTGCCACACGGCGGCGATCCAGCCGGCGTGCTCCACGGGGAGGACGGCCCCGAACACCGGCGCGGCCAGGGTGAAGATCCAGCCCGTCAGCACCGCGCCGATTCCCAGCACCAGCACCGGCGCCGTCAGAGTCGCCGCGGCGGGCACCGGCCGGTCCTCGCCGCGTCCCCACAGGACGGCGATGACCTTGCAGAATACGGCCATGTTCAGGATGGCTCCAATCCACAGCGCGAGGAACACCAGGTAATGGCCGCGCTCCACCACCCCTTCGAAGATCAAATCCTTGGCGATGAAGCCGCCGGTGGGCGGCAGCGAGACGGCGGCGGTGAACGCCAGCAGGAAGCCCAGGCCCGACAACGGCAGCAGCCGGGCGATCCCCTGCAGCGATGACAGGCGGGCGCCGCCGGCGTGCTCCTCAAACTGGCCCACGGCGAAGAACATGCAGGACTTGTAGGTGGCGTGGGTGAGCATGTACAGCAGGGCGCCGGCCATGCCGGCGACTTCCGACGTGGCCAGCCCGGCGACCATGAAGCCGACGGGGGAGATCGCCGTCAGGGCGAGCACCTTGCGCAGGTTCTCCTCCACCAGTGCCGGCACGATGGACACGAACACCGTGATCAGGCCGAACGCGTACATCACGATCCGGGCCGCCTCGTTCAGCGCGAACATCTGGTAGCTCACGATGAACAGGAAGTAGATCCCCAGCACCTTTTCCAGCGAGGCCGGCAGGGCCGCGAAACCGGCGGCGGGCATCACCTCGGCCGCGTCGGGGATCCAGGTATGGAACGGGAACATGCCCGCCTTGGCGCCGGCGCCGAGAAACAGCAACAGGAAGGAGAGGAACGATGCGGTGCTCTGCGCCACCGGCAGGTGGGCGTCCATGGCCATGCCGCCGGAGACGGCGAAGTAGAGCATCAGCCCGAGGATCATCAGGAAGTCGCTGCTCCCGCCGATCACCAGGGCCTTCATGGCCACACCCTCGGCCCCGTCGCCGGAGCTGTGGATCACCGCGTAGAGGGCCACCAGGAAGACCTCCCAGGCGATGAGCAGGAACAGCAGGTTGTCGGTCAGGATGACGCCGCAGGCGGCGGCGAAGGCGACCAGGACGAAGGCGAGAAACAGCAGCGGCTTGGCTACCCGGCGGATCGCCCCCAGGCAGTACACCGCGGTCATCAACTGGAACGCGAACACGAAGAAGAGGAGAAACGCCTTCCAGCCCGTCAGGCTGAACTCCAGCCGGAACAGCTCCATCCAGGGGATGGCGAACTGGACCGCCGGTCCGCCGGCGACCAGCAGGAACGCCGCGGCGGAGACCACCACGGCCAGCAGGGCGAGCCAGGCGATCGCCACGCTCCGCTTGCGGAAGATGGGGAGGATCAGCCCGGCGCAGACGAGGGGCACGATGATGGGTAGCAACAACAGGACGTCAGCGTTCATGGCTTACCTCCACAGGAAGGTGAACACCTGGACCAGGCGTTCCCCATCGGCCACGCGGGCCAGTTCGAAGGGCAGATGCATCAGGGCTCCCACGATGACGGTGAGCACCGCCAGCACGGCCACCACGCCCACCATCACGGGCGAACCCTCGTGGTGGGACTCGCCGCGCGGCGCTCCCATGAAGATCACGTGGAAGCTCTTGAGCATGTACAGCAGCGTGACCACCGCGGTCAGGATCGCCAGGCCGGCAATGTAGGTGTGTCCGCCTTCGACCAGGCCGGAGATGACGAAGTACTTGGAGAAGAACCCGGCCATGGGCGGGATGCCCGCGATGCTCAGGGCGCAGACGATGTAGCAGAAAGCCGTGATGGGCATCTTCTGGATGAGCCCGCCCATCTTGGTCATGTCCTTGGTGTGAGTGCCGTGCTCGATGATGCCGGCGCAGAGGAAGAGGCCGCCCTTGGCGAGGCCGTGGGCCATGATGTACAGCAGGGCGCCGATGTACCCGAAATGGGTGAACGCGGCCAGCCCCAGGAACGTGTAGCCGATCTGGCTCACCGTCGAGTAGGCCAGCATGCGCTTGATGTTGGTTTCACGCAGCGCTGCGCAGGCCGACACGAACGCGCTGACCAGGGCGGCGATGAGGATGCCCGTCTCCCAGGCCGGCGGGATCACCATGCCGTTGGCGAACATGCGGGCAAAGCCGTACAGGCCGATCTTGACGAGGATGGCGGCGTGCAGCAGCGAGGTGATGGTGGAGGGCGCCACGCCGGCATCGGGCAGCCACGTGTGCAGCGGCACCGTGGCGCTCTTGGAGAACACGCCGAGCAGGATGAGGAGCAGGGCGACCGGTCCGATCTCCTGGCCGCGCAGCTCGGCGAGCTCGAACGTGCCGTACTGAGCGAACACCAGGGCGAATCCCAACAGCATGAACACCGCGCCGCCGAAGGTCACCAGAAACGCCTTGTCGGCTTTCCAGATGTAGTCGGGCTCCCGGAAGTAGCCGATCAACCGCCAGCAGGCCAGCGCCGAGATCTCCCAGAACAAGTAGAGGAACAACAGGTTGGAGGAGAACACCAGCCCCATCATCGCGCCCAGGAAGAGGGTCACGACGAAATAGTACTCCGGCTCGTCCTCGCCGTGCTCGATGTAACCCAGCGAGTAGATGGCGATGAGCGTGGCGATCAGGGAGGCGGTGAACGCCATGAAGGCGGCCAGCGCGTCGAATGTCAGGCTGAAGCTGGCCCATTCGTACAGCGGCTTGCTCCAGTGGGTGGTGATCCCGCCCAGGGCGGGGCCGAGAAGCGTCCAGGACAGGACGTGGGCGGCGCCGATGAGCGCCACGCAGACGTAGCCTGTCACCTTCGGCAGCTTGAACCAGCCCAGCAGCGGGATCAGCAGCGACCCGAGCAGCGGGACGCCGATGACCAACAGTACCGTCGTCTGCATATCCATATACTACTGCTCCGAGCGAGTATTCCTAAATGCCGCGTGGTACCGACCATCTGTAAAACAGAGTCGGCATTTTAACAAAATTACATGGAAGGTACAATCATAAAACTTTAATGGAAGCATAAAACAGGAGCGTCTCATCCGTGACTAGTATCGTGCCGTCGGCGACTTGATTTTTGGACGGGATTACCGGATGATGACATGCCATGACGATCTGACATCCGTTCGGAGTCCCCGATGGCTCGTGTCCGTTCGATGGTTATGGGCTGGTTGCTCCTGGCAGCGATGGCCGCGGCGGCCCCACGTCCCGCGACTGCCCCCACCGCCACCTGGAGCCACTTCGCCGATGTGCTCGACCTGAGCCAGACGCCGTGCTGCGCCGATGAACCGGCGCCCGGCTGCCTGTTTGATTGCGGAGCCTGGCACGGCTACGCCATCCCGGCGGATGGAACCGCCGTCGGTTTCGCCGGTCCGTATCTCACGGAACCGGGCCGGTGGCTCAGCCGCTCGATCGCCCGGTTCGTGCCGGTGGACGCCGCCACCGGCTCCCCGCTCCTGCCCCCGCAACCGGCGGTGATGATCCGCACGGTCTACCCGGGACTGCTGCGGCTGTCGACGGAGACGGACCGCACAACGGTTAGGCTGGAACTGTTCTTCGCGTCGGCGGCGACGGCCCTGGTGCGGGCGGAAGTGACCAATCGGTCGACGTCACCGCTGGCCGTCCTCTGGCGATGGGAAGGCGAACTCCTCGACGCGGCCGCCCGGCTGGAGACAGGCGATGCGAGCATTCGCGCGGTCTGGGGCGCCGGCGCCGGGGCGCTGCACGTGGTGCCGCCGGACGCGACGGCGTGGCGCGTCACCGGCGGCGGTTCCACCGGCTACCGTGCCGACTTCCCGGCGCCCACAGTGATCGCGCCCGGCGGCAGTGCCGCCACCGCGCTCGCCCTGGTTCTGGTGCGGTCGCCGTCCGGTGGAGATCCCGAACTCGCCGTGGCCGATGCGGCGCTGGCCGACACCGGCGCCGCGTTCGCCCGCAACCGGGAACGCTGGCAGGGCTATCTGGACCGGGCGCTCGGCGGCGATGCACCGCTTCTGCGCCGCGACTCCGGCCGCCGCCTGGCGGTCAAGGCGGTGATGACGCTGGTGAACAACTGGCGCGCCCCGGCGGGCGCACTGCGCCACGACGGCGTCATCCCTTCCGGCGCGGTGGGGTACTTCAACGGATTCTGGGCCTGGGACTCGTGGAAGCACGCCGCCGCGCTGGCCGAGTTTGAACCGGAGCTGGCCCGCTCGCAGGTCCGGGCCATGCTGGAGCGGCAGAACGACGCGGGCATGGTGGCCGACTGCGTGTTCGCCGACAGTTCCCAGGACAACTGGCTCAACACCAAGCCGCCGCTCGCCGCCTGGGCCGTGGCCGCGGTGTACGCCGCCACCGGCGACCGGGAGTTCGTGCGCGAGGTGTATCCGCGGCTCTGGCGATACCACCGTTGGTGGTACGCGCAGCGGGACCGTGATCGCGACGGACTGTGCGAGTACGGCTCCACCTGCGACGACCTGACCGCCGCCAAATGGGAGAGCGGCATGGACAACGCCGCCCGCTTCGACGACGCACGGCTCGTCGCCCACGGTCCCGGCGCCTGGACGCTGGACCAGGCGTCGGCGGATCTGAACGCCTACCTGTACGCCGAGAAGCGCTGCCTGGCCCGGCTGGCCCGGCTCATCGGGCGGCGGGGCGATGCCGATCGGCTGGCGGGGGAAGCCGGACGGCTCCGGCGGCTCATCCGCAGCCGGATGTTCGACGAGGCAGCCGGGCTGTTCGCCGACATCCGCCTCGCGGACGGGGCGTTCGTCCGGGCGCCGGGCCCGGAGGCCTGGATCCCCCTGTGGGCCGGCGTCGCCACCCGGCGCCAAGCCGAGCGGGTTCGCGACGCGCTGATGGACCCGACCCGGTTCCGCACCCATCTTCCCTTCCCCACGCTGTCCGCCGACCATCCCGCCGCGGCCCTGGACGGCTACTGGCGGGGGCCCGTCTGGCTGGATCAGGCCTTCTTCGGTCTGGCCGGCCTGCGCCGCTGCGGCTTCCGACAGGAAGCGGATGCGCTGGCCGAACAGCTCCTGGCCAACCTGCGGGGCGCCGCCGATTCCCCCGCGCCGCTTCGCGAAAACTACGATCCCGTCACCGGGCACGGTCTGCGGGCATCCCACTTCAGCTGGACCGCCGCCCACCTGCTCCTGATGCTGAAGGACCGGCGCCTGCTCCCGTAAAGAACCGCTTGCTTCCGAACGTTGACTGTTTTAGTATTTCAATTTCAATAAAGATAAATCTTTACATATTAACTACACAGGAGATTGGGAATGGGCGTAATTGAAGTGAACGGCAAACAGCACGAGCTCAACGAGGAAGGCTTCATGGTCAATCCCATGGAGTGGGACCGCGATATCGCCGCGGCGCTGGCTCGTCAGGAAGAAGGCCTGCAGGAGCTCTCCCCGGCCCACTGGGCGGTGATCGAGTTCATTCGGGCATACTTCCTGGAAAAGCAGCTCGCGCCCATGGTTCGGGCGATCTGCAAGACCACCGGCTTCCCGCTGCGCCAGATTTACGAGATGTTCCCGTCTGGTCCGGCCAAGGGCGCGTGCAAGTTGGCGGGGCTCCCGAAGCCCGACGGCTGCGTGTGAACCGCCGATGGCCGGGCTCGATCCGCTCCGTCTGGCCGTGCTGGCCGCCGCCGCGTGGTGCCTGGCGGCGCTGGTTTTCCAGACCGTCCGCGCGTACCGGTTCGGTCGCCATGAGATCCATTCGGCAGCGGCGGGCGTTTCCCTGAAGGGTATCGCCTACGCATTCGGGCCCGGCATGATGCCGTGGGGAAAAGAGAGCGCCGCCCGGCACCTGCCCACCTACCTGACCGGAATCGGGTATCACGGCGCGGTGTTCGCCGCCCTGGGTTATCTCGTCACCGTGATGAGCCGCGTCGCCCTGCCCGCAGAATGGAGGATTCCGCTCACCGCCGTCTTCGCGGCGGGCGCCGCCGGCGGGATCGGCCTGCTGGTCAAGCGCGCGGTCAAGCCGGTGCTCCGCAGCATCAGCTGCCCGGACGATTTCGCCGCCAACGTGCTGGTCGACCTGCTGCTGGCTGCGGCCATCGCCAGCTTGTGGATTCCGGGCGCGGACACCGTCCTTCTGGCGACGGCCGCCCTGCTCTTCCTATATATACCGCTGGGAAAAATCCGCCATTGCTTCTTCTTTTTCTACAGCCGGATCCTGTTCGGCATCTTTTTCGGCCGGCGGGGCGTGCTGCCGCCGCGGCCGCGGGAGTCGCAGCCATGACCGCCGAGCCCACCAAAGACATCCTGGAAGAGCGTCTCGGGCGACTCACCCCCGCCGACATCCGGAAAGCCGTCGAGACTTTTCGCGCCGCGCTGGGGCACCAGGGCGCCGCCGACCTGAACGCCTGCGTCCACTGCGGGCTGTGCGCCGACACCTGCCACTATGCGCTCACCTCGGATGAGCCGGAGAACCCGCCGGCCTACAAGGTCAACCTGGTGATGGCGGTGTTCAAGCGCTACTTCACCCGGCTGGGCCGGACCGTCCCCGGCTGGGTGGGCGCCCGGGAGCTGGACGAGACGCTCACCCGTGAGTGGGTGGACGTGCTGTTCGGCCGCTGCTCGCTCTGCGGCCGCTGCAACCTGAACTGCTCGGTGGGGCTCAACATCACCGCGCTGATCACCGCGGCCCGGGCCGCGCTCACCGCCATCGGGCTCATTCCGCCCGAGCTGCAGTCCACCATCACCACCGCGTACACCACCGGCAACAACATGGGCATCGCCCAGAACGACTGGGTGGAAACGGTGCAGTGGCTGGAGGAGGAGCTGCAGGCCGAAACCGGCGACCCGACCGCCCGGATGCCCCTCGACCTCCACGGCGCGCGGATGCTCTACACCGTCAACCCGCGCGAGCCGAAATTCTTCCCCCTGTCGCTGCTGGCCGCCGGCAAGGTGTTCTACGCCGCGGGCGAGAGCTGGACGCTGGCCACCGACTACTACGACGTGACCAATTACGGATTGTACAGCGGCGAGGCGCCCGTTGCCGGCGAGCTGTCGGACCGGCTGGTGCGGACCGTGGAGCGTCTCGGCTGCCAGGAGCTGATCCTGGGTGAGTGCGGCCACGGCTTCAACGCCAACCGCTGGGCGGCGCCCGAATGGCTGTCGAAGCGCTACCCCTTCCGGGTGCGGAGCGTGCTGGAGTTGCTGGCGGAGTACATCCGCGACGGCCGGATCACGCTGGATCCGTCGAAGCACACTGAGCCGGTGACGCTCCACGATCCGTGCAACCTGGTGCGCCTCGGCGGCGTGGTGGAGGCGCAGCGTTTCGTTCTCCGACACGCCGTTCAGCAGTTTGTCGAGATGACACCCAACCGGGAGAAGAATTTTTGCTGCGGCGGCGGGGGCGGCCAGCTGGCCATGACCCGTTACGCCCAGCGTCGTCTGCAAGCCGGCCGGATCAAGGCGGACCAGATCGGCGCCACCGCCGCAAAGGTTGTGGCCACGCCGTGCCACAACTGCATGGACCAACTCTCCGAGTTGAACAAGGAGTACAAACTGGGCGTCGCCATCAAGACCGTCTGCGAACTTGTCGCCGAAGCCCTGGTCCTCCCCGCGCAGTAGGCCGCGCCCGGCGGGCGCGGCCAATCGCCAGACAGGGCCGTATTCCCCAGCCCCGTCCGGCGGACGCGGCCGCGGCTTGACGGCCGGTCACATAAAGTACCGGCTGGAGCGGCCGCGGATGAGGAGCCAGAGGAAGAAGGGGCCCCCGAGCAGGGCCGTGATGATCCCCACCGGCACCTCCGCCGGGAAGATGAGCCCGCGGGCCACCCAGTCGCAGCACGCCAGAAAAATCCCGCCGCCGAGCAGGCTCCCCCAGAAGAGCCACCGGTGCTCCGCCCCGATCAGCAGCCGGAGGATGTGGGGCACCATCATCCCGATGAATCCGATGGGCCCGCAGAACGAGACCACCACCCCCGTGAGCAGCGAGACCACGCCGAACAGCACCAATCGGACCCGCCGCACGTCCACCCCGCGGCTGCGCGCGAAGTCATCCCCCACCAGGATCAGGTTCAGGTCCAGGCAGAGCCAGCGCACCACCAGGGCGCCGGGCAGCAGCACCGCCGCCAGCTGCAGCGGCCGCTGGAACCCCACCGCGTTCAGGTCGCCCATGAGCCAGCGCACCATCTGGTAGGAGCCGGTGAAATCGCTCAGGTACTGGACGAGCAGGATGGCTGAGGAGAACAGGAAGCTCAGCGCCACGCCCGCGAGCAGCATCACCTCGGTGGAGAACTCCTGCTTCACGGTGGCAAGCAGATAGATGATGCCCACGGTCAGCGCGGCGCCGAGAAACGCGAACAGACTGACCGACGAGAATCCGAGCAGCCCGGCCACCAGTCCCAGCTTCACCGCCACGGCGGCCCCGAACGAGGCGCCGGTGGAAACGCCCAGCGTGAACGGCGTAGCCAGCGGGTTTCGGAACACCGCCTGAAAAACCATTCCGCCGATGGCCAGCGCCGCACCCGCCAGAAAGCCCAGCAGGACGCGGGGCAGACGAAGCTGCCAGAAGATCCGCCCGTCCGCGCTCCCGGCGAAGGCGGGATCCAGCAGCCGGGCCGGCGAGATGGCCGGCGTCCCCGCGAGCGCGAGGATCAGCGTCACGACCAGGGCCGTTGCCAGGAGTCCGGCGATCCAGAGCGGCCGGCGGGATGCGCGCTTCATGGCGCGGACCTCCCGGGCAGGTAGGCGGGCGGCCCGGCCGGATCGTCGGGGCACTCGTAGCGCCGGAACGGTGTGTCATACAGTCTGTCGAGAATCCGGCCGGCCAGAAAATCCGCCGGCGGACCGAAAAACACCGCCCGGCCTGCCTTGAGGCAGAGCAGTCGGCTCGAAAGCGCCAGGGCGGCATTCACGTCGTGGGTGACCATGACAATCGTTTTCCCGCCCGGCGCATGCAGCCGTCCGAGGAGCTGATAAATCTCCTGCGCGTGCAGCGGATCGAGGAAGGTGGTGGGCTCGTCCAGCAGGATGACGTCCGTCTCCTGGACCACGGCGGCGGCGATGAACACCTTCTGGCGCTCGCCGCCGCTCAGGGTGTCCAGGAAACGGTCGCGGAATTCGGTCATGGCCACCTGCGCCAGCGCGTCCTCGACGACGGCCCGGTCCCGCGGTCCGGGCGCTCCCAGCGCCTGCAGGTAGGGGAACCGGTTCATCAGCAGGAACTCGGCCACGCGGTACGGCGGGATGTAGCCCTTGGCCTGCGGCACGTACGACTGGAGGCGGGCCAGAGTGCGAAACGCGTAGTCGGCCACCGACCGGCCCTGCAGGCGCACCGCTCCTTCCCGGACCGGCAGCAGGCGGTTCAGGTGTTTGAGCAGCGTCGACTTGCCGGCCCCGTTAGGCCCCAGCACGGAGACGAACTCACCCTCGCCCACGTCGAACGACACGTCGGCCAGTACCCGCTTCCCTTCGGGGGCGTAACCCAGGCCCATCACATCGAGGAGCGCGCCGGTCATCGCGGATCCCCCTTCCCAGCCATGCACTCGCGGAGGGCGCGGGCGATGGCCACCGCCCGCGGGCCGGGGATGGCCAGATACGCGTCAGCCAGGACATGCACGCGCCGGCTCCGCACGGCCGCCAGTGCGGGCAGCCGGTCCCAGTCGCGCGCCAGCGCCGCCATCTGCGCGGCGTCCAGCTTCATCCCCGGGTACAGCTCGACGATCACCTCGGGGTCGGCGTGGGCGATTCCCTCCAGGGACAGGCTGGGATAGCGGATCTTCCCCTGGTAGACGTTCCGGCCGCCCGCGAGCTGCACCAACTCGCCGAGAAACGTCTCCGGGCCGGCCACGAACACGTTGTTCAGGCTGGATGGGTTGCGCCCCACGACCACCATCACCCGCGGGGCCGTGCCCGCCGGCCCCTCCCGTGCCGCCGCCTGGAGCTCCCGACGCCACGAACGCGCCAGCGCCGCGCCCGCCGCCGGGTCGCCCAGCCGCCGGGCGATCACGCGCATGGCGTCCTCGATATCCGCCAGCGTGTAGAGGGAGAGAACTTCGGCGCGGATCCCCAGCGCGCCCAGCCGCTGCGCCAGCTCCGCCTCCTCGGGTACCAGCAGCACGAGATCGGGCGCAAGCCGGATGATCGCCTCGAGGTTGGGATTCAGGAAGCCGCCCACACGGGGCAAGCGCCGAGCGGCGTCGGGAAAGTCGCAGTAGTCGGTCACGCCGGCCACGGCGTCGCCATGGCCCAGCGCGAAGCAGATCTCGGTGAACGCGGGCGCCATACACACCACCCGGCGGGCGCCGGGTGCCGGCGCCGCCGCCGGCAGCACCGCCCAGATGGCGACTGCCAGGGCGATCAGCGCCCACCGGCTGCGCATGGAACGTGGCAGGGGCAGTCCCGCCGAACGGCGGTTGACTTGACCGGCAATGAGCGCCGGCCCGAAAGCATCGGGCCGGCCAGCGAGGATGGAAAGCCAGCGGGGCATCACTGTATCCTGTCTCCGCGAGGAGTCCAGTGAAAACATCGACCGGCCGGTCTTCTGGCTTCCGGATCGTCCTCCGGCCGCGCCTTCCCATCCGGAATCCGTCCGGACAGTGGCGATGTGCGGCCTTCGTCCCCGGTCACAGCGGCGGGCCCGCAGTGGATTCGCACCACTTTCCCGATTCGCCCGAGGGCACCGGTCAACGGTTTCGCTCAAACACCCGATCTGATTCTAAGGAGCGACGGCGGGGCTGTCAAGCCAGATCCGGTCCGGGATCGCGGTGGTCGGGCGCCTCGCGCGCCAGCTCGAACACGGTGATTTCCGGCCGGATCCCCACCCGGCCCATGAAGGCGATGTGGCCGAAGCCGCGGTTCACGTAGAGGTACTGCCCGCCCTCCCGGTAGAGTCCGGCCCACTGGCGGTAGACGTACTGGACGGGGCTCCAGCGGAAGCCCGGCACCTCCACCCCGAACTGGAAGCCGTGAGTATGGCCGGACAAAGTCAGTCCGATGCCGCCGAAATTCGGCCGCACCTCGCTGTCCCAGTGGGAGGGATCGTGGGTGAGGAGGATCCGGGCCGCCCCAACCGGCAAGCCCCGGGTCGCCCGCTCCAGGTCACCCCGCTTGTGAAAACCGTGGCGGTTGCTCCAATTTTCAACGCCGATCACGGCGAGGCGATCATCCCCTCGTGCGAACACCGCGTGCTCGTTCCGGAGCAGCCGCCAGCCCAGCGCTTCATGGCAGTCCAGCATGCGCTGGAAGTGGGCCGCATGCTCCCGGTCACTGGGCCACGCATGGTAATCGCCGTAGTCGTGGTTCCCGAGCACGGAGAGCACGCCCAGCGGCGCGCGCAGAGCCGCGAACACCTCGCCGTACGCGCCCACTTCATCCACCACGTCGTTCACCAGGTCGCCGGTGAAGACAATCAGGTCGGCGCCCTGGGCGTTGGCCAGCGTGATGCCGTCGCGCACCGCCGCCAGGTCGTCGAAGCTGCCGACGTGGATATCCGACAACTGGAGGATCCGGAAACCGTCGAAAGCCGGTGGCAGACCGGGCAGCGTGACGCGCTCCCGGCGGACGGTGAAGGCATATCGCTCGCGCACCACGCCGTGCACGATGCCGGCGAGCGGGATGCCCGCCAGCGCCACCGCGGTCAGGCTGAGAAACTCCTTCCGGTTGATGCCGGCCGCCGGTTGCGACGCCGTCACCGGCGACGGGGCGGGCCTCAGCCAACGGGCCAGCCGCTGCCAGATCCAGCGGACCATCCGGCTGGCGTCCTCGAGCAGGAGCACCGCCGCGGCCGCCAGCTTGGGCACGTACAGCAAGACGAACACGGTGATCAGGTAGAAATACCCGCGCGGCGGCAGGCGGTGGCCCGCCATGGCCGCCAGCGGCGTGACAACCAGGGAGAGGTAGAACAACGCGTGCACCCACCAGTAGGCGCGGCGGGCCCAGCCAAGTGTCCGCCAGCGGTTGGCGATCACCCGAACGGCCTGGTAAGCGTAGATGTCCAGACCGATGCAGATGGCCAGAGGAATCAGAAATCGGACGATGGTCATGGGGCGTCTCCCGGCCGCTCACCACTATAAACGAAGGACCGGCCCTCAATGTTTCCACAGCCGGTCCGCAGGCTGTTAGATGTGCGCCCGGACGGGTGGATTGATCATTCCTCCAAGCGGAAGCCGCAAGCAGACGGCAGGTCCGGCGGAAAGGCCGCGTACGCCGACGGGTATTCGCGGCACAGCCGCGGCCGGCGATCGTAGATCCGGCAGAGCCGGTCGGGCCCGAGGTGGGGACACCCGAACAGCAGGCCCTTCCCCGCCTCGTACCCCTCATAGACGAATTCGTAGTTCACCTCATGGAACCGCTGCACGAACCGGACGGCGGCCGGATGCCGCGCCAGTGACGGGGTGATGCTCACCGCGAGCAGTTCGCAGCATTCGCCGCACCGGTTGCATCCGCCGGACAGCTTCCACCGCGGCGGGCGGAGACGCCGTTCCCAACGCGTCAGGAGCCCCGACATCGCCACGACGGGCGCCAGGAGCCAGCGGATGGAGCGATAGTACGCCGCCCGGAGAGGCGGCCACCGTTCGGCCGCGACGAAGCCGCCGCCCAGCGCCAGCGCCAGAACCACGGGCACCGCCAGGTCATACCAGGTGAACCAGTTCGTCATGTTGCCTTGACCACAAACGGATCCTGCCGGCGTTCACGCCGCCGGTCAGTGCAGCGGCCGGTCGTCCGCCGCCAGCTCCACGAGTCCGCGAAAAACGATCCGCGCCAGGTCTTCCATGATCTCCGGATTCAGAATCTCCGGCCGGTCACGGGTGGTGTGGTAGGTGGGGGGGCCGCCTTCGGGCCCGCCGCCGGTGCTGAAGGAGAGCGTGGGAATCCCCGCCTTCAGGAAGTGCGCGGCATCCAGGCGCTGACGTCCCAGGTTCGCCGTCTGCGAGGGCTCGCAGGTCCGGTGCACCCAGCGCCCGTTGGCCCGGTCGAAATAGTCCCACAGTTTCGGAAAATTCAGACCGGCGAGCACGCGGATCTCCTCGCCGACGCCCACGCCGTCGAAATTCAAACACGCCACGGTCTGCGCCAGCGGGAACAGCGGCTGCTCCAGGTAGAATTCCGATCCCCGCACGCCCTGCTCTTCCGCCCCGAAAAAGACGAACGCCACCGAGCGGCCGGGCGGCACCGGCGACTGCGCCAGCGCCCGAGCCACGGCCATCACCACCGCCACGCCCGAGGCGTTGTCGTTGGCGCCCACCAGCAGCGCGGGGTTGCGACCCAGGAAATCCAGGTGGGCCGCCACCACGATCGTCTCATGACGCCGCACCGGGTCGGCGCCCTCCAGAAAGCCGATCACCGTGCGGCCGACGCCCGCCGAATGGTGCTCGGTGCGGTTGCTCATTCGGACCGTCTTGCCTGTTGCGAATGAAGCCGGCTGCAAGTTTTTACGGATGCCCGCCACTGTGCCCTTCCAGTCCCGGCCGGTCCCAGCGAACAGGTCGTCCACCACCGCGCGGCTCACATAGGTCAAGCCGAGCCCGGGAATATAGGCGCAGTTTGGGTTGACGATGTGATAGTGGTAGAGCATCCCCGCGGCGCCGTGGTTCCACGCATTGGCCACCTTGTACTGGTGGAAGCTGTAGGGCCGCCACTTCAGGAACGCGTCGGCGCCGGCGTCCGGAGCCACGGGCGCTTCAACATCCACGAGCACAATCTTGCCCCGCACGTCCACCCCGGCGTAGTCGTCGTAGCCGAGCTCCGGCGCGGTGATGCCGTAGCCCGCGTAGATCACCTCCGCGGTGACCTCGCCGGTGCCGGAGGTCGCCCCGGGGTAGTATTCGTCCTCGTACCGGTATGCTTTCTCGATCCAACCGTCGGCGCCGGCGGGCAGCCGCAGCGCCAGCGCACCGTGCGCCATGACCTGCGTGTATGGGTTGTGAAAATCCTGCGTCCACCGCCCGTCCTCGCCGCCGGGCCGGTAGCCCCACGTACGCAAGCGGTCGATCACCCATTCGGCCGCCGCGTCGTAGCCGGGCGTGCCCGTGAGCCGGCCGTCATACTTCGGGTCGCACAGCTCCCGTACGGTTCCCATCAGCTCGTCGCTTCCGATGCGGTGCGTCAGGGCGACGAGCTGGTCCGCGGCGGATGAGGCGCCGGTTGTCTGCGCGGCCGGACAGCGCGCGGCCGCCCACGCCAACTGGATCAGGATGATTCCGATCACATAGAACCGGGCTAATCGGCGGTGGCTCCCTCGCTGCATGTCGCCTCCTGTGAAACTGGCTGGATCCGTCATGGTGCTGATTGTAGAGTCCGGCTCTGCGCCGGTCAACTCATCACTGGATGATCCCGGCGACACCCGAGAGGCGCGGCGAGCTTCACCGGCTCGAACGACTCTGCTACAATGCCCCCGTAGTCATCCCCGGTCCGGGCGCCCGCTGACCCCGTCCGGCGCCGTGAGGTCATCGCATGCTGCTCATTCATCCGCCCTTCACCAAGGCGTCCGAGCCGCCCGCCGGGCTCGCCCGCCTGGCCGGGGCGGTCGCCGCCGCCGGCGGACGCGCGGCGGTGCTGGACCTCAACCTGGACGCGCAACTGCACCTCATCGGCGCGGATCCACCGGCCGGCGACACCTGGACGCGGCGGGCCGTGAAGCAGCGGAACCGCAACCTGGCGGCGATCCGCGACGCGACGACGTACCGGCGCCTGGACACCTACACCACCGCGGTCCGCGGTTTGAGCCGGCTCCTGGAGGCCCACGGCGACGCCGCCGGCGTAGGCATCCGCCTGGCCGACTACACGGATCCGGCCCGGTCGCCGTTGCGAAGCGCCGATCTGATCGCCCAGGCCGCCGCGCCCGAGCACCACCCGTTGTGCGCCTTTTTCCGCGAGCGCCTCGACCGCGCGCTGTCCGGGACCGCGCCGCGGATCGTCGGCCTCTCCATCAATTTTCTAAACCAGGCCCTGAGCGCGTTCGCCCTGCTGGGGATTCTCCGCCGCGACCACCCCGGTGTGCGCATCCTCGTGGGCGGCGGCCTGGTGAGCTCATGGCTGGGTAGGCCGGGGTGGGCCGATCCGTTCCGCGACCTGGCTGACGAATGGATCGCCGGCGCCGGCGAGCGCCCGCTGCTCCGGGCGGCGGAGCTGCCGGGCGAGCCGGACGATTTTCCCGTGCCGGATTTCAATCCGTTCCGCGGGGAGGAATACCTCGCGCCGGGCCTTATTCTGGGCATCAGCTTTTCGGAAGGCTGCTACTGGAACCGCTGCGCCTTCTGCTCCGAGCGCACCGAGGACCGGCGGTACCTCGCCTGGACTCCTGCAGACGCGGCGGCGCGCCTGCGCGAGTCGGCCGCCCGATACCGGCCGGCGCTCGTCCACCTGCTGGACAACGCGCTGAGCCCGGCGGCGCTCCGCGCCCTCATCGCCGATCCGCCGGGTGCGCCGTGGTACGGATTCGCGCGCTTCACCCCCGAGCTGGCTGAGCCGGATTTCTGCCGCGCGCTGCGACGGTCGGGTTGCCGGATGCTGCAACTGGGGCTGGAGTCCGGCGACCCGGACGTCCTGGCCCGGATGCGCAAGGGCATCGACCTGGCGGCGGCCGGCTTGACCTTGCACCGGTTGCGCGAGGCGGGGATCGGGACGTACGTTTACCTGCTGTTCGGCACGCCGTGGGAGGCGGAGCCGGCCGCCCGGCGCACGCTGGATTTCGCGGCCGCGCACGCGGCGGCGATCGGCTTCTTGAACGTGTCCATCTTCAACCTGCCGCGCGGGTGCGATGAGGCGGCCGCGCTGGACACCCGGCCGTTTTCCGACGGCGACCTGTCGCTGTACGAAGATTATCGGCATCCGCTGGGCTGGGACCGCCTGGCGGTCCGGAGATTTCTGGATCGGGAGTTCAACCGGCAGCCGGCCATCGCGGAGATATTGCGCCGGACGCCGCCCGAGTTCACTTCCAACCACGCGCCGTTCTTCGTGCCGGCGCTCGCGCGACCGTCTGAAGCCGCCCGGGAGAGCCTGCGGCGATGAATCCCTCTTTCAGACACGAGGCGCAGCGGGCGGGCTCCGGCGGGCACCAGACCCCCAGGCCGGAGGAATATCCCCGTTCGCTGATCCTCGATCTCACCAGCCGCTGCAACCTGCGCTGCTTCATGTGCAACGCCCACATGGAGGGTTCGACAGTCGATCCAGCCACCTTCACCGACATGCCGGATGAGGTGTTCAACTGGCTGCAGCCGCTCGTCGCCCGGGCCGATATCATCAACCTGGGCGGATGCGGCGAGCCCTTGTTCGCCGGGCGGATCCTGGACCGGCTGGCGCAAATCCGGGAGTGGCACCGCGACGCCTACCTCCTCACGTTCACCAACGGCACCTGTTTCTCCAGCCGGGAGCACACCGCCCGCCTGCTGCCGTTTTTCAATGAGGTACACATCTCGCTCAACGGCGTGGGCAGCTACGACCGGGTCATGACCGGCAGCCGGTTCCCGCTGATCCGCCGCAATCTGGATTTCATCCGCGAAGTGCGCCGGGAGATGGGCAAACCGGAGACGCTGGTCATCGGATTCATCGTCATGCGGCGCAACCTGGATGACATCGTCCCGGCGGCCCGCCTGGCCCGCGAACTGGATGCTTCACGGATCCAATACAAGAGCCTCTGGGTGTTCAGCCGGGAACTGCAGACCGAATCGATCCTCCAGGATCCCGACTTGACCCGTCTGGCGCGCGAGCAGGTCCGGGCGGCCCACACCGTCGGCATCCCCGTTGAATGCGAGATGTGGCCGGAGCTCAACACCCGCGTCAGCGGCAATTGGGGCGCGCACCGGCTGACGCAGAAGCTGCGCCCGCTTCGGCGGCGGCCGCCGCTGGTGGTTCGGGCGGGGCGGATGCTCCGCGACGATCCGCGGCTCTTCCGCGAGCGCCTGATCCGGTTCATCGGGGCGTACGGCCGCCGGTTCATCGGGCGGCCGCCCCGCCGCGACATGAGTCTGCCCTGCCATTACCCCTGGCGGCAGGTCCAGGTTTTCGAGAACGGTGACGTGTTCTTCTGCTGCGAGGGCGAGACCCGGATCGGCAATCTGCTGGCGGAGGACTTTCCCGCCATCTGGAACAGCGAGGAGGCCTGGCGGTATCGGGACGGTCTGTTCAGCGGACATTTCTATCGGGATTGTGCCCGCTGCAAGGTCATCTTCCGGAACCGTCATGAAGCCTACATCAAAACCGGCGGAAACGGACAACCATGATGCAGAGCCATCGACTCTGCCTATCCCAAACCACGAGGGACAGGCCGGCGTTCACACCGGCTGGCGAACGCTTCCCCGTCAGGAGAAATCCATGACCGTGTTCAACGAGTTCTCGACAATCTATGACCGGATGTTCCCTTGGGAGACCCGCCTGGCCAAGGAGGGGCCGTTTCTGCGCCGCCTGTTCGAAGGGGCGGGCGTCCAGACGGTGCTCGACTGCGCCTGCGGCACCGGGCGGCACGTGATCGCCCTCAGCCAGTGGGGATACCAGGCCTGCGGCTCCGACCTGTCCCCGCGAATGATCGAGGCCGCCCGGACCAACGCCCGCGCCGCCGGCGTTGCCGCCGATTTCCGAACCGCCTCGTTCACCGGCCTGGACGCGGCGTTCGGTCCGGCGGCGGCCTTCGACGCCGTCCTGTGCATCGGCAACTCCCTCACCCTGGCGCCCACCGACGACGACGTGGCGGCGGCATGGCGCGCCATGCACCGCGTGCTGCGCCCCGGCGGGATCGCGGTGGTGCACGTGTTCAACTGGGACCGCGTGGCCGCCGCGGGATTGAAGATCATGCCGGCGATTATCGTGGAGTTGGACGGACGCCCCGTCACCACCCTCCGGGTGTTTCACCACCACGAGTCCGTCATCGATCTGCACCTGGTCACGGTGAGCCGCGCCGATGACGGCCGGGCGGACACCCAGGTGCTCACCGCCGCCCAGCGCCCCCTCGGTCCCGACAGCCTGGCCGGGATGGCGGCCGCCGCGGGGTTCGAAGAGGCGGCGCGCTGGAACGGCTACGACGGCCGCCCCTTCGATCCCGGCCAATCGGACCAGCTCCTGCTGGTGGCCCGAAAGCCATCGCCGCCGGCCTGAGGCGGACGGCCTGTCCGACCGTCCGCCGGCCGGCCGCCACGATCAGCGGAATGACTGGGCTCCCACACCGGGCACCGCGCCGAACAGCTCCAGCGCCTTCTGCCAGGCGTACCGGTTCCCGAACATCGAGACCTTCGTGGTCAGCTTGCCTTGCAGGTTGAGACCCAGGATGGAGCGCCACTGGTTGGCAGGCGAATTCCGGTCGAAGTCCGCCTGCTCCGAATACCGCGCACTGAGATAACCCTCCAGGTAGCTCTTGTCCACCGGGAGCGTCTTGGGGATTTCCTCCCGGTTGCCGCGGGCGCTGGCGAACTCCAGATCACCGAACTGGTTAACCCGGAGATCCAGCATGGTGTTGCTGGCCGGGCTGAACGACAGGTCCGCCGTCTTGTTGACGAAGAACACGTTGTCGTCCATCCGCACCCACTCGTTCTTGTTGAACCGGGTGTGGTCCACGCCGCCCTGGATGTTCCCGCCGATGATGTTGTGGTGGATGTTGTACTCGAGCTTGGTCATCACCCGCACGCCGTAGCCCATGTCCTTGAAATCCTTGAGCCGGCTCCAGCTGAACAGGATGGTGTTGTGGGCGATCTCCACCTGGCCGCACAAGCTCAGCGTCTTGGGGCCGCCGGTGCTCCGGCAGGTGCCGTACACCTCGATGGCCGCCATGCGGTTGGCCACGAACACGTTGTTGAGAATGCGGCAGGTCCCGCTGCGCAGGCCGATCTGCACGCCGAAACTGGCGCCGTTGATGAACGCGTTGTTCTGGATGAGCAGCTCGCCGCCGTTGGCCGCGCTGGGCACCGACAGGATGGGCTCCGTCACCGTGGCGTTGGCCGCGGGCCCCTTTTCCGGCGGTAGCAACAGCATCCCCGTCTCGCACCCGGCCGGTTTTCCCTCGACCGGCGAGTAGGCGTTCCGGAGGCCCATGTCGAAGACGAATCCGTCCACCACCGCGCCGTCAATCTCGCGCGTGAAGGTGAGCACGGCCTTCCGGGCATTCCCCGCGCTGGCGTTGTCGGGCTGGAACAGGGTGGGCGTGCGCCGGATGTCGCGTGCCGAGAAATCCTGGGCGAAGCTGCCGTACAGTTTGAGCGGCTTGTCGATTTCCATGTAGCCGATGTTGAAAGTGCCGCTGTAGACACCCTCGGCGACGGCCACCGTGTCGCCGGTCTGGGCGACCTTGATCGCCTTGTCGATGTCCTTGAACGGCTGCGCCTGCGTTCCCGGGTTGCTGTTGCTGCCGGTCTTGGCCGAGACGAACCAGACCTTGCCGCCAGCCGGGTTCAGCAGCGTGTCCACGCCGCCGTGGACCGGCGCCATCATCCCCAACAGGGCGATCATCCCGACACAGACGGCTAGAGCCCGCACAGTTTTCATATGGCCTCCTTTGACTCGAAATACAGATCCTGATCCGCCACCCGGATTCCCGACCGGAATAGACGGCCGCGGCAGAACTTTTCATCCGGATATCGTATACTGCCAGACGACCCGCCCGGCCGGCACGGATCCGGGCGGCAGGAGCGCCAGTGAACGACAAACCGCGTTGCGCCTGGTGTCTGGGTGATCCGCTGTACCTAGCATACCACGACCTGGAGTGGGGCGTCCCCCTGCATGATGACCGCGGACTGTTCGAGTTTCTTGTCCTGGAGACCTTTCAGGCCGGCCTGAGCTGGTTGACCATCCTGAAGAAGCGGGACAATTTCCGGCGCGCTTTCGCCGGCTTCGATCCAAAGCGGGTGGCTCGCTTCGACGGACGGGACCGGCGGCGGCTGCTGGCGGACGCCGGCATCGTCCGCAACCGGCTGAAGGTGGACGCGGCCATCGTCAACGCCCGGGTGTTCCTCGAGGTGCAGGCGGCCCACGGCAGCTTCGACCGGTGGATCTGGTCGTTCACCGACGGCCGTCCCGTCGTCAACCGATGGCGGGAGCTCCGGGAAGTACCCGCCCAGACGCCGTTGGCCGCGACGATCAGCCGGGAGATGCGCCGGCTCGGCTTCCGCTTCGCGGGTCCTGTCGTCGTCTATTCCCACATGCAGGCAACCGGCATGGTGAACGACCACCTGGTGAGCTGCTACCGACACGCGGAAATCCGGCGGCTGGCCGCCACCACCACGATCTGACCCCAGTTCCTGAAGGAGCGACATGATGCAACCCGACCGACGCCTGGTTCCTCCCCCCCTGCAACGGCACCCGAGCCCGAGACGCGCACGCCGGATATCGCCGGCTCTCGGAGCCGCCGTGATTGCGCTGGCCGCCAGTCTGTGGGCGGCTCCGCCGCCGGCGCTGCCGGCCGCCGCCCAGCCGCCGGCCTTGACGAACGCCGGGTTCGAGACCGCCGGCAGAGGCGCGACACCCGCCGGCTGGCAGGTCACCGAGCCGGCTTCGCCCGGGGCAGCGGTGGTCACCCGAAGCGCCGCCGTGCGGCACGCCGGCACGGCCAGTCTCCTCATCGACTGTCCCCGCCCGGAACGCGTCACGGTCGTTTCCGAACCGATCCGACTGACCGTGGGGCGCATCTACCGGCTCAGCGGCTGGATCCGGACCGAGGGGGCACTGTCCGACCCGCTCAGCCGGTATCCCACCGCCGTGCCCGCCACCCTGAGCATGCTCTCCTTCCCCTTCACCAATCACGCCCCGGCCGTGGGCGCCGATTCCGACTGGACCGCGGTGAGCACGGTCTTCATCGCCACGAAGGGCGTGGACCGCGTCCAGCTGCACCTGGGCCGCAATGGCACCGCCACGGGCCGCGCCTGGTTCGACGAGCTGCGTCTCGAGGAAGTGACGGATATCGCCGAGTTCATCCCCCTGGAGACGGTCCGCTGGCACGGGCCGGCCTACCGCTACGACGACCAGGGCTGGACCTTCGTCCACATCGAGGGCGAACCGTACGCCCGCGGCTTCCAGTACGGCTCGCTGGTCGCCGACGAGATCGTCCAGTACCTGTCCAAGCTGGCCGTGCAGCGCCACGCTCAGGAGCCGGCCCGCGGCTGGCAGCAGCTGCGCTTCATGGCGGACGCCCTCTTCCTCCGCCGGTTCGACGAGGAGTTCCTCCTGGAGATGCGCGGCATCGCCGACGGGGCCGCCGCCGCGGGTGCCCGCTACGACGGCCGGCCGCTGGACCTGGTGGACCTCGTGACGATCAACGCCTTCATCGATCTCGACAGCCTGGAGGACGCGCTGGACCGCACCCCCCACGCGCTGAGCGGCCGGAAGTTCCTGAAGCCCGAGGAGGAGATGGACGTCCCGGCCGATCGGAACCGCTGCTCCTCCATGGTGGCCACCCGCACGGCCACCACGGACAGCCGGTTCGTCTTCAACCAGCTCTTCATGTGGAACGGCTACACGGGCGTCCACTGGAACATCATCGTCGACGTCCAGCCCAGCGCCGGCCACCGGCTGGTGTACCAGACGTTTCCCGGCGGCATTCACTCCGGCGCCGACTTTTACATCAACGCGGCCGGCCTCGTCATCGGAGAGACCACCGTGGGGCAGACCCCTTTCAACGCCGAGGGGACACCCCAGGCGAACCGCATCCGCAAGGCCGCCCAGTACGCGTCGAGCATCGACGAGGCCTGCGCCATCCTGCGAGAGCACAACAACGGGATGTACACCAACGACTGGACCATGGCCGACGCCAAGACCGACGAGGGCGCCGTCCTGCTGCTGGGCACCCATGCCTCACGGCTGTGGCGCACCGGCACCGCCGCCGCCGTCGCGGACACGCCGGGCGGCCTGCGCGACTTCATCTGGGCCAACAACAACAACCGCGACCCGGCGGTGACGCGGGAGTATATTGCCCACCCTGAAAACGCCCCGTACGATCTCGCGTTCGGCCCCTGGAACCGTGACGTCGCCTTCAATGAATTCTATCGCCGCTTCGGCGACGGCCGCATCGATTCCATCGCCGCAGCCAATCTCGCCGCCTCCTCACCCATCAACCGCGCCCATGCCTGCGACGCCAAGGTCACCACCGCCGAGATGGCCGAGCAGCTCGTTTTCCTGGCGCACCACGGCAAGGCCACCTTGCGGGACAAAACCGTCGGCGGTCGCTGGATCCCCGACCTGCCGGGCGCGCAGCCGCACCTGGCCCTGGGCTGGACGGCCTTCAGCCCGGTCGTCATCACCGAGCGGCTGCACGCCGCCCGGGCCCTGGCACCCGAGCCGCCGGCCCGGCCTGTCGATCCGGAGCTGGATCGGCAGGCGATCGCCGGCTGTCTGGCCTACCCGCGCGAGCAGCTGTGGCACAACACCGTGATGCCGGCCACCGACGCCGAGAACTGGTTCGTCTCCGGCTCAGCCGCCTACTGGCGGATCTTGCGGGATTTTCCGGAAAAGGCCGCGGACGTGGAGACCCAGTTGCGCCAGATCTTCGGCGAGCTCAACGACCGGTACCTGTACCTGACCGCCCGGGAGGGCACGCTGGCCCCTGCCGCGGCCCGCCGCGCCTACGACCGCTACACGCCGTATCAGGTGCCGCGCATCAAGGGCATCTACCTGCTCCACCAGCTCCGGCTCCTGCTGGGCAACGCGGCGTTCGCCCGCGTCATGGCGGCGGTGCACGACCAGTACGCCGACACACCCATGACCACCGCCCAGTTTATCGCGACGGCCGGCCTGGCCGCCGATCGCGAGCTGACGGCGTTCGTCCGCCAGTGGACCGATCGGGACGACCTGCCGGATCCCCGAGTCACCGCGGCCGTTTCCGCCCCCACCGATTCGGGCGTCGAGCTCACCGTGAGCGTCCACCAGAACGGGTCGCCGTACCATTTCATCACCGCCCTGGCCATCCGGACGGGCCAGCAGATCCGCTATGAGATTCTGGAAGTTGACGCGCCGGACCAGAAGTTCCGCTTCACGCTGGCGGAGCCACCCGACGCGATCACCTTCAACCCCGGCTTCGACATCCCTGTGAACCGGGAACAGTATTACACCTGGTCCAATTTCATCGACGACTTTCACGACACCTGGATCATCTACGGAACCACCCGACAGGTGGAGGCGAACCACTCCGCCGCCGACCGCTGGGCCCTCACGCTGGCCGACGCGTATGCCGAGATCCTGCCGCCGGTTCATAAGGACTGCGAGCTCTCGGCACCGGACACGGCCGCGCACGACCTGATCGTAATGGGCAGCCCCAGCGACAACGCGCTGGCCGCCAGTCTCGCCCAGTCGGGCCGTCTGCCGGCCGCCTTCGGCCGCAACTGGTTCCGCTGGCAAGATCGCGTCTACACCGATCCGGATGACGGGCTGGTGCTCGTGCTCCCCAACCCCTTCAACCCGAAACGGGTCCTCTACCTGTTCGCCGCCAATTCCCAACTCCAGCTCCACGCCATGACCCGCCGGTTCCAGCGCGACCTGGGCGGTTGGGCGGTATTCAAGGGGGATGCGGTGAAGGCGAAGGGACCGCATGCGGAGGAGCGGTTTACCATCCGGTTCGGGAAAACGGACACGGCGGCCGTGTCCCCGGAGGACTCGACCGCGCCGTGAGCGGCGCCGCTCAACGCCCGGCCGGACCGGCCGGGCGCCCGTGCACGCGGAACCGCGGCGCCAGGGCTGCGCACCCGGCCCACAGGACCAGCCCGAGCACTCCGGCCGCGGACCATAGGGCGGTGCCGCCCAACCGGGCGTAGATCCAGAGCCCCGTCGCCGGTGCGATCACCAGCGCCACGGCGAACAGCGCCGTGTAGGCCCCCATGTACCGCCCCACGTCGGTCGTGCCGGCGCGGGCCGCCACCAGGCTGTTGGCGAACGGCAGCGCCAACATCTCGCCGGCGGTCCAGACCAGCACCGTGAAAACCGCGTACGGCCAGCCCGAGCCCCACGGCATCAGGCCGAAGCCGAGGCAGACCAGCAGGCAGCCCCAGCCCATCATCCGGAGATGATCGCACTGCTGCAGCCGATGGACGAGGACCATCTCCACGATCACGATGATCAGGGCGTTGAGCCCGAACAACATCCCAATTCGGTTTTCCAGCAGGCCGAAATGCTCCCGGTAGTACAGCGGCAGCGTCCCCATCGTCTGGAAGAACACCATGGCCAGCCCGAACAGCACCGCCAGCAGCCCCAGGAACGGCCAGTCCCGCTTCCGCGCCGGCGGCCCGGGTGAGACCGGTGCCGCCGGAGCCGCCGCGGCGCCCTGGCGTCGGTACCGGCGCCCCACCGTCACCCAGAGCAGTGCGGCCGCCAGGCAGCAGGTGCTCCCGTCCACCACGAACAGCCAGAAGTAATCGACGAGAGCCAGCATGCCCCCGACAAGCGGCCCCACCGTAATGCCCAGATTGATGGCCATCCGGAGGAGCGTCAGAGCGCGGGTGCGCGTCTCGGGTGACGCCGATTCGGCCACCGCCGTCATGCAGGCCGGCCGGAACGCGTCGCCCAGCATCCCCAGCGCGGCGAAACCCGCCATGAGCGCGGGCACCGTGCGCAGCAGCCCCAGCAGCAAAAAGCCCGCCCCGCCGGCAATCAGGCTGAAGAGCTGGACGGGGATCGCCCCCACCCGGTCGCTCAGTCGGCCCCCGGCGAAGGTGCCGATCACCGACCCGAGACCGAACGCGAAGATCACCCAGCCCGCCTCGCTCTTGTCGAACCGAAGCTCCCGGGTTAGATACAGCGTCAGGAAGGGCAGCACCATGGTTCCGGCGCGATTGACGAGCGCCACCGCCACCAGCACCCAGGTCTCACGGGCCAATCCCCCGAACGCATCCCGATACAGGCTGATCACGTGTCGCAGCATGCCGGTGGCCTACACCCCGCGTTTTTCGTCCCGCTCGAGCGGGAAAATCCGGATTGCCCTAAAAACCACTGCTTACGGGCGGAATGTATTCTAGCAATTCGGAAATCGATTGTCACAGGTGGTCCGTTTGCTATAATGACTTTGTCTTTCTCAGCAGATCGGAACGGGCGGCATGCAGCACAAATCACTGGGCAAGTACCAGATCCAGGGAACCCTCGGAAAGGGGTCGATGGGCGTGATCTACATCGCCTTCGACACCGCTCTTGAGCGCAAGGTCGCCATCAAGACCATGACGTCGGAGCTGATGACGGACCCGCAGCTCCGCAAGCGCTTCAACACCGAGGCCAAGGCGGCCGGCAGCCTGCGGCACGCGAACATCATCACCATCTTCGAGCTGGGCGAGGAGCAGAAGACGCCCTACATCGTCATGGAGCTGCTCAACGGGACCGACCTGAAGACCATGATGCAGTCCAACCAGCGCTGGCCCTATCGGAAGCTCCTGAACATCGCCATCCAGACGAGCAAGGGACTGCATTTCGCTCATCAGAACGGGGTCGTCCACCGCGACATCAAGCCGGCGAACATCTTCATCTGCTCCGACGGTCTGGTGAAGATCCTGGATTTCGGCGTGGCTCACGTCCTGACGTCCACCATGACCCAGGCCGGCATGCTGCTGGGCTCGCTCGGCTACATGCCCCCCGAACAGATCATCGGTCAGAAGGTGGACGGCCGCGTGGACCAGTATTCGCTCGGGGTGATCCTGTACGAGCTGATCACGGGCAACAAGCCGTTTCTGGAAAAAGACATTCCCACCACGATCCAGGCCATCCTCAACAAGCCGCCCATCCCCATCCGGGCCATCCGCGACGACTGTCCCGAGGCGCTGGAGACCGCCGTCCTGCGGAGCCTCCAGAAAGACCGCGAGAAGCGCTATCCCAACCTCGACGAATTCGGCCGGGTGCTGTCCCAGCTCTATGCGACGGTCGCGGCCGACGACACGCTCCAGCTCCAGCAGACCGTGACGGTGGAACCGGCGGCCTCGCCCAGGTCCGGAGAGAAGAAAGGGTCCGACACCAAATCCTGGCTGACGCTCAGCGAGCTGCTCAACCAGAGCCGGGCGCTGGCGTCGGACGGCCGGTTGACCGAGGCGATCGGACTCCTCAAGGAGCATCACAAGACCTACCAGCACGATCCCGAATTCCAGACCTATTACCGCCAGCTGCGCCAGGAGAAAGAATCCTTCGACAAGCGGGCCATGTTCCAAAAGCACTACCAGGATGCGCTGCGGCTCCTCGACGAGGACAACTTCCAACTGGCCCGGCTGGAGCTGGAGACGCTGCTCAAGCTCGATCCGTCGTCGCCCCAGATCAGCAAGCTGGACCGGTTGATCTCCACGCGGGAGTCAACGTGGCAGATCAACGAGTGGGCGGAAGAGGGCGAGAAACTGGCCAACCGCGGCAGCTGGGATGAACTCGCCGCCCATATCGAGGCGGGGAACCGTCTCTTCGGCAAAGTGAAGGACTACATCGCCCGCCGCGAGCACCTGGAGAACCGTCGCGAGAAGAGCGACATCGACTCCCTGTTCGAACAGTTGGTTCCGCTGGAGGAGTCGGGCCGGTTGGAGGAGGCCGTGGCGCTGCTGCGGCCCCTGCTCCGCATGTATTCCAAAAACCGGGAGCTTGTGGAGAAGTACAACACCCTGATGGCCACCAAGCTGGAGCAGGACCGTCAGGAATCGATGCAGCATTTCGTCAGCGACCAGATCAAGATCGTCAACACCCTGCTCAAGTCCGATCAGACGGAACAGGCGCAGATCTATCTCATGAAACTGCTGGACAAGTTCCCCGGCACGGCGCCGTTCGAAGAGAAGATGATCGAGGTGGCCAATCAGATCGAGCTCCAGCGGTCATTCAGCGAAATCCGCGACGCGCTGGACGCGCGCGAACTCGGCAAGGCGGAGGAGCTGTACAAGCTGGTCACCGAAGCGTATCCGAACGAAAAGCAGGTGTCGATCTTCAAGCATGAACTGGACAACCTGCGGCTGAGCTTCCAGAACGAAGATCTGCTCGAATGCAGCCAGTCCCGGCTGGCCAGCGCCGTGAACCTGGCCTCGAAGGGCGCCTATGACAAGGCGCTGGAGATCATCCGCGAGCTGATGGCGCAGAATCCGGAGCACACGTTCCTGTACACCAATTACCTGAAGATCAAGTCCGACAAGGAGACGCGCGATCGCGAGGAGCTGCTTACCGGCCTCGAGGAACTGGACCGCCTCGAGAAAAACGGCGAATTGTACCAGGCGGCGGAGCTCGCCCTGACCCTGATGGACCGATTCCCCAACGAAGACGCCCTGATCACGTTGTCGCAGGCACTCAAGAAACGCCTGGTCAGCCTACAGCAGGAGAAGATCGAAAAAGCCATTGCCGCGGGCTCCTTCCAGGAGGCCGCCGCGCTTCTGGACAGCACCCTCAGCCTCAAGCTCATGAAAGACGAGCCCGTGTTCCAGGAACTGAAAGACAACCTGGACATGGAAAACCGAAAAGAGGAGCACATCAAGGCGGAGATGGAGAAAGCGCGCATCGCTCTGAAGGAACAACGGATCGACGAGGCGCTGGACATCGTCAACTCGCTCATCCCGCTCAGCCCCGCCAGCGAAGAGCTCAAGGAATTTCTCCGGGACATCGTTTACCGAAAGACACGATCACTGTAAATCCCCACCAGACTGAAGACAACGAATCGGGAGTTGCATATAGTTGCATTTTAACGCAACACAAGTTTCTAATTGCAACACACGCGCAACATTCAATTTAGTGCTCTATTCGATCTAATTATTTGATTTAAAATATATTACATAGTTAATGCGCAATTGGCACTTGAAATGCAATGGACTCGAGGTCACGAGTGCGCTGAGGAGGTTGCCGACGACACCATGAATGCGATGCTGGCCAACAAATACCTGGCGGAAGGCCAAACGGATCGTGCGGTCCCCATATTCGAGGCGCTGGCCGCGGATGAAGTCCAGCGGGAGCAGGCCCTCTATGCCCTGCTCGTCTGCCACGCCGTGCAGTTGCGCTGCCGGGACGTTTCCGACACCGTCCACCGGATCCTGTCGGCGAGCCCGGCATTGGACACCGGCCGGATCCGCCAGTACGGCCGCCGTTTTCCCGCAGAATTCATCGGCGGCCTTCGGGTCCGGCTGGGCGACTTGTGTCGTCACGCCGATCCCGGAGCCACCGTCTGCACCCGGATGGTGTTGGCGGAGCTGCTGGAGGACGAGACGGAGGCGGCTCGCTGCCGCCGGCTGATCGGGGCGATGGAACCCGCGTGGACCATTCGCTGAGAAAATCATGATGCAACACGCACTATATTTATGATCAAGGAGCTCAAGATGGCGATGACACCCCGCAGACTGGCGTCGTCCTGGCTGGTGCTGGCGATGCTCGGGGCCTGGCTGGCCGCCGCGGATGCGCCCGGACCGCGTCCCCTCACGCTCCGCGAGGCCGCGGAGCTGGCTCTGGCCCACAATCCGTCGGTTCAGGCGGTCCGGGAGCAGCAGGAGGCCGCGCGTCAGGTGAGCCGGCAGGCGAAATCGCAGCAGTTGCCGCGCCTCGACTTCAGAGAGAGCTTCACCAACGGCAACAACCCGATTTATGTTTTCGGATCGAAGCTGACCCAGGAGAAGTTCGCCGCCTCCGACTTCGACATCGAGATGCTGAACAATCCGGATCCCATCAACAACTTCAAGACCGAGCTCACCCTGTACCAGTCGATCTGGCAGGGCGGCCAGACGCAGGCGCGGCGCGCCATGGCCCGGCTGGGCGAGGAGATCGCCGCCGAACGGCTGGACCAAACCCAGCAGCAACTCCTGCTGGAGGTGGTCACCCACTACTACGCCATCCAGCTCGCCCGGCAGAACCTGGAGACCGTCCAGGCCGCCCGCCGGTCCGCCGAAGCCAGCCTCGCCCGCATCCAGAACATGTTCGACTCGGGGCTGGTGGTGAAGTCGGACCTGCTCCGCATGCAGGTCCACATCGCCGACGTGAGACGGCAACTGCTCGAGGCGGAAAACCACCTCCGGCTGAGCGTCACCGCCCTGGACATCGACACGGGCCGTCAGCTCGGCGAGGTCTTCGAACCGGCCACGCCGCTGGCGATGCGGGGCGACGCACTGCCCGACGAGGCGTCGCTGCTGGCCGCCGCCCTGGCCAACCGACCGGAGATCGCGGAACTGGAGCGCGCCATCGCCATCGGCCGGGAGCAGGTCAACGAGGCCCGCGGCTACAACCGGCCGCAGGTCGGCGCCTTCGCCACGTTCGAATACGACCAGGGCACGCGGTCCAGTTCCTCCGGCACCAACTACCTGCTCGGCGTGCAGCTGTCGTACAACATCTTCGACGGCATGTACAAGGGAGCCAAGGTGGCCGAGGCCGAGGCCAACACTCGCGCCCGCGAGTCGCAGCTCCGGCGCCTGACTCAGCTCATCGGCCTGCAGGTCAAGGATGCCTTCCTCCGCATGGGCACCGCCCACCAGCAGCACCAGGTCGCCGCGGAGGCGGTGGCCCAGGCGGACGAAAGCCTGCGGATCATGAAGGACCGCTACGAGGCGGACCTGGCCACCCTCACCGATCTGCTGAACGCCGAGACGGCGCTGACGGCCGCCCGCACCAGCCTGAGCCAGGCGATCTACCAGTACCACCTGGCCCACGCCAACCTCGAGCTGGCGGCCGGTCGGCTGAACCTCGACAGCCCCCTCTTCCAGTGAACGTCTGGAGGAACAGCGCCATGACGCAGCAACTAAACAACGCCGGGATCCGTCGATTCCATTCCGCCGCATTCAATTCAGGGAGGTTCAATCCTATGTTCCGGAATATTCTGCCTGTCGCCCTGCTGGTCGTCCTGCTGGCGGGTTGCGGCGGCGCACCCGAGAAGGCCGCCGTGCCGGCCCAGGGAACGCCCGTCGCCGTCGGGACTCTGGTCGTCCAGCCAATCGAATGGCCGGCGACCCTGGAAGCCGTGGGCACCGTGCGCGCCCGGACCAGCGCCACGATCGCGAGCAAGGTGATGGGACACGTGCGCGAGGTGCGCGTCCAGGCCGGCGACGCCGTGGGCGCGGGCGATCTGCTCGTGCTGCTCGACGCCCGGGACCAGGAGGCGGCCCTGCGGGCCGCCCAGGCCGGCCTGGCCGAAGCGCGCGACGCCATGACCGAGGTGGATAACGCCATCCGGGCCGCCGAGGCCAACCTCGAGCTGGCCCGGGCCACCCATCGGCGGATGAGCGACCTGTTCGAGAAGAGCTCCATCTCCCGCCAGGAATTCGACGAGGTCGTCACCCGCCTCAAAATGGCCGAGGCCAACCACGAGATGGCTCTGTCGAAGCGGAGCCAACTACAGGCCAGGATCCGGCAGGCGGAAGAAGGGGTCCGATCGGCCGAGATCATGGCCGGCTACGCCGAGATCCGCGCGCCCTTCGCCGGCATGGTCATAGACAAGACCGTGCAGCCGGGCAACCTGGCCGCGCCGGGAGTGCCGCTGCTGACCCTGGAACGGCGCGGCGAATACCGTCTGGAAGCGTCGGTGGATGAATCGCTGCTGGCTTCGATCCGGCCCGGCACGCCGGTCGCTGTCACGCTGGACGCCTTGAACCGCCGGATCGACGCCCGGGTGACCGACGTCGTCCCGACCATCGATCCAGCGGCCCGCGCCTTCCTGGTCAAGATCGACCTGCCGGCCGCGCCGGACCTGCGCTCCGGCCTGTTCGGCCGGGCCGCGTTCGCCGTGGGCAGCCGCCGCGTGCTGGCGGTGCCCGCCGACGCCATCCGGACCCGCGGCCAGCTGCAGTGGGTGTTCGTGGCCGACCAGGGCACGGCCCGCCTGCGCATGGTCACCACCGGCGCCGAACGCGACGGCCGCCGCGAGATTCTCTCCGGGCTCGCCGCCGGCGAGTCGATCATCTACCCCGTCACCGCCGACCTGTCCGACGGGGCGAAGGTGGAGGTTCGGTCGTGAAAGAGCCGCAACCGCTCGGCATCGCGGGCCGCTTCGCCCGCTCGTGGATCAACTCGAAGCTGACGCCGCTGTTCATCGCCGCCTCGCTGGCGCTCGGCGCGTTCGCCGTGTGGCGCCTCCCGCGCGAGGAGGAGCCGTAGATCAAGGTGCCCATGCTCGACGTCTTCGTCGCCATGCCCGGCGCCAGCGCCAAGGAAGTCGAGGAGCGGGTCACCAAGCCCATGGAGAAGCTGATCTGGGAGATCCCGGGCGTGGAGTACATCTACTCCACCTCCAGCTCGGGGATGGCCATGGCCATTGTCCGCTTCTACGTCGGCGAAGACGAGGAAGACAGCATCGTCAAGCTCAACCAGAAGATGTACGCCAATTTCGACCTCATCCCGCCAGGCGCCTCCCAGCCGCTCATCAAGCCGCGCTCCATCGACGACGTACCCATCCTGGCGCTGACGCTCTGGAGCGAGCGCTACGGCGATTTCGACCTGCGCCGCATCGCCGCCCAGGTGCACGACACCGTGAAGCAGGCCCCCGACGTGTCGGCGGCCACCATAATCGGCGGCCAACGCCGCGAGGTCCGGGTGGTGCTCGACGAGAACCGGCTCGCCGCCTACAGCCTGTCGCCCATGCAGGTGTACGGTGCGCTCGGCGCGTTCAACCGGCGCCTCCCCGGCGGCCGGTTCGCCGCCGACAACCGTGAGTTCACGCTGGAGGTGGGCCAGTTCCTGGCCAGCGCCGCCGACGTCGGGGACGTGGTCGTCGGCGTCGCCCAGGGCAAGCCGGTCTACGTCCGCGACATCGCCGCGGTGGCCGACGGCGGCGAAGAACCGGTCCAGTACGTCACGCACGCCCACGGCGGGGCGTTCCACCCCGCGGTGACGCTGTCCATCTCGAAGCGCAAGGGCACCAACGCCATCGCCGTGGCCGAGGAGGTGCTGCAGCGTGTCGAGAGCCTCAAGGGCCGCGTCATCCCGGCCGACGTGAACGTGACCATCAGCCGCCACTACGGCGAGACGGCCTCGGAGAAGTCAAACGAACTGCTCTTCCACATGGCCATCGCCGTGATCTCGGTGAGCATCCTGATCGGCATCACGCTGGGCATCCGGGAGCTCTGGATCGTCTTCATCGCCATCCCGGTGACCCTGGCGCTCACCCTGACGGTGTTCTACCTGTACGGATACACCCTCAACCGGATCACCCTGTTCGCGCTCATCTTCTCCATCGGCATCCTGGTGGACGACGCCATCGTCGTGGTGGAGAACATCGTGCGCCACGCCCGCATGGCCGCCAACAAAGGCCGCCCCATCGTCGACATCGCCATCGAGGCGGTGGACGAGGTGGGCAACCCCACCATCCTGGCCACCATGACCGTCATCGCCGCCATCCTGCCCATGGCCTTCGTGGGCGGGCTCATGGGCCCCTACATGCGGCCCATCCCGGTGGGCGCCTCGGCGGCCATGATCTTCTCGCTCATCGTCGCCTTCCTGGTCACCCCGTGGGCCGCGGTCCGGCTCCTCAAGCTGCGCGGGGGCCACGGGCACGACGAGCAGGAGGACCTGCTCACCCGGTTCTACCGGCGGGCGATGGACTACCTGCTTCACCGCCCGGTGTACCGGTACGGCTTCCTGCTGATGGTGGTCGTGCTCCTCCTCGGCTCGATGGGACTGATCTTCATCGAGTTCGTCGAAGTCAAGATGCTTCCCTTCGACAACAAGAGCGAGTTCCAGGTCATCGTGGACATGCCCGAGGGGACCACGTTGGAGACCACCGCGATGGTCACCCGCCGCCTGGCCGAGAAGGTGCTGGAACACCCCGAGGTGGTCGATCTGCAGACGTACGCCGGCACGGCGTCGCCGTACAACTTCAACGGCCTGGTGCGGCATTACTTCCTGCGCCAGGGCGCCAACGTGGCCGACATCCAGGTCAACCTTCTGCCCAAGGGCGACCGCGACCTCCAGAGCCACGACATCGCCAAGAAGATCCGCGCCGACCTCGTGCCCGTCGCCCGGGCGTTCGGCGCCCGGATCAAGGTGGCCGAGGTGCCGCCGGGCCCGCCGGTGCTCCAGACGCTGGTCGCCGAGATCTACGGCCCCGACCAAGCCGGCCAGCACCGGCTGGCCCGCCAGGTGCGGGACATCTTCGAAAGCGTCGAGGGCGTGGTGGACGTGGACATGTACCTCGAGGACGACCAGCCGAAGACCCGTCTGCTGGTCGACAAGGAAAAGGCCGCGCTGCACGGGATCTCCGAGGACGATGTCGCCCGGACGCTGCGGATCGCCACCGCCGGCGAGTCGGCCGGCCTGCTCCACAGCGAGCTGGAGAAAGAGGACGTGCACATCCGCGTGCGCCTCGACCGCACGGCGCGCTCCGAACTGAACCGCCTCCTGAGCCTGAAGCTCCCCTCGCGCGACGGCCGGCTGGTGCCCCTGTCGGAGCTCGTTCGGGCGGAGCAGATAGTCGAGGACAAGAGCATCTACCATAAGAACCTGATGCCCGTGACCTACGTGACCGCCGACGTGGCCGGCGCCCACGAGAGCCCCGTCTACGCGATCCTCGCCCTGGGGCCCAAGATCGACGGGATCCGGCTGCCAGAGGGGTATCAGATCGAGCAGCTCACCGCGCGGTTGCCCGAAAGCGACGAGCGGTACGCCCTCAAGTGGGATGGCGAGTGGCACATCACCTACGAGGTGTTCCGCGACCTGGGCATCGCCTTCGCCGCGGTGCTGCTGCTCATCTACATCCTGGTGGTGGGCTGGTTCCAGTCGTTCGACACGCCGCTCATCATCATGGCGGCGATCCCCTTCTCGCTGGTGGGCATCCTGCCGGCCCACGGATTGATGAGCGCGTTCTTCACCGCCACATCGATGATCGGGTTCATCGCCGGGGCGGGGATCGTCGTCCGCAACTCCATCATCCTCGTTGATTTCGTCGAGCTGCGCCTGCGCGAGGGGATGCCCCTGGACCAGGCCGTGATCGACGCCGGCGCCGTCCGGTTCCGCCCCATGATGCTCACGGCGGCGGCGGTGATCGTCGGCTCGGCGGTCATCCTGTTCGATCCGATCTTCCAGGGGCTGGCCATCGCTCTGATGGCCGGCGAGGTGGCCTCGCTGGCCCTGTCGCGCATGACCGTCCCCATCGTCTATTTCGTGGTGCACCGCCGGTGGCACAAGCATCCGGCGGCGCCGTCGGCCTGACCAGGAGGAGACCATGAGTGCCGAATTTGACCGACCGATCCTGTGTCCCACGGATTTCAGCGCCGAAGCCGGCCATGCCCTCCGCTGGGGCGGCGAGCTGGCGCTTCGGCTGTCCCGCCCTCTGGTTGCCCTATACGCCGACCGGTTTTTGCCGCCGCCGCACTTCACGGCGCAGCAGATCGACACCCTCGTCGAGGAGCTCGACAAGTCCCGCGCCGCCGCCCGGCAGGCGCTGGTCGATCAGACGGGCCGGATGATCGCCCCGGCCGTCGCCACCGAACCGGTGGTGGTCCAGGACCTGGCGGTTCCCGCGATCGTCCGGCTGGCCGCCGAACGGCACGCCGAGATGATCGTGATGGGCTCGCACGGCCACAGCGCCTTCGACCGGATCATGCTGGGTTCGGTTACCGAACGAGTTCTGCGGCTGGCGGACCACCCCGTGCTCGCGGTCAAGCTCCCTGCCGAGACAGACCCGGCCGCCTTCCCGGGGGTCCGCACCATCCTCTGCCCCGTGGACCTCGGGGAGGACGCCCGGTCGGCGCTGCTGCTGGCCGCCCGACTGGCCGCAGCTTTCGAAGCCGAGCTCCAGGTGCTCCACGTGGCGGAATCGGCGCCGGACCCGAGCACGGAGCGCGCCGCGCAGGAGGCCCTGTGCGCCTGGGTGCCGGACACCGCCCGCACCAGCTGCCGCCTCCACGAGGTGATTCGCCCGGGCAAACCAGCCGAGGAGATCCTCCTGGCGGCACAGGAATCGCATGCGGAGCTCATCGTGTTGCCGACTCGGCACAAACTGTTCCAGGACGTTACCGTGCTCGGGGCCACCGTCGCCCGGATCACCCGGCACGCGCCGTGCGCCGTGCTGACCGTTCCGGTCGTCTGAGACGAATCGGCGGTTCGCATCATCTAATGCCACTGCCCGATCCCAGCGGATCGGATACAAAGGAGACACACCATGACCGTTGATCGCCTGCTTCGACTGATCGCCGGATTGTTCGTCCTGGGCACCGTGGCCCTGGGCGTCTGGGTCCACTCGAACTGGTTCTACTTCACCGCGTTCGTCGGATTGAACCTCCTCCAGTCGGCTTTCACCAACTGGTGCCCCATGATGACCATCCTGCGCAAGCTGGGCGTGCCCGACACCGCCCCCTGCAAGCAATGACGAGGGGCGGGACGACGCCATGTCCGAGTTGTTGACGATTGTCGTGTTCGTCGGGCTCTGGATCCTGCTTCAGGCGGTGATCCTGCCCCGCCTGGGCGTCAAGACCTGAATGTCAGACGCCTGCGATCTCGGGTCCCGGGATCGGAAGCCACCGCCGCCGGCGGATTCGGAGTGAGGTGTCCATGCCATTGTACGAATACTTCTGCCGGGAGTGCCGGAAAACGTTTGAAGCGCTGCGGCGCCTGTCGGACGACGACGCCGACGTGCGCTGTCCCCATTGCGGATCCGCGAAGGTGGATCGCAAGTTCTCGACCTTCGCCAGCGCCGGGTTGCCGGGTCACGCCGGATGCGGGTCCGGCCCCATCGGCTGAGCCTGATCCCGGGGGCGGAGTTGCCGCCCCATTCGCCGACTGTCATCGTCCGATCCGGCGGGTCGCACTTCGCACGCGCCGGATCAATTTTTTCTGTCCCGCGACTGGCCGGTGCCGCCGGCTGCTTCTCACTTGCGCGCGCTTCCGCCCTGGGATAGACTGGATCGATCTCGGGCGCAGGAGGCCCCGGCGTGGCTGGACGAACGTCGTACCGCTGGATCTGGATCGATCCCATCATCATCACCTTCACCGGGCTCATGTCATGCCTGTCGGTGATCATGTCGCTGTTCGACGGCAGCGGGGTCAAGCAGCACTGGTGCGCCCGGACGTGGGCCCGCTTCATCCTCTGGATCAGCAAGGCCCGCGTCACCACCGTCGGCCTGGAGCACATCCCCCCCGGCCGGCCGTGCGTATTCGCCTCCAACCACCAGAGCTTCTTCGACATCTGGACGCTGCTGGCGCACCTTCCGGTCCAGTTCCGCTTCGCCGCCAAGGAGTCGCTCTTCCGCGTCCCGTTCCTCGGCTGGCACCTGCGCCGGAGCGGCAACATCCCCGTGCATCGCGGCGAGCCGCGCAAGGCGCTCCGCAGCATCCGCGACGGCGCGCGCAAGATCGCCGGCGGCGTCAGCGTGCTTGTGTTCCCCGAGGGGCAACGCAATCCCGAGGGCGTGATCCTGCCCTTCAAGAAGGGCGTGCTGCTCATCGCGATCTACGCCCAGGCGCCCGTGGTGCCCATCGCCATCGCCGGCAGCCGGTTTCTGCTCCCCAAGACCTCGATGCGCATCCAACCGGGTGACATCCACATGACCATCCTGCCGCCCATCGAGACGGCGGGCCTCACCGCCCGCGACGCGGAAGACCTGGCCGAGCGCGTCCGCGCCGCGATGCTCTCGGTGTATACCCAGCCCGAACCGGCGCCACATGACGCCTGAACCCGCCCGCCCCTACGAGCCGTCGGGTGTCGACCCCGTCCTGTTCGGGGCCGCGGGCCGCATCGTGGCGACGCTGCACGCGGCCGGCTTCACGGCCTATTTCGCCGGCGGCTGCATCCGCGACCTGCTGCTCGGCCGCCCCGTCCAGGATGTCGACATCGCCACCGACGCCGTCCCGGCGGAGATCCAGCGCCTCTTCCCCGACCACCGCGCCGTGGGCGCTCAGTTCGGCGTCATCCTGGTGAAGCTGGAGGGCATCTCGTTCGAGGTCGCCACATTCCGCGCCGACCTGGCCTACCGCGACGGGCGGCATCCCGAGGGGATCCGTTTCAGCACCCCCGCCGAGGACGCCCGCCGCCGCGACTTCACCGTCAACGGCCTGTTCTATGACCCCCGCCGGCGGGTCATCATCGACTACGTCGGTGGTGAAGCCGACCTGGCGGCTCGGTGCATCCGCACGATCGGCGCACCGGATGATCGCTTCAGCGAAGACCACCTCCGGCTCATGCGGGCCGTCCGGTTCGCCGCCGGCCTCGAGTTCACCATCGACGCGGCTACGTGGCAGTCCCTGCGGCGGCTGGCGCCCGCCATCCTCCGGGTGGCGCCCGAGCGCATCCGGGAGGAACTTCTCAAGGCCCTCACCCGCCGGGGCGCCGACACCGCGCTCGACCTGCTGGAACGTTCCGGACTGCTCGCCGCCGTCCTGCCGGAAGCGAGCGCCATGGTGGGCATCCCCCAGCCGGAAACGTACCACCCCGAGGGCGACGTGTTCACCCACGTGCAGGCGATGTTCGCCGCCGCAGACTACCCCCTTCCGGACGCTCTGGCCATGGGGATCCTGCTCCACGACATCGCCAAGCCCCCCACGTTCCGCATCCGGGACCGGATCCGATTCCACGGCCACGTCGAGCTGGGCGTCGACCTGAGCCGGCGGATCATGGAGCGGCTTCGTTTCTCGCGGGAGGAGACCGAGCGGGTTTGCGCCCTGGTGGCGTCGCATCTGCAGTTCATGCACGTCCAGGAGATGCGCCCCAGCCGGCTGAAGCGGTTCCTACGGATGGACGATTTCGACCTTCACCTGGAGCTGCACCGCCTGGACTGCCTCGCCAGCCACGGCGACCTGAGCAGTTACGATTTCTGCGTGAGGAAACTGGCGGAAATCCCCGCAGAGGTTCTGAAGCCTCCCCGTCTCGTCACGGGGGACGACCTTGTCGCGGCCGGTTACGCTCCCGGGCCTCTCTTCGGAACGATCCTGCGCGCGGTGGAAGACGCTCAACTCAACGGCGAGATCGCGGCGCACGATGAGGCGATGCGATGGGTTGGGGAACGGTGGGGCGAAACATCGGGAAAGGATGGAGGCTGTTGAAAAACGCCCATCTGCGACGTTTCCCTCAGCCTTCGTCGTTCGACGTACGTTCGCAGTACGACTCACGCCTCAGGCTTTCGGGGGCCTTGCACCTGGGCATTTTTGAACAGCCTGAAATGAAGGTGGAGGCTGTTGAATCCGACAGCGAACGCGCCCCGCAACGCGGGGCAAGGGAGCGAATGAAAAACCGGCGCCTTCCCTTCAGAAATTGTAGTTTTTGGGTGGGTAGGTGTACGGGGGATCGGTCCGGTTCGGATTCGCCACGGACATGTTGGACGAGGACAGGATTTTCTCCATCTTCTTGCCTTTGCATTTGGGACATCTCACACCGCGCTCACCGCCGAGCTTGACGATCAATTCGGAAACCTCACCGCAGTTCCTGCAACGAAATTCATAGATGGGCATGGC
>JAKQOW010000127.1 GCA_029565065.1 Acidobacteriota bacterium | reverse complement strand
TTCGGTAGTGAGAAACCGTCTGGCCGATCATGCTGCCCCGTGAAGTAAAACGGTGAAGTCGCCCGAATCACGCCGGATAGTTTGGCTTCATTATACCGCAACCAGCCGGTGTTTCGGCACACCCGTTGCCCATGTCCCGCCAGGGGAGGTCCTGGGCATGGGTAGTTAGGGGCAGCCCGCACAGGAACACACGGGAAAAATCAGGCCCCGGGATCAATTCCAGGGACCTGTTCGCACCAAAGACGAACCACGCTGCGTTTTGGGCCTGGCGGTTCCAGACAACGGACGGTCCCGGGCCGGCTCCCATTGAGGAGAGGATTCGACCGTCACCGGTTCAGCGCCCACGGCAGGTTCAGCTTGCGGGCCAGCGCCTGGAAGCGGGGGTCGGAACGCAGGGGATCGTAGAGCGGCCGGACGAGGGCGACGATATTTGGATCCCGCGCCTCGTACGCCTCCTCGAGCCAGTCCAGGGCCCGGTCATAGTCGCGCGCGTCCATGTACCGCAGAGAGATCGCGCAGGGCATGTAGACGCGGCGGGCCTTGTGTTCCGGGACTCCCCCGGTCTTTTCGTACCTCGCCGCAAGGAGGTCGGCGATGCACCGTTGGGCGCCCTCGTAGCCCCCTTCCGCCAGGCCCTTTTCGAATGCCGCCACGCGCTCGGGATCCCTGGCGATCCGCTTCCGCTGCTGGGCCAACTGCTCGCTCCGCATCCCCTTGGCGATGTAAACCATCTGCTGAACTCCCTCGGCGCCGGCATCGTCGGGCTGCAAAGACAGCGCGGCGCCGGCCGCGGCGAGCGACTCTTCATACCGCCGGTTGTAGTAAAGCACCGCCGCATGGTGGGAGTGGAAACGGGCGTTGAAGGGATCCAGTTCGATGGCCCGGCGGATGTGCCTTAGAGCTTCGTCCAGACGTCCCACAATCCCCATGTACATGGCGCAAAATGCGTGCGCGCTCGCGGAGTTGGGGTCGATCTCAAGGGCCCGTTTCCACTCGGCATCGGCCCCGGCCCAGTCCCAGTCGACCTCTCCCTTGACCATGGCCAGGGCCGCGTGGGCTTCCGAGGAAGTGTCGTCGAGCGCGATGGCGCGGAGGGCCGCCTGCTTCGCGTTGGGCCCGGCGACTTGCGGCAAAGTGATCCCACGACTCTGGCGGGCCGTCCACACGCGGGCAAGTCCCTCGTAGGCCGCCGCGTAATCCGGGTCCTTGGACAGGGCCAGTTCAAAGTAGCGCTGGGCGGTATCGATGTCGCCCGGAGTCAGCTTCATCCAGTGGTAGGAACCTTGGAGATACGCCTCGTGGGCCTCCGGATTGACGCTCCTGGCGTTGGCCAGGCGCGCCGCTTCCGCCGGCAACAGCTTCAGGGCCAGCGCCCCCGCGACCTTCTTCGCCACGTCGCTCTGCAGCGCCAGCACCCCCGCCATCTCCCGCTCGAACCCGTCCGCCCACAGCTGCGCCTGGTCCCCCACCCGGATCAGCTCCGCCGTCACCCGGATTCGACCCCCCTCCCTTACCGTGCTCCCCTCCAGCACGTAGTCGACGTTCAGCTCCCGCCCGATCTGGTCCACTCCCTTGTCGCTCTTCTTGTACCGCATCACCGACGTTCGCGCGATCACGCTCAAGCCCGCCGGGTGCAGCCGCCCCAGTTGATTGATCAGCTCCTGCGTCAGTCCGTCGCTCAGGTACTCCTGCGCCGGGTCCTCGCTCAGGTTCGCCAGCGGCAGCACCGCCAGCCGGATCGCCCGCTCCGGCGCCGGAAACGGCCACCAGCCGCAGCGCCAGGCCAAGACGCCGATGATCGCCGGAAAGAGCGCCGCCGCCACCGCCGCCAGCACCGGCCACCGCCGCCGCACCCGGGCCGGCCGCAGCGCCGCCAGCGCCGCTGCGCTCTGCTCCGGACCCAGGCACCTAGCCAGCGCCTGCCCCAGCTCCTCGGCAGATCCGTATCTCTCTTCCGGCCGCTTCGCCAGGCACCGGTTCACGACCTCCAGCAAACCTGGCGGTGCGTCGATCCCCAGCTCCGTCAGAGAGACTGGCACTTCGTTCACGATCCCGTACATGATCGCCTGGGCGTACTCCCCCTGGAAGGGCGTCCGACCCGTGATCAGCTCGTACAGCACCACTCCCAGCGACCACAAGTCCGCCCGGGCATCCGCCAGTTCACCGCTGACCTGCTCCGGAGCCATGTATGCTGCCGTCCCCAGCGTCGACCCGCTCGCCGTCAGTACCGACGCCCCCGAAAGCTTCGCCAGCCCGAAGTCCAATATCTTCACTTGCCCTTTGTTGGTCAGGAACAGATTCGCCGGCTTGACGTCCCGGTGCACGATTCCCCGCCCGTGCGCCTCCGACAATCCCGCCGCCGCCTGCAGCGCCAGCCCCGCCGCCTCCGCCCACGGCAGCGGCTCTGCCTTCAGCCGCTCCCGCAGCGTCATCCCCTCGTAGCACGCCATGGCCAGGAAGAGTTGCCCGTCCGCCTCCCCCACCTCGTAGACCGTGCAGATGTTGGGGTGGTCCAGCCGCGCCGCCGCCCGCGCCTCGTGCAGGAACCGCTGCTTGGCCTCGGCGTCCCGGGTCAGCTCCGGCGGCAGGAACTTCAGCGCCACCGTCCGCTGCAACGCCGTGTCCTCCGCCTTGTACACCACCCCCATCCCGCCCTCGCCCAGCTTCTCCAGGATCCGGTAGTGGGACACGGTCCGGCTGATCATTTCTTTCCATCTACGGGCAGGTTCATGCGGCGCGCCAGCGCCTGAAAGCGGGGATCGGACCGTAGAACATCGTACAGCGGCAACCGGAGGTATGGCAGGTTGGGATCGTGGATTTCGTACGCTTTCTCCAGCCACTCCAGGGCGCGGTCCTTCTCGCCGGCCGAGACGTACACATTCGCGATGTCCGTCGGGCAAACGAAACTCTTCTTCGCCCTGGCCTCAAGCGCCGCGGCGCCCGCCCGCATCGCAGCGCGGAATCCTCCCGCAGCAAACGCCCGGTCCATGGCAGCCTCCACCTCGGGAACGTTGTAGCTTTTAAGGTAATTTTTGACCGCTGGAAGCGCTTTCCTGTACATCCCCTTTTGGGAATAGTAGATCCATAGAATAATCCAGGCGATGCCGTCGTTCGGATTCGTCCGCAGCGCCAAGCGGGCTTGGGCTGCGGCCTCCTCCGGCCGGCGTGCCACGATCAGAACTCCACTGTACAGGCTGTGGAACAGGGGGTTGTAGGGATCCAACTCGATGGCGCGGGCTCCTTCCACGATGGCTTCATCCTGGTGTCCCAAACAGACCAGGAGATGGGAGTAGTAAATCCGTGCATCGGGGAAACCCGGATTGAGTGCGATCGCCCGTCGGAACTCCTGCTGTCCGGCGGCCCAGTCCCAGTCGCTCCAGGTGTTGACGATTGCCAGCGCATAGTGCGCTTCGGCGACGCTTTCGTCCAATTCCACCGCCCTCCGAGCGGCAGCCCTGGCCTTTGGCGCGGCCTCGCCCGGTGGCGTCACTCCCATCTGCTGGCGCCCCGCCCAGACCAGGGCAATTCCCGCATAGGCCGGCGCGTAAGCCGGGTCTTTTTTCAGCGCCAACTGGAGATACTGCTGGGCTGAATCGACGCCAGCCGGCGTGAATTTGTACCAATATTGAAGTCCCTTCAGGTATGCCTCGTACGCTTCCGGGTTGACGGAGCGGACCTTGGCCAGGCGCGCCGCTTCCGCCGGCAGCAGTTTCAGCGCCAGCGCCCCTGCGACTTTCTTCGCCACGTCGCTCTGTAGCACCAGGATCCCCGCCATCTCCTGATCGAACGAATCCGCCCACAGCTGCGCCTGGTCCCCCACCCGGATCAGCTCCGCCGTGATGCGGATGCGCGAGCCTTCCCGCTGCGCGCTCCCCTCCAGCACGTAGTCGACGTTCAGCTCCCGCCCGATCTGGTCCACTCCCTTGTCGCTCTTCTTGTAGCGCATGATGGAGGTCCGCGCGATCACGCTCAGCGTCGCCGGGTGCAGCCGCCCCAGCTGGTTAATAAGTTCCTGTGTCAGCCCGTCGCTCAGGTACTCCTGCTCCGGGTCCCCGCTCAGGTTCGCCAGCGGCAGCACCGCCAGCCGGATCAGCGGCGCCGTCGCCGGAAACGGCCACCAGCCGCCGCGCCAGGCCAAGACGCCGATGATCGCCAGAAAGAGCGCCGCCGCCACAACCGCCGGGACCAGCCATCGCCGCCGGACGCGGGCCGGACGCAGCAACGCCAGCACTGCTGCGCTCTCCTCCGGCCCCAGGCACGCCGCCAGCGCCCGCCCCAGTTCCTCGGCGGAAGTGTATCTCTCCCCCGGCCGCTTCGCTAGGCACTTTGTGAGGATCTCCTGCAAGGCCGCCGGCGCGTCGATCTCCAGCTTCTCCAGCGGAACCGGCACCTCGTTCAGGATCCCGTACATCACCGCCTGGGCGTAATCACCGGCGAAGGGCGTCCGGCCGGACACCATCTCGTACAGCACCACCCCCAGCGACCAGAGGTCCGACTGCGCCTCCGCCGCTCCGCCGGCGACCTGTTCCGGGGACATGTACGCGGCGGTCCCCATGGTGGAGCCGCTCTTGGTGAGCACCGACGCCCCGGTGAGCTTGGCCAGCCCGAAGTCCAGGATCTTCACTTGTCC
>JAKQOW010000126.1 GCA_029565065.1 Acidobacteriota bacterium | reverse complement strand
TTCGGTAGTGAGAAACCGTCTGGCCGATCATGCTGCCCCGTGAAGTAAAACGGTGAAGTCGCCCGAATCACGCCGGATAGTTTGGCTTCATTATACCGCAACCAGCCGGTGTTTCGGCACACCCGTTGCCCATGTCCCGCCGGGGGAGGTCCTGGGCACGGGTAGTTAGGGGCAGCCTGCGCAGGAACACACGGAAAAAATCAGGCCCCGGGATCAATTCCAGGGACCTGTTCGTACCAAAGACGAACCTCGCTGCGTTTCGGGCCTGGCGGCCCCGGTCAACGGGCGGTCCCGGGCCGGCTCCGATTGAGGAGAGGATCCAACCGTCACCGGTTCAGCGCCCACGGCAGGTTCAGCTTGCGGGCCAGCGCCTGAAAACGCGGGTTGGCACGCAGGGGGTCGTAGAGCGGCCGGATGAGGGCGGCGACGTTCGGATCCCGCACTTTGTACGCCTCCTCGAGCCAATCCATGGCCCGGTCGTAGTCGCGTGCGTCCATGTAACGCAATCCGATCGCGCAGGGCATGTAGACACGGCGGGCCGTGTGTTCCGGGACTCCCCCGGTCTTTTCGTACCTCACCGCGAGGAGGTCGGCGATGCGCCGTTGGGCGCCCTCGTACCCCCCTTCCGCCAGGCCCTGCTGGAACACCGCCATGCGCTCGGGATCCCTGGCGATCCGCTTCCGCTGCTGGGCCAGTTGTTCATCCCGCATCCCCTTGGCGATGTACACCATCTGCTGGACTCCCTCAGCGCCGGCATCGTCAGGCTGCAGGGACAGCGCAGTGCCGGCCGCGGCGAGCGACTCTTCATACCGCCGGTTATAGTAAAGCACCGCCGCATGGTAGGAGTGGAAACGGGCGTTGAAGGGATCCAGTTCGATGGCCTGGCGGACGTGCAGGAGAGCTTCATCCAGGCGTCCCACAATCCCCAGGTACATGGCGTAGAATGCGTGCGCGCTCGCGGAGTTGGGGTCGATTTCGAGGGCCCGTTTCCACTCGGCATCGGCGCCGGCCCAGTCCCAGTCGACCTCTCCCTTGACCATGGCCAGGGCCGCGTGGGCTTCCGAGGAAGTGTCGTCGAGCGCGAGGGCGCGGAGGGCCGCCTGCTTCGCATTGGGCCCGGCCAACTCGGGCAAGGTGATCCCGCGGCCCTGGCGGGCCGTCCACACCCGAGCGAGGCCCTCGTAGGCCGGCGCGCAGTCCGGATCCTTGGACAAGGCCAGCTCGAAGTAGCGCTTGGCAGTGTCGAGGTCGCCCGGCGTCAGCTTCATCCAGTGGTAGGACCCCTGGAGATACGCCTCGTGGGCCTCCGGGTTGACGGTGCGGACATTGGCCAGGCGCGCCTGCTCCGCCGGCAGCAGTCTCAAGGCGAGCGCCCCGGCCACCTTTCGCGCCACGTCGCTCTGCAGCGCCAGGATCCCCGCCATCTCCCGCTCGAACGCGTCCGCCTACAGCTGCGCCTGGTCGCTCACCCGGATCAGCTCGGTGTTGATCCGCACCCGGCCCCCCTCCCGCTGCGCGCTCCCCTCCAGCACGTAGTCGACGTTCAGCTCCCGCCCGATCTGGTCCACCCCCTTGTCGCTCTTCTTGTACCGCATCACCGAGGTGCGCGCGATCACGCTCAGCGTCGCCGGGTGCAGACGCCCCAGCTGGTTGATCAGCTCCTGCGTCAGCCCGTCGCTCAGGTACTCCTGCGCCGGGTCCTCGCTCAGGTTCGCCAGCGGCAGCACCGCCAACCGGATCAGCGGCGCTTTCGCTTGGAACGGCCACCACTCGCTCCGCCAGGCCATCAGGCTGAAGAGCGCCAGAAGAACTGCGACCGCCGCCACGGTCGCCGGCACCAGCCACCGCCGCCGGACGCGGGTCGGACGCAGCAACGCCAGCGCCGCTGCGCTCTCCTCCGGCCCCAGGCACGCCGCCAGCGCCCGCCCCAGTTCCTCGGCCGAGGCGTACCGCTCCTCCGGCCGCTTCACCAGGCTCTTCGTGAGGATCTCCTGCAAGGCCGCCGGCGCGGCGATACCCAGCTTCTCCAGCGGGACCGGTGCCTCGTTCAGGATCCCGTACATCACCGCCTGGGCGTAATCACCGGCGAAGGGCGTCCGGCCGGACACCATCTCGTACAGCACCACCCCCAGCGACCAGACGTCCGACTGCGCCTCCGCCGCCCCGCCGGCGACCTGTTCCGGAGACATGTACGCGGCCGTACCCATGGTGGAGCCGCTCTTGGTGAGCACCGACGCCCCGGTGAGCTTGGCCAGCCCGAAGTCCAGGAGCTTCAACTGACCCTTGGACGTGAGGAAGAGATTCGCCGGCTTGATGTCCCGGTGGACGATGCCGTGGGCGTGCGCCTCCGACAGCCCGGCCGCCGCCTGCATCGCCAGCGCCGCCGCCTCGGCCCAGGGCAGGGGCCCCGCCTTGAGCTTCTCCCGCAGCGTCATCCCCTCGTAGCACGCCATGGCCAGGAACAGCTGCCCGTCGCTTTCTCCCACCTCGTACACCGTGCAGATGTTCGGATGGTCCAGCCGCGCCGCCGCCCGCGCCTCGTGGAGGAAGCGCTGTTTGGCCTCCGCGTCGCGGGTGAGCTCGGGCGGCAGGAACTTGAGGGCCACGGTGCGCTGCAGGGCGGTGTCCTCGGCCTTGTACACCACTCCCATCCCGCCCTCGCCGAGTTTCTCGATGATCCGATAATGGGCGATCGTCCGACCGATCATCACCACCTCGTCGAGGGATATGATCGCTTCGATTTAGGGACAGCCGGATAACGTTGTGATCATTATACACTTGGTGACACCTTCATAGGTTCGCAAGTTCGCAGTTACAAAAGATGTTGAGGGTTGTGGTTTGAGAGTTGAGCGTTCGTGCTCGTAGTTCGTCATCCCAACCCGGCGTAGCCGGAACCAAAGGAGCATGATCGTTCACTCCAGCTCTGTGCCGCCATGCCGGGTCTTCAGCACGCCCTTCCGGTTTCGAAGACAATAGCCAGGCGCAGCCCGGCGAAGCCGGGCAGCGCCTGGAAAGTCGAATCGATTGGCACGGCGCGCCCCTGAACAGGGGCGCGGGGAAGCGTGGAGATCGCCGTCACTCTTTCCTCGCGCCCCGAACCCGGGGCGCGGCGCGTCAACGAGTTGGCCTTCCAGGCGCTGCCCCGCGTTTGCGGTGCTGCGCCTGGCTATTTTCGTCGTGAATGGGTGGATGGTGCCGGCCAATGATGAGTTGGGTGACCCGGCCGATCGGGCGGCCAAAATCCTGCCAAAAATTGTCAGAAAAGCGGGAGTAACTGATTAATCTTGATCGTAATCGTACTCGCACTCGTCATCGAGGATCGTTTTCGTTCTGTCTGATCAAACGTCCATCCGTGCATGTTGGCGAAGCCGTTGACACCGGCGCCCTGTTCCGACACAATGGGAGCAGTCTATCTGTCAAAATCTGTTCTGAATCGGCGCCCTTCGAGGCGATCGGTGCGCCTTCCGGAGCGGTGGCCCGACGAGGAGGCAACATGGTTAACGGAATCCGAAGCGCCTTGACGCTGGTCTGCCTGTGCCTGATCGCCGCCGGCGCCGCGGCGGCGCCAGTGGATACGGACGCCATCAAGGAGTACTACGAGTCCGCCACGCGGCCCCGGGTGCAGTTGGTGGCTGAGCAGGGGCGCGACGCCGGCGTGTTCGCCGAACTGCAGGTGCCGACCATCCTGGCCGCGCTCAAGTACCAGCTCGACAAGGGGACATGGTCCAATCTGGCCCGGGCCGACCGGCAGCGGCTGGTGGACTGCCTGAACGATTCCAATCTGAAGTTCATCTACACCGGCCTGCAATCCTCCATGGCGATGGCGGCCGGCGGCCAGACCATTGATGCCAATACGGTCAAATTCAACCAGGACGGCTGGTACTCGTCGGGCGGCGGCGGCGAGGCGCGAAGCGCCTTGGCCATCGCCAAGATCATCATCCACGAACTCGGCCACGTGTATCAGGAGCGCTACAATTATCTCCCGCGCCCTGGGCCCACCAAGGAGTGGTTCCCCAACGAGCTGGAGGAGCAGCTGCCGGCGGACATGTTCACGCCGGAAGCTCTCCGGGAACTGGCCAAGATCCTCAACCGGGAGACCGACGGGCCATGCAGCGACATCTCCGGATCGTGGACAGGCGTGTTAACGGTGGCCGACGTTCAGGGCTCCTCGGCGATCAATGTGGGCCAGAAGCGCAACGTGGGCGGCGGCAACTTCACCGTCATTCAGGAGGGGTGCGAAGTCACGCTCAAGTTCATGAACAACGAGATCCGCGGCACGGTCAAGGGGACTGCGGCGACATTGAACAAGCGGGTCGCCGGCGCGCTGGCCGAGGCTGTGCTCACCCTGGAGGGCGGCCGGCTGAAGGTGACGCTGAAGCAGACCATTTCGGACGGCTTTATCTTGAGTGAAGGATTGTTGACACAGTGATTTGGTGGGACGGTGAATGGGTGAATCGGTGAAAGGGTGAATCGGCTGGAACTTGGAAAATATTGCTTTCGGATTGGGACCTAGGATCTGGGTGCTGGGTCCTAGATTCCAGAGCCCAGATCACTGGACCTAGGTCCCAGGTCCTAGCTCACAGAACCCAGGTTCCAGGTCCCCCCAAAGGAGGGTATTCATGAGCCGCTACTTAAGATGTCTCGTGATTATGGCCATTCTGGCCGCCGGAGGCGTTGCCGCGTTGGCGGCCGAGGCCGTCAACTTGCTGGCCCTGCATGCGGGGACGCTGCCGGTGGTGGAACCGGCGTATTACGGCGGCTGGCCGGTGGTTGGGCTCATCGACGAGTGTTCCGCCTCCGGCTGGGCCAGCGAGACGGGCAAGGTCCGGGATAACGTGTTCGTCTTCGAACTGCTGGCGCCGGCGACCATCCAGCGTTTCGAGTTCGACACCGATGGCGTGGACACGCCGGGCTCAGCCGCCCGGCACGTGGTCGTGGAGATTTCCGACACGTCGTCCGATGCCGGCTTCGTCGAAGTGCTCCGCGCCGAGCTGCAGGAGGGCGTCAATCGGCAGGCGTTCCCGGCGGTCAAGCCGGCCAGGGGGCGCTGGGTGCGCCTGACCGTCGAGGACAATCACGGCAGCGAGGAGTGGACCGAGCTGTTCGCCATCCGCGGGTTCGGCGAACTCCCGGCGGTACCCAAGGGATCGAGCGACATATCCGGCACCTACGAGAGCAGCTATTCCCTGTTTCACGTCCGCCAGCAGGGCACCGCTCTGGCCGGCTGTTACGAGTACAAGGACGGCATCCTCGAGGGCGCCATCGAAGGGCGGGTCATTAAGATCCAGTGGACGGAAGAGGGCGATGGGAACGCGGGGCCGGCGATTCTGGTGTTCGCGCCCGACGGGAATTCGTTCCGCGGGTTCTGGTGGCGGGGCTCCGACAAGGAGGCGGCGCCGGCGGGCAACTGGGACGGCCGGAAGGTGTCGCCCGAAGTGGGCGGCTGCCCCCACTGGTCCGGCTCCGTGGGCGGCGAGCTCCGGAAGGATCTTGCCGCGACCGGCCGCTCGCGGCTCTACGGCATACTGTTCGACGTCGACTCGACGGCCATTCGACCGGAATCGAAGCCGGTCCTCGACGAGGTGATCCGGATCCTCAAGGCCGAACCGGCCTGGCGGCTCACCATCGAGGGGCACACCGACTCGGTGGGCGACGACGCGCACAATCTGAAGCTGTCGCAGGGGCGGGCCGAGGCGGTCAAGGCTTACCTGGCGGGGCAGGGGATCGACGCCGGCCGGCTCGAGGCGAAGGGGCTAGGCGAATCGAAACCGGTCGCGGACAACGCCACCGAACTGGGGCGCGCCCGAAACCGTCGCGTGGAACTCGTCAAGGAATAAAAAAATCGGCCGGATCCGACGGATCCGGCCGATGATCATCATCCGGAATCTTGCGACGTCTTATCGACCGGCCTGTTTCTTCTCCAGCCGCGCCGCGATCTTCTCCATCTCGCTCACCATGCCGTCGAACTGGCGCATGGCCGCCTGGACCGTTGCGGGGTCGGACATGTCGACGCCGGCGTCGCGCAGCGTGTCCAGCGGGAACTTGCTGCCGCCGGCCTGCAGGAACTTGAGATACCGCTGTTGCTCGGCCGGGCCGCCGGCCATCACCTTGTCGGACAGGGCCATCGAGGCCACGATGCCGGTGCTGTACTGGAAGACGTAATAGTTCATGTAGAAGTGCGGGATGCCCGACCACTCGTACTGGATGTAGTCCTCGACGTTCAACACCCCCTGGTCGTGGCCGTAGTAGGCGCGGGTGAGCTCGAGATACTTGGCGTTGAGCCAGTCGGGGGTGAGCGTCTGGCCCTTTTCCACGTGCTGGTGCATCGCCAGCTCGAACTCGGCGAACAGCGTCTGGCGGTACAGGGTGGCGCGGAAACGCTCCATGTAGCCATCCAGCAGGAAGAGCTTCAGCTCGTCGTCGGTTTCCGACTTGAGCAGCTCGTGCATGAGCATGTTCTCGTTGAAGGTGCTGGCGATCTCCGCCAGGAAGATGGGGTACTGGGACGTGGGGAGCGGCTGGGTCTTGTTCGAGAAATAGGAGTGCATGGCGTGGCCGAGCTCGTGGGCCAGCGTGGAGACGTCGCTGTAGGAGCCGTCGTAGTTCATCTTGACGTAGGGATGTACGCCGTAGATGCCGGAGGAGTAGGCGCCCGACTCCTTGCCCTTGTTGGGGTAGATGTCGATCCAGCGATCGTCGAACGCCTTGGTCAGAGCGGCCGCATAGTCGGAGCCGAGGGGCCGCATGGCGGCCTGCACGAGCCGGCGCGCCTCGTCGAAGGCGTAGCGCTTCTCCACGGACTTGGCGGCCGAGGCGTAGACGTCCCCGTACTTCATCTCGGGGAGCCCCAGCAGCTTCTGGCGCAGGCGCAGGTAGCGGTGCAGCGGCGCCAGGTTCTCGCGGACGGTCTGGATCAGGTTATGGTAGACCGCCGGGTCGATGTCGTTGCCGAACAGGGCGGCGTTGAGGCAGTCGCTGTAATTGTTGACGCGGGCCCGGTACAGGTGCTGCTTGATCGCGGCATCCTGGAGCACGGCGAAGGTGTTGGCGTACTGCTTCTGGTTGGCCCAGTAGGTTTCCATCACCAGCCGGCGGTCGGCCGCGTTGGCCGAGGCGCGGTACTTCTGGTAGTTGGCCTGATTCAGAATGACCTTCGTGCCGTCAGACAGGGTGACCTCAGGCCGGGGGATATCCAGGTCGTTGAGTATGGTGGACGCCTGGCTTGGCGCGCCGGCGAACATGCCCGTGAGCGCCACCAGCCGCTGCTGCTCGGCGGGGAGGATGTGGTCCTTTTCGCGGAGCACCTGGTCAAAGCCCACCTTCCAGGGCGCCAGTCGCGGCTCGGCCTTGACGTAGGCGTCAATCGTCTCCTGACCGAGCTTCAGGATGTCGGGATTGATGAAGCCGAGTTTGGACTGGAAATTCACGAACACCATCTGCAGCTCGCCCTGCATCTTCTTGTAGAGCGGATTGGACAGGTCGCCGTCACCCTGTAGGCTGGCGTAGATGAACAGGCGCATGGCGCGCTGCTGGACGCCGCTGAGCCAGTCGACGAAGGCGTACATCCGGTCGGCCGACGCGGTCCAGTCCTTGGCCCGGGCATCGAGTTCGCCGGTCATGCCGATCACGGCTTGCTTTTCCGCCTCCCACGCGGCCAGGTCGGGGTAGATGTCCTCGACGCGCCACTTGTAGGCCTCGGGCACCTGGTCACGGGGTATGTTGGAATAGTCGGGAATTTCCACATCGGCCGCCATGGCCGGCACCGCCAGGGCGCATACGGCCAAGAGGGCGATTGCGGTTCGAAGGAAGCGAAGTACGGGCATCATGCGATCTCCTTGCCTGAGGTTGAAACAACGAATCCTACTATACGAAGCCTTCGAGGGGAAGTTCGATTTCGAGCTGCCCGGAGATGCGGGGCACCCGGTTCTTTGGCGCACGGGTGCCATCAGACGAGGCAGTCGGTCTGCGAGCCGCGTTGTCTCCGGCTGCCGCGACGCCAACCGCGGGATCCGCCCATGGCGGCCGGCGGTCAGAGCGCCTGGTTGTACAGCGCGCCGTATTTCGTCCGGATATACCGGATGAAATGAGACGCGTCGGGCGGGGCGCCAGTGGCCCGGCGGATGAGCTCCGGTGCCGGGTGGAGCCGCCCCGGCCGGTGCACACGCTCCCGCAACCACTCCAACGGCTTCTGGAACAGTCCCCGGCCCACCTGGGCCACCAGATCGGGGATTTCGCGAAGCATCGCCTCGCGGAGTTGGGCGGCGTACAGGTTACCCAGCGCGTAGGTAGGAAAGTAGCCGAATGAGCCGATGGCCCAGTGGATGTCCTGCAGGACGCCATCGCGGTCGTCCGCCGGGGCGATTCCCAGGTAATGCCGCATCCGTTCACGCCACAGCTCCGGCAGGCCGTCGGGCCCGACGGCGCCGTTGACCAGGGCCCGCTCGATGTCGAAGCGCACCAGGATGTGCAGCGCATAGGTGACCTCGTCGGCCTCGACGCGCACCAGCGACGGTCGCACCACATTGACCGCTCGGACGAATTCCGCCGCGGAGACGTCCGCCAGCTCGTCGGGGAAAAGCGCCTGCAGGCGTGGGAAGTAGTGCGCCCAAAACTCGGGCGACCGGCCGATCATGTTCTCCCAGAGGCGGCTCTGGCTTTCGTGGACGCCCAGCGACACGGCGTTGCCCATGGGGGTGCGCCGGTGCGCCGGGTCCAGCCCCTGCTCGTACAGCGCGTGCCCCGCCTCGTGGATGGCGGCGAAAAGCGCCGACGGGAGAAAGCGGGGATTGTACCGCACGGTGATCCGCACGTCATCGCCGTTGCCGATGGTGAACGGATGAGCCGATTCGTCGAGGCGGCCCCGCTCCAGATCGTAGCCGAGGTCGGCGATCAACGCGCGGCAGAACGTCTGCTGGCGGGCGGGGTCGTAGGTCCGCGTCAGAAAATCCGTCCGCGGCTCCGGCGCCCCCTCCAGGCCGTCGAGGATCCCGCGCAGTTCGGTGCCCAGCGGCTGGAACACGGCCTGGACCGCCGCCGCCGACATTCCCGGCTCGAACTCGTCCAGCAGCGCGTCGTACGGCTCGTGGGCGTAGCCGATGTGTGCCGCCATCTCGCGGGCCATTCGCACCAGTTCCTCCAGGTGGGGGGCGAACGAGCGAAAGTCGTCGGCGGGCCGCGCAGCCTGCCAGACGTCGAACGCCAGCGCCTTGGCCCTGGCGAAGGCCTGCACCAGCGCGGGCGGCACGCGGACGGCGCGGTCGCGGTCCCGGCGGGTTTCACGCACGTTGGCGGCCTGGGCGTCGTCCAGCCCCGGGGCGTCCGCCAGGCGGTCCAGCAGCTCTCCCAGCCGCGGATCGGTGAGCCGCTCGTGGATCAGCCCCGACAGGGTGGCCATCTGGGCGGCCCGGTCGCCGGAGCCACCGGCGGGCATGGTGACCTGCTGGTCCCACTGGAGCCAGCCGTCGATCTGGTGCAGGTCGTGGAGCTCGCGGATCCGGTACAGAAAGTCGTCGTAATCGGTGCGGGTCATCGGACCTCCGATGCCGGGCCGCGGGGACCGGCGGAAATGGAATCACACTCCACCCGGCGCGCGGCGTCACTCCGGCTCATCGGCCGGGGTTGGGAAGCGGCGGCGGTGCGTGGCTGAGAACGTCCAGCCGGCAGCGGTCACGGTGCCGTCGGGCGCGGGCGCAAACCAGGGATCGATGTCCGGATGCTCCGGGTTGGTCAGCACGTGCACGTCCTGGGCGGGGTAGTAGCCTTGGGCCAGGAGCACGATCCGCTTGCCGGTCTCGAGCTGACGCGCCGTATCCACAACGAGCATCACGTGGCCCGGGAAGCCGCCTAGGACCAGCACGTCACCGCCCCGCAGGTCGCGGTCGGTCGCGGTGCGGGGCAGGTCGCGCGCCAGCGAGTAGGAGCCGGCATAGGTGAACACCGTCCGGAGGTACCGCTGGAACGAGGCGTAGGATGCGTCCGGCGCGGCGTCTTGAAGCCATTCCACCCGGTTGCCGGCGACGCGCGGGCGCCAGCCCGCCCGCCACTGCCGCCAGGCCGCCTCGTGGCCGCTGGTGAAGCGGAACGTGACCGCGTCGGCGCGGCCGGCGGCATACAGGTACTCCGCTCGCAGCCGGATGACCGCGTCGGCGCACTGGAGCAGGTCGCGGCGTCCGATGTCCAGGTCCAGCACGGCGCAGTGGCCGTCCTGGACCGGCACGGGCGTGCCGTCCCAGTAACGCACCAGTGGCCGACCCGGCTTCAGGGGCAGGCGCTGCAGCCACCGGGCGAAAGAGCCCGCCGCCGGGTCATCCCGCACGAAGCCGGGCGGCGGCGGGATGCGCTGCCGCAGGGCGTGTGCCGCCCGGTCGTCGGGGAGCCACCGGTAGGCGCGCTCCCCGGCGGGGGTCTGGGCGGATGCCCACATGCCGAGCAGGGCCACGCCGATTGCGATCCACAGACGCATGATTCCTCCGGGACGGCCGAACCTCATCGCCGGTTCATTGTAGGCGGGAATCCCTTCCTCTGGCAAGGCTAAGCGGGTGCGACAACCGCCCGTCCGCAATCGGCGACGCAACAAATCGTATCGCGGGTTCGTAGATACGGGCATTCCATCCGGACCGTGCCCGGACATCGGGGCCGACGGGAAGACGCGGCGCCGACCGGGCCGGCGCGGGGCAGGCCATGGTGGACGATCTGGCATGGCGGCACATCAGCCGGTGGCTTCTGGTAATCCTGGGTCTGACCCTGATCCCGGCCATGTACACCGTGCTCACGGCTGGCGGCGAACTGGCCAGCCATCTGACCCCCGCGCAGATCTTCGTCACAGCGTGCCTGAACTGGTATGCCCTGGGTGTGATGATCCCGCCGATCCTCTGGATGATCCGGCGGCTCCCCATCCGGCGGCGCAGCTGGCCCCTGGCCCTGCTCGTCATCCTCCTGGCCGGCGTCGCCGGTATGGTGATCAAGGAGTCCGTGTTCCTGGGACTCGACCGCCTGGCGGGCGAGGCGTTCGGCGCCGCCTACTCCGCGACGGCGCGCTGGTACGCATACGAGATCACCCCGTTGCCGCCGTTCTGGAAACAGCTGCAGCTCAACCTCACGGGCAAGGCCTACGGGTGGGTGCTCGAATACCTGCTGGTGCTGGGGCTGGGCTACGCCTGGACTCATTACCAGCTCTCCCGCGAGCGGGAGCGCCAGGCCATCCGTCTGGAGGCCAGCCTGAACGAGGCGCGTCTGCAGGCGCTGAAGATGCAGCTCCAGCCCCATTTCCTATTCAACACGCTCAACTCCATATCCGAGCTCATGCACCATGACATCGACCGGGCCGACCGGATGATCACGCGCCTCAGCGACATGCTGCGTCTCGTACTGGAGGGGGGCGCCGACCCGCTGGTCCCGCTTCAGAAGGAGGTGGAGTTGCTGGCCGCCTACCTGGACATCCAGAAGATCCGACTTCGGGACCAGCTGCGGTTGACGCTGGATGTGGATCCCACGGCTCACGCGGTACTCGTGCCCCACATGATCCTGCAGCCGCTGGTTGAGAACGCCATCCGCCACGGGATCGCCCGGCGGCTCGAACCGGGCCTGCTCTCGGTGCGGGTCTGGTGCGCGGCTGGCGCCCTGCGCGTGGAAATTCTCAATGATGGACCCGAGATGGCGGCATCTGGCGCCGGGGTGGCCGGCATCGGACTGAGCAACACCCGCAGCCGGCTGGAGCAGCTCTATCCGGGCCGATTCGAGTTCCGCTCCACTCCGGAGACCGGCGGGCGGTGGATCACCCGCCTGGTCATCCCCCTGATACCACTCCAACCGAACAGACTGTCTTGATGCCTTGCCGGACGGTTGCATCCGGTCCCGCATCTCATGATATTCAATATTTTGGAAAATATAACCAAAATTTTGGACCCACACGGTCTCGCAAGGTGTCATTTGGGCATTATTGTCAATTAATATATATGTTTATATTGATTCTGAGTGAGGGCGGCGAATGGTATGTGATTTGCAAGGTTATATTCGGAGAATATGAAACATGCTCAGCAATAACGTGAAAACCATAAAATATCAGTTGAACATGACATTCCAACAAATCCGTTTCAAATATCCGTCTCGGCGTCCCGTTTCACTTTGAGTCCTGTTCGTCCCAACCGCCTTTCATAACCCTTTACAGATCCGAATAATGTGGTGTAGGAAGCCGGATTCCGGGTTTCCGAACCGGCGAAAACGGCCGGCAGAGTATCGGGGGAAGACTTTGATACCAAAATTTTGGATCAGCCCCTCTGACCGACCACGGCGCCGCCCTCCGACAGGCGCCGCCCTCGCTGTTCGCGCGACCGCGACCGCTTCCAATTCAACCCTCAAGGAGGTTTGCATGTCCCGCACCCACAGAATGCTGGCCTTCGCGTTCCTCGCGGTCTGCCTGACCGTGGGCGTGTTCGCGGACCAGGCCATCGAAGGTGTGGTCAAGGACAACACGGGCGGGGTCATCCCCGGCGTCACCGTGATCCTGACCAGCATCGACACCGGCCAGACCCGGGAGACCCTCTCCGATGACGGCGGGTATTACGCCTTCAACAACCTGCGCGTCGGCAACTACGAGGTCAAGGCGGATCTGGAAGGTTTCCAGCCGGTGAAGGTCACCGGCATCAAGCTGTCCGTCGGTGAGCGCCTCAACTTCCCGCTGGTCATGACCGTGTCCGAAGTGACTACGGAGGTCGAGGTCCGGGCCGAGGTGGAACAGGTGGAAACCACCACTTCTCAGCTCGACACCATCATCGACGAGAAACGCATCCTGGACCTGCCGCTCAACGGACGCAATCCGCTGAACCTGATCTACCTGACCCCCGGCGTCATCCAGGGGCAGTCCGGCTACGCCTCCGCCAACGGCGGGCGCGAGCGCGGCAACAACTACCAGATCGACGGCATCGACAACAACTACACCCAGACCGTCGGCTCCACTGTGGACGTCAACGTGGACGCCACCTCGGAGTTCCGCGTGGTCACCTCCAACCCGTCGGCCGAGTACGGCCGCGCCGGCGGCGCGGTCATTGACCTGGTGACCAAGAGCGGCACCAACGAGTACCACGGTGCGGCCTTCTACTTCCTGCGTGCCGAGAACCTCGACGCGGCGCTCTGGGAGGAAAACCGCGACGGTCTGGAGAAGGGCGACTACAAGCGCCACCAGTACGGCGCCTCCATCGGCGGCCCGATCATCAAGGACAAGCTGTTCTTCTTCTTCAACACCGAGCTGCTGCGCATCCGCCAGATGACGGTGGTAACCGGCTTCACCCCGTACCAGGCGTTCCGGGACTCGGTCACCAATCCGGCCATTGCCCAGATCTTCAACACCTACTACCCGATGCCCAACAGCGACCAGGAAACCGACATCAGCGGCCGCTACGTCTGGTCGCATGCCGAGCCGCAGAACTTCGAACAGTACGTGGCCAAGGTGGACTACAACTTCAACGAGGCCCACGCCTTCTCCTTCCGCTACGTCCGCAACACCGGCACCGACCCGTACACCACCGCTCCGGGGGGCGGCTATCTGCCCACGTTCCAGAACACCCGGGAGTACTCCGGCACGGCCCAGACCTTCGGCGCCGAGTGGACCTACATTGTCAATCCCACGATGGTCAACTCCCTGAAGCTCGGGTACACCCGCGCCGCCAACACCTGGACCCGCCAGTGGACGGACATCGACCTGAACTTCGGCGGCTACCTCCAGGATCCCACCCGCTACTTCACCGACTTCGGCGGGCCGTGGGGCTACGGGGACGAAGACTCGCCTCTCAACACCTACCAGGTCAAGGACATCGTCACCTGGACCATGGGCACCCACAACGTCAAGTTCGGCATCGACCTGCGCTGGAACCAGAACAACGGCGGCTCCGGGTTCGGCATGACCCCCACCGCCTTCTTTGACGGCGCGTTCAACGGCGGTGACACCATTGAAAACATGCGCGCCGGCATCGTCGACAACGTGGACCACGGTGTCTACTCCGACGGCACGGTGTTCTCGCGCGACATCTCCGATTGGCGTGGCTGGCGGCAGAAGGAGTTCGACTTCTTCGTCCAGGACGACTGGAAGGTGTTCCCCAACTTCACCGTCAACCTCGGCCTGCGCTACGAGTACAAGCCGGCGGCCTACGAGGTGAACAACCTGGCCTCCACCATCATCGACCCGTATTCTCAAGGCTATCGGATCGTGAACCAGGACAACTTCTTTGATCCGGCCAACTGGGAAGGCGGCGAGTGGTGGAACCTGGTTGTCTCCGAGTGGGTGGGCAACGGGACGGACATCATCCTGTGCGGGCCTGACACCGGCAATGACCTGTACGAGGCCGACGCCCACAACTTCGCGCCCCGGATCGGCTTCTCGTGGGATCCGTTCGGCGACGGCAAGACCGCCATCCGCGGCGGCTACGGCATCAGCTTCGACCGCATGTTCGGCAACCTGCTCACCTGGAACGCCGCCCAGCTGCCGTTCGGCGTGGAGAACTTCCTCAGCGCCCAGCCCGGCGGCGGCTACGACGGCGTCTACCCCAACAATGTCGGCTACTACGGCAACGGCATCCCCCTGCCGGAAGTCACCCTCCACCTCGCTCCCGAATCCTTCTACGAGATGGTGCTCTTCAACAACGAGCTCAAGACGCCGTACATCCAGACCTGGAACCTGTCGGCCCAGCGCGAGATCTGGCCCGGCAACATCCTGAACCTCACCTACGCCGGCTCCGCGGGCGTCCACTTGTACGTCCGGAACAACCCGAACCAGATGCCGCATCCGTCCGAAGCGACCATCCAGGGCATGGTGGACAACGGCCTCGGTTCCACCGCCATCCCGTGGTACGTGCGCTACTACAGCGGGATGAACTCCCAGTTCATCCGGGTGCACAACATCGATTCGTACGGGCACTCCAATTACCACTCCCTGCAGAGCTCGTATAGCCACCGCTTCCAGGACGGCCTCCAGTTCCAGGTCAACTACACCTGGTCCGCCGCCTTCGACAACAACTCCGAATCCGTTTGGTCGCTGGGCAACTCCAGCCCGTTCGCGTCCGACTGGTACAACCTGGACTACGACCGCGGCTACGCCGCCTTCGACGTGCGCCACATCTTCAGCGGCAACTTCATCTACGAACTCCCCTTCGGACCCGGCAAATGGCTGGGCGGCACCGCGGAAGGCTGGCTGGCCGAGCTGATCGGCGGCTGGCAGATCAACGGGATCATCCAGGCCAACAGCGGCTTCCCGCTGGACTACAAAGTCCCGCGCGACACCCTGGGCACCGGCTACACCAACAACCGCGCCCCGTCCCGACCCAATGTGGTCACGTACGAGGTGAGCAACGACATCGCCAACAACATCGTCGGCCCCACCGCGGCCAATTTCTCCTGGGCCTCCAGCGTGATCAACCTGTACAACCCGGTGGGTGATTACTACCGCGGCAAGTTCCGCGGCCCCGGTTTCTGGAACGTCGATTTCTCGGCGTTCAAGGACTTCAAGCTGCCGTGGTTCACCGCGGAGGGATCCAAGCTGCAGTTCCGCGTTGAAGCCTTCAACCTCTTCAACCACCCGAATTTCAACAACCCGAACACCACCCTGACCAGCGCCAATCTCGGCAAGAGCTTCACCACGGTGGCCTCCCGCCAGATCCAGTTCGGCATGAAGTTCATCTTCTAGCCGATCCCGACTCCGGTACCAAGGGCTCCCCTCCGGGGGAGCCATTTTTTTTAGTGAATGGTGAACAGTAAACAGTCAATGGTTGGGAGATAGGAGTTTCAAGTCCTTCGTGCTCGTGATTCGTAATCGTAATTCGTGATCGTGATCGTGATCGGACCTGGGTTCTGGGACCTGGGTTCTGGATACCAGTTCCCAGCACCCAGGTCCCAGGTCCCAAGACTCAGAACCCAGGTCCCAGGTCCTAAGACTCAGCACCCAGGTCCCAGGTCCCAAGACTCAGAACCCAGGTCCCAGGCTCCGGCATGATCCGTCTCGACTCCAAATGGCCAATAAACGATAAGCGATCACCAATAACTAATAATCCGCAATGACAAATGAAAAATGTCAAACGACAAATGATAAATGACAGATTGAATCTGTCGGACCTTGGGGTGAAATGTGGTGATCCCTGCCTAGCGATTGGCCAATGCCGCCGTGATGTCGCCGAGCGACGGTGGAAGGCCAGTCCACCGGCCGGCCTCTCGTCCGGTGCCGTCGAAGAGAATGAAGGACGGGGTGAGCGTCAAACCGTGCTTTGCGGCAAACGCCCCTCCCTCGACGCTGCGGATGTCCACCCGGATCACCCGGCCGCCGGTCCATTCCCGCTCGAGCCCGTCCACGACGGGCTTGGCCGCGAGGCAGGCCATTCAGAGGTCGGAAAAGACTTCGACCAGCACCGGCTGGCCCGGCGGCGCAACTCCCCCGGCCACGTCCAGCGGAACCGCGTTGCCGCCGGGGTGCGGCCGCAGCAGCAGCCACGTTCCGGCGACGGCGAGCAGCGCCGCCCCGAACGCCACCCAGTGCGCCCGCCGCGCGCGCCGGAGCGCCAGAGTCAGCGCCCAGGCTCCGAAGACCAGTGCGCCGAACACCACCGCCGAATTCTGGTTGACGAGCTGCGTGAAGGCCATCGCGTCACGCTCCGGTCGCCGGCAATTCGAACCAGAACGCCGCTCCGCCGCCAGGCGGGCTGTCAACGCCGACGCGGCCACCGTGCGCGTCCACCAGCTGCTTGACGATGAACAGGCCCAGTCCCACCGATGGCTCGCCGCCGGTGGGCTTGGCCGACAGGCGGTGGAATTTGCCGAAAACCTGCGCGCGGTCGTCTTCGGACAATCCCGGTCCTTCGTCCCGGACCTCGCAGCGCACCCGGCCGCCGTCCGCCCCGATCCACACCGTGATGGTCTTGCCCGGCGGGGTGTATTTGACGGCGTTGCTCAGCAGGTTGTCCAGCACCTGGCGCAGGCGGCTAGCGTCTGCGCTGACGGCGCCGGCGTCCACGACATCCAGCCTGAGCGTCTGCGATTTGCGTGCCGCTGCGTCCTGATACGAGGTCACCGCCGCCTCCGCCAGCCGGGCCAGCGACAGCGGCTGCCGCTGCAGCTCCAGCTTGCCCGACTCGATGGCCGTCGCATCCAGCAACTCGTTCACCAGGGCCAGCATCCGCTGCGATGACTGGTGAATCAGATTGGCGTAGCGGAAAATCTTCTCGTTCACGTTGGATGCGTTGCTGATCAGCTCGCCGTAGCCCATGACCGACTGGAGCGGGTTCTTCAGGTCGTGGGCGGCGATGCCCAGCAGTTCGCTCTTGAGCTCGTTGGCCTGGCGCAGATCCTCGTTCATCCCGGCCAGCTCGCGGTTGAGCCGCTCGAGCTGTTCGGTTCGCTCACGGACCTTGCGCTCCAGTTCCGCGGCCATGTTCTGCAGGGTGCGGTGGTTCTGCTCGTCCTCGGTCAGGAACACAGTGGACGTGGCGAGGAGGAACAGGAAGGCGATGTACTCGTTGATCATGACCCCGGATTTGTAGCCGTGGGCGATGGGGAAGTCATGCACGGCGCCCAGCACGCCGGGCAGGAAGGCCAGCACCCCCAGCACCTTCATGCGCAGCGTGATCCGGCTGGCCAGCACCTTGATCAGCGAGACGCTGAAGCAGGCCAGCAGGCAGACCGCGTAGACGGAATAGAACACGTTGGTCTGCCCGAAGCGGTAATCGAACGGGATGCCCAGCCAGTCTACGTGGACATGACGCACCGGCAGCGACACGTACAGGTCCGACGGGATGGTGCAGATGATAAACACCGATACGGCCAGCGCGCCCCGCGGGATCCAGCTCTTCTCCTTGAAAAAGATGGCGTAGGTGCAGAACATCCAGAAGACGATGGTGAGCAGCAGCGCCACCATCCGCAGGCGGTGGAACAGCAGCACGGCGTCGTCCGGCAGCGGAGCGCTCAGCACCAGGCCGAAGAGGGAGAAAAGCCCCCCGCACAGGGTCGTGATGGAGTAGTAGAAATATCGGTCGATCCGCCGGTAGACGAAGATCACCCGGGGAAGATAGTAGGCGGTGAGGGTGAAGAAGATGGTGGCGATGGACGCGCTGGCCAGTTGGGACAGATGCATCGGTCGGCTCCTCCTCGGCGATGGCGTCGGAGCTCCGTCCTGTTTCCGAAAAGTCCTCGATGTGTCGCTGCTCGATCTGCTGCTTTTTGGATATCAGACATCAACCGGGATGTAAAGCGGGAAATGGGATGCACTCAATCTCGGCGTCCCCATTTGCCGCGCCAAATGTCCGATGGCATCGGATATCGGACCTTGGTAATCGGATTTCGGACCAGGGCCCTGGATCCTGGTTCTCAGCTCTCCAGACCCCAGGTCCCAGGTCCCAGAACCCAGGTCCCAGCTCCCAGCCCCCAGGTCCCGAATCCCCGCACAATCCAACTCGCCTCCAAATAGCCAATAACGATTAAACAATCACCAATAACCAATAATCCGAAACCCCCAATGACAAATGAAAACTGACCATGACCAATGAAAAATGATGGATGAACTCCGCCTCGCCCCATTCACCTATTCACCAATTCACCCATTCACCCATGAACCGTCCCGTTGTATAATCTCTCCAGAATCCATACCCCATTCGGGAGGCAATATGCGCAATCGTCTCGTTGTGTTGGCCGTCTGCCTGATGCTGCTGGCCGGCGTCGCCGCCGCGGCCAAGTTCCAGCCGGTGTCACCGAAGGCGACCGACGGACGCCTCGGCCATCCGGGCCTGATCGTGCGCCCTCACCTGGCCGCACCGCCGGCGCCGGAACCGCTGCCCGCCAAGCAGGCCGAGGGGATCCGGGTGCTGTTCGTCGCGGCCGATGACGGCCTCGGTCCCATCGCCGCTCAGTTGATGGCCTATCCGGACATCGCCGCCGTGGACTGGTTCAACGCGTACAGCGCGATCCCGACGCTGGACTACCTGCTCACCTATGACGTGGTCATCGTCCACTGCAATCTTCCATATGCGGACAACGTCGCCATGGGCGACCGTCTGGCCGACTATGTGGACGCCGGCGGGCGGGTGATCCTGAGCGCCTTCAACTGGTACACCGGCGGTGCGTATCCCTGGTTTATCAGCGGGCGGATGCTGACCGCCGGCTACAGCCCGTTCCTGTCCGCCGGAGTCACTGAGTTCGGTACGTGGTGTCTGGGTGTCTACCAGGCGACCCATCCGTTGATGCAGGGGGTGAGCACCCTGTGCGACTACTACCATGATCGAGTGAACCTGGCTCCCGGCGCCCAGTTGGTCGCGAGCTACACGAACGGGGAAGAACTGGTCGCAGTGAAAGGCTGCGTTGTGGCCATCAACATGTACGTTGGGTTTTACTCTGAGTCCACGGGCGATGTGGACGTTCTGTTCCACAACGCAATTGTGTATCTGATGGAAGGGTGCGGCGGGCCGTCGGACTACATCTTCGTCGACGACCTGGGCCGCTCGAAGCTGTGCATCAACGCCGACGGTACCTTCGTGTTCCAGGTGCTCACGGGCCCCGACGCCGGCGAGTACGAGGGGACGGCGCAGGTGGTGGAGCGCGCTGGGGTGTACGTGTTCATGAACCCGCGGGGCACGCCGTGGACCCTGTACGTGGTGTACGACGGCCTGCACGGCCGGGCGGTGGGGTTCTACCAGCAGCCGGGGTTCGATGACCGGTCGCACCTGTCCGACCGCAACACCGCGGACAACCCCGACACCTGCTTCTGACGGAAATGCATCCGGCCGGCCCGACGGGTCCGGCCCCAATCGGTTGACTGTTGAATGCCGGATACTCCCGGGGCTCCTCCGATCCCCGGGAGTTTTTTTGCGCTCATCTCCCAAACCTATCCGCCCATTCACCTATTCACCCATTAACCCATTCACCGCTCCAAATATCCAATGACAACTGAAAATTGATCAATGACCAATGAAAAATGATGTTTGAACTCCGCCTCGCCCTATTCACCCATTGACCCATTCACCCATTCCTATCAATCGCACCCCCGGCAGTTTGTTTCGGACACCCGGCGACCCCATCCGTTATTTATTATTGAACGGCCGGGATGAAAATTTCATGATTTCGACATTTGTGCTTGCGCGTCCGGCGGCGGTTGGGTAGAATCCCGGCAATTTACCTCGGATTGGGAGTGTGAGCCTTCGGGCGGGCAGGGCCGGATGGGTACCGGCCGGCCGGGGAGGGTACGGGTGTTCGGGAGGGCCGGCGCGAGCCGGAGCCGCCGCGTCGCGCGGATGCCGCTGAATCCGCGCCGTAGCGGCGACGACAAGAGACAACACTTGACGGGCTCGGCCGCGAGGTTCCTGCTCCTCGCGGGCCTGGGGCTCGGCCTGCTGGCGTCCGCCGCCACGGCGCAGGGCGGCGGCGGACGTCTGCACCGGTTCGAGGTGCCGGTCACCGCGTTCCGCCTGCAGGCGGACCCGGCGGCGCAGGTGGTTCCGCCCGGCGTGCCCGCGCGCGTCCGCACCCGGATCGAGCTGGCCGATCCGGCCGCCGGCTACGCCGGCGCCGTCCGGGAGTATCTGGCGTCCCGCTACGAGGTGCGCGCCGAGCTGTACGCGCCGGCCGCCGCGTCGGGCTATCCGCGGGCGCTGGCGTGTCCCGTGGGCGGCGAGTTCCTCCTGGACGGCCTCACCGCCCCCGGTCGCTACCACCTGCGCGACATCCGCCTGGCCGACCCGGCCACCGGGCGCGATTTCCTCTACGCCGTGCCCGACACCGCCGCCGTGGACGTGGGCGGCGACCTGTTCATCGCCTGGGTCACCGCCGAGCCCATGACGATGGCCGAGATGCTCGCCGCCGGAATCGTCTTCGACGAGAGCTCATACCAGAACTACCAGTTCGTCGTGGGGTTCGAGCTCGAGGGGCAGGTGGTGGAGTACGCGTTCCCCGTGATCCACGCGTCGCCGGCCGTCCCCGTGACGCCCGCCGAATTCGGCGGGCTGCTGGACGTGGGGCAGGGGGACTGCGCCATCGGCGCGGTGGATCTGGACATCTCGGGGGTGGCGGTCCCGGGCCTGCCGCCGGCGGACGTGCGCCTCCCCGGTCTCATCCTCATCCCCGGCTCGGTGGGATTCCTGAACGGGCACTTCAGCGTCCAGCTGGTCCTCTGCAACGCCCTGCCGCCGGCGAGCGGTTACCGCCTGGCAGACATCGAGGCCGAGGCGGTCCTGCCCGACGCCGGTCACTACCAGCCGGGCGACCCTTTGAGCCTGGCCGCGGTCGCCGACAACTCCAACACAGCCATTCAGGACGTCATCGGTGATACCGGTCCGGTGATCTCACCCGGCGCTGCCGGTGCGGCGGGCTGGGTCGTGGTGGGCCACACCGTCGGCTACCACGAGTTCGACATCCGCATCACCGGCCACCTGGCGCCCGCCTCCGGCGAACCGAGCTGGCCCATCGAGGGCCGGGCCCGGGGTGGAGTGGCCGTGCGTGAGAATCCCCGCTTTTCCTTGAGCTTCATCCATCCCGACCGGGTCGAGCGCGGCGCCGCGTACTTCGTCCAGGCCCATGTGACCAACGTGTCGGACGTGCCCGCCAACGGGTTCCGGCTGAGTCTGGCACCCGACTCAATGACCGGCGTCGAATGGCTGGGTGCCGATTACCCGGCGGACGACACCTGCCCGGCCGATCCGGCCGTCTACTGCCGCCCGGTTCTGGAGCCGGGCGAGGCAGTGGTGCTCAGCTACCGGCTGCGGGCGTTGCGCTCGGGCAAGGTGACCGCCACTTACGGTGCCGGCGATTCAGCCGGCCTCGAGGTGGGCGCCCGACTGGTGTTCGGCGTGGACGCCGTCGGCCAGCCCATGAACCCCGACCGCCTGGTGCTGCCGCCCGTGGCCGCGCGGCTCGTAGAACCTCTCTACGGCCGATCGCTGGCGTTTCTGGGCTTGTGCCACACGCTGAGCCGAGCCCAACCCTTGCTCTTGCCCTCCGCATTCCGAACTGTTAAGGGATCATCGGTGGAGTGGTTCGCGCGGGCTGTCACCGAAGCGGGACTAGCCACCGCTGCTGGCCGGGATCCGGTGGCTGTTGCCGCAACACTCATTGAGGACTTGGCGGAGATCGCATGGAGCGACAGTGGATTTCATCACACTTTGGAATCAAGCCCTCGTGGTGCCGAGCTGAAAGCAGCACTCGCCGCTATTCTGGATCCAGCCGGCCAAACGGCAAGCATGGCAGCCGCACTCGCGCTCCACGCCGGATATAGCGGTGATTTCGCGCTTCTGCGGACTGCACTTTTGCCAGAGTCCGACTGGGGGCGAGCCGTACGCTTCATCAACGGACCGGAATTTCTTTGCCTGATCCCTCTGGATGGGGATTCGGTCACCCTGACCGGCGGCGAGGCGGTCGAGTTGGAGATCATCCGTCCAGCGTCACCGGAGGCATGCCAGAGATTCAGGTACTCTTTCCAACTCGCACCGGGGCAACAGGTGGTGATTCCATCGACGTTGTTGAAAGGGACTTCTATCGCCGTTGAGATCCGACAAGGAAGCAACCGTGTGGCCACTGTCCCGCCACTGGACCAGCACCTGCTGCCCCTGGCACCCTTCGTTGTGGAGCGTGTACTGAAACTGACCCCGGATCTTTTTCATGGCGCCGATGAGTTCGGCCGCGGACTGCTTGTACTGTTCAGCCGGCCGGTCGGATTGCGGGCTGTTGAGGCGACGGCGCATTTCGAATGCATCGGCAACGAGGTGCTGCTGGCTGCGCCGATCGGTTCGGGCCGCACCGTCGGATTGGCCGTGAATCGGCCGGTGGGTAAGTTTGTGAGGACGGATCTGGTCATCGGTCAAATGAAGAGCCTTGACGGTGCGATCGTCGAGGCATCACGGCCAGTGTGGATTCTTGACCCGGACTCACCATACGAAGTCGGCGGCCGCGTCGAGGGGCGCGTACGCTACCCCGATGGCCGGGGAGTTGTCAGGCCGTCGGTGGAGTTGTGGGCCGTCACCAGGTCTGGTCTTGGGATCCGGGATGTCTGCCTCAGCCGCTTCGACGGAAACGACGACGGCACGTTTCAACTGGATTTCGTTCACACCAATCCGGCAGGTTTGTTTCTGATTGCCGGAGATCCGGCAACGGGTTTCGGCCGACGGGTGCCGCTGGTTTTTCAGGCGGATGGTCAGGTGCTCCATCCCCAGATCATCCTGTATGGATCAGGAGCGGTGGTGGGCCAGGTGGTGGACGAACTCGGGATTCCCATCGACAGCATCCTCGGTGTTCGGATCCACTGCGGCGGCGACGGGCGATGCCTGTCGGCGATACTCGACGGCGAGGGTCGGTTCCATGCCGACGGCGTGACCGTGGGCTCGTTTTGGGCTGAAGCGTGGCTCGGGGACGGACGGCGGATCGGAGGCACCGGATTCATCAACGGCCCCGACGATACGGCGGTGGTGCTGCTGGTGGCGGGCGGGGCCGGCGTCACCGGCCATGTCATGGAAGAAGGTCCCGACGGGGCACGGGGCGTCCCCCATGCCCGACTGACGCTGAGCGTGCCCGACGCCACCTGGAGTACCGAGGGTTGGACCGACAGCACCGGAGCATTCATGTTCACTACCATGCCATGGGGTTCTTTCCGTATCCGCTGCGTCCATCCGAACGGCGGGGCGGTAGCCACTGCTGAAGGCGCGGTTGCGCCGGGCGGCACGACCGAGGTGAAGGTTCTATTTACCGGTGGAGGCACACTCGAAGGCAAGGTGGTAACACCCGGTTTCGGAGGCGCCTGGGACGCCGTTCCGTTCGCGCCGGTCCACCTGGAGAAGGCCGATGATTGGGAAACGGTTCAGCTCGATCTCGAAACCGACGGCGACGGGCGATTTCGGGTGCAGCAGATCCCGTTTGGTCACTACCGAGTGACTGCTGTTCGGCCCGGATATTGGGACAGTGTTACAGAGCATGTCTGGATCACAGCCGGCGTCCATCAGGTCCAACTGGTCATGGACGTCCTGGCCCCTGTGGAGGGTCGTGTTATCCGGGCCAATGGAGCCGCAGCGGCAGGGGCTGCCGTTCGACTGAGCGGCATCACGGAGATTGCCGATGCAGATGGACGATTTCTGATCTGGCTGAGTCAGGGTACCAACCGGTATCAGGCTGCGTGTGATGGCGAGGCGGAATCGGGAACGGTGGATGTCCCGGCTGATGGTGCCTCGCTGGTAATACGCTTGCGCGGCCGGCGGACGGTGGCCGGTCAGGTGCGGGATGCCTCCGGCCAGGGAGTCCGCGTGCCCTTGATCCTGGACGGATTGGACCGCGGAAGCAATGGAGAGATGGTCTATCGCACCGATCGGTTGCGGAGTATGTCGGCCGCCGACGGAACCTACGTCTTTTCAGAAGTCTGGGACGGCCCCTTCACGGTCCGGTTCAGTGGCAATGCCTTTTACCCGCCTGCGGAAGTGCGCGGTCTGGCCAACGGAACCAATCTGGACGGAGTAGATGTGGTGTTGGGCGTAACCGGCGGCGTCGGTAACCTGACCGGTACCCTTTACGCGCGAGACGGCGTGACACCCGTTCGGCCGGGCGTTCCCCTGACCCTGACCGGTCAAGGCGGGCGGTGCTGGGATTGCCGAACCGACGCAGGCGGCCGGTTCGCTATTTCCGGACCCCTGCCGGCTGGCACCTTCGTGCTTGAGGCAGAGGATTTCTACACCGGGGACCGGGCCTGGATGGAACTCTATTTCGCTGCCGACGGCGACATGGATGTCACCTTGAGCATGTTGGGGAGGAACGGACTCCGGGTGCACCTGTTCCAGGCCACCGGAGAGCGGCTCGAGGACGCATTGCTGACAGTCAGTCGGCAGGGACAACCCGTTTGGAGCGCCCAGGCCGAGAGCATCTGGGACACCGATTATGCCGGGGCGCCGGGTGATCCAGGGCACTTCCAATTCAACGGTATTTGGGAAGGTTCCTACACGGTGTCCGCTGTTGTACTGGACGGGGATACTGTCCGGACGGCGACAGGCGGCATCGAGGTTTTAGGTGACGGTGGCATGTTCACCCTCAATCTGGTGATGACTCCGGTGGTAATTCTGCGCGGCGTCGTTCGTGACGGCGCATTGCCTGACGGGTCACTCGTACCAGGGGCGGAAATAACCCTGCGCAGCACGGCTGGACAAATTGTGGCATCAACCGTGACGAATTCCGAAATGGCCGGTCTGGGTGCCTTCGTCCTGCCGGCGGTGGCCGTCGGCCAATATATCCTTCGGGCGGAGGACTTTGCCACCGGACGTCGGGCGATTCTCGCGGTGGATATTCCATCCACAGAGTTTGATCCGCCACCGGTGGAACTGGTGCTCGAACCCATGGGAGTGGTGGAGGGGGTGGTGGCGGATGGCGACCCGGCCGGGATCGTCTGCACCGACTCATCGTCACTGAGCGCTCGCCGGGTCACGATCGGGATACATCCGTGTCCCGGTTCGCCTTATGCCGAGCGGGACATCGAGACAACCACCGGTCCCGATGGCCGGTTTCATGTTCCGGGGATTTCCGGCGGCCGGGTGGATGTGCGGGTGGCCGATCTGTCCGGGGTGGCTGGTTACGCCGAGGCCGAGCTTGAGCCGGGCGGGCTGGTCTGCCTGGTGGTGCCCCTGGCACCGACGGCGACCCTGGGAGGGACGATCCAATCCGCCGATAGTAGCGGGGCCGCCTACGCTCGGGTCGAGCTGATTCCTTTGGCTGGAGGACGGAGCTATCGTCAGACCGCCACCGCTGAAGGGACTTTCCGATTGACATCTGTCCTGTTCGGCGATTACACCCTTGCCGCTTGGACTGGATCAGGCGTTAACCGAGTTTCTCAGCCGATCAACGTGCCTGCCGACGACGAGGTGGTGATCGTGCTCCGTGAGTTGGGCGCCATCGGAGGCGCGGTCTGGAACCATGCCGGCATCCGTCCAGTGAGCGGGGCGGTGCTGCGGCTCGAAGCCGAAGTGCCCGAATTCCAGCCGGATATCGCTTGCAACGACGAGGGAGCCTTCTTTTTTCCTGAGGTACCGGCCGGACATTTCCATCTGGTAGCCGAGGATCGACGCCATGATTTGGAGGGCACCGTCGAGGGCGACTTGGCCGATGGGGAGAAAATCGAAGGCTTGGTGGTAGCTCTGGAGCCGGCTTTCTACCTGCGGGGCGTGCTGCGAAAGGAAGACGGCTCCGCGGCCGCCCACCTGACGATGCGCTGGGTGGGTCGGCGAGCTGACGGGCGCGAGGTGGAACGTCTGGGCGCCACCAATGACAGCGGGAATTTCGTCTTCGAACTTCTGCCGATTCTGCCTGGCAGGTTGGAAGTGGTCGATCCGGTCAGCGGCCGGCTGCGCCTGGCCGTGCCGGTAACTGGTGTGGACGATGGCGCATGGGTTGACCTGGGCATCCTGACTCTGGACCGGACCCCGCCGTCCGTCGACGCGGTCGCCTACTGGTCTGGTGGCACCACCTGGCCGGAGACCGCCGTGCCGCTGGACGCCGATCTGATCGTCACCTTCAGCGAGGCCCTGGACGTCGAGTGGCTGACCGGCCATCCCGGTTGGATGCGGTTAGAGAGTTACGATGGCGCCGTCTGGCAGCCGGTCGGAATGATGGTGCTGCCATCGGTCGACGGCGGCATATTTGAGGGAATTCCGGCGGTCCTGGTTGACTCCCGTGATTATCGGCTGGTGATTGAAGCCGACGTTCCCGATGCCAATGGCAATCCCATGGGCGCGGTGGTGGAACTGGTCTTCCGTACCGTGGACCTGACGCCGCCGGCGGTGTCGGTGGTGACCCCGCCCGCAGGTGCCGTCCAGGTGGATCCGACTGCACCGGTTCAAATCACCTTCAGCGAACCCATTGTCCCGAATAGCGGCACGGTCGACTGGAACCGCGACGGCGTGCCAGCGGCGGCCGACCTGGCCTGGTCGCCCGATGGCCGTACCCTGACCATCCTGCCGGACGGCGGCTTGCAGTCGGATGCACGCTATGGGGCCGTTCTCGATGGTTGGCGCGATGCGGCCGGCAATGCCATGTTGGCACCGTATGGGTGGTCCTTTGACACGCTGGATACCCAGCCGCCGGTGATCACCGCCGGCTGGTCCGGCCAAATGTTCCCGGTTCCCCGACCCGATCTGGCGGTTACGTTTGCCGACGCCCTGCGCGGCGTTGACCCGGCCTCGGTTCATTTGACCCTGACCGATGCAGGCGGAGTCGGCCGGGCATTGGAGATCTTCCAGCTCAGTGCGTCTGGCGCCTCCTGTCGGCCCATCAACGAGCTGCCCGACGGTAGCTGGACCCTTAACGTCCACGTGGCCGACATCGTCGGCAACTTTGCCGATTGGTCCGGTGACTTCACCATGCGCCGGTCGGCCGTCACCTGGCTGGAGCACCAGCCGGCCGCGGCACTGGTGGTGGACGTCATCCCGGTCGGGCTGAGAGTCCGGTTTCAGTCGGTCCATCCGGTGGCTGCCGGGACACTGACCGCCGCCGGAGCGCTCTGTCCTGACACCATACTGGTCGACGAGGGCAGTGGCGTCTGGCGTCTCGAGGGTTCGCTTGCGCCCGCGGGCGACGGCCCGGTCGAGGTCGTCGCCACGATGACCGACATCTACAATTGGACCTCACCCGCGTACGGCTTTGACTTCGTCTGGGACGGCCAGCCGCCTGACCTGACCCTGCAGTTGCCCGGTCCCGGCGATATCTGCAATCCGATGCCGCCGCTGGCGTTCACTTGCGGCGACAACGGTACCGGCGTCGATGTGGCCGGCATCCGGGTGACCATCGATGCAGTTGAACGGACGGCCGAATTTGAGTTGACTCCGTCCGGAGGCGTCTGGAATCCGCCCGCCGGTGCCGATCCGCTGACCGGCGGCGGCCACACGGTCCATGTGACGGTGCCCGATTCCGCCGGCCACACCGCGGAAGCCCTGAGTAGATTCGCCCTGGACGGCACTCAGCCGATCATTACCGTGACCAGTCCGGCTACGGGGGCGGGTATCGTGGCCGACACGGTCTTCTTCGATATCACCGTAACGGACAACTGCGACTTGGATGCGGACAGTCTCGTGGGCACCGTCAACGGAATCGCTCGGACTGAATTCGTACTCGTTGACGGCCGGATCCAAATCGAAGTTCCGTGGGATCACGAAATGCTGGCCGTCGGCGACAACGTTTGGAGTCTGGTGGTGGCCGATTCCCTCGGCAACGTCGCCCGATTCAACGGGACATTCCAGGTGATCCGAACCGTCGCTCTGCCGCATACGGTCAGAGACGGCAATGACTACATGTTCCGCGTCCAAACAGACGGCGGACTGGAGTGGGATCCGCTGGTCCAACCGATGACCGACGTTCGGGTTCCGGAAGTAACGGTCTGGGTGGACGGGATGTCCCACGTCATGCCGGCACAGCCGGAAGGGATGCTGGCCGTGAACGGTCATGAAATCCGCCTGACCGGGGACCTGGGTTCAGACGATCTGAATTGGGAAGAACGAATATTCGTTCCGCCAGACGGTTATTTCGCGCGCGTGGTGGAGTGGTTGGGTAATTCGGCTCCGACTCCGGTGTTGGTTGCAATCGAGATGACGTTCCGGCTGCCGGAGGCGCTTAACTGGGATGTGGTCGCCACATCCGATGGGGACGCCGTCGTCGAGCCCGGGGGCATGGACCGCTGGCTGATGCTGGACGACCATACGGACACAGACGACGCCATGGAGCCCAGTATGCCCACGCTGGGCGTCGTGTTCGCCGAAGCGGAGATAGCGCGGGCGCCGTCGGCGGTCGAAATCATTGCCGGCCAGTTGGTCATGCGATGGACCGATCTGGTGATTCCGGCAGGCGCCCCCGGCATGCCCGGCCGGCTGGGCCTGGCCGTGGGCGTGACCGCGCAGCCGACGCGATCCGATGCAGTGGAGACGCTGGAACGCCTGGCCGCCTGTCCGGCTGAGTTTATAGTCGGATTGCCGGATGACCGGTGGAGCGATCTGCTCAATCTGAACTGGACAGGTGGAGCGGATCCCTCATTGCCCGAATTGCCGCCACTGGTTGGCGGCGTCTCCGGCCGGCTGCTGGACGCTACACCCGACGCACACCCGTTGGCCGGGCAATCCCTGCTGTTGCGAGACGAAGCGGTGCCGTACCGCCGCTGCCGGGTCGCCGATACAGATTGGCAGGGCGTATTTCAATTTGTGCCGATGTCTCAACCGCGTTCCTTGCCCCTGGGTTTGACGGATGTCATCTACGGATCGCCGGAGTGCGGCTGGCTGACGATAAACCAGGTGCTGCTTACCGCAGACGAGCCGGTGGCCCCCGACCAGATACTCGTCGTGCCTGATAGCGGCGCGGTGGCCGTGACAGTGACCCTGAGCACCGGCGACCCGCTTCCTGACGGCACCCTCCGACTAGAACGGATGGATGATGGTTGTGTCTGGTACGGGCGGGTCTCCCGGGGCGACGGGTTGATACCCGGTGTCATGTCCGGTGATTACCTGCTGACGGTGACCTCGCTGTTTGGTGATGCCACCCAACCAGTCACGGTGCCGGCGGTTCAGACGGCTGCCGTCACCATGGTTCTGGAGCAGGATTACCTGACCGGCCGCGTGGTAGACAACCTGGGCATCGGCCAGGCGGGGGTGTCGATTCTCATATTCAGGCGGAACAGTTATAGTGAAGCCGTGTTCTCCGGCGCCACGGACGACGAGGGGCGGTTTGTGTACCTGGATCCGCTCCGAAATACCGATCTGGAAATCCTGGCCAGGCATCCGGACGGCCGATGGTTGTATGAGACGCTGATTCGGGTGCCGGCAGACGAAAGCCTGGACTTGCACGCGTTGGTACTGGATCGAGGTGGCGCCGATCTTATTGTTCGGACAGAAACCCAGGTGGGTGTCCCGATCGCGGACTCCGAAATTCAGGTTCGTTCGACGCAATTTTCGGCGTTTTTAATCTGGACGGGCAAGACCGGGGATGCCGGCGAGACGATGTTCACGGGCCTGCCGGCAGGCATGGACCTGCAGTATTCAGCCCAGGTCGACGGACGCAGCACCCCGGCAGTTTCGCTGGTACTCGAAGACGGTGAGCATCGGCTGGTTGTGATATCCAGCGCATTCGGCCAATTCACCATCACGGGCACCGTGAGAGCCGCTGATGGAATCACCCATCTGGCGTGGCAGAGTGTGGAACTCCATCGGGAAGAGTCGGTCGGAAAATATGTTCTCACAAAGACAACCAGTGCCGACGTTGACGGTACCTTCCGGTTCAGCAATGTGTTCTTGCCCACCGGCCGGACGCGGATCCTTACGCGCTGGCCCGACAGCCAGGGAGAAGGAGAGGATTGGAATGATCTGGACGCTGCGATGGGTCAGACGACCGTGTCGCTTGACACACGAATCAGCGTGATACGTGGTGACGCCCGTGACGCGGGCGGTGCTCCCGTTACTACGCTGGCTGGATTGCAGGTTCGGCCGCATGATCCGGATCTCAGCGCGCCATACGCCGATCAATCCTCCGGCATCTGGTCCATCCGGGGCGCGAAACCAGGAACGGCTTACGATGTGATTGCCTGGGATGATGGAGGAAACGCCTACGGAACCACCGTCGCACTCCCAGAACATCAACTGGTGCTGACCGATATTCATCTCCTGCCGGTGGACTTGTACGCTGTGTTCGGCCATGCGTTTTCGGCCGGTGCCATGGCCGCTTTGATCCAATGGCCGGTGCAGCTGTGGGCGGAGGCGGTATCGGGTGAGTTCTACCCCCTGGGGGTCGCTTGCACGGATGGGGATGGATTCTTTGATTTCGATTCCAACTATCTGCCCACCGGCCGAGCGCTCCTAGTGGTGCCATGGCCGGAATCGCAAGGCGACGGGCAAGACGAATTCCTGGTGGATGTTGCGGCCGCCGATGGCACCGCCATTCCGCTGGAAACCGGAGTGACCGTTGTTTCCGGTGATGTTGTGGATGGATCAGGGATGCCGATCGAGAGCATTCCTCTTTGGGTGAATGTGTACGCCCATCGACCGGATGGATCGGACCTCTTCTATTATTCAAACACAAATCAGGTTTTCGTGGAATTCGGTCGGTTTACGGTGCTGGGCTTGAAGCCAGGGGAAGGGTATCAGATCGAGGCGCTGGATGAAACCGTTGGTTATCACAGTACGGATATCAACTTCCCGGCCGGCGAATTGATACTGGACAACGTGCAGATCCCAGCGCGTTTCGAATATATGATCAACGGACGCCTGTGGTCAGCGGCATTTCTGAGACCGTTGCCGGAGAACGCGTTTGTACGGTGGGAACGCCAGCTGTCAGGCGGCGAGTATGTCAATTACGGCTGGTCGGCATGTGGAGATACCGGTCAATTCTATGGGTACGGCGACTTCCCGACCCGCCGGGCGCACATGATTCTGGATCGGCCGCTGAGTCAGGGAGGCGGCAGCGACACCTGGGAGATCACCTTGACGGTGCCGGAAACGGATCTGGGCGATTTGGCGACCGGATGGTCGGTGGTCAGTGGAGCCGTGACGGAAGGTGATGGTGAGCCGGTGATGGCGGTGACCGACCTGGATCTCGTCCCGGCCGACTCGGGTCTGCCGCCGGTTCTGCTCGATGTGGCGGAACTGCACGCGGGTGTCTGGCAGGCGTTGGGTGTGGCGTCGGAAACCGCCTATGACGCGTATGCCTGGGACCAGGAGCGCCAATTCTACTGCGTGTCGCTGGTTCTGCCTGACGGCATGCTGACCGCAGACAATGTGAATCTTGTGCCGTGCAGTCCAACGTGCGCCGAACTGGAGCTCCGGTTGCAGGACATCGAGGGACAACCGATGGCGGGAGTGTACGTCGAGATCGGTGACGCCAACGAGTTGGAACCCTGGGCGGTGAGCGGTCAATCGGATGCCGGCGGTCTGGTCCGACTGCATGCGCTGCCCCCAGGAGCTTACTGGATTTCTGTTTACCAGGGAAATCCCGAGGCGCCGGAATATCTGCCGGTATTGAACGAGTGGTATGCGTACATCCGTCTGGGTGATGTGCGGGTGGAGCAGGTGGTGATCGTAGGCGGATCGGAGTCCGGCAATTCATGTCAGCCATGACGGCGTGTTGTCCGGCGGGATATCTGACCATACAGAAGGTCGGTTAATTGGAATGATGAACAAGCGAATGGATGTCCGGGAAGCGACAGACCGCTGGAATAGCGCTATGAGGCGCGCGGTGTGGGTGTGGATCGGCTGTTGTTGGATGTGGGTCTATGCAGCCGGCGTGACTCGGGAGCAGTTTTTGGCACCGGTTCCTCCAGGCTTGCAAACCGGATTGGCTTTGTTCAATCCGTCGGTGAGAACCCGTTCGGTCAGCCTGACACTGCTGGATGAGCAGGGACAACCCAGGACAGAACCTGGCCTGGTCAACCCGGTGGAATTGGAACTGACACCCGGTGTTCAGTATCCCCGATATCTCCACGATCTCTTTGGCCCGGGATGGAATAGAGCCGTATCCTCTGTCAGGTTGGAATCCACTGGCGATGTCTTTGCCTTTTATCAAAGCCACGATTCGTCTCTGAGCCGGTGCGATGGCATCAATCTGCTTCGTCAACCAGCCAGTGAGTTCTATGTGCCAGTTTTGGGGAACTCGGACGAAAGCCACTGGTTGGGGTTGGTAAATCCGAACCAAACGGAAAACACGATCGTTTTGTCATGGGAAGGGGCGGGCAGAGAATCTTCTCCGTTGCATAACCTTGTCTTGCCCGCGCATGGATGCGCCCTCCTGAAGCTGGCCGACATCTTTCCTGGAATTGCATGCGGGTATCTTCGCCTGTCAGGCAGTCTTCAGTTCACCGGCTCTTTGGCCGTTGAAGGGACGGACCGGTTGGTGGTCGCGGGGTTGATGGATCCGCTTAAAGCTGCGCAGCGATTGATGGTACCCCACTATGCATGTGGAGTTGGCTACGGGACCATCCTGTACCTGATCAATCCCGGCAGCCGGCCTGTCGGCATGACGATAACCGCCCAGCCGGATGGTCGAAGTGCAGACGAACGGCTTCATGAGACCGTGCTTGTGGATCCGTTTACGTGTCGGCAGTTCGACGTCGGACTGGAATGGAAGTTGCCCCCGGATCAACTGGCATCGGGTTATCTGGTGCTCGGCAGCGATGATCTGGCGGGGAGCATCTATGCCGCGGCGGTGATCCGGCACAGCGGTGGGTCGGCTTCCGTGATGCCGGCGTTAGCCGGACCGTCCCGGTCGGCGTTTTTCAGTCATGTGGCGGCGGGTTTGGGTTGGTTGACCGGCGTGACTCTGGTGAATGCATTTGCCGATCCGACGCATGTCCTGATGGCGCTATATTCCGAGGACGGACGGCAAGTGGCCGCGACAGAGGTTGATCTGGCGCCGTTCAGCCGAGCGGCCCACCTGGTAACCGAATTTTTTGATGTCGAGCATCACCTGGGCGGATTCATCCGGGCTGAGTCCGACGGACCGTTATTCACCTTCATGATGTTCGGTCGCGAACGTGGCGATCTCTACAGCGCCGTGCCGCCGCTGCCGGAAGGACAGGACTGGCCGGCCGACGGTGACGACTGCTCCCTGGGACCGTTCGTCGACGCGTTGGATCCACGTGCCGGTCCGCCGGGTACCCTGATAACCGTCTATGGAAGGGGTTTCGATCCCGGACGCCCCGAACGGCACTGGATCGGACTTGGCGACACGGCTTTGGAACTTGTATCGGTTTCGGCGGGGCTCATCGTGGCTCGCGTGCCGGACAGTGCTCGTACCGGATCGGTGATTGTCCGGATGGGTGAATGCGAAGCGGTGGGCCCGGTGTTCACCGTGACGGAGGCGATCCGCGTGACCATCCAGTCGCCGGTCGACGGCGCGGTCCTGGTCGAATCACCGGTGACGGTTGCCGGGGTGATCGCCGGACCGGTGGTCACGGTGACCGTGAACGGAATCGACGCAGTGCTCGATGGCACGGCATTCCAAGCCGAGATCCCGCTGGTGCCCGGGACCAACACCCTGGTCGCCCGGGCGGTGTCGGCCGATGGCGGCAGCGCCGAGGATTCGGTGATTGTGCAATTCCATCCGCCGCTGGAGGTGAAGATCGACGCGCCTGAAAACGGCGCCGTGCTGTTTGAACCATCCGTGGACGTGGCGGGAACCGTTTCCCCGTGGGCGGAGTGGGTCACGGTCAATGGCATTACCGCCGTGATGGACAACGGCGTGTTCCGATGTCCTGCAGTGGCATTGGTGGATGGAGTGAACACCATTACCGCCGTTGCCGGCTGTCTCTGGGCGACGGTTGTGGACACCGTCACGGTGCAGGTGGATGTGTCATTCGGGGTGACGATCACCGCGCCGCCGCCGAATGAATGGATCACCGAACTGCCCGTGGTGGTGACGGGGACGTGCACCCCGTCGGTGGAAAGGGTCAGCGTCAACGGTCGCCCGGCGACACTCAAGGACAACCGGTTCACCGCAGCCATCGCACTGCCGGAAGGCTACGACCGGACCATCACCGCAGTTGGTGAGCGCGGCGCTGCTGCCATCCAGGCTGCGGTGACTGTTCCGGTGGACTTGGCCGAGCCGCGGCTGTCACTGCAACTGCCGTCGACAGCGGTTCGGGGCGGCGTATTCACCGCCTGGGTCACGGTGACCGACGCCGTGGACGTGGCCGAGGTGGCGCTCGAGGTGGACGGGCTGCCGGTTCCGCCGGAGCTGCCTGACCAACCTTCGATGATCGAGCCAGGTTTCTTTGCCCGCTGGTCGGTTCCGGTGGTGGTTCCAGAGGACGCAACGGAAGAGTTGATGTTCCGGTTGCGGGCGATCGATCCGGCCGGTCATACGGCGGCAGTTACTGGATCGGTCCCGGTGGTGGACCCGATGGCCACCGGCGCCTGGCTCCTGGGCGAGGTCTACAGCGGCGACACCGGATTGCCGCTGGATTCTGTCCGAGTCAGCCGGCTGGACAAGTCGTCCGCTGCCGTGACCGATGCCCGGGGAGGCTGGGCGTTGCCGGTCGAGCCGGGTCCGGTGACCGTGAGACTGGACGCTGATGGCGCTATGCCGGTCTTCCGCACCGCCGATTCGGCTGATGGCATCGGCACTGTGGTTCTCGACGCTCGGCTGGCCCCTCGTGCCGTCGCAGTTGCGGTGAACGCATCCGGCGGCGAGGTGCCCGCTGATGCTGGGAGTGCCCGTTTGGTCGTGCCCGCCGACACCTTGGCCGGTCCCACCGATGTGTCCGTCACCGCTGTCGGTAACCAGTGCCTGACCCAGTTGTTGAGCCCCGGCTGGGCGCCTTGGGGCGCCCTGGACGTGCACCCATGGGACCTGATCTTCCAACCGACCGCCCGGCTTGAGACGAGGTGGAAGCTGCCTGAAGCCGGACGGGATTGGATGCTGCTGCGGTGCGATCCGTCCAACGGCCTCTGGCAGCGACTGGAACCGCTAAACCTGGTCGCGGGCTCCGACGGCGTGGCCGTTGATATCGACCGGGGCGGCCAGTACCTTTTAGCGGTGGCCGATCCGCCGCCCACAGTGCCGTCCCCCGGGCCGGCTGTCGGCGATTGGTTGGATCCACTGGCTGAAGAACTGGGCGAGCGACTGGCCGAGGGCGGTGGCGATGTCCATCCTGAGGCGGTCCCCGCCGGGACCGGCCTGGTGGCCATGGCCGAGTTGCAGGTACAGGGAGACGTGCCCTTGCCGTCGGGGACGGCCGTGGTCGCCGCATTCAGTCAGGAGTACGCACAGACCTCCGGCGCCACTGTGCAGGGCCGCCGTTACATCCAGGACGTGGTCTTATACCGACCGGCAGACGGCGCAACCGTCGGAGAACTCCGGGCCGCGTTCCCCATCTGTCCAATCGAGGAGTTCCCGCCGGCCCTGCTGGTCGAGGGCCGGATCGATGTCGACGTCATGAGTCGGAGCGAGTCGACCGCTGGAGTAGTTCTGGACGGTCCGGCCAGCGAACTGATCGACGAGCGTGGTAACCGAATCATCTTCACCACGGAACTCCCGGACGGCACCTGGATCGATTTCCATCCACTCGACTCGTCGGATGTGCCGCCACCCGGCGACGAAGCGCTGGAACCACTGGCCGCCTTTCACCTGGCCGCCAGCACGCCACTCCCACCGGAGACGCGGGTGGAACTGGATGCTCCCGCCGCCGCGGGAGATCTCCTGTCGCTTTACCGGCTGATCCGCCGCGGCCCGGCGATCCACTACACCTATGCCTGTCCGGCCGAGCGGCAGGGTGGCCGGGTGGTCACCCTGCCGACGCTCCCCGGGGGCACTCCTGCGCCCGGACTGACCGACGGGGGGGACTATGTCCTCTGCCGGCTGGACCGACCGCCGGTGTTCGCCGTCGGATTCATCACCCGCGCGGACGGCCTGCCGCCGCCGGTGACGCCGGATCCGGCATTGGTCATCTCGGCCGCGACGTCGGTAGTGGCCGCACCGGACGCCGCCGGCAGCTATTTCTTGCAGACATTCGCCGAGCCGGGCGAGGTGGTGTCCGTTGACGCGTTTGACGAGACTGTCGGGGCCAGGGCCGTCGCCATCCTGACCGGGCCGGTACCCTGGGAAGCCGGCAGACTGGATCTGGTTTTGGAACCCTGCCGGCCCGCGGTGACGGGCACAAGCCCTTATAACGGCCAGGCTGGCGTGCCGGCTGATACTGAGATCCGGGTCACCTTCGACGACGTCATTGATTCGGCGAGCGTATCCGCCTTCGATTTTTTAATCGACGGGGTGCCCCTGACAGGAGCAATCAGCCTGCGCGACGACGGCCGGACCATTGTGGCCACCCCGGCTGTACCCTTCGCAGCCGGCGCAGCTCATACTGTCATCGTAGGACCGGAGGTGGCCAACCGTTGGGGCCGGACCATGGTCGCGGCCCACGCGTTCGCCTTCACCACCGCCGCCACCGGCGGCGGCAGTGGTGGCGCCGTGAACGCCGTGACCATCACCGCCGATCCGGCTGCGGGCACGCTGACCGTATCCGCGCCGGGCTGCCCCATCCCGCCGGACGGCCGGCTCACGGTGATCAACCAGACCACCGGCGAGGTGCGCATATTCATCGGCTGCGCAGGCGGTGATCTGTCCGTGACCATCACCGGCTCACCCTACGATGAGGTGCGGGTGATAATCGAGACCGCCGATGGCGCCCAGACCGTCATCCGCAATCCGGTCATCACCGATACCGCCGGTTTCCACTACGTCGGCCCCGATGGCGGTACGGTGGCCGGTCCGGGAGGACTGATCCTCGAGATTCCCACTGCCGCCCTTCCGTACCGCGTGAGGCTCAAGACCAGATTGGAAGTGCCGACCCAACCCCACTGGCCGATTCAGGGGGATCTGAACTACGTTGGGGCGGTGGTATTAGAGAGTGATTTCTCAGGCGTGACCGCGCGGGAGATCGACGTCTCGTTCCCGGTCTCCGGAATGGCCGACGGCGATCGCTGTCTCCTAACCCGTGGGACCACGGCCGCGGGTGTGGCCATGCACCAGGTGTTGGGTACGGCCACGGTCCGCGACGGCCGACTGGCTCACGACTGCCCGCCGTTCTCGGGTTTGTGCGCTCTGCAGGGATCGATTGGGTATTATCGCTACGATCCCGTCCAGATGGCTGTCGTTGTCGGGTACGTGCTTGCGGAAATCCCGAACACTCTCGGTGAGCTCGAGGAGAAGCCCGTCGAGGGCGCCACGGTGGTTTTCGAACCTTCTGGCGACCAGTATGGATACACGGCCAGCACCCATGAGGATGGATCGTTTGCCCTGATTGGCTGGCTCGCTGAGCCCTTTCCCCGTGTCATCGCGTTCGATCCGGAGACCGGCTGGTCCGGGCAGGCGCCGGCTACCCGGATCATGCCAGGAGCGTTCGATTGGCTTGGGGAATATCTCCCGGCCAACGGGTATTCGTGCCGAGTCTATCTCAGCAGCGAAGCCGGCGGTGAGCAGGTGCCGCCGGTGGTGGAGTCGTTGGCCCTCAAGGCGGCGAACAAGTCTGTGGATGGGCAGTTCGTGCTGGATACCGAATGGACCGACACGGTCAACCGACTGCATATGATCCAGCAGGGTTTGTATCTGCAGGTCACCCTGACGGTCAACGAATCGTTGGCCGAGATCAGCGTTCAGATCGATGACCGGCAGATTCAGGTCGATGGCAATCCGGCCGGAAATTTTACATCCGAGTTTCAATTGATGAGCATCTTGGGTGCTCATCGGATCCGGATCGTGGTCAAGGACCTGAGCGGGAACTCCACCGCCCGGGATGAGCATGTCCTGGTGGTTGCGTCTGAGGCGAGCGGCAATACCCAACCGATAGCGGGCACGGATCCTCAGCTCATCCGGGTGGTGCCCTCGCCGGAGTACCGGTTCACGTCCTGCCATGCCATGATCGAATTGCTGTTTTCCGAGCCGGTGACCCTGGAGGCGTGTGCGCCGCCGTCCTGGCGGCGGATTCGGATCGAGGAACAGGGCGATGCGCAGGCCTCCATTCCACTCGATCGGATCTGGCTGGATAGTTACCCTGTGGGCGATCAAACATATCATGCCGGTGTCCGCCTGATTCCCGAGGAGCCGCTGAAGCCGGATACCGAATACAGCCTGATCATCGAGGGCGGCTCATTTCTCGTCGACACAGAGGGGCGCCAGGCCCGGCTGATCGACACGTACACCGCCGACGGCGTCTGTCGCATCCCCTTCCGCACGTTCAAACCGCAAGTGGTGGATGAGGGGCAGGCCGGGCCGCCGTATTCCACGTTGATTCAGAAGCTGGGGCCGCTGGTCTTCGTCGTGGCCGATACGGGCAGCGAGAATCCCTGGCAGCGTTCCGAACTGCAGATCTACGACTACTCCATCGCCAGCCGGGGCGCCCTGCGGGTGCGCCAGCCGGTCCCGCTCCACGTCCTGGACCTCCAGGTCCAGCCGTTGGACGACAAGGGGGATCATCTCGGCGTCTGCCTCATCACCACGCCGGGCGGACTGGCGTTCAGCTCCGGCCTCCTGTTCTATGCGGCGGCAACCCAGGATTTGCTGCGCGGCCATCCCGACGCCCTTAAGCTCATGGGCGCCGCCACGCTGACCCGGCCGCAGACGGGATTGTCTCCGGCGCGAATGCGCTGGCTGGGTGATGACATCTATATCGCGGTCGTCAATGCCGGGGTGTTCACATTTTCGCTGAACCGGCTGATCGATGCCACCCGGGATGTGGCCGGGCGTGGCCTGCCGCCGTTGGCCGAGTGCCTGTTGCCCGAGCGCGGCCTCAACGAGTCGATGTCGGAAAACTTGCCGACACCGGGATTGTGCATGGATCTGGATGTCTTCGACTGGCCGCCGGGCGATGGGAACACCAGCGGCCGTTCCCAGCGGATCGTCGCGGTGGCCGACAGTCACAACCGGGACACCCGGCGCTCCATGTTGACCTTTCTGGAAGACGATGGCCGGCAGGATTTGGAGACGGCGCCGGGCTGCTTGGCGTGGGTGAAGCTGCTGGCCGAGGTGCCCGGTGTTCCCGTGGCGCGGCATGTGCGGGTCTTCGCGCCGTCCGCGTACGTGGACGCCCATGGTGACGCGCGGCGCACTCCGCTGGTGGTGTCGCTGAACCTGTCCAGCCAAGGGCAGCTGACGCTGAACGTGTTCGGGCTGACCATCGAGTCGCAGGCCCTGAACCTCATCCATCTCCGTACGGAACCGGTCCCCGAGGGCGGACTGGTGGATCTGGCGGTGGGGCGGACGGGCGTGTATCTGCTTGCCGCCGGAGGCATGTACCGGGTGCAGCTGTCGGATTTTCGAGATGGACAACCGGTTCTCTCCCGTCGCATCGCGGTGGGCGGGCTGATTCCGGGTCGGGCGGTTGTCGACGGCGGACTGATCTACACGGCGCCCGGCTGCGGCCAGCAGGGGGGCGTGGCGCTGGTGGCCATGGATTTGGTCCCCGAGTTGGTGGGGATGGAGTGGTTTGCGGATGCTCACGCTCCGGTGTACACGTTGACGGTGCCGGTGGTCAAACGGCCGGACGTCGACGACAGCCAGATCATTCTGCACCAGGTGCCGGCGGACATCCGGTTCTATTACCAGGTGAATCCGCCCCAGTTTACCGGGCAGACCGAAAGCGTCGTGATGTCGGCGCAGGAGGCCGCCTTTGAGTTCCACCAGGTCGACTCCGCCGTGCCGGATCTGCGCTGCGTGCTGATCCCGGCCGGAACCGCCTACCAGCCGCGCAGTATCGACCGGTACTGCGGCTTGCCGCCCGAGAAGTTGCCAGCCGATTTCAGCGGTTGGGTTCGACTGGATGGCGTCAGCATCATGGGGCAGGGCTCCGATCAGGTACTGGAGTCCCCTCCGGTCAAGGTCGGTTTCGAGGAATTGATTCGATTGAAGACCCATTTCCTGGCCTACTCCATCGAAGCCATGCCCCGGGAGTTGTTCGAGGAAACCGGCGGCATCGAGCTGCGGGAGCAAGTTCCGCCGGTATGTTTCATTCCGAATTTTCCCATCCGGGTGCTGGCGGCCCGGCTGTACCGGTCGGTGGACGCCGCCGAGATCGAGATCTATCAGCGGCCCATCGGAACGGTTTACAACGCGGACGCGCTGACCAAATTGCAGTCGGTGAGCATCTTCCCGCCGGGGCAGATGCCCGATGCCAGCGTGTTCGCAGATCCGGGGGACTACCGCTTCGAGCTCGAAGTCGAGGCCCTGAACCTCATGGCCGGCGGTCAGCCCGTCACGGACACCTTCAGCGGTGTCCTGCGAGTGGGCTATCACTCGGCCCGGTCACTGAGCGTGGGCAAGACCTTCGTCCAGGGTGTCGATCTGTCGGAAGGTTTCCTGATGCACGGCCGGCAGGACCTGTTCCTGGAAGACAAGGGCCTGGATCTGGCGCTCCAGCGCACCTGGACCAGCGGCGCCTTCAATCCGAAGGGGACCGCCGGTCCGGGGTGGGAGATGTCCAGCAGGATCGCCCTGGTCCGGGAGGACTCCGAGAACTACATCATCTACGGGGGGGACGCCTCCGGGATCCGCTTTCGGCGGATCAACGGCCGGCTGGTGCCCCAGCGGGGATTCCATTGTCAGTTGACGGCCAATCCGGACGGCAGCTTTGATTTTTACACCAAGACCAGGGTCCGGTACCATTTCCGGGATCCCTTCACGACGCTGGAGAGCGGCTATCTGGCGGGCACCACCAACATCCGCTTCATCGAAGATCTGGACGGGAACCGGCTCACCTGGATCTACGACGCCGTGGAGCCCGGCCTGGTGCGGCGGATCGAGCACAGCTCCGGCAACCGGATCGAGTTCGCCTACGACGAGGAAGACGTGTTCCTGGGCCATCGCCTGCGGGAGGCCCGCCTGGTGAACCGGGACGGACAGATCGGAGTGACGGCGGCCTACGCCTACGACGCGCCCTGCCGGCGCCTGGTGGAGGTCCGACTGACGGGCTCCGGGGGGGAGGCCGAGCCGATCGTGACCGAGTACCGGTACGGCGACGACGCGGACGCCCGGCAGCGGAACAAACTGGTGGAGATTCTCGGTCCCAATCCGGACAACCGCACCCAGATTGAATATCTACCGGACGCGCTCTTCCACTCCGACGGCCAGCGGGTGGCCCGCCTCCGCCTCGGCGTGGACGGGGCGGTGGCGTACGACTACGCTTACGAGTTGTGGGGTGACGATAGTCTCCGGCGCAGCCGGCGCACCACCGTGCAGGATCCGGAAGGTAATCAGACTGAATACGCGTTCAACGACTTCGGCGTGCCGGAGCGGATCCGCCGGGAGGTGTCGCTGGATCCGGCCGACGGGGGAGCCTCGGTGCCCATGACCAGCGTCACTCGCATGACCTGGCGGACCGGCGCGCGCGAGCTGCTGAAGGAATCCGAGGAGCTGCCCGACGGACGGACAGTGCGCCACGAATACGACGCCGGCGGCAACGAGATCCGGGTCACCGAGCATCCGGCCGGCGCCGGCGCCGAGCCGATCGTGCGGGAATTCCTCTACGACGAGGCGTTCAACCGGAAGATCCTGGAGATCACCCCCGCCGGCGCCATCCATCGGTGGCTCCTGGACGAGCGCGGCCGGGTGACCGCGGTGCGTGAGGACGTGCCGGCCGAGGCGGCCCAGGGGCTGGGGAAGGGGCTCTCCGTGGGGCTCCGGTCGTTCAGCCGGCTGGCCCACAAGTTCCGGAGCGGCGACGACTGCCTGGACCTGCAGACCCGGTTCCACTGGGACGCCGCCGGCAACCTGGTGGAAACCGTGGATCCCCGCGGCGGCGCCACCCGCTTCGAAAACCACGACCGGCACGGACGCCCTTCCCGGACGGTGGATCCAACGGGCCGGGTGACCCGGCGCGAGTGGAACGACTGGGGCGAGTGCGCGTACGAGCGCGGCCCCCAGGGCCGGGAAGCGCACCGGAGCTTCGACGCGTACCACCGGCCGGTGGTCGTGCGCGTGACCGACGGCCTGGGCGGGGCGTCGACACCCGACTATCTGGAAACGACCAGCTACTATCCCGGCGGCCAGGTCCGGACGCGGGTGGTGGAGGAAATCGGCAATTCGTTGGCCCGTCTGGACGAGCAGGTGGAGTTGGACAGCCTGGACCGCGTCCGGAGCCGCCAGGTGACCTTCCCCCACCCGGTCGACGGCAGCCCGATCGTCCTGCGGGAGACCAGCGACTATGACCGCACCGGCAACCTGGTCGCGCGAGTCGAGACCGTCACGCCCGATGACGGCCGGCCGCTGCACCACGCCTTCTTCTACGACGAGCGGGGACTGGAGCGGGAGCACCAGGTCAACGGACGGATCGTCCGCCGACAGGGCTGGGACCTCGCCGGGCGGAAGGCCTGGGAGCGCGACGCCGCCGGCCGGCTGCGGCGCTTCCTCTACGACGGCCACGGCCGCCTGGCTTGGGAGATCGCCGGGCCGGTGGGACCGGACGACCGGGCGCCGGCCGAACCGGTGGCGCGTCCGCCGGAAGCGGACGGCCGCTGGGCCCGCTTCTGGCAGTACGACGCCGACGGGCGGGTGGTGGCCGAGTCGGACTACGCGGGGGGGGTGACGGCCTACGCCTACGACGCGCTGGGCCGGCGGATCGCCGTCACCAACGCTTTGGGGCAGGTCGTGGAATCCGACTACGATCCGGCGGGGAATCTGGTGGAGGAGCGGGACCTGACCCGCGGCCGCTGGACGCGCTGGCGCTACGACGCGGCCGGGCGGCCCCTGCAGAAGACGATCGGCACCGCCGGCGACGCCATGGGCGACGCCGACGGGCGGGACAGCTATGCCTGGACCTACGTCTACGCCGACGGCGCCGGTCAGTGGAGCGAGGAGACCAACGTCCAGACCGGCGTGCGCACCCGCACGCTCCACGACGCCCACGGCCGCCTCCATCGCCGCGAGGTGGATCCAGACGGCTTGCTCCTGGTGACCGAGGTCCGCTACGACGCCTTCGGCCACCGGCGGGAGGAGACCGACCCGCTGGGGCGGCGGACCCGGTTCTGGCATGCGCCCACGGGGTGGCTGGTCCGGACGGAGGATCCGGAAGGGTTCCGGATCGACCAGGCGTTCTTCAGGGACGGCGCCGTGCGCCGGCGCGCGGCCCAGGTGGACCGGGCCGGGGATCGGGTGCTGCTCACGGAGTTCCAGTACGATCCGGTGGGCCGACCGGTGACCGAGCGGTTGCGCCGGGAGGCCGACGGCCAGCCCGCCTGGACCGATGAGCACCGGTACGAGTACAGTCCGTTTGCAGTCTCGGGGGACGGCGCCGCCTGGTGGACCGACACCGACGCCATGGGCCGGATCACACGCCACGAGCTGGATGCCACCGGCCGGGAATTCCGGACGGTGTTCCCCGAAAACGGCGCCCTGCCGCGCGAGGAACGCTTCGGCTTCGACGGCGGCGGCCGGAAGGTGATGGAGATGAACCGCCGCGGCGTGGTCAGCCGCTATGGCTATGACGCCCTGGGCCGGCTGACCGAGTTCCGCGAGGCCGTGGAGCAGCGGCCGGCGGGCGGCAAGGCCGGAGCGGCGCAGCCGGCGGGCGGCGAGCGGCCGGTCAGGATCGATTACCTGGACCACCTGCTCCAGCGCCTCGAGTGGGATGCCCTGGATCGGCCCACCCGGATCGTGCTGGATCCGCTGGGCCGTGAGATTGCGGCCAGCCGCGGCGCGGTGGATGCGGCCCTCTACGACGCGGCGACCGGCTACGGCGGCATCACCGATGCGATGCCCCTGTGGCGGCGCTGGTACGATTCCGACAACCGGCTGGTGGTGGAGAGCGACGCCGCCGACGCCGCCATCCGGCAGGCGTACGACGCGGCCGGTCGGCTGATCGAGAAGACCACCGGGTTGCGGCTGGCCGACGCCGGATCCGGCGCGACGTCCGAAACCGAGGCCACGGCGCGGTGGCGGTACGACTACGACGCGGCCGGCAACCTGGTCCGGGAATACAGCCCGCGGCTGGATGCCAAGTACGGGGACGGGCTGCACGCGGCCTGGACCTACGATTACAATGGCCGCAATGAACAGACCAGCGCCACCGACGCCGATGTCCTGAAGACCACCACCGAGTATGACGGCTTGGGCCGGCGGACCGCGGTTGTGTCGCCCATGGGGCACCGGACGCTGTACGGCTGGGACGAGCTGTCCCGGCTCACCGGGGTGGTGCAGGGGGCCGAGGACGGCACCGCGGTGACGGCGGCGACCCGATACGTGTACGACCTGGCCGGACCGGTGCGGTTCCAGATCGACGCCGCCGGCCGCGTGGTGGAGCGGGTCTACGATCCGTGGGACCGGATGACCGAATACCGTCAGTGGGACCGGGCCGCGGGCGAGATTCCTGGCCTCGAGGCGGGCCGGCCGACGGTGCCGTTTACCGGAGCGGCCTGGGCGTCCGCCCACGACGCGGTGGGCAACCTGGTGGCGGCGGCCGATCCGGCCGGGCGGGAGCGGACCCTGGCCTACGATTGGCGCAACCGGATGACCGAGGAGTCGTGGACATGGCCCGGCGCGGACGTGGCGGGCCTGCCCGACGTGCCCCTCGTGGCGCGGTATGCTTACAACGCCAACGACAACCTGGTGCGGGTGGCGGAGACGGCGTGGGTCCGTCCGGAGCTGGCGGACGTGGGGGCGGGGGAAGACCAGGGCGCCGAGGGTTCGTGGCGCCGCGTGGCGTACACCACCCGCTACGTCTACGACACCCTGGACCGGGTCCAGGAACAGACCGACGGCCGCTGGGGCACCCGGACGGCGTTCTGGTACGACCGGGCCGGGTCGCGGACCGGCGTGGGCTACCCCGGCGAGTGGTCCGCCCCGCCCCCGGGTCAGTTGCCGGCGGCGCCGCCGTCGGCCGCCTACCGCTACGACGCCGCTCACCGGCTGGTGTCCGTCACGCGCCACACCGCCGACAAGCGGGCGGCCGCGGAAGCCGCCGCGGCGACATCCGTCCCGGATGGTGCAGTGGGAACCGCTGATGCCGGCGGTGACGGCGCGTCGTCCGATGACGACACCGGCGGCGATTCCGACGGAGACCCGGAACCAGGGGCGGATCTCCAGAACGATCGGCCGGGCGTGAGCCGACACGGGGCGGTTCCGGCCGCGCCCCAGCCTTTGCTTCCCGCCGGACATCGGGACCCGGACGGTCCGCCGCGTCGCCTCGTGGAACCGCCGGCTTCGGGCCTGTCAAGTTCTGGACAAAACCTGACAGCAGCTTTGTGTCCTTCGTGGCTTCGTGGTGACAAATCCTCCACCGAGATCGCCGCTTACACCTACTTCGCCGACGGCCTGGTGGAGTCCGTCACCTTCGCCAACGGCGTCGTCACCCGCTACACCTACCGGGACAACGGCTGGGTGGAGTCCATCGTCACTCTCACCGAAGACGGCGAACTGGTGAGCCGCTACGAGTACGACTACGACGCCGACGGCAACCGCACCGCCATGCGGGAGTGGAACGCCACGCCGGCCCGGCGCGCGGCCGACCCCATGTGGGGGGCGGCGGCGCGCGAAACCCGCTACGCCTATGACAACCTCGGCCGGCTGATCGCGGTGACCTACCCGGCGGCCGGGCCCGACGCTCCGGCGCGGCAGGTGGCATACACCTACGACGGGGCGGGGAACCGGCTGAGAGAGCTCGAACAGGCGCTGGACGGAGGTGGCAATCCGCTCCGGGCGATCAAGGACCGGGCGTATCACTACACCGATCAGAACCAGTTGGCGTTTGTTCTGGACCACCTGACGCCCGGCCGGAGCGTCCGCTACGAATACAACGCCGCCGGCGACACCACGGCCAGGATCATCGGCGAGCTGGCACCCGACGGCACGGTGGTGGACGAGCGCCTGCGGCTGGCGTTCGCCTGGGACGCCGCCGGGCGCCTGCGGCAGGTTCGGCGGATCGTTGCGGCCGCCGGCGGCGAGCCGGCCCGCGACGAGCTGATGGGGGAGTTCTGCTACGACTACGCCGGTCGGCGGGTGCGCAAGGACGGCCGGTTCGTGTGCCTCGGCGACGGGGCCGACGACCCCATTTCTTCCGATAACCGGCTATATGTCTACGACGGGGGGGCGGTGCTGGCCGAGTACGCGCCCGACCCGGAGCCCGACCCGGCGAAGGCCGCCTCCGGTCATCTCAATGTCTCTGACACCCGAATTCCGCCCGAGGCCACCGGGGGCCGGCTCGGGGACGCTCGGAGTCTGCAGACCGCTGCAGGCGGCGGCCCCGAAGGCTTTTTCAAGGCGCGCCAGTACCTCTACGGCACAACGCTCCTCGCCGCCGAATCTTCCGATCCGAGCCCCGAGCCCCCAGCCCCGAGCCTCGTCTTCTACCATCTCGACCCCCTCGGCTCCACGGTCAACCTGACCGCCGGTGACAATGTCGCCAATGATGGCAAAGGGCATCTCGCTTCGAGTACTGCCGCATCATCGGGCAACATTGCCACCGCGAGCACTACCGGCGTCTTGGCCGATCCGTTACCCGGCGCCGTCACCGCCGCCTACCTCTACGACGCCTGGGGCAACCACCGCGAGCTGGATCTGAACAGGCCGGACGGTCCTATCTTCGATGGCGACGCCGGCTACGATCCCGCCACCGGTCTGTGGGACTGGACCCAGTATCTAACCGACATCCAATCGGCCTTCGACCCGAGCCTCGAGCCTCTAGCCTCGAGCCTCGCCTGGAATCGTTTCACCTACACCGGACACGAGTTCGATCCAGAAACCGGGCTCTACTACTTCAAGGCCCGCTTCAACGACCCCGAGCTCGGCCGCTTCGCCTCGGCAGACCCCTACCTCGGCGACACGCTGACCCCGCCCAGCCTCCATCGCTACCTCTACGCCCACGCCAATCCGCTGACGTTTGTTGACCTGACGGGCTATCTGGCCTATCGCTATTTCGGCCGGGAGGCCGGCAACGGCCAGGAACGGCCCTATGTCGTGGCTGAAATTGAGACGGAGGATGTCTACCGCCATCCGATCCATTCAATTCTGAGTGGGTATCGGTTCGAGGACAACGCTCAGCAGAATGCCTTCCTCAGCGAGTTGGGGCGGCTGAATCCCGGTATCGTTTCCATCGATGCTCAGGGACGCGCCGGATGGGACCTGGAGGTGCTGGGACGGGCCGGGCAGGTGGTGCGCCTCCCGGTGAGCGCCGACTACTACTTGACCGACGCGGCCACGGCGGAGATCGTCGCGGAAAGCGGCGGGGCGACCAACATGGACGAGTGGCGGCGGCACCAGCTGGCCCGGCAGGTGCCGCAAGCCGTCCGGCAGCGGGTGCAGACCACCGTCAACATGGCTCGCAAGACGGCGGTGCGACTGGCCGAATGGAGTCAGGATTCGGCCGAGACCCTGACGTTCGGGCCTTACAAGATGGGTGCGGAGAGTGTGGCCGCGGCGGGGTGGGCGGGCCGGATGACGACCGAATTCGGTCGGCAGGAGTTCTCCGAGGCGATCTATCGAAAACTGGAGTACTTACTGCGGACTGAGTCAGGAGCCGAAGATGTCAGCGCCACTTTGCTTGCCCTGTGCATTCTTGGTAGAATAACTCCGCCGTCTGCTGAGCACACCTGGCTGAAACTGGAATCGCCGGCCTCACAGAGTGCGGCAATCAATGTTTCTCGGATCAGAACGCTCACTGGCCCGAGTGAAGGGTTTGCTAAGTACATAAAAGCCGAGGGCCGAATACAAATAGCACCGCAGACTCTTGCTGAGGCAGAAGATACCATCAGAATGAATGCTGCGATGGCTGTTTTGCGAACAAGGGCGGCGAGTGTCCCGAGAACACATGGTCGGTTCGGAACATCTGCTCATTGTGACTTTGCTGCCAGGAACACGGCTGCTAATCAGGCAATGAGTGCGGAATCGAGTCGCCTCGAGTTCAGAGCTGAAGAGTTCCGAAATGTGAACGGTGGCGTTGTTCAGACTCGATCGCTTGGATCTTTGGGTGTCGATGTAGTTGTATACCAAAACGGATCACCTGTGATAGCTTTCGATCTGAAGACAGGTCGCGCTTGGCGGGCAACTGAATTGAATACGATTCAATTGCGTTTTGGTATACCGGTGATTCAGATAAAGACAAGGTAACAATGGTCAAACGCGGCTTTCTTTTCGAGTTTGAGATACCTGATGGGTGGAAAGAGACATTTAAGGGCACGCAATTCATTTTCCACGGCCATGCCGGTGAGGAGTTAATAGTCTCTGGTGCATTGATTGAGGGGGACAGTGAGGAGGATCAAAACTCTTCAGCGAGGTTGAAACTTACGGACAACGCATTGAAGGCGGTTACCGAGGCAGCCTCACATCCTGATCTTGTAATAATCAAGAAGCTCCAAAAAGATAAAGGAGCCGTGGCGTTTGGATTTGAATGTTGGACAATCCATTCCCAAACTAAGGATGGTAGTGTCCTGTTTTCTCAGGCTGTCATAGCGAGCCGATGCGCAGTGCTGCTAGTGACGTTCGAAGCTCCGAATTTTCCGGATCAATTACAGTTTTATCGAAAATTTTTACATGACATCCGGACTGCACCCACCCAATGAGATGTACGATTAAGCATCTCCGCCGGCCGGGCACCCGGGCGACTTCGCCTGGGGGCGCCTGACCCACGACCGGACGTCGTACGGGCTGGACCCCGGCGCGGTGGCGGTGGAGCGGTTCGTCCGCTACAACTGGCAGGGGCTGCCGGAGGAGAAGGCGGAGCGGTTCGGCACCCTGGTGGATGAGGATACGGTGGCGGGCGAGGAGTTCGTGACCGCCTACCCGGCGTACGACCGGCAGGGGAACCTGCGGGCGATGACCTATCCGTCGGGGCAGGCGGTGGCGTGGGAATACCAGGACGGCGGGACGCTGCGAGAAGTGGGCGACGGGACGCGGGCGATCTTCTCC
>JAKQOW010000103.1 GCA_029565065.1 Acidobacteriota bacterium | reverse complement strand
GTTGCCCGACTGCTGCCAGTCCACGCCCTCCTGGAAGATGGTCGCTCCCTGACTGACCTCGAGGATGTCCACCACGGGGTTGGGATCGAGCAGGTCTTCGCCGCCGCCCACCGAGCCGCGAGTGACGTTGCGGGTGATCTCGACGATGGCCTCCACCTGGGTCGTCTCCTTGAGCGGCGTGGAGTTGACTGGATAGCGGCGTTTGTTGATGTCGAAAGTCTTCTGCTCGCCGCGCACCGACTTGGTGGCGATGGATTTGGGCACCAGGGTCGAGGTGGGCAGATCGCGTTGATGGCGGAAGCCCTGGATGTAGGCGCGTCCGGCGTTGGTGATCGCCTCCACGCTGTCGTCGTCGACACCGCCGATGAAGGTGTCGAAGCCTCGCACCAGATAGCTTCCGGCCTGGTCGAAGGTGCGCTCGGCCAGGTTCTGAATCAGGGAATTGAGCCCCTCGGCGGCGGCGAATGAGAGCTGGTCCTCGGTGATCGAGGAAACGGTGATCCGGCTGCCCGGCAGCGTGCCCAGCAGATCCCGCAGGTAGAGGTTGGACTTCTCCTGCACCGTGGGCGTGACGTCTCCGCTCTCGCGGTCGAACTTGTAGATCGGGATCACCCGGCGCTCGGTCACGTTGTTGGGCAGCGTCTGACCGCTGGTGTCCGTCGCCTTGAGGGAGAGTACCCATTTTTCCCGCTCGGCGGTGGGCTCGCCGGTAGCCGGATTGATCAGGGCCGGGTCCTGGGTGTAGCCGTAGTTGTACTTCAGCAGCTCCACATAGACGTAATCTGCCCCGCTGTTGGTGGCCGGGTCATAGGTCTGGACGACCGAGCTCGCGCCGTTCACGGCGTCCACGCCGCCGATGAGCCACAGCTTGCCATCGAAGGCCGTCGCCGCCGGGCCGGACACGCCCGTCGGCATGGGCGCTTTCGCGGTGACGGCAAGTGTAACCGGATCAATTTCATAGGTTGTGCTGACACCCTCGCCGTACGTCTCGGCGAGGTAGATCTTGCCGCCGATGACGCCCAGCGCCGGGGCAAAGCGCTCCACGGGCAGGTCGGGCGCCGCCTGCCAGGTCTTGGCGCCCGGCGTGTACACATACCACTGCTTCGTCGGCACGCTGTGAGCGATGGGACCGAAGCAGTAGATCTTGCCGTTGTAGACGATGGTGCGGTAAGCGCCCGCGCTGGGCGTGGTGTCCCACAGCTCCCAGCCGCGCACTCGCACGTCCAGGCTGCCGCTCACGCCACTGACGGTGGCTGTGATCGTGGTCCGGCCGGGAGATCTGGCCGTGACTCTCCCGCTGGTGTCCACCGTGGCGATTGTGTCGGCGCTACTGGTCCAGGTGAAGCCCGTCACGAGCAGGATATTGCCCTCGCTGTCATACGCCGTGGCGGCGAGGTCCAGGCTGTCATCCACGTTCAGGATGGTGCTGGCCCCACCGGCGGACACGACGACCGTCGCGGGCGTGGCGCCCAGCGTCACTCTCACCTGCGTCGTCGCGTTGGCCGCTACCGTCGTGTCCGTCACAGCCCAGGCGAGCATGTTGCCGGACGCCTGCACGTTGCCCAGCGCATCTTCGGTGTAGTTGTCATACGCCCCGACGTGCACATGCACAGGCCCCACGTGGACATCGGTCACGGTGACGTCTGAGGTGGTCTCCGCCGCTGGGCGCTTCACGGCCACCACCCGCTTAGAGAGGCCCTGGGTCAGTGTGATCTGGATGCACTGCGTGGCGGCCGGGATGGCCGCCGGGGTGACGTTCGACGTGGTGGAGACGGCCGGCCAGATGATGCGCATGGTCAGCGCGCCAGTCCCCCCGGCGGCAGGTGAGTTCCCGCCACACCCCGCCAGCAGACACGCGACGATCAGAGTCGCGGTGGCGATAAGGCTGAGCAGCATCACCCGCATCGTGTCGCGGCGCATGATAGTGCCTCCCCTGGGAGCCGGCTGGCGTGTATTTGCTAGGATGCTATGGGCTTGTTCCTCGCCCCGCAGCGTTCTCCTCCCCCCATCCCCGGACTGCTGTCGGAGCGCGGCTCTCCAGAGCCGCAATCCGGGTGCGAACAGATGCGGCTCTGGAGAACCGCGCTCCAACGGCGCCCCTTGTGCTGCCGCTAGTTCCTCAGCCCCTGCAGCGGTGCGGGAATGCGGCCGCCGCGCCCGATGAAGCGGCTGCTGTCGAGCGCGCTGACGGCCATGATCGGCGCCCGACCCAGCAGCCCGCCGAACTCGATGGTGTCGCCGACCTGCTTGCCGGGCGCCGGGATGATCCGCACCGCGGTCGTCTTGTTGTTCACGACGCCGATGGCGGCCTCGTCGGCGATCAGGGCGGCGATGGTCGTCGCGGGCGTATCGCCGGGGACGGCGATCATGTCCAGCCCCACCGAGCACACCGCTGTCATCGCCTCCAGCTTCTCGATGGACAGCACCCCCGCCTCAGCCGCCTCGATCATGCCGAGGTCCTCGCTCACGGGGATGAAGGCTCCGCTGAGGCCCCCCGCGTACGAGGTCGCCATCAGCCCGCCTTTTTTCACCGCGTCGTTGAGCAGAGCCAGGGCGGCGGTGCTGCCCGCCGCGCCGCACTGCTGCAGGCCCATCTCCTCGAGGATGTGCGCCACGCTGTCACCGACGGCCGCCGTGGGGGCCAGCGACAGGTCCACGATGCCGAAGGGTGCGCCGAGGCGGCGCGAGGCCTCCTGGGCCACGAGTTGCCCCATGCGCGTGATCTTGAAGGCCGTCTTCTTCACGGTCTCGGCCACGACGCCGAGGTCGCCGTCCGGCACCTTCTCCAGCGCGCGCTTCACCACACCGGGGCCGCTCACGCCCACGTTGATGCAGCACTCCGGCTCGCCCACGCCGTGAAATGCTCCGGCCATGAAGGGGTTGTC
>JAKQOW010000068.1 GCA_029565065.1 Acidobacteriota bacterium | reverse complement strand
CGGGTCGCGCTGGCGCAAGAATCGGAAGTACAGGTCCGGGATCTCCCAGCCGGGCAGGTCGCCCTCCCGCTGAAAGCGCAGCGCCGCCTGTTCCAGGTTCTGCAGGGTGCAGCTCCCGATGATGGGCCGCCAGTACCGCCGGGACGGGTGGAGGAGATCCAGCACCGGCAGTTCCCGCAGCCGCATGCCGTTCAGAACCAGGCGCGTCTGCAGGAGCGGCATGTCGTACGTCTTGCCGTTGAAACAGACGACGAGGTCGTGCGCCGCCAGCTCCGCCGCGATCCGCTCCAGGAACGGCCGTTCCCACCGCGGATCCGGCAGGAAGTACTGGCGCACCTCCAGCTCCCCGTCCTGCCAGTCGGCCAGGCCCATGAGAAAAATATGGGTGCCCGTGCCGCCCGCCAGGCCGGTGGTCTCCGTGTCCAGCAGGAGCGGGCGGCCGGCGTAGCCTGTCTCGGGCCCGTCGAGCCCGGCCAGCCGGAGCAGATTGCCGCTGATGGGCCAGCCGGCCGCCAGCGGCACGTCGCCATGGCGATGCGCCAGCGGATAGCGTGTGATCCGGGGCGCCAGATCCGGCGCGGCGTCCCTGGCTGCGTCCGTCTCAGGCGCGGCGTGTGGAAGCGGACCCGGCTGGCCGGCCAACAGATGTCGGAGCCTGTCTTTCCGATCCATGGGACAGAGTATACCGACAGCCTCTCCTGATTGGAAGCACCGTTGATTTTTCCTGCTTTCCAGCTATTCGCAACATCCCGCACAAAATCGTGTTACAATGTGCGCGAATTCCGGCCAGGAGATCGGCTATGGCAACACACCCGACGGCCAGACCGGTGAAGCAAGCGGGCAAGAAGCAAATGAAAGCTGCTCGTCCTGCCACGAAACAGGAGAAACCCAAGAAGCCCCAGCCGGCCAAGCCGGCGGTGGCCGTCAAAAAGTCCCAGCCGGCGAAGCCGGCGGCGGTTGTGAAAAAGGTCGTCTCGGCGGCCAAAAAAGCGGCGCCGCCCAAGAAGAGCCTGCCGGCAAAATCGGCGGCGACCGCGAAAAAGGCCGTTCCGCCCGTCAAGAAGGCGGCCCCGCTCAAGAAGAGCCAGCCGGTAAAATCGGCGGCGGCAGCCAAAAAGGCGCAGCCGCCGAAACCCGCGACGATCGGCAAGAAGATCGTCCCGGCCGCCCGGAAGACGGCGCCGCCCCGGAAGAGCCCGCCGGCAAAACCGGCGGCTGTCGCCAAGATCCCGCCGCCCCGGCCGATCCCGTCGCCGAAAACGGCGGGGACCAAGAAGCCGGCCGCGACCACAGCCGGCAAGCCGGAAAAACACAAGAAGAGCCAGTTTATGGAACAAGTGGAAAAACCGAAGAAAACCCCCGCCGCCAAGACCCCCAAACCGCCCCGGCTCACCGACGCCGAAAAGAAGAGCCAGGCCATCATGACGGAGTGGCGAAACGCCACCGCCGAAGTCCCCGAAGACGATTACAAGCCGTACATCATCAACGGCGTCTTCAACGAGGACGATCTGATCAGCCATCCCGTGTTCGGCAAGGGGAAAGTGGTTCAGATCACCGGCATCGGCAAGATGGAAGTGCTGTTCGCCGACGGCGTCCGCCGTTTGATCTTCAACCGTCGAACCTGATCCAGTGGTACAACCGACCGGCGTCATCCCCCTGCCGGCGGTACGAGTCAAACAACGCGCCCCAGCAACAGGTGCACAGGACGGCGGTGTCCGTGTGTTGGGGCGGCACGCCGGCTTGCCGGAGGGCCGCCGCCACACAGGCACGCAGGTTCAGGTGCGCCCGGCCATTCACCCGCCGGATGACCGAGCCGGTGAACAGTGCGGCGAACCGATCGGCCAGGTCGTCCCCCACGGCGTAGCAGCACGACTGGATGCCCGGTCCGATTGCGGCGCGGATGTCCGCCGGGTCACATTTCCAGTCGCCGACCATCCGCCGCACGGCGGCTCCGCAGATATCGGCGGCGGTTCCCCGCCAGCCGGAATGGATCGCCGCCGTCACCCGGCGGACGGGATCGACCAGGAGCACCGGCAGGCAGTCGGCGGTCTGGATGACCAGCGTGAGGCCGGCGGCGTCGGTGACGAGGGCGTCGCCCGCCGGGAGCGCGTCCTCGCGGAGCGGCGTCCCGCGCTCGTCCAGCACCGTCCCCGCCGCCGGCCGCGACACCCGGACCACCCGGGCGGAGTGAACCTGCTGCAGAGCCGCCCAATCGGCGCCCGCCGCCGCCCAGCCCGCCACGCCGCCCCGCCGAGTGCCGAAGCCGTGCCGCACAGGCAGATCCCGAAAGAGTGTTGCTTTCAAAAAGAGGCTGCTGTTAGTATAGTCGAAGTAATATGGCATTGTTCGTGGTGATTGACCCAGTGGACCTTGATGTCACATGAGTCATTATAGCCGCCAGCCTGCTTCCGCCTCAACAGGGACGGCGGCGCGCCGGTTCGCCGCGCGGCGATGAGTCCCGGCGCCAACACTCGCCAAGGAGTTCCGCATGTCCATCGAAGATCAGTTGCGGGTCAGTCCCGACGCCCTCCGTTTCCGGTTCAACGGCCACCAGTTCCCGTGGAACTCCACCCAGGAACAGCCCCCCTGCACCACCATCATCGGCCAGGAACGGGCGCTCCGGGCCATCCGGCTGGGCCTGGAGATGAAGAGCATCGGCTACAACGTGTTTGTCACCGGCCTGTCGGGCACCGGCAAGATGACCACCATCCAGTCGCTGCTGGCCGAGATCGACCGCTCCGGCCGGATCCCGGACGACCTGTGCTACGTCCACAACTTCCGCCACCCCGATTCTCCGCGCTGCCTCCACCTGCCGGCCGGCCACGGCAAGCTGCTGGAGAAGGAGATGAGCCGGCTGGTGGAGTATTGCCTCGAGCACGTGCCGGAGATCCTCGAGAGCGACCAGTTCAAGAAGGAGCTGGACGGGCTGATGGAGCGCGCCCACGCCCGCGAGAAGGAGCTGATCCGCGGCTTCGAGAAAAAGGTGAACGAGCGCAGCTTCGCGCTGGTCCAGGTCCAGTACGGCACCATCCAGCGCCCCGAGCTGATGCCGGTCATCGACGACAAGCCCGTGGCCATGGCCCAGCTGGAGCAGCAGGCCGACCAGGAGGAATACCCCCCCGCCGAATTTGAGCGGATCAAGGCCGTGCACAAGGAGCTGGCCCAGGAGATGGGCGAACTGAGCAAGCAGCTCAAGGCGCTGCAGAAGGAAATCATCGAGACCCAGAGCAGCCTGGTCCGCGGCACGGTTCAGCCGTTCGTCGACGAGATCATCGGCGAGATCCGCACCCGCTTCCCCTGGGATGAGGTGAAGGAATTCCTGGCCGATGTGCAGGCCGACATCCTCGACCGGATCGAGATCTTCAAGGAGAAGCAGGAGGACAAGTCGAACATCCTGAGCTTCCTCTCCGCGCCGAAGGAATCCGGCAACCCGTACCTGCCGTACATGATCAACGTGATCATCGACAACTCCGACCTCACCGGCGCCCCCATCATCATCGAGACCGTGCCCAGCTACCGCAACATCTTCGGCACCATCGAGAAGAGCGTTGAGCGCTCCGGCGCCATCCGGACGGATTTCATGCAGATCCGGGCCGGCTCCCTCCTGCGGGCCAACGGCGGCTATCTCGTGCTCAACGCGCGCGACGCCCTGATGGAGCCCGAGGTGTACAAGAACATGAAGCGGGCCCTCAAGTACAACAAGGTGTCCATCCAGAGCTTCGATCCGTACCCGCTGCTCGCGTCTTTCTACCTCACGCCCGAACCCATCGACATCGACGTCAAGATCGTCATGATCGGGGACCGCGAGCTCTACCACATGCTGTACCAGCTGGACGAGGACTTCCGGAAGATATTCAAGATCCTGGCGGATTTCGACTCGGTGATGACCAACACCACCGCCAACATCAACTGTTTCATTTCGCTGATGAGCAAGATCATCGACGAAGAGGACCTGCTCCACTTCGACCGCGAGGGCATCCTGGCCGTCCTGGAGCAGGCGGTCCGCATGGCCGGCCGCCGCACCAAGTTGACCACCCGCTTTTCCGACGTGGCCGACCTCATGCGCGAGGCCAGCCACTGGGCCGGCCGGGACCATCAGCCGCAGGTCAGCCGGAAGCATGTGGAGAAGGCTTTCCAGGAGCGCATCTTCCGCAGCAACCTCCCCGAGGAAAAACTGCAGGAGCTGATCGAGGACGGAATCATCCTCATCGACTCCGACGGCCGCCGGGTGGGCCAGGTGAACGGGCTGTCCGTCTACCAGTTGGGCTACTACTCGTTCGGCAAACCCAGCCGGATCACCGCCGAGGTGTCGGTGGGCGGCGACGGGGTGATCAACATCGAGCGGGAGGTGGGCCTGTCCGGCATGACCCACGACAAGGGCGTGTTCATCATCAGCCACCTGCTCCGCTCGCGCTACACCACCGACAAGCCGCTGAGCATGAACGCCTCCATCTGCTTCGAGCAGTCGTACGGCGGCGTCGACGGCGACAGCGCGTCGTCCACCGAGGTGTACGCGCTGCTCTCCGCCCTGAGCGACCTGCCCCTCCGCCAGGATCTGGCGGTGACCGGTTCCGTGAATCAGAAGGGGATGATCCAGCCGGTGGGAGGCATCAACGAGAAGATCGAGGGCTTCTTCGACATTTGCGCGGCGCGCGGGCTGACCGGCACCCAGGGCGTGCTCATCCCGGTCCAGAACGTCGAGGATCTGATGCTCCGGGAACCCATCGTCAACGCGGTCCGCGAGGCCAAATTCCACATCTATGCCATTGCCTCCGTCGACGAAGGCATCGAGCTGCTCACCGGCGTGGTCGCCGGTGCAGCGGACGCGCAGGGCAACTGGACGACCGGTTCGGTCAACGACCGCGTCAACCGCCGGCTGCAGGAGTTCGCCGACACGCTGAAGCAGTACAAGCAGTGATCCGACCGCCATCCCATCTGGAGGACATCCATGATCTGCACGTTCGACCAACTTTTCGACGCCGTCCGGAACCGGCCCCGGCGCACGCTGGCGGTTCCGTCCGCCGAGGGCGGCTCCATCGTGGAAGCCTGCGCCGAAGCTTGCCGGGCGGGCATCTGCGACACGATCCTCATCGGCGATCCGGCCAAGCTCGACGCCCTGCGGCAAACCCACGCCCGGGACTGCGACGGCTTGCGCATCGAGGCCGAGCCCGATCCGGACCGGGCGGTGGCCCGCGCGCTGGCCCTGGTGCGGGCGGGCGAGGCCAACCTGCTCATGAAGGGGAAGACCGACACCCCGACGCTGCTCAAGGCGGTCCTCGACGCCGACACGGGCCTGCGGACC
>JAKQOW010000067.1 GCA_029565065.1 Acidobacteriota bacterium | reverse complement strand
CGGCAGCTCGTCAGCGAGGCCGACGCCATCGACCGCCAGCAGCAGGCGATCTGCCTGCGCGCCGGCGATGCGGAGCGCATCCTGCGCGACATCGCCCCGCTCGATGCGCAGGAGGTGGCAGCCCTGGTCGACCTGGAGCAGTCCCGGGACGAGGCGCGGCAGGAGGCCGCGTCGGCCGCGCCGGACCATGGCGGCTTCTCCGACCCGAGGACCGCGGCGTGCTACTACAGCCCGGGGGTGGTCCGATGAGCGCCCCTGACTGCCTCCAGGCGCCCGCCCCCGGCGTCTACCGCGACGTCCCAATGTTTGACTACCAGCGATGGGACTGCGCCTCCTCTGGCCGCCTCGAGCGCATGCGGCGGAGTCCCCTGCACTGCGCCTGGGACGTGGCCCATCCGGATGAGGACACGACACCGGCGCGGGAGTTGGGAACGGCCATCCATGCGGCCGTTCTCGAGCCCGAGCGCTTCGGCCAGGCCTACTGCCTCCAGCCCCCCGGAGATGGCCGCACGTCTGCGGTGCGGGCGGCCCGCACCGAGCTCCAGGCCCGCGGCTTGAAGCTGCTGTCCGAGGACGGCTGGAACGCCTGCGCCGGAATCCACGCCGCCATCAAAGCGCACGAGGGCGCATCCAAGCTGATGGCCCACGCCCGGGAGGTCGAGGTCTCGATTGTGAGCCAGATCGAGGGGATCCTGGTCCGGATCCGGCCCGACATGCTTCTGCGCGGCCCGCGCATCATCGGCGACCTGAAGACCACTACAGACGCATCGCCCGACGGCTTCAGCCGTCAGATCTACAGCCTGGGCTACCACCGCAAGGCCGCGCTCTATCTGGATGCGGCTCGCGGGATCGGCATCCCCGTTGACTTCTTCGTGCTGCTCGCAGCCGAGAAGGACCCGCCCTACGCAGTGGCCTGCTACACCCTGGCCGAACAGGCGATCGATCTTGGTCGCGCCGAGTACCTGCCCTACCTGCGGCGCTACGCCGCGTGCCAGGCCGAGCAGAGTTGGCCCGGCTATCCCGCGACCGTCGTCCCCATCGACGTGCCGCCCTACGCCTACAGCCGTCAACCCGAGGAGGTGGCAGCGTGATCCCTGGAGTCACTGACCGGAGGCGCCTGCCGCGCCTCGGAAAGATCCGGCTGGGAGAGAAGCGCGAGAACGCGAACGGGCGCGCGTACCCGGCCAAGCTCGATTACTTCAGCTTCCGCGACGTACCGGAGGTCGAGAAGATCTACGGAGCCCAGTGCCGATCGATCTTCCCGGTGGTGTTCCCCTCGGACGACGAGGAGACCTGGTTCCCGACGTCGCGTTCGGCCTATCGCCAGACCGGCCTCTTCTGCCGGTGCAGTGATGGGGAGACCGCAACGAGGGTCCGCGTGCCGGTCGAGCAGCGTGGAGACCGCATCGCCGGCGACGAGCAGGGCGAAGCCTACATCGCCGAGCACAAGCTGGACGTTAAGCCCGGCGCGATGTACGAGCTTCCCTGTCCCGGGGATGACTGCCCCTACACCGAGGGCAAGTTCTGCAGGCGGCTCGGACGGCTCTTCTTCATGTTGCCCAAGGTCCCGAAGTTCGGGGTCTACGAGATCACGACCACGAGCTTCAACAGCATCGTCAACGTCCTCAACTACGCGCGGTCCGTGCAGGGACTGACCGGCGGGGTGCTCGCGGGCATTCCCTTCGCGCTTTTGCTGAAGCCCCTTAAGGTGCAGCCAGGGGGCAAGGCGACGACCGTCTACGTGCTCGAGCTCGAGTGTCTGCTGTCGCTCTCCCAGCTCGCCGGGATGTCCAAGCGCATCCGCCTCGGCGGTGGTCCGCTCGCGGGCTATCTGCCGGCGGGGGACGTCGAAGCCACCGACGACACGCCGGACGACCTTTATGGCCACGCCGGCGCTGACCTGGACGCGAACCTGGCCGGGCAGCCCGTTGCTGGCAGCACGGACGATCTGAACGCTCGCTTGGGACGGGCGCCAAGAGAAGAGCTGGACTTCGTGGAGCCTCCGGACCTGACCACACCACCCACGCCGCAGCCAGGCCGAATCACTCCGGCGCAATCGTGCGCTGCGTTGGCCGCGCAGGCCCCGCTGAACATCGCTCCGGACAACGGCGGGCCCGCGCCGGCATCCACCACGGTTCGCCCCAAGCGGGCGAACCCCTTCGCGTAGGGGGTGCCGATGAGCTTTCTCTACGTGCAATCGGAACCCGGCCTGTACACGGTCGGGCACTACAATCCGGCAGGCGGCTGGATCAGCGAGTCGGACTTCCGCTTGAAGCACGAGGCCGCGGCTCGGTGTTCGTACCTCAACGGAGGTCAGTCGCCACCACAGCCAGAAGACGAAGCATGGCGCCTTCGCTGGCAGGAAATCCAGGACGACGCTCGCCAGCACGGGATGTGCGACATCGACGTGTTCTGCGCCTGGAATGCGGGTCTGTCTGTTTGGCAACGCTTTCAAAGCCTCGGCGGCAAGTTCCCCCATCAAGGAGGTGCCGCATGAAGCTCATCCGTCTCCGCGCGAAAGGGTTCCTCGGCCTGACCGAGGCGGACCTGGACCTGTCCCGTCCCACCAACCTCATCCACGGCCTCAACGGCGCCGGCAAGACGTCGCTCCTGGACGCCACGCGCTGGTGCCTCTACGGCCGGTGCCGCGGAACCGATGCGGCCGGTCGGGGCGCGGCTGTGCTCATCCAGGGCGGCGCCGAGTCGGCGGCCGTCTGCCTCACCCTGCGATCACCTGACGGTGCCGACTACGAGCTGCTCCGGACGCAGCGGGGCGCCGTGCAGTCGCTTCGCCTGACCTGCCCAGACGGCGCGGCCGTCAAGGGCGAGGCGGCGCAGGCGCGCATCGATGCAGTCTTCGGCGCGGCCGAG
>JAKQOW010000057.1 GCA_029565065.1 Acidobacteriota bacterium | reverse complement strand
GTGCGGGCGACCGCTAATTCCATAAATCATTCGGGGACGCCGTCGGAAACGCTGATTTCGGAAGCGGCGCCTTCCGAGCTGCCAGCCGGGGCTCAAGCTACCGGGCCGCCCGGAATGGAAGCACCCCCGGAAAAGCCGCCCCCGAAACCTGGTGACACCGCCTCTCCCGCATTTACCGGGACGGCGGCCACAGCGCCTCCCGGAACTCGGACGGTGATCTTCGTGACCAACGAGGTCGGCATGGGCATCGTCCCCGAACACCCTGGCGGCCGCCTGTTCCGGGACCTCGCCGGGAGGTGCAACCAGGTGTTCGCCCGGGAGGCCGACACCGTCGCCTTCATGGTCAGCGGGATCCCGATGTGGATCAAGGGTAAATCGCCGGGCAAAAAGTAATTTTTTCGCCCACCCCAATTAATCCCGGCAAGAAAAGAGATTTTTTAAGGCTTTTGCCGAAGCGTAAATAAAGAGCGGAAGGAAGCATATCATCATGACTTTACTGGAATCTATCCTTCAGGATTTTCCCCGGATCGACATGGATGCCCGGGCGGCGGCCCGGGCACGTCTCGATCAATTGACCATGCCCCACTGGGCCCTGGGGCGCCTCATGGATCTGGCGGAGGAGCTGGCCGGCATAACCGGGCAGATGCCGCCCCCCGTGGCCGGAAAGACCGTCGTCACCATGGCGGCGGATCACGGCATCGCCGCCCAGGGGGTGAGCGGCTATCCCCGGGAGGTCACGGTCCAGATGGTCCACAACATCGTTGCCGGCGGCGCCGGGATCAACGTCTTGGCCCACCTTGCCGGCGCCCGGGTGGTCGTCGCCGACCTGGGGGTGGCCGGAGATCTTTCCGCGCTAACAAAAGCCGGCAGGATCATTGACAAAAAAATTGCTCTGGGGACGATGGACATGACCCGGGGACCCGCCATGACCCGGGCTCAGGCCGTGCAGGCCGTCGAGGCGGGGATCGAGATCGCCCGGGAACTGGGACCGCAGACCCACGTCTTCGGAACGGGAGAGATGGGGATCGGCAACACCACGCCCAGCAGCGCCATCGTCGCCCTCTACGCCCGCACCCCCGTCGCCGATGTTACCGGCCGGGGCACGGGGATCGACGACCGGCAACTGGTCCACAAGGTCGCCATGATCGAAAAGGCCATAGCCGCCAATGCCCCCGACATAAGCGATCCAATCGATATTCTTGCGAAACTGGGTGGATTCGAGATCGGCGGAATCGCCGGTTTGATCCTCGGTGCCGCCGCACAACGGAAGCCGGTGCTGGTGGACGGCTTCATCTCCACCGCCGGCGCCCTCATCGCCGCCCACATCGAACCCCTGGCCCGGAACTTCATGATCGCCTCCCACCGGAGCATGGAGCCGGGACACCATATAGCCTTGAAATGTTTGGATAAAAAGCCGCTCCTTGACCTGGATCTCCGCCTTGGTGAGGGAACAGGGGCGGCCCTGGCCTTGCATTTAGTCGAGGCGGCGGCGCGAATCCTCACGGAGGTGGCCACCTTCACCGAGGCCGGCGTCTCCCAGGCCGGGGGCTGATGACCCCTACCCCGGCCCTTACCGCCCCATAGCGGAGAAGGTGTTTGGTGTTATTATCAAGGATTTCAGACTCCTGGACGACTTCGGATCGGGTTGGCCAGCGGCTGGAGAAACGAAGCCGATCCCGGGAATGATCGCCCCGCAAGCCGTAATTCCCTCGAGGTGCATGTTCCGATGAAGGCACTCATTGCCGCTTTTCAGTTCCTCACCACGTTCCCGGTGCCGGGAGGCAAAGGCATCGGGGAAAAGGATATCGCCGACAGCCTGCCCTTTTTCCCGGTGGTGGGCCTTGTTATCGGCGGAGCGGCGGCAGTCGGCGATTTTGTCTTTTCGCTCCTGTTTCCCCCCGGGGTCGCCGCCGTCCTGACCGTCCTGCTCCTGGTCCTCATAACCGGCGGCCTGCACCTGGACGGCCTGGCCGACACCGCCGACGGCATCTTCAGCGTCCGTAACCGGGAGCGGATGCTGGAGATCATGCGGGACAGCCACATCGGGACCATGGGGGTCCTGGCCGTCTTTTTCGTCCTCGCCCTGAAGATCGCCGCCCTGGCGCCGCTGCTTCACGACCAGCGCCTGGGGATCATTATCCTCATGCCCCTCGCCGGACGGACGGCCATGCTCCTCATGCTCACCGCGTTGCCCTACGCCCGGAAAGACGGCGGACTGGCCTCCCTCTTCATCCGCCGCCGGTCCTGGCTCCATCCTATTTTCGCAATGATTTTCATGATTATTGCCGGTCTGTTCCTCGGTGCCGGCGGGTGGCTGCCCTCCCCCTGGTCGGGACTGCTCACGGCCCTGAGCGGCATCGCCGCCGCCTTGTTGATCGCGGGGCTTATTTATCGAAAGCTGGGCGGGTTTACCGGGGACACCGTCGGGGCCGCCGCGGAAATCGCGGAAACGGCGGTGGCCCTGACCGGACTGGCGGCCTGCCTCCTATAGAAAAGATAAATATGCCGCTTGAATATCAGATTGTCACGGCGGTGATCCTGGATCTGCTCTGGGGCGATCCCCGCCGGCTTCCCCATCCGGTGAAACTCATCGGCCGGCTCGCCCTGGGCGGCGAGGCCTTAACCCGGAAGCTGATCCCCGCGCCCCGACTGGCGGGGATCAGCACGGTTATCGGCGTCCTGGCGGCCGTCGCCGGCATCTGCTGGGGTCTGATCGTCCTGGGCTCGGCACTCCATCCCCGGCTGGGTGACGCCTTTTCCATCCTGATCATCTACACGACCCTCGCCGCCCGGGATCTGGCCCGGCACAGCGGCGAGGTCTATGAAAGCCTCGCCGGGGGGCATCTGCCCGGGGCGCGGCGCCGCGTGGGCATGATCGTGGGCCGGGATACGGATGTCCTGGACGAACCGGGCGTGACGCGGGCGGCCGTGGAAAGCGTCGCCGAAAACACCGCCGACGGGGTCACCGCCCCGCTGATCTTCGCCTTTCTCGGCGGCCCCCTGGGCGCCATGCTCTACAAGGCGGTAAACACTCTGGATTCCACCTTCGGATACAAAAACGAGCGCTACCGGGAATTCGGCTGGGCCGCCGCCCGCCTCGACGATCTCGTCAATTATCTCCCGGCCCGCCTGACCGCCGCCTTCATACCAGCCGCCGCGTTGATGCTGGGATTGAACGCCCGTAATTCCATAAGGATTTTGATGCGTGACCACCGCCGCCACCCCAGCCCCAACTCCGGATTGCTCGAGGCGGCGACGGCCGGCGCCCTCGGGGTGCAACTCGGCGGTCTCAATCACTATTTCGGGCAACCGTCGGCCCGGCCCACCATGGGCGACCCCTTACGTCCCCTGGAGCCCCAAGACATCCTCCGGGTAAACCGGTTGATGTTCACCACCTATGCCCTGATCCTCGCCGGGGGATTGGCCCTGATGCTCGCCGCGGGTTGAACCCATGGAATTGAAAATGCCGCTGTAAGCGCCCGGACTCGACCGGCCCGCACTGCGCCACGCTGCCTCATCAGCGGCTCTCCGGCGGCGGCATGGACCTCGGTCGTACCCGGATCGGCATGGACATGACTCGGCGCGGATCGGCAAAGGAAATCCGGTCCTCAAGTATCACTGATTATCTCCGTCATCTCTTTTCTCAATTTTACCGGCTCGATCTGCTTTTTCCGCATCCGCAGGTTGAGCATTTCCACCGTCACGGAAAAGGCCATGAAAAAGTATGAGAGCTTTGCATAACTGCGGAAAAATGGTTCGCAAGCGGCGAATCAAATGTTTTTCGCCGTTGCGTGATTGAACTTAACGCTTGGTAATGAATAAGGTTTATACGTTACCCATTCAGAGGCGAAAAAGATTTCTGGGCCGCGGCGAATCCTTTTTTCAAAGCATCTCAAGTATATGTATCCCTTCGGGACATGGACATCGAAACCTTCGACGATCAGGGTGACG
>JAKQOW010000052.1 GCA_029565065.1 Acidobacteriota bacterium | reverse complement strand
CGGCAGGACCACCCGCGAAAAAAATCTCGCCGTGCTGCCGGGCGTGGAGGTGGATCTCGGCGATGGCTGGTCATTCACCGTGCAGGGCATGTTCGTGAGCGAGACGTCCATCAGCGCCGGGGTGAGTTATCGGATTAAGATCTGGTGAATGGGTGAATGATGGAGAAGGTGAATGGGTGAATGGGTGAATCGGTGAATGGGGAGACGGGAGACGAGAGACGGGAGACGGGAGACGGGAGACGAGAGACGGGAGACGGGAGACGAGAGACGTAAGACGTAAGACGTAAGACGGGAAGCATCAGATAAACAGGAAGACTCGAACCGCGAACCCCGAACCGCGAGACCCGTATTCCGATTTCCGAATTCCGAAATCCGATGTCCACATTCCGGGAACGAGCCTCGAGTCTCGAGCCTCGAGCCTCGATCACGATCACGATTACGATCACGACAACTAGTCATTCTCACTGTTCACTGTTCACCGTTCACTTTTCACTCCTCACATGCTCCATCTCCAGTTATATAATGAATCCGCGCCAAACCATGCCGGCAGCATTGTGGACCGGGAGGTGACGCCGTGACCAATGTGCTGGAATACCTGACCGCGTTTGGAGTGGCCGGCGGCGCGGGCGCCAAGGCGTTCGTGCCCGTCTTCCTGCTGGGCCTGCTCCACCATACGAAATACTTCGAACTGTCGGCCGCCTTCCGCTGGATGGCCGACCCGACGGTCCTGGTGATCCTGGGCGTGCTCATCGTGTTCGAAATTTGGATCGACGCCCATCCCGACCTCGGCGAGTACTCCGACCTGGCGGCCTATCTGCCGAAGCTCATCGCCGGCTTCATCGCGTTCGCCGCCGTGGTGGGTTCGGTGGACCAGAGCCTGGTGGAGCTCGGCGCCTCGGGCTTGCTGGGCGGCGCCACCGCCACGGGCGTGCACTACCTGCGCAATCGGGTGCGGCGTCCGGTGCGCGACATCACCAGCAGCGTCCACGACGGACTGGGCAAGCTCTTCAGCCTGGGTGAAGCCGGTTTCTCCGGCGTGGTGGGTCTGGCGGCCGTGCTGGTGCCGGTGGCCGCGGCCCTGTTGCTCCTGGGGGTCGTCCTGGGCGGCGTCTGGCTGGCCGTGCGCGGGACCGAATGGCGGGTGCCGTGCCCCAAGTGCGGCGAACTCATCCGGTCGGGCGCGGTGGTCTGCCCGTCGTGCCGGCAGGACCTGGTTGCGCCGGCGGGCGGCGAACCGCCGGCCGCGGCGCCGCCGGGCTGAGCGCGAACCCGGCCGCGATTTTCTGCGTACAAAGAGTGAGCCGGTTTCAAACCGGACGCGCATTCATCTCGAGGAGGACATCCAATCATGAGCGGACATGACAACGGGCGGGCGACGGACCGCGGCCTGTCGCGGCGGGCATTCGTGAAGGCGCTGGGCGTCGGTTCGGCGGCTGCCGGCGGGCTGGTGCTGGGCCGGCCGTCATTCGGCCAGGGGACGCCGCCGCCGGCGGAGGTCGAAACGAATATCGCCGAGTTCATGGCCGTGCCCAAAAAGCCGTGGTCGCTGCCCGGGCCCTTCCCCGGCAAGGTGATCCACGTGGCAGACCCGGCCTGCCTGGTGGACGACAAGCCTGACGCCGCCGTGGTGAACGGGATGGTGCAGCGGGGCATCACCGGGCTCACCGGCAAGGACATGGCGGCGAGCTTCAAGCTCCTGTTCGCCCCCGACGACGTGGTCGGCATCAAGATCAATCCGGTGGGCTACCCGCTGATCAACGTCCGCCACGAGGTGGTGGACGCCGTGATCGGATGGCTCACTGCCAACGGCCTGCCGCGGGAACGGATCATCATCTGGGACCGCTTCGACCTCATGTTGGCGGAGGCCCGGTACACCCCCGAACGCTTCCCCGGTGTCGGTATCGTGGGCCTGCAGACCATGGACGAGGAAGGCACCAAGTGGCGCGACGCGGCGGGCCACCACGTCAGTGAGGCCAACTTCGATCCCAAGGCGTATTACTTCGCCAAGGGAGTCGAGGGGAAAGCGGTGCGCGGCTACAAGGACGACGAGTTCTATCTCAACCAGCACGTCTTCGCCGGTGAGTACAGCTACTTCGGCCGCCTGCTCACCGAGAAGCTCACCAAGTTCATCAACATCGCCGTGTTCAAGAACACCGGCAACGGCGTCTCGATGGTCACCAAGAACATTGGTTACGGCGCTGTCTGCAACACCGGCCGGCTGCACGCGCCGCTGTTCTTCCGCGTGAACACCGAGGTGTGCGCCGCCCCGTGGGTGCGGGACAAGATGGTGCTCTCCATCATCGACGGCATCCGCGGCCAGTATGACGACGGGCCCATGATGAACGCCAAGTTCGTCTATCCGTGGCACTCGCTCTACTTCGCCACCGACCCCTTCGCCCTGGACATGATCGGCCACCGGCACCTGGTGGAGAAGCGCAAGGCGGCCGGTGTGGCGGTCAACGAGCATCCCCGGTACACCGAGTATCTTTACTACGGCGAGAAGCTGGGCCTGGGTGTGGCCGATCCGGCCCGGATCCAGTACGTGAAGCTCTGAGCCGCGGCGATTCCCGCGGGAGGTGGAACCCATGCGCATACGCACCGGGCGGGAGCCCGGCCCCGGCCGAACCGCCGGCGCGCTCATCGCGGCCCTCTGGCTGGCGGCTGCGGCCGCCGGCGCCGTCGGCGATCCCGGCCTGATCCCCCCAAACGGCGCGGCGCCGGACTGGGCGCGCACCGGGACGCAGAAGGTGTACGGTCCCGGCGAGTTGTACAACTACATCGACGGCGGCGCCGAGCTGTTCCTCGAGTTCGGGTTCGAGGCCCTGACCCTGCAGCATTTCCACAAGGGCGGGGCGGAGCTGGTGGTGGAAGTGTACCGGATGACCGACCCGGCCGCAGGCGTCGGGATCTATCTGGCCAAGTGCGGCCGGGAGCAGCGCGATCCCGACATCCCGGCCCGGCACACCGTGGATGCCTACCAGCTCATGCTCCAGCGGAACCGCTACCTCGTGATCATCAACAACCTGGCCGGCGGCAGTGATCTGCGGCCGGTGCTGGCCGCATTCGGACAGGCGGTCGCCCGGCTGCTCCCTCGGGACGTCGCGGTGCCTCTGCTGAAGGCGCTGCCGGCCCAGGGGCAGCTCCCCGACACACTGCGCCTGGTGCGGGGCCCGTACGGACTGAGCCCCATCTTCACCTTCGGCGAAGGCAACATCCTGAGCCTGGGCCGGACGGCCACCGCCGCGGTGGCGCGGTACGGCGACGGCGCCGGCGGCGACTTCACCCGGATGCGTGTCGACTATCCGTCGGAAACGACAGCGCGGGAGGCATTCCGCAAGCTGGTCGCCCAGCTCGACCCGTACCTGAAGGTGCTGAAGGGGTCCGACACGGCGGTGGTGTTCGCCGACTACTCAGGCAAGTTCGGCGTCGTGTCGCGTCAGGGCGCCCGCCTCGACATCCGGGTGCGATTGAAGCAGGCGCCGGCCCTGCCGCGGTGACGGACTGCCCGGTCCGTCGAGGCGATGGCCGGATACAGGAGGGCCGCGATGTACAGATCCCGTGTCCGGAAGACGACGCTGGCCGCACTGGTCCTCTTTCTGACGGCCGGCGCAGCCGGCCAGAGCGTGGCCGACGTGGCCCGTAAAAGCAAGGCTTCGAAGGATAAGAAGGCGACGGTGGTCATCACCAACGACCACCTCAAATCGGTCAAGAAGGATCCCGCGGCCGCACCCGTCTACGACGGCACCACCATGACACCCGCCGCCGCCGAACCGGAGCGGACGGCCAACGAGGAGTTCTACTACAAGAAGTTCAAGGGTTACCTGGCCCAGATCGACGAGATGGAAACCCGCATCGTTGAGTGGAACAAACAGGGCCTCCTCGCATCCAACTCCTACATGCAGCGCCTGCAGGATGCCAAGGACGATTTCGCGCACTTCAAGGAACTGGCCCGCAAGGCCGGGATCCCGCCGGGGGTGTTGCGAACCGCCGAGAAGGACTTCGCGCGGGAAATCGCGGAGCGACCGCACAAGTAGCGTCGTCTTTCCTCGCTGGCCGGGCATCTTAACGGCGGCCGCCGCCGTGAGGGTCCTTGACAAACGGGCGGCGGCGATTAGAATGAGCGGGCGGAGGAGGCTCCGTCCCCCTGTTCGAGACCAATTCATTGGAGGCATCATGAATATGCGTTTCCGTCTGCTGTTCAGTCTGGCTGCCGTGCTGATGCTGGCGGTGTGGGCGGCGCCCACCGATCCGTCCGACGTCAAGTCCGACGTACCCGCCCTGTTCGCGTTTCACGACGTGATCTACCCGCTGTGGCACAACGCCTGGCCCAACAAGGATCTGGCCCTGATGAAGGAGCTGGTGCCCCAGATCAGGGAGCACATGGCCGAATTGGAAAAAGCCAAGCTGCCCGGCATTCTGCGCGACAAGCAGGCCAAGTGGGACGCCGGCGTCCAGGCCATGGCCGCCGCGGTGGCCAAGTACGAGCAGGCTGTCGCCGGCGGGGAGCTCCAACCCTCCCTGGATGCCGCCGAGGAGCTGCACGCCCGCTACGAGGGACTGGTGCGGATGGTCCGGCCGGTGATGAAGGAGCTGGATGCCTACCACCAGGTGCTGTACCAGGTGTACCACTACCAGTGGCCGGCCAAGGACCTGGCGGCGCTGCGCGCCTCGGGCACCGAACTCGCCAAAGCGTGCGAGGTGCTCCAGACCGCGGCCGTCCCCAAACGGTTCGAGGCCAAGACCGAGGCGTTGAAGGCGGCCTTCGCGGCCCTCGGCGCCGCCACCGCCGAGCTGAACCAAGCGCTGGCCGGCGAGGACTGGAAGGTCATCGACGCCACCCTGGAGACCGTGCACACCCGGTACCAGGATGTGGAGAAGGTGTTCGAGAAATAACCGCCCGCCCGCATGTCAGCGATGAACCACGCCCCGCCGAAACGGCGGGGCTTTATTTTATGCGGCGGGATTGGATCGGTTGCGGGTGTTGCCCGACTGGCGTCGGCGGCTTGCGCCGGGCGGTTGCAAAATGGCTCAACTGGTTTTAAGATGCAGCTATCGACTGGGAGCACAATTCAGAAACGCGCCGGCACGGTTGCGGATGGCGTATCGGCGCGGCAGGAGGCGCCATGAAGCGACGGCAGGCTGAAGGCAGGGCGGGCCGGGTCCGCGCCGGTTGGCGGAGCCTGCTGCTGGCGGCCGGCGGGCTGATCGCCGGGTGCGGCCTCGCCGGCCTCGTGGCGGACGGTTCGCCGGCAGTTGCGCAGCAGGAGCTGACCATCATCCAGGGCAAGAAGAAGGTCTGGCCCGCGCCGAGCGACCAACAACGGTTCTGGCACGAGCCGAACACCCAGTTGCCGCTGGACCAGGCCGCGGCCCTTTTCAAGCGCTCCCACCCGGCCTGCCTGACCCCCGAGAACTACAACGCGGTGCTGCTGGCCAATGCCGTCGAGGTGAAGCTGGATCCGAAGAAGCCCAAGAAGGACGAACTCCGGTTCCAGACGATCTGGTATCAGAAAAACGGCGACGGGGAGGGGAAGACCACCTACAAGCTCAAGCTGGAACCCGTCACCCAACTGGAACTGTGGTACGTCCCGGACGTCGAGGCAATGCTGCCCCGAAATCTCACGCTCCACTGGTGCGTCAAGTTGTTCGCCGGCTCGGTCTATGTGTTCTGCTTCGATGCCGAGAAGGCGGCCCGGGACTTCATGGACGCCACGGCCTCCGTTCTTGCGGCCACCGGCCGGAAGCTGACGATGCCCAGCTACGGGATCTACGTGGACAATCTCACGCCGGAGCAGGCGGAGGACCTCGGTCAGACCCGCGTGGAATATGTCCTTGTCTTGAGCGTGGCCATCGACGGACCTGCGGACAAGGCCGGCATCCGGGCCCTGGATGTCATCCAGCAGATCAACGGGATCCCCATGCGCAACTCGTCCCAATTCTCGTCGCTCAACATCCCCCCCGGTTCGAAATTTCCCGTGGTCCTCCTGCGGCGTGCCGAAATACCCGGCAAGGAGCCCAAGCAGTACACGTGGGAAACGAAAACGCTGGAACTCGTCGCCCGTTGAACCGCCGCCGTTCGCGCTCGTGAAAACTGCGCCCGGAGTGAGCAGCCAGCCTGTGCGTCGCCTCTACATTATTCCATCCCAGCCGGTTGGGCCGTCGCGTCTCCTTGATGCCCAGCCGCTTCCCGCGTACCGACGGCCCCGGGCGGCCGCGCGCGCGGAGAGACTCCGTCTCGCGGAGGTGCGCGATGTTCTGCCCCGCCTGCGGCCGACCCGTCCGTGACCACGCCCGGTTCTGCGGCCAGTGCGGCCGGCCCATGCCGGCCGCGCCCGCCGTCCGGCCGGCGATCCCGAACCCGCCGGCGACCTCTTCTGCCAGCGCTGCGCCGGCCCGGTCGCCGGCGGCGCCCCCGCCGGCCCGGCCTGTCCCGCCGGCGGCGGCACCGGCGCGGCCCGTCGTCTCCCCGCCGCCACCAGTCGTCCAGATTCCGTCAGTGCCCGTTCGGCCGTCCACTCCTGCTGCAGCTCCCGCCGGATCACCGCCTCCGGCGGGCCGACCGCACGGGACCGGCCTGGCGCTGGCGGCGGGCATCGTCATCCCCGGCGCGGGCCAGGCGTACAACGGCCAGCCCTGGAAAGGCCTGCTCATCCTGCTGTTCAGCCCGCTGATCGTCCCCTACCTGTTCGGCATCTATGACGCGCACCGGGTGGCCCGGCGAATCGCCGGCGCCGGCGGACGGCCAGGCCGGGGCGGCCCGGCCTGGATCGTCCTGCAGGGATGGCTGGCCGTCAACCTCCTGCTGTTCGGCGTCCTGGTGCTGACGGTGACGGGGGTGCTGGCATGAACGCCCCGGCCCGCAAAGGCAGCCTTGGGGGCTGTGGCATCATCCTGGTCATCGGCCTGGTGGTGTTCTCCGCCGCCAACATCCTGGGCCTGCTCTGGCTGGATCCCGACTGGCTGGACGCCGTGGCCGTCTGGCGCGGGCCCATCATCCCGCCCGACAACCTGGAGGCGGCGCCGCGCCCGGCGACCGCGCCGCGCGACCTGCGGGCGGATCCGCCGGCGATCCCGCCCGATAAGAATCCGCTGGCCAGCCTGGACTTCAGCCTGTTCCGCACCGTGGACGAACGCGCCGGCTGGGTATCGCGAGACGCCGGCGGCGCGGTGCTGCTCGCCGACGGCAGCGGCATCGAATTGCCGCCGGGCGCCCTGGCCGCCGACACCACCGTGACCGTCCGTCACCTGGCCCTCGACGAGCCGCAGCAGCGCGGGTTCACCGTGACCGACATCGACGTCGGCGGACAGACGCTGGCGGTGCCGGCCACCGTGGTCCTGCCCTGCCCGTCGGGCCATCCGGCGCTGGCCCGCCTGCCGAAGGAGTACAAGGTTTTCCATCACCACGACGGCCAGGTCACGGAGTTGCCGGCGGAACCCGACGCCGCGGGCGGCACCGTTCGGGTGCAGACGACGCGCTGCAGCCCCTTCACGGTGGTGGGGCTGGTGGCCTGGCGGGTCATCCGCGGCGTGAACCAGGCGGTGCTGCAGGAGGTGCTGAACGATTTCGTCGCCGACTACCGGTGCGATCCGCCGCTCCAGGTGCCGTACTACGCCCAGGGGCATTCCAACTGGTGCTTCGCCGCCGCCACGGGCATGCTCATGAAGGCGCACGGCGGCCACCTGGAGACCTGGGACATCGCCAGCCGGTTCAAGCTCGATTTTCTGACCGCGCTGCTGGCGTTCACCGGCTACTGGTCCGGCGGCCTCGATCCGCTCTACGCCGGGCAGGGGCTGGTCCCCGATCTGAGCCACGCCCCCTGGACTGAGCCGCTCGAAGCCACCCTGTTCATCGTGGAAAACCTGCGCCAGGGCCGCCCGGTGTTCGTGGATGTCTACGGGATCCAGCACGCCGTGGTGGCGGTGGGATTCAACGAGACCGGGCTCTACCTCCATGACCCCGCAGGCACTCTGGTCATCAAATCCGGCCGCGCCGACGGCTGGGACCTGTACAAGCAGGGCCGGCTGGCAGCGGTCCTGATTCCGTGGGAGCAATTCATCGCGCTCTGCCGGTACTCACCGGTCCTCCAACTGGTGTACACCTCGGTGGTGACCAACCGGCCGGTGACCGGCTCGCCGGTGACCGTCACCGTGCTCTCCGACGACCTGCAGTTCATCCACCCGCTGCCGGCGCCCTTCAATCCGCGCAGCCCGTGGAAGCTGGCGGGCGTCTGGGACGGCCGCGAGCCCGGCGGAATCAGGTTCCAGGCGGGGCGTCAGGGCCCCTACTGGCCCGATGTGGAGAACAGCCTGCTGAACGTCTACGAGCGCACGACACCGCTCTACCCGAGCCTGTCGGACAAGGTGTTCCTCCGGGCGACTCTGGCCAACGCCTCGCCGAACCCGGCGGAGGTGGAGGTTGCCGTCTCGCTGAACGGGACGGCGGTGGGCGCGCCGGTCAAGCGCATGGTTCCGGGGCCGGGAGGAACGGCCGGGCCGCCCTACACCTCCCACGCGTACCTGGACATCGGGCCGCTGAGCGGAATCGACCTCCCCCAGGGCCTGGCGCCCGGTTCCACAATGCTCCGGGTCGAGGCCCGGGTGGGCGGCCAGGTGGTCGATTACCTGGAGCAGCCCGTCCAGTTCGGACCGGCCGTGCCCACGAACCTGCGGTTGGAATCGGAGCAGGACGAGATCATCCTGCGCTGGGACCCGGTGCCCCATGCCGGCGTGGAGTATCAGGTGTACTACGTGGAGCAGACGCCGGGGCCGGGCACGCAGCAGACCGTCACCCCGGACACCCGCTGGCCGGTGGACGGCACCCTGCTGAAGAAGAAGGGGCGCCGCTGGCTTTACGTCGTGGCCCGGCACACCTCGACGGACCTCCTCAGCCCGCCCTCGAGCTACCTCGACCTGGGCGACCCGTGGGTGGGTCGCTGGTCGGGGAAGATGATTCTGGCACACGGCTCCCTCGTCGACGTGGGCCGCCCCACCGTGGACGCGTTGATGAAGACGTGGTTCGGGGAGAAGTAGGAGGGCGGGGCGGCGGTCCGCGCGACGCTGGACCAGTTGCTGGCGGCAGCCGATATCCTCGCCCGGGCGGGTATTCCCATGACCTTCGAGATCACCCGGCCGGGCGATGCCTACCAGCTGTACGTCCACACCGTCGCCGGCTTCCCGAACGAGTCGAAGGAGAAGGGGGCCACCCAGGTGTGGGGGCCCAACACCCTGTGCATCCTGGCGGGCCGGCAGCGGGCGGAGGCGCCTCCGGAGATCGCCGCCAATCCACCATTTTTCCGGCTGCACCGCTGGAACGAGATCCGCAACGACTGGTGGCTGGACCTGCTGGTCAAGGACCAGAAGAAGAGCCTGAAGTTCCGGTTCGAGTTCGAGCGGAAGTAGCTGTGCGCCGGTGGTGACCGGGAATCGGTGAGGTTAGATCGGCGGATTTTATGTTAGAGTATAACCGGCTGCCCGATCATGGGCAGTCGATTCGATCGGAAGGCAATCCATTGCGTGGAGGTAGTGTTGGCACGCAGCAACTACAAGCATGAAAAACGCCAGAAGGATCTGGCCCGGCAGAAGAAGCAGGAAGAGAAGCGCAAGCGCCGGCTCGAGAAGAAAAAGCACGGCGAGGGTGAATCGCCGGAAACCGCACCTGACGGAATCCAGACGGACAACCAGCAATCAACCGAATCTTGAATCCCGGACCGGAACGCCCACCGGCGCGATCTCGCCCGGTCGGTTGCAGATAACCGGGGCAAGATGGAGATATCATGCTCCGCAGTGTACTGATGATCCTGGCAGCGGGGTTTGTTATTGGAAGTGCCGTCGCTGCTGAACCGCCGGAGCGGAAACACCACTGCCGGGGGATGATCGAGTCGCCGGACCGGATCATCCTGGAGCCGGAGGACGTCCCGGACCTGGAGCTATTGGAGCGCTCGCCCCTGGAGCGCCCGTCCGGATGTGAGGGGGAATTGGGCGCGGTCGCGCCCGTCTACGAAATCCTCATCGATGAACAGGGCGAGGTGGAATGCGCCGTCATGCTAAACCTGAAAGAGATTAGCGACGTGCCGCCGTGTCTCCTCAAGAGCCTCACCCAGGCCGTGTCGAGGTACCGCTTTTCCAAGCCGAAGGATGACCAGGGCCGTCCGGCTGCCTGCTATTTTTACCTAACCATCGAGAAGCTGTAAGACGGCGAATAGGTGAATCGGTGGATCGGTGGATCGGTACAAAGATTTGGGTTCTGTGATCCAGGTCCCAGAACCCAGGTCCCAGGTCCCAAACCGATATTCGATTTTTGATGATCGGGAACGAGCCCCGAGTCTCGAGCCTCGAGCCCCGAACCCCGAGCCTCTAGCCTCGAGTTGAATCAATGCGGGCAGCAGTGGGAGCCGCAGGGGAGGTCGCGGCCGCCGGTGTCCATGCGGCCGCACTTCTCGGCGCAGGGCGGGCCGGCGTGGGTGAGCACGGCGGCGGCCGAGAAGATCTTCTCCGTGTCCGTCCCGCCGCAGGACCGGCAGGCGACGGCGCCCTCCGCAGCCTGAACGCGAACCAGCACTTCGGTGACGGCGCCGCATTGGCGGCATTGGTATTCGTAGATGGGCACGGCAGCCTCCGGACGATCGAGGTCGGTCCCGGTCGCAGGGCCTGAGTGCGCGACTCTACCTCCCGGAACCGGAGGCGTATGATAGCGCGAAGCGACGGCCGTTGCAATGCCGATGGCAAATGGATTGAGACCGGCGCGAGGCGGGCGCATCCAAAGGGGTGCGGCGGGGGCGCTCCCGCCTGAATCCCGGAAGGAGACGAGAGAATGAAACGGATCAAGTACATCAGCCGGTTCGCCACCCCCATGTCCGCCCGCGACATCGAGCGGATCGCCGCCCAGTCGGCCGCCAATAACCGAAAGCTCGGCATCACCGGCCTGCTGGTCGCCTCGGGGGGCGTATTTTTCCAGGTCATCGAGGGGCCCGACGCCGCCGTGGACGAGATCTATGCCCGCATCCTGCGCGACAAGCGCCACCAGGATGTGCTCACCCTGCGCGTGGAGGCAGGGAGCCTGCCGCGACTATTCCCCGACTGGGAGATGCGGAAGATCGATCTCGACACCGCCACCGAATTGCGCCTGGAACCCATGAAGGCCATCATCCAGGCGATCATCCGCCAGAGCGAGACGACCACCCTGCTGATCACCGCCCTGGAGCGGGCGGTGTGGCAGGAGGCGATCACCGCCCAGGGGAACTCTCCGGCGCCGGCGCCGGTCCGCCGGCCGACCACAAAAAAGCCCGCCGCGCGCAAACCGCGCCCGGCAGGCAAAAGACCTACCCAGCGTTGAAACGATCCGTCAATCGCGGCGGTAGTCGGCCTGCACCGCGGACTGGACGATGACCAGGTCTGTGCCCGTCTGCAGGTCGCGGACGTGCAGGTCCAGCATGTAAATGTAGTACAGCCGGTGGGCGGTCGCGTCCAGCCAGACCGGGCGCAGCGCGGTATCGGCGAGCTTCCGCTCGGATTCCGCCGCCGCGGGCCGCAACCAGACTTCCTGGGCGGTGCCGTCCAAGGCATGCCGGCCGTACAGGATGGTACCGTCGGCGAACGTCAGCGGGTAGCGATAAGCGGACTGGTCGGCCGCCGCCCAGTGCGGTTCGAGTCCGGAACCGTCCGGATGCACTCGGGCGATGCGCGGCCGGGAGGCATACCGCCGCTCATCCAGCGGGATCTGGTCATCCACCGTGAAGTATATCCAGTCCGCTGGTCCCCACGCCACCGACAGGAGCCAGCCTCGCGCGTTGCCCAGCGAGAAGGCCGGGTGAGGGCTGGGGTTGGGCCGGGCCGCCGCGTCCAGCACGTAGAGGGATTTCTCGCCGGCGGCCGCCAGGTTGGTGCCGTCGGCGCTCCGCGCAATGTGCCGGATACCGTGGTCGCGGAGCACCGCCTCCGTCCGGCCCGTGGCCGGTTCGTGGCGGAAAACACCCAGGTATTTGCGATCGGCCGGTTTGTGGAACGTGCCGTCCACGCCGTAGTAGACCGCCTGACCGCCGGGTGCCCAGGTCGGCGCCCAGGCGTTGAAGCCCCGCAGGTTTAGCCGGAGCGGCCGGTCCTGGTTGCCGAAGGCGTCGGCCAGGGTGATCGTTCCCGCCGGTTTGGCGTCCGCGGGCAGGACCTTGCCCTCGGGGGAAAGGTACAGCCCCCGGTTCAAAGCCAGCCGGACCGCCGGCGCCGCGCCTCCGGCGGGCAAAACGGCGTCCAGCCGGACCGCCTGGCCCGGATCGCGGATCACCACGAGTTTGCGCGCCGCCGCCCGGCCGGGCGCCGAGAACGTCAGCGTGCGCACGCCCGCCGGCAGCCGCAACTGATAGGCGCCGTCGGCGCCGGTCACGGCGCGCTGCTTGTCCCACACGACGGTGACGCCGGCCAGCGGCTGCCAGGCGTCCCCATCCACCACCCGTCCCGAGACGGTGGCCGTGGGGCGCGGCGCGGCAGTCGCCACGCCCAGGGCCAGCGCCAGCAACAGGACGGCGGTGCCGCGTGCCGGCCGGTTCTTACCAACCGCTGAAGAAGTCGCCCACCGCATCCGCCACCCCGCCAAAGAAGTCGCCCACGCCCTCGACAATGCCGCTGCCGATGTCCAGGAAACCCTCGCCGATGCCGCTGAAGAATCCGCCGACGTCGCCGCTGAACAGGTCCTCGAAGCCCTGGCCCCAGGAGTCGAACGCCTCGCCGAAGCCGCCCACCACGTCGCTGAATCCGGCGCCGACGCCGTCGATGATGTCGCCGAAAGGCTGGACCAGGTTTTCCACCACCGGGATGCCTTCCACGCTGTCGCTCAGCCACTGGCCCGCCAGGGAGACGGCGCCTCCGACCGCGCCGCCCACCGTCTGGACGATGCCGCCGGGAAAGCCGATGAAGCCGTGGAGCCAGCTGCCGACGCTGTCGGGGTCGTACAGGCGGTTCAAATTGTTGGTCAGATTGGCGAAGCCCTCGGAGAAGCAGGTGGTGCCCTCGATACCGTCGAACCGGCTGGACGGAAGATCGGTGCCGGCCGGGCCGTACACGTTGAAGTAGTTCTCGAATCCGCCGATGGGGGCGCTCCACTTCTGCTTGAATTCCGACAGCAGCATGGTTTCTTCATTGCCGGTCGCCGGGTCATGGTAGATGACGGTCTCTTCGCCGGTGGTCGCGTCCTTGCCGTAGCCGGTGACGGCGATGTAATGCAGTTTGGTGGGATCGGAGGAACCGTCCGCGGAGATCAGCGCCTGGCACGGCAGGCCGCGGTCAATGTACCCCTTCAACTCCTCCCAGGTGCCGTTGTTGTATCCTTCCGCAGCCAGGCCCATGTCCTGGGCATACTCCAGCAGGTCGCGGGGCGAGGTGAACACGTCCATGCGCCGGATGGCCTTGTCGATGTCGCCCTGGGTGATGCTCTGGCCGGTGAGGTAGCTCAGGATCATGGCCAGGCTGGTGGTGCCGCAGCCGTTGGTGCTGCCCTGGTCGTAGTTGGGCATCTGATCCTCGTTGGGGATGCTGTGGGTGTCGCCGTGAATGACCGCCGAAAGCATCATTTGCAACTGCTCCACCGAACCGTGGGCGACCTGCTGGCCACCGCCCACCGCGTCCAGAACTCCGCCGGACACCTGCTGCGCACTGACGATGCCGTCGGTGAACTGCTGCGGGGCCGATTTCTGGATGTCCTGTTTGGAATCGATGGTTTGTTGGGAATCCGGAAGGTCAATGGGACCTTTTCCGCCGACACCACCTACGGACATAGGCACCTCCATGGGATTGGATCAAATGTTCAATGTATTTATCGACGGATCCGACGGGAAATTTCGCATTATTTGTAAATTATTTCTGCGGTGAACCGCCGCATTTCCGCCGGTGGACAACTGGCCCGGCGGGCCTCAGATCTGGCATAATACAACCATGAGCGATCTGGGGTGGGAATTGGTCATTGTGGCCGCCTGGCTGGCGGGGATGCGGCTGACCCACGACCTGCTGGGCGGGGCCGTGCAGCGGGGCTGGCTGTCGGCATTCGCCGCCCGCAAGACGTTCCACGTGGCGCTGGGTATCTGGGTGATCCCGCTGGTCCACGGGCTGACGCGGGCCTGGCTGTTCCTGCCGGCCCTCGCCCTGATTCTGGCCGGCAACGCGGGCGCCAACTGGCGGCGCCACCGGGCGGCCCGCCGGTTGCCCCGCGGCGTCTACTACCTGGCGGTGGCGGTTGTGCCGCTGCTGGCGCTGGGGTGGGCCTGGGGGTCCGGCCGTCGCCCCGAGCTGGTGCTGGCGGTGCTGGCCATGAGCGCGGGGGACGCCGCCGCCGCGATCGCGGGCCGGCGGCTGGGCGGTCCGCGCCTGCCGTGGACGGAGAAATCGCTGGCCGGAGCGGCCGTCAACGCCTTGGCCGTCCTGTCGATCGTGCTGACCGGCGGCCATTGCGGCTATGGATTCTCTCTGCCGGCGCTGCTGCCCGCCGCCGGCGTCGCGGCCGCCGCCGGAGCGGCCGTCGAGGCGGCGCTCCCCGGCTGGCTCGACAATCCGGCGATGCTGGTCACGGTGTTGCTGGTGCTGGCGGTGATGCTGTAAGGGGGGACGGCCATCGGACTTCGTGCTCGTAATCGTAATTCGTAATCGTGCTCGTAATCGTGCTCGTAATCGTAATCGAGGCTCGGGACTCGAGGCTAGAGGCTCGTTCCCGCCATGCAGGATTCGGCCATCGGACTTCGTGCTCGTAATCGTAATTCGTAATCGTGATCGTAATCGTAATCGAGGCTCGGGACTCGAGGCTAGAGGCTCGTTCCCGCCATGCGGGATTCGGACTTCGGACGTCGGACATCGGAATTCGGACTTCGGTTTTTTAGAATTACCCATCGATTGGAATGCGTTCAGCGGTCATCCGAACGGGTTTGTGGTATAAGAATGTGGGAAGATTTCCTGGAGCACAATTCCGACAGCGGGGGGATCCGTGGACGCGCTGGAATTCATCGCCAAGTGGTCGAAGGTGGAACTCAAGGAGCGCTCCGCCGCCCAGGAGCATTTCCTCGACCTGTGCCGGCTGGTGGGGCATCCCACGCCGGCCGAGGCCGACCCCACCGGCGAGTCGTTTTGCTTCGAGAAGGGCGCCGCCAAGCACGGCGGCGGTGATGGCTTCGCCGACGTCTGGAAGAAGGATTTCTTCGGCTGGGAGTACAAGGGCCGGCACAAGGACCTCGTCGCCGCGTTCGACCAGCTCCTGCGCTATCGCGACGCCCTGGCCAATCCGCCCCTCCTCGTCTTGTGCGACCTGGACCGGATCGTCATCCACACGAATTTTGAAAAAACCATCTCGGTCCATCACGAGATCCCACTGGCCCGCCTGGCTGAGCCGCGCAGCCTGGAGATTCTGCGGGCCGTCTTCTTCGATCCGGAGCAGCTCCGGCCCGGCGTCACCAGCGCGGCCATCACCCAGGCGGCGGCCCGGCAGATTGCCGACATCGCCCAGGCCATGCGCCGGCGCGGCGTGGATCCCGCGCAGGTGGCCCGCTTCCTCGACCGGGTGATCTTCTGCATGTTCGCCGAGGACATCGGTCTGCTGCCTGACATGATCTTCACCCGCATCGCCGACAAGGCCGCGGGCGAACCGGCCCGGTTCCGCCGCCTCGTCGGCCAGTTGTTCGCTGCCATGGGCTCGGGCGGCGACTTCGGTGTGGAGAGCATCCGCCGGTTCAACGGCAACCTGTTCGGCGACGACGACGTGCCGGAGCTGGCCGCGGAGGACCTGCCCGCCATCATCGCCACCGCCCGGCTGGACTGGGGCTCGGTGGACCCGTCCATCTTCGGCACCCTGTTCGAGCGGGGGCTCGACCCGGCCAAGCGCGCCCAGCTCGGCGCCCACTTCACCGGCCGGGAGGACATCGAGCTGCTGGTGGACGCCGTGGTGATGCGGCCGCTGCGCCGCGAGTGGGACGCGGTCCGCGGCGCCGTCGAGGCGGCGCTGGCTGCGGGGAGCGCCGGCACCGAGTCAACCGCCGCCCGAAAAGCGAAGGCCCGTTCCGGCGGCAAGGCGCGGGAGGCCGTGCGCGGATTTCTGGACCGGCTCCAGAGCGTCCGGGTGCTCGATCCGGCCTGCGGCTCCGGCAACTTCCTCTACGTGACCCTGCACAAGCTCAAGGACCTGGAAAAGGACGCGATCCGCTTCGCGCGGGAACGGGGCCTGGCCGCTTTCCTGCCCATGGTGGGCCCCTGGCAACTTTACGGCATCGAGATCAACCCGTACGCCTTCGAGCTGGCCCAGATGACCGTCTGGATCGGCTGGCTGCAGTGGATCCGCTTCAACGGCTTCGGCACGCCGCCGGACCCCATCCTGCGCTCCCTGGAGGGCAACTTCCAGTGCCGCGACGCCATCCTGGACCTCTCCGATCCGGACAATCCGCGGGAGCCCCAGTGGCCTGCCGTGGACTTCATCGTAGGCAACCCGCCGTTTCTGGGCGGGAAAAAGCTGCGGCGTGAACTAAGCGATGACTATGTCGACACCCTATTTACCGTCTGGCGGGGTCGCGTTCCTCGCGAGGCGGACCTGTGTTGCTATTGGTTCGAAAAGGCTCAAGCCCACATCGAGGCCGGCAAGTGCCAAAGAGCCGGGCTACTTGCCACCCAGGGCATTCGCGGCGGTGCGAACCGGGATGTGTTGAAACGAATCAAGGCATCCGGCGACATTTTCTGGGCGATCTCAGACAAGGAATGGATTCTGGACGGAGCCAATGTGCACGTGAGTCTAGTAGCATTCGACAGCGGGGTTGAGCGATACAAGGAACTGGATGGTCTATCAGTAAATGCGATCCACCCCAATTTATCTTCTGCCATTTTAAATTTGACGTTAGCACGATCTCTAATCGAGAACCTCAATTTAAGCTTCATGGGTGTTACGCCTGCGGGACCGTTTGACCTGCCATTTGAAGTGGTGCGGGATTGGTTGTGGTCTCCGAATCCTCACGGCAAACCTAACAGCGACGTTTTGCGACCATTTCTGAATGGGAAGGACATTAATCAAAATTCTCGTGGGCAGTGGACGATAGATTTTACAAATGTTGATTCTGATGAAGTTCAGCTGTATGAAGGTCCGTTTCAAGATTTAAAGCAGCGAGTTTTTCAAATACGGTCTGGCAATTCCAGGCAAACTAATAAGAAATGGTGGGAATTTGAGAGACCGCGCCTAGAGATGCGTAAATCATTTATTGGCCAATCACGATTCATTGCTACATGTATGGTTGCTAAACACAGGATTTTCACTTGGTCACCTATTGTAGCGATTCCTGCAAATGTAGTGATTGTCTTCTCAAGATCTGATGATTACTTCTTGGGGGTACTACATTCCAAGCTGCACGAAGTTTGGGCGCTGAAGCTCGGAACGCGGCAGGAGACGCGGCCCCGCTATACGCCCACCACCTGTTTCGAGACCTTTCCATTCCCGGCACCCACGCCGGACCAGGAGGCCGCCATCGCCGCGGCGGCGCGGGAGCTGGATGCGCTGCGGGAACGGTGGCTGAATCCGCCCGAGTGGACGCGGGAAGAGGTGCTGGAATTCCCCGGCACCGTGGGCGGTCCGTGGGACCGGTACATCGACCGGGCCACCGTGGACGCCGGAACGGGCATTGGCACAGTCCGCTACTCGAGACTCGTGCCGAAGGATTCGGCTAGCGAGACCCAACTAAAAAAGCGGACCCTGACCAACCTTTACAACGCCCGTCCCGCCTGGTTGGACGCGGCCCACCGGACACTCGACGCCGCTGTCTTCGCTGCCTACGGCTGGGACCCGGACCTCGATGATGAGGAAATCCTGGCGAAGCTTCTCGAGCTGAATCTGGCACGCGCCGGCGGGGCGCCGGGTGCCGGCGCATCCCGGTAGGCCGAGTCCAGCCAATTTTTAGCGAGTCTCACCACGCGGTCCCATTGCGGCACACACCCGGCCCGACAGGGCCGGACCGGATTAGCCAGGGGCGCAGCCCCTGGTGGCGGGACGCCCTTGAGCATGGTGTGTTTCCCTCCTCGAGCCCCAGGGGGGCGGCAGTCCAATCATGCCGAGTGGCATCGAAGGCACGACACCATCGACTCCCGTTCGTCCGGCCGGTGTTCAGGCGACTCCATGTCGCCCCGTCAGCTCCGGGTGACTTGATCATTCAACGGGCGCATCACCGCCGGACCAGGGGCTGCGCTCCTGGCTATTCCCTCCCGTCCCTCCGGACAGGATGCGTGTTCTCATGCGTCGGGAAGCTGGGAATGAACGCTGGCTCTTGCCAGGGCGGCTTGGGATTCCAAAGCAAAGGGGACGCGAAAGGGGCTAGAGGGAACGAGCCTCGAGTCTCGGGCCTCGATTACGATTACGATTACGATTACGAATTACGATTACGATAACGATAACGATTACGATAACGATAACGAAAGGCGCCCCTACCCCCGGTTCCGCAGCACCGTGTAGGCGGCCAGGGAGCGGAGCAGGCGGCCGGCGCGGCGGGCTGCGGCGGGGAGCGACGGCCGGGATGGGTGCGGGTAGGCGCCGGCGGGCAGCGCGGCGGGCGGCGCGCCCTGGGCGGCCACGGCGGGGCAATCGGCATCCTGGCGGGCGACCATGCAGGTGCGGCCGCCGGTGACGGCGGGGCAGCCGCCGCGGCAGCCCGCCCACGCGGGGCAGGCGGCGCAGGCCGAGGCGGGCGAGCGGCGGCGGATGGCCTCCAGCGCCGGGTGGGTGCGCCAGAGCCCCACCAGATCGTCGCGGTCCAGGTTGCCCAGCGGCTCGCGGAGGCGGCAGTAATAGATGTCGCCGCTGGCACCGTTGACCTCGACGAGCTCGGTGCGCTCGCAGCGGCAGAGCGCGGTGTCCAGCCCCCACAGCCCGCGGGTCAACTCCGGGTGGTCGGCGGCGAGGCGGTGGGCCAGCGGGTCGAACAGGAGCAGCGGCCGGCGGTAGCGGATTTCCCGGGCGTGCGCCAGGATCCGGCGGTAGGCGTCCCAGTAATCCGCCGCGCCGGCCAGGCCGTGGCGCGCGGCCTCTCCGGCCCGCACCGGCCGGGCGAACTTGGCGCCGGCCACCCCGAGCGTCCGGGTCAGTTCCAGGAGCCGGGGCGCCTCGTCGAGGTTCGCCTCCGGCAGCAGCACCAGGCTCAGCACGACGAACATCCCCGTGTCCCGCAGCGCCTCGATGCCGGCCAGGGTCGGCGCCCAGGTGCCGGCGCCGCGCACGCGCTCGAACGTTGCCTGCTCCGCTCCGTCCACGCTCACCTGGACCATGCGCAGGCCGGCGCGCCGAAGGGCGCGCGCCCGCGCCGCATCCACCGCCATGGCGTTGGTGACGAGGCGGACGCGGAACCGCCGCCGCCGGGCCAGGCGGATCACCGCCTCGAGGTCGGCGCGCAGGGTGGGCTCGCCGCCGCTCAGGGTCAGCACGTGGCGACCCCGCTCGCCGTGGGCGCGAGCCAGCCGCCGGAACTCCGACAGGATGCGGGCGATGCGGTCCGGATCGGGGTCGGGGTGGGCACCCAGAACGTCCCAGTAGCAATGGGCGCAGCGGGCGTTGCAGCGCTCGGTGAGGCCGAGGTGAAAGCGGTGCCCGGGCATGGTTGCGTGCGTCCCGCGACGGCCGCGTCAGGCGAGGTGGAACATCTGCTTGCGGATCTTGCCGTCGATCCGCTCCACCAGCCGCCAGCAGCTGTTGTCGTTCAGCGGCACCCAGCGGCGTTCCTCGGTGCGGTAGAACCAGTCCTTGTCGGTCTGGAAGTAGAGCTGGACGTCGCGGGTCTCGATGATATTCAGAATCTCGTTGTTGTGGCTCCGGATCTCGCTGAAGTCGGTGACGGCGCGCTGCCCCATCTCGTTGTAGATCAGGTTTAGGTCGATGAGCAGGTCGTGCACCGCCGGATCGAGGTCGCGCACCCGCAGGCCCAGCCGGCGGGCCTCGCTGGAGAGGATGGGGTACGAGTGCGACGGGTAGCGGGTGTTCAGCGTCTGGGCGATCCGGTCGGCCACCGCCTCGTCGGCGATATGGTACGACAGGATCTCCTTGCAGAGCATGATGGAGAGGGAGTCGGCCCGGTCCACCGCGCCGATGACCAGCGGGTGGACGTGGGCGAAGAGCGCCTGGTACGGGTTGGATTGCTCCGCCTGCTTCTCCCGGTCCCACAGACCGATGACGCGCTTGAGCTCGTCGAGGCTGACGCTGACCCGCTCGTTGTCCCGGTCCACGGGCGAGAGCGGATGGGTGAGCGACGTGTCGATGGCGGTCAGGTGGGCCATGGGGCCCATGTGCAGCTCGTTGGCGCCCAGCGCGATCATGGTGGCCGCCGACGCGCACTCGAGCGGGATCAGGGCGATGATGTCCCGGGCGTACTGCCGCAGCAGGTGGACGATGCGCAGCGCCGCCTGGCCGTCGCCCCCCTCGGAGCGGATGAAGAGATAGAGCCGCTCCACGCGGCCGATCCGCTCCAGCATCTGGTGGACGGCGACGACGTCGTTGTCGCAGACCGAGCCGCTGGGGCTGTTCCAGTAGGTGATGAGCACGCCGTCGAGGAGCCCCGCCAGGCGGTGGATGATCTCCTGGGTCCCGTTGAACAGGACCGGCGGCTGCTTGATCTTGATCGGCGTCTCGTCGCTCATGGCGCGCTCCTTTCCAGGCGGTGTCCATGGCATTGTATACGACACGACGGTCCGTGTCACGCCGCGGACACCGCCCGAGGCGCCGCCGGTGAAAAAATACTTGCAACAGGTTTGCCGGTAGCAGTATATTCCATCTTTCATTCACATGACGTTTTTGTGACCGGCATGTCATACTTTCGCGATCCGGTGCCGTGACGGGCTGAATCGGCGCGGGAGGAGATGCAGCGGATGCAGACCCTTTTGGACACACGGGAACGGGTGGCCGCGGAGATCGACCGGCTGATGGCGCGGGTGAATCAGCTCGAAACCATCGTCGCGGCGCTCGGCGCCGACGCGACCGCCGGCGGTCTCGATCCCGACCTGCTGGAGGAAGCGCTGCACGCGCAGGAGCGGCTGGCCATGGCCGTGGAGAGCGCGGGACTGGCCTGGTGGGACCACGACTTCACCACCGGCCGGGTGGTGCGCAGCGACAGCTGGGCGCGGATGCTGGGGTATTCACCCGGCGACATCGAGGATCATGCCGCGGCGTGGAAGGAGTTGATCCATCCCGATGACCGGCCGGCCGTCGAGGAGGCGGCGCGCCGCCACGAGAGCGGCGAGTTTCCCGTATTCGAGACGGAGCACCGGCTGCGCGCCCGCGATGGCAGCTGGCGCTGGATCCTCAACTGGGGGCGCATCGTCGTCCGCGGCGCCGACGGCCGGCCGCTGCGGGCCCTGGGCGCCCAGTTGGATATCACCCGCCGCAAGTCGGCGGAGATGGAGAAGGCCGAGCTCATCGGCAGGCTGGAAAAGGCGCTGGCCGAGATCCGAACCCTCCGGGGGATCATCCCCATCTGCGCCAGTTGCAAGAAAATCCGCGACTCCAGCGGCGCCTGGAACCAGCTGGAGCAGTACATCCGCGAACACTCCGAGGCCGAGTTCAGCCACGGCATCTGTCCCGACTGCGCCGCGCGACTGTATCCGCAGCTGGCGGGGAAGTAGTGAACAGTGAACAGTGAACAGTGAACAGTGAACAGTGAACAGAAAGAGGAGATAGGAGATAGGGGATCAGGGGAAAGGTTGCGTTGTGCTCGTTAGACGTACTCGTAATTCGTAATCGTAATCGTAATCGTCATCGTACTCGTAATCGAGGCTCGAGGCTCGTGGCTCGGGCCTCGTTCACGTAACGCGGACAACGGGTCTCGCGGTTCGGAGCTCGGGTCTCGCTCCCAACGATCAACGATCAACCATCAACCATCAACTGAATCGGATTGCGGACCTGGGACCTGGAACCTGGGATCTGAGAACGAGGACCTGGAAGCCAGGACCTGGGTCCCATGTCCAGAGTCCAATGTCCGATGTCCGATGATTTGGAAACGAGCCTCTAGCCTCGAGTCTCGAGCCTCGATTACGAGTACGATGACGATTACGATTACGATTACGATTACGAATTACGAGCACGAAGGTCTGATTTCCTATCTTCTGTCTCCTGTCTCCTATCTCTGTTCACTGTTCATCGTTCACTCTCAACGGCGCGATGACCACGCCGGCGTCCTCGAGCGCCTGTCGTACCGCGGCGGCGATTGTTGCGGCGCCGGGGGAGTCGCCGTGGATGCACAGCGTGCGGGCGGCTACCGGAACGGACGTACCGTCGATGGCGATGACGACGCCTTCGCGGGCGATCCGAACGGCCTGGGCCGCCGCCTCGGCCGAATCGTGGATCAGCGCGTCGGCGTGGCGCCGGTCGCGGAGCGTCCCGTCCGCCTCGTAGCGCCGTTCCACGAACGCCTCGCCGGCCACCACCAGTCCCGCGGCCTCACCGGCCGTCAGCAGGGCGGAGCCGGCCAGCCCCACCAGCACGAGCCCCGGATCGACCGCCGCCACCGATTCGGCGACGAGGCGGGCCGTGGCCGCATCGCGCGCCGCCAGGTTGTAGAGCGCGCCGTGCGGTTTGACGTGCGCCAGGCGGACGCCGGCGGCGGCCGCAATTCCGGCCAGCGCCCGGATTTGGGCGATCAGGCTGTCGCGGAGCGTCGCCGGCTCCATCGCCAGGACCGACCGGCCGAAGTGCAGGGGATCCGGATAGCCGGGATGGGCGCCGATGGCAATGTCCGATTGCAGCGCCAGTCGCACCGTCGCGGCCATGGTGGCGGCGTCGCCGGCGTGGCCGCCGCAGGCGATGTTGGCCGAGGTGACCAGCCGGAGCAGCGCCGCCTCGGAGCCGTCGGCCAGCGCCTCGGGGCGCTCGCCCACATCCGCGTTCAGATCGATCGTCACGGCCATGATTCACTCCCGGCGGTTGGCGGTTGATCGTTGAGGGTTGAAAGTTGAGAGTTGAGGGTTCATCGTGCTCGTAATCGTAATTCGTAATCGTAATTCGTAATCGTAATTCGTAATCGTAATCGTAATCGTAATCGTAATCGAGACTCGAAGCTCGTTCCCGTATCTCGGACAGCAAGCCTCGCGGTTCGGGGCTCGGGTCTCGCTCCTAACAATGAACGATCAACCATCAACCATCAACAGACTCGGACTGCGGATCTGAGATCCCGGTTCTGGATCCTTGATCCCAGATCCATCAACTATCAACAATCAACAATCAACAATCAACTATCAACAGTTTCTGCGCCCTCCGCGGTGAGAGCTATCCCTCGAGTTCCCGCCCCCGCGTCTCGGGCAGCAGCACCATCAGCGCGGCGCCGGCCATGAAGAACGCCGCGGTGAGCGCCAGCGCGCCGCCGATGCCATGGGCGTCGGCCAGGGCGCCGATGGTGAACGGGGCCAGGGCGCTCACCGCCCGGCCGGCGTTGTACACCATGCCCTGAGCCGTGCCGCGGATCCGCGTGGGAAACAGCTCCGCCAGCATGGCGCCGAACACGCTGAAATAGCCATGGCCGAAAAAGCCGATGAACGGACCCAGCGCCAGCAGCGCCAGCTCATGGCGCGCCAGTTGCCCATACACCGGGACCAGCGCGGCCGCGGCGACGAGGAAGCCGACGAACACCGGCCGGCGGCCGATCCGGTCGGCGAGGAAGCCGAACAGGGTGTAGCCGAAGAACGCCCCGATTTGCATGGGCACGATCCAGCCGGACGACTTGACGATGCCCAGGCCCGCGCCGCCCTTGTCCACCGGCGCCGCCAGGAAGGCGGGCAGCCAGGTGAACAGTCCCCAGTAGGCGAAGAGCACGCAGGTGGTCATGAACACGGCCACCAGTGTAGGACGGCGCAGGGGCGGCCGGAACATCTCACCCAGCGCCCCGCCGAGCCGCGGGTCCCGGGCGCCGGCCGGCGCGGCGGCGCGCCAGACCTCAGGCTCGGGCACGTGGCGCCGGATCCAGAGGGTGAGCAGGGCCGGCAGCACGCCTACGGCAAACAGCATCCGCCAGCCCCAGACGGGGAGGATGGCGGCAGCCAGCAGCGCGGCGGCGATGTAGCCGACGGCCCAGCCGCTCTGCATCAGGCCGATGGCCTTGCCGCGGTGGGCGGCCGGCCACGTTTCCGACACCAGCACCGAGCCGGCGGACCACTCGCCGCCCAGCCCGATGCCCACGAGCGACCGCCACAGCACCAGCTCGGCGATGCCGCGCGACGTGGCCGTGAGCGCCGTGCAGACGGAGTACACCAGGATGGAATAGATCAGCGCCCGCGTCCGGCCGATCCGGTCGGCCAGCCAGCCGAAGAAGATGCCGCCGGCGGCCGACGTGACCAGCGTGACCGAAGCCAGCGCACCGGCGCCGGCGCCGGTAAGATCAAACTCTTTCTGGATCGTTCCCAGGGCGAAGGCGTACAGCATGACGTCCATGGCGTCGAGCATCCACCCGAGCTGCGCGGCCAGCAGCGTTTTCCACTGTGCGGCGGTGGCGGCCCGGTACCACGGCGTCGGGGCATCCGGCGTCATACGGCCTCCCGGATCGCGGTGTCGAGGAGCGCCGCCCGGTCCCGGAGCAGCGCCACGGCCCGCTCCAGCGCCACCGGCTCGAAGCGGATTTCCTCGCGCGGCCGAAGCTGGCCCAGGCGGTGGCCGTCGGCGGCGATGATGTGGGCGATCTTCGGATAACCGCCGGTGGTGGGATGCTCCACGTGGAGCACGATGGGCTGGCCGTCGCGGGGCACCTGCACGGCGCCGGCGCTGACCCCCTCGGTGAGGAGCTCGTCGGGGCGGCGCCGCTCCAGCGCGGGGCCGGCGAGCCGGATCCCCATCCGGTCGGACGACTCGCGCACGCGCCACGGGCTGGAGAAAAACACGTCCAGCGTGGCCCGCCCGAAGAAGTGAGCCTGGGGGCCCGCGGTCGCCCGCAGGGGCCCGGCGGGGAAGAGCCGGGCCAGGACATCCGGCGGGACGCGCTGCGGCGGTCCGTCATCCGCAACCGGCACCGACTCGATGTCCAGCACATCACCTTTGCGCAGCGGCCTGCCGGCGAGACCGCCCAGCCCGGCCAGGAGGTGGGTGGCCGCGCTCCCCAGCAGGGGAGGTATGGCGAATCCGCCGCGCACGCAGAGGTAGCCGCGGGTGCCGCTCCGGGCGGGCCCGAGCTGCAGGACCTGGCCCGGCGCGACAGCCAGGGTGGCCCACGCCGGCGCCGGGCGACCGTCCAGCGTCGCAGTGAAATCGGCGCCCGTGAGCGCGATCCGCGTCGGTCCCTCGAAGGCGAACGCGCCGCCCACCAGGGTCAGCTCCAGAGCCGGCGCCCCGTCGGCGTTGCCGCACAGCCGGTTGCCCAGAAGCAGCGAGACGGCGTCTGCGGCGCCGGCCGCCGGCACGCCCAGGTGCGCCCAGCCCGGCCGGCCCAGGTCCTGGACGGTGGTGAGAAAACCGCCTTCGAGGACGCGCACGCGGCTCATGGCGCCGCCTCCCCGCCCGCCGCGGCGGCGAACGCCGCCTCGTCGACGGGCGTGAACCGGACCCGGTCACCGATGGCCAGTTCGGCGGGTGGCGTCCGCTCCGGATCGAACAGTCGCCGCGGCGTACGCCCGATGATCCGCCAGCCGCCCGGCGACGCCACGGGGTAGACGCCGGTCTGCTTCCCGCCGATGGCGACGCTGCCGGCCGGCACCCGCCGCCGCGGGGTGGCCAGCCGCGGCGTCGCCAGCGCCTCGTCCAGTCCGCCCAGGTAAGGGAAGCCGGGCGAGAAGCCCAGGAAGTAGACCCGATATTCGCCGGCCGCGTGGCGCCGGATCACCTCGGCCTCACTCAGCCCGCAGTGGGCCGCCACGTCGGCCAGGTCCGGCCCGTGGATGCTGCCGTAGCGGACCGGAATCTCCACCACCCGCTCCGGCGGATCCGGCGCCTCGGCCGCTTCGGCCCACAACCGGCGTACGACCTCGGCCGCGGCCGCCGCGTCGGTCCGGAGCGGGTCGTGGCAGACGAGCACCGTGGCGTACGCCGGGTGAACGTCGCGGAGCCACTCCGGCCGCCGTTCCAACAGGCGCGTCGTCAGCCGGACCACGGCCCGGTGGTGCTCCGGCGCGATCGTCTCGCCGAAGACCACCAGCAGGGAGTGGTCGCTGGCCGGACGGATGACGGGATCGCCGGGAGCCACGGGTCACCGCCCGCCCGGCGGTCGCAGGGCCAGAATGGCCTCGCAGACCTCCGGGATGAAGGGCGCCGACTGGCGGGCATACTCCAGGGTCAGCGCGTCGTCCGGTTCACCTCGCAGCCGGTGATACTGCCAAAGGTAGAGGCAGCGGTACGGATAGAGGACCGATTCGTCCGACCGGAAGGCGTCGGGCGATCGATCCCCCAGGAAGAGCGCCGCGGCCTTGGACTCCTCGCTGGGCGGGCCGGCGGCCACCCGGCGCCACAGCGCGTCCGCGCGCGCGGCCTCGCCCCGCTCGCGGTACAGCAGCGCCAGCGTCAGCTCCTCGGCGGGGTGGATGGCGCCGTCGGCCGCCGCCGTCTCCAGGATGCGGACGGCCCGATCCGGTTCGCCCTGCCGCCGGGCAATGAACACGTCCAGCTCCCGGACCTGGCGGGCGGGCAGCGGGTCGCCCGGCAACAGCGCCAGCATTTCGTCCCGGACCGCCCCGGCTTCGATCCAGCGATTGAGGGCGGCCAACACCAGGCCCTTCCCCAGCAGACCACCCAGCACGAACCGCGTGTTGATGCCGCGGTAGGCGGCGATGTGCCGGTCAAGGGCGGCCAGGGCGCCCGCCGGATCACCGAGCAGCAGGCAGCTGCCGGCCAGAAGCTGAAAGGCGTTGTTCTGGTTCTTGCTCGGGCGCGGATGGCGCGCGAGAAAGCGTTCCAACCTGCGGCGGCGGGTCGTCTCGTCCGGGTCGTTGGCGGCCAGCACCATTTCGGACCGTTCCGCCATCTCAGTGCCGGGGAAACGGTCGATGATGAATCGCAGATGACGGAACGCCATCTCCGCCTGGCCGTGGGTCCAGGCCGCGTGGCTCAGCGCCTGCAGCTCGCCGGCCAGGCGGTACCGCTCGTTGGAATCGGTGCTGCGTCGCTCCAGGTCGGTCAGGTGGCGAAACGCGTCCTCGTATCGGCCCTGCAGGCGGAGGGCCGCCCCGGTGTTCAGCACCGCCAGGTTCCGGTAGAGCTCGTCGGCCGGAGTCCGGTCGACGCCTTCGAAGGCCACCCGCGCCGCAGCGTAGTCGCCCTCGAGCAGCCGGCAGAGCCCCGCCTTGAAGAGGGCCTCGCCGGCGATGGCTTTGCCGGCATGGTCGCGGGCGATGTGCTCGTACTCCTGGCGGGCGGCGGCGAGCTGGCCCCGCTCGAAGAGGCGGTCGCCCACGGCGGTGGCGGTGAGCATCTCCGGGACGCTCTCCTGGTAGACGCGGAGGTTGTCCACGGCCAAGCCGCCGTCGTAGGTGCCGAACCGCAACCGCGTCATCGCCGACGGATCGAGGGGGAACGGGTCGAGGTAATCGGCGAGCACCTCGCCGTCCGCGGCGATCTCCACCCGGTTCCCCTTGCGGGTGACCACCATTTCGTAGCGCCGGCCGGCCTCCACCGCCGGCGAACGCGCCAGCCGCACCTCCAGCCCGGCGCGGTCGATGGCGGTGGTGGCGTAGTCGCCGCCGAAGCCGAAATAGTAGCCGGAGCGGTCCTCATCCGGGCCGTCCAGAAAAACGGCGATTTCGCGTTTGGGGCTGCCGGGCAGGACGCGGGCGTCAAAGGCCAGCCGCACGTTGCCGGCGAAGGGGCGGACCAGGCTGATGTCGACGTAGCCCGTCCCGGACCCGCGAAGTTCGCCGTCGGCGACGGACCACGCACCGGCATCGGGCCGGTAGTCGGGACCGAGTCCGGTGCGCGCAAACTCGTCGCGGAACACCTCCTCCCAGCCGAACCAGGTTCGGGCCTGTTGGAACCAGGTCCAGCCGGCGGCGGCGGTCAGCACCGCGACCAGCAGCACCGACAGGACCGTGACGGCCCGGTTGCGGCGCAGGCGCTTGCCCAGGCGGTAGAAGAGCGACGCCGGCCGGGCCCGGATGGCTTCGCCGCGTTGGCAGCGCTCCAGGTCGTCGCGGAAATCGTTCATGGAGGCGTACCGGCGATCCCGCTCCTTGGCCATGGCGGTGAGGCAGATGAGCTCGAGGTCGCGGGGGATGTCCGGGCGGATTGCCCGCGGCGGCTTCGGCTCGCGGGTGAGCACCGAGAACAGCACCGGCGCGGCCGCCTCTTCGGGGAAGGGGCTGCAGCCCGTGAGCACGTGGTACAGGGTGGCGCCCAGGCTGTAGACATCGGTGCGCTCGTCCACGAGGTGGCGGGCGCCTGCGACCTGCTCCGGCGCCATGTAGAGGGGTGTCCCCAGGACGGCGCCGGTGCCGGTGATGGAGCTGGCCTCCCGCGCCTGGGCGGCCAGGCCGAAGTCGGTCACATGGGGCTCGCCGCCGCCGTCGAGGAGAATGTTGGCGGGTTTGAGATCGCGGTGGATGACGCCGTTGGCGTGGGCGTGGGCCACGGCTCCGGCCACCTTGGCCACGATGGCCACACCGTCGGCCAGACTCACGGCGTGGGCGCGGATCGCCTGCTCCAGCGTCTGCCCTTCGATGTAGGCCATGGTGAAATACGGCTTGCCGTCCTGCTCGCCCAGATCCAGGATCGACACGATGTGCGGGTGTCTGAGCCGGGCGGCGGCCTCCGCCTCGCGGATAAACCGTCGGACAGCGTGCTCTCCGGCGAACTCTCCCGCCAGCATCACTTTTAGAGCGACCGTGCGCTTGAGCGACGGCTGCCACGCCCGGTACACCACGCCCATGCCGCCGCGGCCGAGCTCCGCCTGGATGTCGTAAGGCCCCACGTGTTCGGGGAGCTGCCGCGGGGTGAACCCCTCGGGTCCCATCTCGGCGGTGGTGGAAGCGGCGGAACGACTGGAGGGCGGGACGGCCGGGTGTCCGTCCGCGGGGTCAGCGCCGTCTCCCGGCGAGGGACGGATGGCGGCGCCGCAGCTCGGGCAGCTCTCCGAATCCGGTCCGGGCAGGCATTCGCCGCACACCACACAATAGCCGGCTGACACCGGTATCGACGGATCGCGGGGATCGAACATCAGGCTCATTGTGGCCGCCCGGTCCGATGGTGTCAAGGAGATCGTGCCGGGAGCCGGCCCGCGTTGTGACGCGCGCCGCCGGAACCGCATGAGCCGTCATTGGCCGGGTGAAGAGCCCGCCGGCCTGGGCGTCCCGATGCGCGGCGGACCGATTCCGCAGAGTCTCGGCCGCCGTCACTGCTTCTCGGCGTACTCGACGAAGTACTGCTCGGTGAGGAACTCGTGCACCCTGACCGGCGCCAGGCCGGCGGCGGCCATCGCGGCGTCCAGCTCCTGCCGGGAGAACTGCTGCTCGGGCGGCGGCCCCCAGGGGCGCTCCTCCATGGTCTTGGGCGTGTAGTCGATGATCACCACGCGCCCGCCCGGCGCCAGGGCGGCGCGGAGCTTGGCGGCGTAGGCCGCCTTGTCCTTGACGTAGTGGAGCGTGTCCACCATCAAGATGGTGTCGAAGCCCCCGGGCGGCAGGAGCGGATCGGTGGGCTGCGCCTTGTGGAGCTTGACGTTGGCGATCTTCTCCCACTTGATGCGGTCGCCGAGGTAGCTCAGCATCTCGTCGGAGATGTCCACCGCCCAGACGGCGGTATCGGGGCCCACAACCTTGGCCACGCGGGTGGTGAAATAGCCCGAGCCGGCGCCCACGTCGGCCACCCGCTCACCCGGCTTGAACGCCAGCGCGGCCATGACCTGGTCCGGCTTCTGGAACGACTCGCGCTCGGGCCGCTCCAGCATCTGGATGTAGGAGCGGGCGCGCATCTGGCGGACGATGGTCTTGAACCGATCCTGGTCCCGGATGGCGGCGAAGCGCTCGTCCTTGCGCATTGTCCAGACGTCCCAGTAGCCGGCGCCTTTGGCCTCCTCAAGCCACTGGTAGGCGAGCTCGACCTGGCCCATCTGGCAGAAGGCGGCGGCGACGGCGTAGGCGGTGTCGTAGTGCAGGGGGGCGACGGCGATGACGAGTTCCTCGCCGGCCTTGGCGGCGGCGGCCCAGTCACCGGCGGCCATGGCCGCCTGGTGCCGGGCGGCGAGCGCCGGAATGTCAGGCGCGGGCTTGGGATCCTCGGCCCGGAGTGAGCCGGCGGACAAAAAGAACAGCGCGGCCAGCAGGGTCAGCGCCGTGCGGCGGGTTGATGGAGCGACGATAGGCATGAGTCTTCCCCCGATGGATGATTTCGGGAATATATAACGTATCGCCCGGTACCGATGTTTCATGAAAATGCCCCGATGCCGCCATTCACCTGTTCGTACTCGTGCTCGTAATCGTACTCGTGCTCGTAATCGTAATCGAGGCTCGAGACTCGAGACTGGAGGCTCGTTCCCGGAATGCGGATATCGAGCACGGAACATGGGACATCGGACATCGGAAATCAAACCTAGAATCTGGACCTTTTTGTCCTGCAGCATCAATTGGCGCTCAACGAGAGTAGCCAGGCGCAGCCCGGCGCAGCCGGGCAGCGCCTGGACAAGCGATGGTGTTTGCAGATTGCGCGCCCCGGGGACGGGGCGCGGGGAAGTGCGGTGTTTGCAGCAACCCGTTCTCCGCGCCCCGCAGCCGCGGGGCGCGACACATTCATTTTGCCCTTCTTTCCAGGCGCTGCCCCGCGTGCGCGTGGCTGCGCCCCTGGCTATTGACCTCCGTCCCTCCGGGCCGGAATCATGCCCCCATGCGGCAAGACAGAGTGATCGGTTGGATTGTTGGCTATTGCTGGATGCGTGTATTTTGCCGGTTATTTGGTGGGATTAGGAGATAGTAGATAGTAGATAGGAGATAGGAGATAGGAGAGTCATTGGGTTGAGAAAATATAGACGTAAATTGTATATTGCTAATCAATAAATGTATTTGTGTGGTGGGACGTTGAATCCGCCGGTCAATACGTATTCTTGATATCTCCTTACTTGTGAAATTGTTAGTTATGATTCATGCTTTGGCATGAAAGTTGAGTTTATCCGATTCGACCGCTGGACCGATGCCCGGGGTGCGGGCGCCGGCGGAACGAAGACAACCGGAGGTGTCCCATGTTTCTCACCCTGCTCGCCGTGACGTTCGTGATCTCGGTGGTGGTGTCCGCGCTCCTGGTGGTGGTGTTCAAGAAGCCCATCGGCAGCATCCTCCAGCGGATCATGGCGGACGAGATCAGCCAGGCCTGGCGACGGTACCTGGACTTCGCCATCCTGGTGATCGGCGTCTCCAGCGGCGTCCGGATCTGGGATCTGGAGAAGTACATCTCGCCCATGGGCAAGGAGCAGGAGATCCTGGCGCTCACCACCGACCGCTGGGTGCTGGAGGTCTACCGGACCGTCATCGGCGCCATGCAGGGGGTGGCCTGGCTGCTGCTCGTGTTCTTCATCTTCGCGCTGATCGCCTTCGTCGTGGTCCGGGCGATGGAAATGGGCCGCGCCCGCAAATCGAGCGAGTGAATTTGGATGTTTCACCACTAAGGCACAGAGAACACAAAGGCGGAGTGTTGGGATTCAGGACCCGGGATCTGGCTGGACAGCGGACATCGGACTTCGGATATCGGACATCGGGGCTCGCGGTTCGGGGCTCGCGGTTCGGGTCTTCCCGTTTGTCTGATGCTTCCCGTCTTACATCTCCCATCTCCCGTCTCCCGATTCACCATCCGAAATGACCCATGACAATTGAAAATTGATCAATGACATATGAAGATGATCTCTTTGTGCCCTTCGTGCCTTGGTGGTGAATCGGCCGCCTATTCGCCGAGGTCGGGGACGCCGCGGAGGGGGACGGCGGCGAGGCGGTGAAGGTCGAAGACGATGACCTCGTTGGCGCCCCGTTTCAGGAACGGCGCCGGCAGGAACAGCCGCTGCTGGGGGCCGATGTTCCAGTACCGCCCCAGGTTGTGGCCGTTGACCCAGACCACGCCCTTGGACCAGCCGCTCATGTCAAGATAGGTGTCGCCGACGGCGTCCAGGTTGAACGCGCCGCGGAAAAATTTGGCCGGCGGGACGGCCGGGTCAGGCGGCCCGAAGCGGAGCGCCGCCAGATACGCCGCGTCGAAGGGGAGGGGGAAGACTTCCCAGTCCATGACGGTCATCCCACCCAGGGTTACCCGATCGGTGATCCCCTTCCGGTCGACGAGGCGCGGCCCGTAGTTGATACGGCCCATCCCCTCCACGAGGATGTCCAGCCGCTGGGGCGGATCGGCCGCGGGGATATCGACCGTGTCCTGGTGCAGCCCGCGGAACAGGCTGGCCGCCAGCGCGCCGTCGAGATAGACGTTGGCGTAGTCGTGGAGCTCCGTGATGGTGAGCCGGCCGCTGGCGTGCGCCGGCACCCGGCTCCGGTACAGGATGAAGCCATGGCTCTGGTAGAAGAACTCCATGGGCGCCGGCATGGGCGAGCGCGCCGCCGCCGGCAGGTTGGCCCAGAGCGACGCCTCCTCGGTCAGGCGGAGCTCGGGGATCACGATCGCCGGCAGGGGCGCCGGCAACTCGGGGAGCGTCTCGTCCGGTGGCAGATGCTTCCGGATCAGCTCGCGCAGAGCGTGGTACTTGGGGGTGGGCCGGCCCCGCTCGTCCAGCGGCGCGTCGTAGTCGTAGCTCGTGACGTCGGGCTCGTACTTGTCCGAGTAGTTCGCCCCGGCCCAGAAGCCGAAGTTGGTGCCGCCGTGGAGCATGTAGAGACTGAACGACTTGCCGTTTTCCAGCAGCCACTGGAGCTGGGCGGAGATCTTTTCGGTGGCCGCGCGCGCCCACGGCTCACCCCAGTGGGTGAGCCAGCCGGGGTAGAGCTCGCTGCAGAAGACGGGCACGCCGCGCCCCAGCCGCTCGGCCGCGGCGAAGTGCTCGGCGGTGTGGGCCGGGTCCAGTCCGATGGCCGCGCCGGGGACGGTGCCCGCCGCCAGCATGGCGGGCCAGGGGCCGTCGGCGGTGTAGAACGGGACGTCGATGCCGGCGCGGCGCCAGGCGTCGCGCAAGCGCGGCAGGTAGGCGGCGTCGTTGCCGAAGGAGCCGTACTCGTTCTCGAGCTGGACCATGAGAATCGGCCCGCCGCGGCTGGCTTGCAGGTCGCGCACCTCGCCGGCCAGCCGGGTGACGTACCGCTCGCACGCCTCGAGGTAGAGCGGGGCCGAGCAGCGCACCCGGATGTCGGGGACGCGGAGCAGCCACGCCGGCAGGCCGCCGAAGTCCCACTCGGCGCAGGCGTACGGCCCGGGCCGGAGCAGCACGCGCAACCCGGCCGCGCCGGCCTCCCGGACGAACGCGGCGACGTCGTTGCGCCCCGAAAAATCCCACTGGCCCGGCTCCGGCTCCAGCGCGTTCCAGAAGACATAGGCGCCCACGGTGTTGAGGCCCATCGCCCGGGCTTTGAGCAGCCGGTCGCGCCAGTACTCCCGGGGGATGCGCTGGAAGTGCAGCTCGCCCGCCCGGATCTGGAACGGCTTCCCGTCCAGCATGAATTGCGCACCCTCAAAATGGAAGCCGACAGCCGGCGCGGTTTCGGCCGCACGGGCGCTCGGCGGCGCCGCGATCGGGAGCGCCGCCGCCGCCAGCGCCACGGCGGCGGCGAGGACACCCGCCAGCAGATGAATCCGCCGGCTCAGCAGACGCTCAGACATCGCGCACCTCGTCATGAAATTCGCACACGGTATTATCATCCGAAAGCCCGCCCAATCCCAAACGCAATTCACCGGCGCGAGGGCGCGGCCCCCTTCCATCCGCGCGGCGCAGCGGGCGGATCCCGCCGCTCGGAACTTGATCCGGCGGAGGAGACAACCTACAATGGAACGACTCAGATCATCAGCGAAGCGCTGCGGCAGGCTGATGTCAGGCCGCTGTTGACGCCGATGATGATGAGCAGGCCGCAGTCTGGTGTTTTAAAGGAGGCCGATTCATGCGCTGGATGCTCGCCGCCACGATTGTCGCCGTGTCCGTCCTGGGCTGCACGTCGGGCCGGACGGATCCGGATCGAGAGGTCCACCGAGGAGAACAGGCCATGCGGATCCACTATCTGGAAATCGTGACCCCGGAGGTGGACGCGGTGTGCGCCGCGTACGCGGCGGCGAACGGGCTGCGGTTCGGCGAGCCCGATCCCGGGCTCGGCCAGGCGCGGACGGCGGTTCTGCCGGGCGGCGGCCTGGTGGGCGTCCGGGCGCCACTGCGCGAGTCGGAAACGCCGATCGTGCGGCCCTACTGGCTCGTGGACGACATCGAGGCGGCGGTCGCCGCCGCGGCATCCGCCGGCGCCGTCATCGCCCATCCGCCGCTGGCGATCCCGGGCCACGGCACGTTCGCCATCTACATCCAGGGCGGCGTGGAACACGGCCTGTGGCAACTGGAGCGCCGCGCCGGTCCGTGACGCCGCGGCCGATCACAGCCATTCCGCTGGCGGCGCCGCGCGCCCGGCTGCAGATGCCGGAGGCGCCTGACGCCACCCCGTCAGTAGCTGGAGGTGGAAGCAACGCATGAACGCGCTTCATGAATCCATCCTGAATGCGTGGCGCATCAACAGCCGGGTCACCGCGTTCCTTGTGGAGCAACTCCCCGCGGACCTCTGGCCGCTGGGATTGCCCGGCGCGCCCCGCCGCACCGTGCGGAGCATCGCCGCCCACCTCCACAACTGCCGCTGCCTCTGGCTGAACAGCCTCGCGACGGCATCCGGGATCGCCGTCCCCCGCCAAGTGAACCGCGCCGCGGCCGCGCCGGCCGATGTCCTCGCGGCCCTGGCCCTGAGCGCCGATGCCGTGGAACGCCTGCTGCGCGCGGGGCTGGCAAACGGCGGCCCGTTTCCCGGCGTGAAGAGCCGGTTCATCTACGGCGCCATGCCCCGCGACGCGGTCCTCTTCTGCGGATACGCCCTGTCCCACGAGTCGCACCACCGGGGGCAGCTCGTCGTCGCGGCCCGGGCGCTGGGCCACCGCCTCCCGCCGGCCGCCATCAGCGGGCTGTGGCAGTGGTCCTCCCGGCTGCGTGAGGCCGCGCCGGCGCACCGGGCCAGGGGCACTGGACCTGACCGTCGGCAGCCTCGCTCCCCCCGCCGCCCAGTCGGCCGGTGAATGGGGGAAAGGGTGAATGGGGAAAGGGTGAATCAGTGAATCGGGAGACGGGAGACGGGAGACGGAAGACGGGAGACGGAAGACGAGAGACGGAAAACAGAAAACGTTAGATGAACGGAAATACCCGAACCGCGAGCCGCGAATCGCCAGCCCCGAACCGCGAACCCCGAACCGCGAACCCCGAACCCCGAACCCCGAGCCCCGAACCCCGAGCCCCAATGTCCGCACCTTGGCAACGAGCCTCTAGTCTCGAGCCTCGAGCCTCGATTACGATCACGAATTACGATTACGATTACGATTACGATTACGATTACGAATTACGGAGGATGGGTGGGAAATGCAACTTGCGTGATCGGGTTTAAACGAGTTGCATTCCAGGACGAACTGCGCAATCTGTATGTGAGAATCATCGTGAGATTGCATTGTTCGTGATGTACTATATTCTATCTGTGTGTGAGTCTAACCAACAAATCAACAGAAAAATTGATTTGTTAATGTAAAGAAAGTAGTATTAAGAGAGGTTGAAGTTTTTAACAAAACCACTAAAAATCATCGATTAAGTGCTTGAGAGATATACTAAATGATTACTTTGATTTATCAATTTGTAAACGGAGTAATACCATAATGAAAGATTTTGTTTTGAAGCTGAGATGTCCGATTTGCCTCGGAATGATGATTGTAAAACAGGATGGTGCAGAAAACGACAATAATAAAAAACAATCTAACTTGGAATGTGCCGTTTGTCATTTGGAATATAAAATTTTTCAAGAAATACCCGTACTTTGGTTGGAAGATGACGTTTGTGTGCGATTATGGAATCATGATTACAAAGATAATGTGCTAAATTTTAAAACTTTGAACAATTGGCGAATTCTAAAACATGACGCTTTTGAAGAGAGTTTAAAATATAAAATTCGCACTCATCGTGATAATCAGAAACGATTCGTTCTGCTCTCGTCGCTGGCACTTGCCACTTTATTTGTACTCTTTTTCAAACTGAATTTGTTTACATCTCTCATCTTTACAACAGCACTGGCGAGTATAGTTATCTTCATGATTATGGGGTATTTTAGAGCGTGGATTGCATCAGCGAACCACTTTTATATATGTAAGGAAAATTACTTTAGAACACATGCGTCTCGTTTGGCCGACCTTTGTGAACGCGGATTACTCTCCGAAAGAAGACACTTCGGAGGAGGATTTAATCTTCTTGAAAGTTGTAATCGCGATTTCAAACTTGATGTGGAAAACGATGAAAAAGAAACGTGGCAAATGGAAACTGAACAGCGGAAATTTGTATCGAGAAAGGCGAAGTATTTACATAAAATATTTAAAAAAATGAGGTCGATGACTCTTGAGGGAAAAAGTATCCTGTGCCTTGGATGTGGAGGAATAACACATCAAGAGGTCAACCGGTTCTTTGAAGAACATGGTTGCCAATTGATCGGGTTAGATACACAAGATTTCAACGTCCTCGCCTTTCGAAAGTTATTCAACAGTGATGCCATCCTTGCGAATGCAATGCGTATTCCTTTGGCAACAGATTCTTTTGATTATGTTGTCTTCACAGACGTACTTGAGCATCTTCATGATCCTATAGCTGGGTTGATGGAAATATATCGTGTCCTTCGTCCAGGGGGCAGAGCAATCTTAACAACAAATAATCGGGCACATTTTAAGATGATTAGAAATCCCGTTATGTTTTATCGAATATTTATGGGGCAATTTAATTCAGAAAGGTTACCAAGACGAGATATACACCAAGAAATTGATGGAAAATTTTTTTATCACACCGAATTTTCAAAGAGTGAACTACTCGATATGTTGAAAAAAGCCAAACTAGATGTGAAGTATTTAAAAACCAACAATTTTTTCTCCTCCGATAAAGATGCCAAACATTTATGGCCAACGGTTGCACAAAAACTCGGACTTGGAGAGGAATTTTTTGTCATTGCAATGAAAAATCCTTAAATTTTAGAAAATCTTCTCTAACCACAAAACCACTTCTATTTGAAATATAATGATTGTAATGCGAGTTTTAATGGGGTCTCGGAAAATCTATTATAATTGTTTGCCTACCCACCAATCGGCAGACATACACGAAACGCATCGAACAAAGCTTGATTCAGGTAAGCTGCTCTATAAACATTTTTTCTAGTTTTCAAATATTCTTACAAAATGAGCTTTAAATTTTTGGAAGGTAAAGTTTCACCATTGTTATTATTAGACCAAGGAACATCTACCCAAGTTCCAGTTTTTTTGTCCTTAACCTGAAGCGAAATATAAAAATCTGGTTCAGTTCCAACTGGACGCGTTGGCCAGGCAAAACCAACATCAAGACAATCAACTCCTCCGCGGCGCAATGTTCTTATTGTAGAATTGGTTACAGTTGATGTTTTTAAGACAATGAAATTTTGTGTCGAGATCTGTTTTACCTTCAAGAGTATGCGAATATCATTAACGCAAAATCCATAGCCAATATTACTTATATTGATAAACAAATTTTGTTTTACAACGTAGCGTACATGATTGATTCTAAGACGATATCCCAATTTATTCATAAATAATAAATAGTCGGGATCTGTAAGAGAAGAAATAGCTGGTTCCAAACCCCACCCATCTATATCATGGTGTACCATTTGCAATTGCGAAAAATTTGGATATCTTAACGTGAAATCATTCAATAGTCCATCATTTTGATCCCATTCAATCATCGAAGGACTTGAGGAGAGAACGAAATTTGTATACATCGAGTTGAATTCAATGGGATCAACCTCAGGAGGGCTGTCCCTGCGCAATGTAAAGCCTTTTGATTTCATTAAAGAAAACATATCATTTGCTATTGAAGGAGACAGAAAGTACCAGTGATTGTTGGCACAAGAAAATACGATTACGTTATATTGATTTACCGCACTGATAAAATCTGAAAACCAAAGTGAATATGCACTTAGAAAAGAATTCCAATCATTATTTCCATAGAACGAATACATCAGCAAATGGTTTTCACCCCAATCCCCCATGAACCCAGAATCAATTGCGATTACATTTTGTCCGTTTTCTTCGAGAAAATTTGAGATATTTGATAGATAATCAAGAAAGACTACTCTAGCAGTACTAGATGTGTATTTTAGCTCTCTTATCTGATAGTCGTTTTCTTGTCCACAAAAATAATATATATGGGAAGTACAGGGGCTCGAGTTATAGCAAAGCTGCCATAAAGAATCAGGGCTAATATAGTATGGGTAGTCAGAATTATCTTCGTTGCAAGTATTTGTGACCATTACTCGTATAATTACTTTGATTTTATCTTCCCATAAATTCTTTCCAGAGTTGAAATCTTGAATATTTTGCATGAAACTGCAAAGTTGGGCATAATCATTGGTGAATTCTTTCCATGTAGGCCTTAAATATAATATATTGCAACCGCCAGAAATTAAAGTTTCAAATTTTGATTCAAGATCATCGTAATTTCTAAATATATCTGGCTGCCAAGAAACATAAGCGGCCCAACCCTTTCCAGGAGAATGTATTATTCCATCAGATGAACCATTACCAAGAGAATCAGGATAATAATATGAATATGGATCGGGAGGATTCTGTTGAGAGAAGTTGAAAGAAATAAAAAAACTGAAAATTAGATAATATGGAAAAATTCTACTAATTTTAGTCATCAAATATTTCTCCTGTGTCGTCGGATTTTAAAAAATAGTGTTTAAATCGAGTAAAAATTATCATAGTCTAAAATACAAACTGTCGAAATTGCAAATCAACCACACGAAATAGTAGAACACAGTTCTGTCTTAAGTTTAACACTATAACATACATTAATCTCCTATCTACTGTATCCTATCTCCTCACTCTTCACTCTTCACCGTTCACCGTTCACCGTTCACTCCCTTCAACCATCTCTCCCAAAAATCCAGCAGCGCCGTCATCAGGTGCCGGTAGCTGGCCGGGGCGCGGATGCCGTGGCCCTGCCGCGGATAGACCATCAGGTCGAACGGGATCTTCGCCGCGATGAGCTCGTCGGTCAGCCGCCAGGCGTTCTGGGGATGGACGTTGTCGTCGGCCAGGCCGTGGACGAGGAAGAGCCGTCCATGCAGGTTCTTGGCCCAGGTGGCCGGCGCGCCGGCCTTGTAGCCCTCGGGATTGTCCTTGGGCAGTCCCAGGAGGTGCTCCGCCCAGACCGAGTCGTAGTAGCGGAAGTCGTACACGCCCGCCACGGCGATGCCGGCGCGGAACTCCCGGCTCTGGCTCATGAGTTGGACGGTGAACGTGCCGCCGCCGCTCCAGCCCCACACGCCCACGCGCTCCGGGTCCGCCCACGGCTGGCGCTTGATCCAGCGCACGGCGGCCACGATGTCGGCCACCTCGCCGCCGCTCATGAGCTTGTGGTGGACGGTGTCCTCGAGCGCCTTGCCCAGGCCGGAGGCGCTGCGGTTGTCCACGGCCATCCAGATGTAGCCGCGCTGCACCAGCAGGTTGTTCATGAGCAGGTCGCGGCCCCAGCGGTCGCCCACCACCGGGGCGTTGGGCCCGCCGTAGACGTAGAGGATCACGGGATAGCGGCGGCCCGGCTCCAGCGCCGCCGGCTTGAGGATCTGCGCGGGCAGCGCGAAGCCGTCCTCGGCCGGGATGGCGAGGTACTCGGGGTAGAGCAGGCCCAGCTTCGCGGCGTGGTCCACGGCCGGCGCCGCCACGACGCGCATCGCCTCACCGTCGGCCCGGTGCAGGGTCAGCCCCGGCGGCCGGCGCATGGACGAATGTTCGTCGAAGAAGTACTGCCGCGACGGGCTGAAGCCCACCCGGTGGCTGCCCGGCTCCCGGGTCAGCCGCTCGGCGGCCCCGCCGGCCAGGGGCGAGCGGTAGAGCGCCGGGGCGATGGGCGCGCCGTCGGTGGCGGTGTAATAGATCCAGCCGCCGGCCTCGTCCAGGGCGCACAGCCCACCCCGCACCCAGGCCACACCGCTGGAGGCGCGCACCAGCAGGTTCGCGGGGGTGAGGGCACGGACCAGTTTCCCGCTGATTTCGTACAGGTACAGCCGATTGCGGCCGTCGCGCTCCGAGGCCCAGACGAAGCGGGCGCCGTCGGCGGTGAAGGCCAGATCGTCGTGGATGCTCACCACCGTGGGGCTCTCCTCGGTGAGGATCACGCGGGCGGTCGCGCGGCGGCGGTCCACCAGCCAGAGCTTCAGGCGGTTCTGGGCCCGGTTCATGGTCTGGACGGCGACGCTGCGGCCGTGGGGGAGCCAGTGCACCCGCACGACGTACTCGAGCTCGGGATCGGTGAATGCGACGCGCCGGGCCTTGCCGCTTGGCACCTCGGCGAGCCAGACCGACACGGACGGGTTCGTCTCGCCCGCCTTGGGATAGCGCTGGCGGTGCACCGCCGGCGTGGCCGGCTCGTAGTCGGGGAAGTAGGAGACCGGCACCTTTGACTCGTCCGACTTGAGGTACACCATCGCCGTGGAGTCGGGCGACCACCAGTAGCCCAGGTCCTCCCGGCCGAAGATCTCCTCCCAGTACACCCAGGACAGGGTGCCGTTGAGCAGGGTGTCGCGGCCGTCGCGGGTGAGGGCGTGCTCCTTGCCGTCAGCCAGCCGGGTGACGTACAGATTGTGCTCCCGGTGGTACGCCACCCACCGGCCGTCGGGCGAGAAATGCGGCTCGGCCTCTGCGGCGGGCGTGCGCGTGATCCGCCGGAAAGCCCCGCTGACCAGGTCCTGCAGGAAGACGTCGTCGGCGATCAGGTGCAGGGCCCGCTTCCCCGCGGCGTCCAGCTCCAGGGGCTCGCCCAGGTGCTCCTCGGCCGTCCCTCCGCCGGCGGTCAGCAGCTCGTTGAGCCCCTTCAGCGCCGCGGCCGGATCCGCCAGCAGCGGGGTGCGCGCGCCGGTGGCCGGGTCGTAGCGCTCCAGGACCCGCTCGGCGTCTTTCTTCGCCGGGTCGAACAACAGGATGCCGTCGCCGGGGAGCCAGTAGTAGGACGGCAGCCGGAACGCCGTCCGGTGCGCCGGGCTCAGCACCTCGTCGATGGTCAGCGGCGGGGCGGACGGTTCGGCCCCCTGCGGCGCGGCCGTCGCCGAGAGCAGCAGGCCGGCGAGAATCAGGCACACGGTCAGAATCTGGCGCATGTCGTCACTCCTCTTCAGATTGCGTGGCGGGCGGAATCCCGCGGACTCCGCCCATAGCGTGCGGCCGCCGGCAGTCAGCGGCGCACGCCGGCCAGTTCGTGGAACAGGGCCACCGCCGTGCGGCAGCCCCGGTGGAAATCGCGGATGAGCATCCGCTCGTTGGGCGAATGCGGATTGTCGGTCTGCTGGCCGAAGCCGATGAGCAGGGTGTCGATGCCCAGCACCGACTTGAAGGTGCCCACCACCGGGATCGAGCCGCCCTCCTTCGTGAAGAAGGGGCGCCGGCCGAAGCCCGTCTCGAGCGCGCGTGCGGCCGCTTCGAGCCAGGGGCCGTCCACGGGCACCTGCACCGCCGGGGCGCCGCCGTGGTGGATCACCTCCAGCCGGACCGACGGCGGGCAGATCTGCCGCAGGTACGCCTCGAGCTTGGCCGCCGTGTCCTCGGGGGTCATGTCGGGCACCAGGCGCATGGTGATCTTGGCCGAGGCCCACGCCGGGATGATGGTCTTGCCCCCCTCGCCCTGGTAGCCGCCGGTGATGCCGTTGACGTCGAGGGTGGGCCGGATCCAGGTGCGCTCCAGGGGCGTGAAGCCCGGCTCGCCCCAGAGCGCCGGCGCGCCGGTGGAGCGCCGGTACGCCTTCGCGTCGAACGGCAGCCGGGCGAACTGCTCCCGCTCCCACGCGGTGGCCGTGTACACCTGGTCGTAGAAGCCGGGCACCCGGATGCGGCCGTCGGCGAAGTGGAGCTGGCCGATCATCCGGGCCAGCATGTTCACGGGATTGGCCACGGCGCCGCCGTAGGAGCCCGAGTGCAGGTCCCGGTCGGGGCCGGTGAGCCGGACCTCGACGAACGCCAGCCCGCGGAGGCCGAAGTTGATGGCGGGCATGTCCGGCCCGTATTGGCAGCCGTCGGAGATCACCACCACGTCGGCGGCCAGCCGCTCGCGGTTGGCCTCGATGAACGCGTTCAGGTGGGCGGAGCCGGATTCCTCCTCGCCCTCGATGAGGAACTTCAGGCTGCACGGGATGGCGCCGGCGGTGCGGAGGCACGCCTCGACGCCCTTGACGTGGGCGAAGAACTGCCCCTTGTCGTCGGTGACGCCGCGCGCCAGCAGGTAGCCGTCCGACTCGATGGGATCGAAGGGCGTGCTTTTCCAAAGCTCCACCGGGTCGACCGGCTGGACGTCGTAGTGGCCGTAAACGAGCACCGTCGGCGCGCCGGCGGGCCCCTGGTACTCGGCGATCACCGCCGGGTGGCCGCCGGTCTCGCACACCTCGGCCGCCAGGCCGATGCCGCGCAGGTGGTCCGCCACCCAGCCGGCGCAGCGGCGCGTGTCGGCGGCGTGCTCGGACTGGGCGCTGACGCTGGGGATCCGCAGCAGTTCCTTGAGCTGCTCCAGGTTGTCGGCTTCATGTTGGGCTAAAAATTCCAGGGCATCCATGAGTGGGTCCTCCATTCGGATCGGGATCGTAAAAGCAATGTATACGCGGTGGCCGGCTAAAAAGATAGCCGCAAATTGGAAAAATGCGGCCGCCGGTCGTGCCGGGCGGCGGTGGCCAGCGGCGGCGGAATTCACTCCGGCGGTGCGCCGGCCGCTTGCGGCGGCGGCCGGTTTGAGCTATCCTGACACCACGTCATCTGAACCTGGAGGTACACATGCATCGGATAGCGACTTGGCGGCTGGCTGCGCTGCTCCTGTTCGTCGCCGTCGTACTGGCGGCGCCCGCGCTGGCCGAGACCCTCTACCAGATCAAGGTGGAGCACAACCACCGCAGCGGCGAGTGCCAGGGCACCCTCATCGTGCGGGACGACAAGGTGGTCTTCGAGTCCAAGAACGTGGGCTGCGGCCGGATCTGGGAGTACGCCAACATCGAGCGGATCGTGTTCGACTCGACCTGGGAGTTCCACGTGTTCTTCTCCGACACCGTGCACGGCAAGGGGCAGAAGTACGTGATGAAGTTCAGCACCGACAACCCCGACAACATGGCCGCCATCGGCTACATCCAGGGCCGGATGGGTCCCCGGGCCATGGCGCCGGCCGGCCAGCCCGCCGAGCCGGTGGAGCTGCCGTACCGGCTGAAAGTCGAGCTGGACCTCAACGGGCCCAACTGCATGGGCACCCTGGTGCTGCGCGAGGACAAGATCGTCTTCGAGACGGGTGCGGCCAAGTGCGCCGACCGGGCGTTCGTGAAGGAATGGGATTCGCTCAAGGAGTACCGCCGCCTCGACGACCGCCAGTTCCTGCTCATCTTCTACAAGTACGGCCGCTCGGCCCCCGACGAGATCACCGAGCTGCGCTTCTGGGCCCAGGGGCCGGTCCCCCAGGAGGTGCACCGGATGCTCGCAGAGGGCGGCCGCTAGCGCCGCCGGCGGAACCCGCGCTCGGACGGGCGCCCCCGCATAAACACAGCGCCCCGGACGGCTGCCGCTGTCCGGGGCGCAATTTATTGGAGGATGGTGCTCAGGCCTTGGCGGCCTGGAAGCGTTCCTTCAGGAAATCGATCACCGACTGGGTGGATGTGCCGGGGGGGAAGATGGCGGCTACGCCCATGGCCTGGAGCTGGGGCACGTCCCCCTCGGGGATGATGCCGCCGCCGAAGACGAGCACGTCGTCCATCTGGTTGGCCTTCACCAAGGCCATGATCTTGGGGAAGAGATGCATGTGGGCGCCCGAGAGGATGGAGATGCCGATCACGTCCACGTCTTCCTGGAGCGCGGCGGCGACGATCTGCTCCGGCGTCTGGCGCAGCCCCGTGTAGATGACCTCCATCCCGGCATCGCGCAGCGCCCGGGCGATGACCTTGGCGCCGCGGTCGTGGCCGTCAAGGCCCGGCTTGGCGATGAGCACGCGAATCTTCCGTTCCATGTTTAAACTCCGTTCAACAACGATTCAAAAGCAAAGTATAGTTAAAATCCCGGCATCCCGCAAGGTCTATGTAAAACGGTGAACGGTGAACAGTGAACGGTGAACGGTGAACAGTGAGGAGATAGGAGATAGGAGTTGGGTGCTCGTGCTCGTAATTCGTAATCGTGATCGTAATCGTAATCGGAATCGAGGCTAGAGGCTCGAGACTCGAGGCTCGTTCCCAAGCTGCGGACATCGGGGTTCGCGGTTCGGGGTTCGGGGCTCGCGGGGTCGTGGCGGACCGCCCCTGGCGCCGCTCGCTGCCGCTCGCGGTACCTCCCGCCTGCCCGCTGCCTGATCGTGCTCGTACTCGTACTCGTGCTCGTGATTCGTAATCGTGATCGTAATCGTAATCGTGATCCCAACCCGGCGGAGCCGGAACCAAAGGGGCATGATGGTGAACTTCAGCTCCGTGCCGCGATCCTGGATCTTCGGCAAGCCCGTCCAGTTTCAAAGACAATAGCCAGGCGCAGCCCGGCGCAGCCGGGCAGCGC
>JAKQOW010000044.1 GCA_029565065.1 Acidobacteriota bacterium | reverse complement strand
CGCCCTGCCCCGTGACGAACAGGCGGTGCAGCGGCTGATGGCCGAACTGCAGCAGCTGGGCTACGGGACCGACGGGCATTTCTGGACCGACGACCTGGCGAAGATGGCCTGGTCCGGGCCGCGCGAGGCGCTGCTCGCCCGGGAGACCGCGGTCTGGGTCATCGTGGGCGCGCCGGCGGATTTCGAAGCGCCGACCGTCCGCTACGGGTTGTCAATGCTGAGCCTCGGCGTCCAGGCCCAGCGCGGGCTCGGTTTCCCCGTGATGCTCGTCTCCACCGGCGGTGCCGTGGACATCGCCACGCTGCCCACGCCGCTCCGGGGCATCGACTCCCTCGCGCTGGAAACTCCGGCTCTGGGGACCAAGATCGTGGCCAAGGCGGCGATCCCGCCCCCCAAGATCGCCCCGGAATACCGCCTGGATGTCTACGCGGTTCCGGGTATCGGCCAATGGTTTGAAGTCGGACCCGCACCGGGACACGCCTGGAAGGGCGCCATGTTTGGCGTGGCCGGCGGCGAGGCCGCCATTGACACCCACGGGGTCGGACCCGCCGGCCGGTTGCCGGAACGGTGCGTCCTGAACTATCCCATGCAGGGATTGAAGCTCCAGTTGGGCGGACGCGATTTCACCGCCTGGGCGGTCCAGAATCCCATCGATGACCACACCTCCTACTTTCTCCGGGTGAAGGACGCGCCGGCGGCGATCCTGTTCGGCGCGTTTCCGGAGAACGACGACGCCGAGGCGTTCACGATCCAGTTGCAGTGACGCCGCGCCGCGTCTGGAACGTCCGGCGGCGCCGGCGATGACGGACGCGCCTCGGCTCCGGAGCCACCCGTGGGTCGCGACAAGCAGAACTCCTCCCGGTCGGTCGATGCTGCCGCGCCGGTCGAGTGGCCGGCCCGCGGTCGGCTGGTGGCGGCGCTGGCATTGGCGATGCTGGTGGCGGCGGTGTTCTGGAACGCTCTGCCCAACGGCTTCCACCTGGACGACCAATACCACGTGGTGGACAACCCCGGGATTCAACAGGTGTGGCCCCCGTGGCGGCACTTCGTGAACCCCCGCACCATCTCAACGCTGGACCGGATCGTCCAGTACCGCCCGCTGCTCCCGCTCACATTGTCAATCAGCTATGCCCTGACGGGCCAGGATCCGGCCGGGTTCCGCGTCTGGAACATCGCCCTGCAGGCCGTGGCGGCGGTGCTGGTGTTCTTCTTCATGCGGGCGCTGCTGGCTGCCGCGGGGTGGCGGAAATCGCGAACGGGGATTCAGGCGGAGTGGGTCGCTTTGGCGGCGGCGGCGATCTTCGGCGTCCATCCGGTGGCCGGGGTGCCGGTGAACTACATCTGCGCCCGTGACCTGCTGCTGTCCCAGGTTTTTCTTCTCGCGAGTCTGCTGGTGTATCTGCGGATGCGCGTTCGGGGAGAAACAGCCTGGCGTTGGGCGGCCGTGCTGGGGCTCTTTGCGCTGGCGCTATTGTCAAAGACCCATGTGGCCGTGGCGCCGGCGCTGATTCTGGCCCTGGAATGGACCGTGCGGGGCGAGCGAGTGACTGCGTGGCGGCCCTGGGGGCGGGCGGCTCTCTTCGGCGCCGTGGTGGCGGCGTTTTTCGCCTGGACCCGGCTCGGAATACAATTCTCCGACTGGAGCCAGGCGATGGCGGGTTCGCCGGGAGCGGCCGTCACCTATGCGCTGACACAGCTCCGCCTGCACCTCCTGCATTACCTGCCCAATTTTGCCTGGCCGTTCGCCATCCGTTTGGCGCCCGACGTCGGGCGGACCGCCGGATGGATAAGCGGTGCGGTCTGGGTCGGATTTGTCCTGGTGATCGGCTCCATTGTGTTGGCATTCGCCTGGCGCCGGCGGGCACCGGCGGCGGCTGCGGCGGTGCTCGGCTATTGGATTCTGCAGGTGCCGGAGTCGAGCGTTTTCCCGCTGCACCTGGTGGTGTCGGACTACCGGCCGTACGCCGGGAGCCCATTCCTGTTCCTTCTGGCTGCGCTGGCTCTGGCCGCTTGCCTTCACCGGCCGTGGTGGCACCTGGCGGCGGCCGCGCTGGCGCTGTATTTCAGCCTGGCTTCGGTCGCGATGAACCGGGTGTGGCGCACGGGGGAAACGCTTTGGACCCACAGCGTCGCGTGTGGCGGTGATGCGCTGGCCCATCACAACCTGGCCATGAGCATCGCCGACCGTGATGATCCCCGTGTGCGGCGCCACCTGGAGGAGGCGATCCGCCGGAGCCCCAATTTTGTCCTGGCTCACCTGAACCTGGGGCTCTGGCTCATCCAGCACGGGCAGGTCGAAGCGGGGCTGGCCGAATGCGAGCGGGCCCGGCGGCTCGAACCGGACTGGGCGCAGACTCACTACTGGCTGGCCCGCGCCTACGGCCGGCTGGGCCGCCGTTCGGATGCGGCCGAAGCCAGCGCCCGGGCGGCGACACTTGACCCGGACAATCGAATGTATCTCAAGCAGGCGGCGTACGATGCCCAGGCCGCGGGCGACTTCGTCGGCAGCCTGGCGTTAACCGGCCGCCTGAAAGCGCTGGGGATGGAGGACCCGGAGACCCTGTTCCTCGAGGGGTTCGCGCGGCAGAAGACCGGCGACCTGCCGGGGGCGGTGGCGGCGTATCGCGCCTATCTGCTGCAGGATCCGCGGCACGCCCAAGTGGTGTTCAACCTCGCCTATGCCCTCATGAGTCTGGGAGAGTATCCGGAAGCCATCATCCGGTTCGAGGAAGTGCTCAAACTCAAGCCGGGATACCGGGAGGTCCACTTCCATCTGGCCGTCTGCTACGAAAAGCTGAACCGACCCGAATCGGCCGCCCGGGAGCGGGAGCTGTACGCGGGCCGCCTCGTCAACCCGAAGGACGCCAAATAAGGGGATTATCGACTCATTGTATCGGAATCTGGGCGACGCATGGTGAGCATGGTAACGTGGTGAACGACCAGGAACGGACACGTCTTGCCACGATGTCCGAATTCCGATGTCCGAAATCCGAACGGTCCACAGATCACGAAAAAGCCCCGCCGGACGGCGGGGCTTGATGGTAAACGGTCAGGCTGATCGTATCGATCAGAAGGGGGTGATGACACCCGCGGCGTTGAGCACACGCCATGTTCCGCCGCCGAGGTACTGGAGGGCGACCGCCGCGTCGCGTCCGCCGGTGAGGTAGCCGGACGTCCCTGTCGTGGTTTGTGGAGCGGAGACATGGAGCTGGGTGCCGTAGTCGGCGGCGAGCAGGATCCGGCCGTCGCCGGAGACGCCGGCGCCCACCCAGGTTCGGACGCTGTCTCGGGTGTGCCAGGTCAAACCGAAGTCCTGCGAGACGTGGAGCTGTCCGCTGGTGATGGTGGCCAGCAGGTACCGGCCGGTGTCGTCACCGACGACGAAGCGCCAGTTGGCGGAACCGGTCCGGTCGATCCACCCCGTGCCGCCGTCGTCGGAGGTGTGGATGGGGCCGCCGTCTGCGACGGCCACCAGCCGGGAACCGTCGGCGGAGCAGTCGATGGAGCTCCAGTTGAAGGTGGGTCCGACGCTGCCCCAGTTGGCGCCGCCGTCGGTGGAGCGGGCGATCTGGCCGCCGTGGCGGACGCCGAGAACCAGGTTGCCGGAGTCGGACACGGCGACGTCCCACCAAGTCTGGGAACCGGGTCCCGTTCGTTCGGTCCAGTTCGCGCCGTAGTTGGTGGATGTGTAAATGTAGCCGGTGTTCACCGCGGCCACCATGTACTGGCCGCTGCCTGAGCAGTCCACCGCGTACCAGCTACGGGAGCTGTCCCGGCTGGTCCAGTTGACGCCGTAGTCGCTGGAGGTGTAGATGTGGTCGCCGGTCACGACCGCCACAATGTACTGGCCGTTGGCCGACATGGCGATACCGGTCCAATTGCGGGTCCCGCTGCCGTTCTGCTGGGTCCAGGTGGCGCCCGAATCGGATGAAGTGTAGATGTAGCCGCCATAGACCGCGGCGGTCAGGTGCACGCCGTCGCCGGAGGCGGCCACGAAATACCAGTTCCGGTTGCTGTCCCGGGCATTCCATAGGACACCGGTCCCGCCGATGGGTGAGGTGAAGATGCTCTGGCCGGCGTTTTGGGCGATTTTCCAGCCGCCGGCCCCGGTGCCGGACACCTGGACGATGTCCCCCACGGTGCAGTCGCCGGAAAGGGGCAGGATCACCGTCACCTGGGCGGTGTTGTCGGCGAGATAGCCGGTGTTACGCGCCGCCTGCTGACTCGTGCTGGTGACATGAACCCAGGAGATGCCCGGTCCGGCGGGGCCCGTCGGTCCGGACGGTCCGGACGGTCCGGAAGGTCCGATGGGTCCAGTCGGCCCGGATGGACCGGATGGCCCCGAAGGTCCGGCTGGCCCGGTGGGCCCAGACGGTCCGGAAGGTCCGATGGGTCCAGTCGGCCCGGACGGCCCGGAAGGTCCGATAGGCCCCGTTGGACCTGTGGGCCCGATCTCACCTTGAGGTCCTGTTGGACCGATGGGTCCGATTTCGCCCTGCGGGCCGGTGGGACCAGTAGGTCCGATCTCGCCCTGCGGGCCGGTGGGGCCGGTGGGCCCGATGTCACCCTGTGAACCTGTTGGTCCGGTGGGACCCGTGGGTCCGATGTCACCCTGAGGCCCCGTCGGCCCAGTAGGTCCGATATCACCCTGAGGTCCTGTCGGTCCTGTGGGTCCAGTGGGACCCGTCGGTCCAGTGGGACCGATATCACCCTGAGGCCCCGTCGGTCCGGTGGGACCGGTGGGTCCAGTCTCGCCCTGAGGCCCTGTTGGACCCGTGGGCCCGATCTCGCCCTGCGGGCCGGTGGGACCGGTAGGTCCGATCTCGCCCTGCGGGCCAGTGGGGCCGGTGGGCCCGATGTCGCCCTGTGATCCTGTTGGTCCGGTGGGACCCGTGGGTCCGGTCGGTCCGGTTGGTCCGATGTCACCCTGGGGGCCGGT
>JAKQOW010000042.1 GCA_029565065.1 Acidobacteriota bacterium | reverse complement strand
CCGCTGCGCGGCTTGCCCCGGCCGTCTGTTTCCGGTCACCCGGGCCTCGCGGCCCGGGCTACACGCCGCGGCCGCCGGCGCGGCCGGGCCTCGGAATCGAGCGATACGACTCCATGGATCGTGCGGATGCAACGGGCCGCGTCCGGCGGCCGCGGCCCACGGCAGGATCCCGCCGCGTGTAGCGGCCGTTCATCGTTTCCAATACTTGGAAGACAACCCACACCGGGATACAATGTCAGCCTTGTGCTCCTCCTCTAGGATCTCAGAAAAACCGGGTTGGTTTCGCCGGAACCCGGGGGAAAGGAGCATGCACTCCGCGCATTCGAGAGGCGCATGGAAGTCAATGTCGATGTGAACGGCGCTCGTCCAGCCGGAGCGGCACTCCTGTCCTGGCTCTATTTCCTCGCGGGCCTGCTCGTCGCCGCCGCCATCCTGAGGATCGCCGCCTGGGACCCCGCCGCCGACGCCCTCTGGCTGCGGGTGGCGGCGGTGGCCTTCCTCGGTCTCAAGTATCGCTCCCTCCCGGCCGCTCTGGAACTCTACACCGTGTTCTGGCTCGGCGACCTGCTGGGCGGCGGCGCGGTCCGCTTCCTCCCGCTGGTCGCCGCCGTGCCGCTGTACGCGGGCTGGGCCCCGCCGCGGCTCATGCGGGCCGCGGCCATCGCGGCCGCCGCAGCCGGCTCGACGCTGCTGATCGCCGCGGCCGCGCCGATCGCCGGCTGGGGCGCGTGGGCCGTAACGGCGGCCACCGCGCTCACCCTGGCCCTCGCCGCGCTGAACCTGACTGCCGGCCCGCGCACCTCGCCCCGCGCCGTGGACGTGGTTGTGAACTCGGCGTCGGGAAACACCATGCACCTGACGCAGCAATTCGTTGACGGGGTACAGTCAACCGGCGCACGGGTGACGGTCCACCGCTTTCACTACTACCGCGACTTCCGGGCGGAGCTGACGGGTGATGCGCTGGCGGTCGCTTTTCCCATCTACGGCTTCAAGCCGCCCTGGCCCATGCTGGCCTGGCTGCTCCGGGGCCTGCCCCGGGGCGGCGGACGGCCGGCGTACGTGCTTTACAGCGCCGCCGGCGGCCCCGAAAACGCCCACCTGCTGCTGTGGCTCATCCTGCGGTGCAAGGGCTGGCGCCCCGTCGGGCGATCGTGGGGCGTCTACCCCCTCAACGTGGCGACCTTCCGGTGGGGGCCGCGCGCCCTGTGGCGTTTCCTGGACCGCCTGGTGCCGCTGCCCACCGACGCGGCCGCCGTCCGGGCGCACGGCGCCGCCTTCGGCCGGGGCGAGCCGGCCGGATATCCGTTTCTGATCTGGCCCCTGCCGCTTTTCATCGGCGGCATCCTGATCGACAACAAATGGGTGGACACCCCCCTGTACCGCAACTATGCCTGGCGCCGCCGCTGCAACGGCTGCGGGATCTGCGTCGCCTTCTGCCCGGCCCAGCGCCTCTACCTGAAGGATGGCCGCCCCCGGGCCCGGGGCACCTGCACCCTCTGCCTCGGCTGCATCAACGTCTGCCCCCGCCGCGCCATGGAGCTCCGCTTCTGGAGCGAGTACGGCCGGCCCTACCCGCCCCGCTGGCCGAAGCTGGTGGTGCGCCGGCGGGCCCCCGACGGCCGCGCCGTGTGGCCCGGCGGGTCGTAATGCGGCGGCATTGGCCGGCTCCATGGCGAATCGGCGAATGAGCGAACCGGCGAGCCGGTGATCGGTCCCACCGGCAGGCGAGCCGGCGAGCCAGCGATCGGAAACAAGATAAATACTCTGATGAAAATCAGACCCGCCACTGGACGGTGAATCCGCCCCACAGCCGGCTTACGTTCAAAAAGCGGTTCCAACACATCTAGGCGCTCTTCATCCATTCCTTCAGGTTGGGGCCGGGGGATTGATCATGATGCCCCTCTCCAGTGGGCATTCTCCAGTCTTGTCCAGTCCAAACAAAAACAAGTGGATTTCTGCGGTGATGGTTAAGTAATATTTCGCAAGTCATTATCCTTAGGAAAGTGGATGCGATGATTCCGCGTACCTTTGTCTTTTTTCTCACCTCTCTGATTCTGTCTGTTGTGGGATGCACGTCTTGCGTGGCGGCACAGCAGGTTCACCGGGAGAAACAAACCGTCTCCGGGGAAGAGCTCCAAAAACTCGTCATCGAGCGTGCCAAAGCCGAAGCGACGCCGGTCCAGGCTATCCAGATGACCGCGCAGCAGCAGGGCGACAGCCGGCTGTACCGCCACTACAGCGGCGGCCCGAGCGTGCGGGACCTGCTCTCCTCCCAGGATGGAGAATACATCTGCTTCGGCCGGAACACTGGCCTGCCAGGCGGATTGCCGGATCAGCCCGCTAAAAGCCAGCGCGAGGCGATTCGGGAGCTCGTCCGGAGCGCCGATGCGGTGGTGGTGGGGCTCGTTCAAGACAAGACCTCCCTGCTGACGGACACCGGGGATTTCATTTTCACCAACTACTCGCTGACGCCCCAGGAAATCCTCAAGGACAATCCCGCCGATCCGATTAAGAAAAAGACCGCCCTGACCGTCAGCCGGCCCGGCGGCCTGATCCGGATCGATGATCGAGTCGTGGAAGCCGTGGACGAAGCCTTTCCGCTCCTCCAGAAAGGGTCGCGGTACGTACTCTTCTTGCGGTACATCGTCACGACCGGCTCATATCTGGCTCTGGGCAGCGTGGCAACCTACGACCTGCAGGACGGCCGGGCCTCCGCCCTAACCACTGAGTCCACCAATATCCCGACGATAGACGAGTTGTACTTCCTTGGCGAGATCCGCTCCGCTGTCCTCTGTGGGGCCCGGTGAGAAGGGAGGGGAGCCGAAGATTCGTCAGTCCCCCTTACTTTCCCCTAATGCCTTTACCGTTCGCATCGGGTGGTTCCTGGCGATGGGCTTCTTGATGCTTCTGGAATTCCTGTAGTCCCAACCCGGCGGAGCCGGAACCGAGCAGTCGGTGAGGCAGAGCATGGGCCCGAGACCGTGCGCCCGGACACGTGCTTTCTCCAGCCCCGCGGCAGCGGGGCATGTGCCCCCCGTGTCGAACCGGCATACTCCATCGTGCGGCGGCTCGGCGGTCTGGAGTGCGGCGGCATGACGCCGCTCTAGATTTGCGCGGAGCGCGCCGGCAGGATTGTGGGATCGTTGCCCCAGTCGGTTCCTGATCCCTTCGCCTCACGGTTCACTGTTTACGGTTCACTGTTTACTGTTCACTTCTTACTGCAAGCTCCCGACGTCCGCGTCCCGCGGAAAACCAGAACTGCGCCGGTTCGCCGGTTCGCCGCCTCGCCGGTTCGCCGGTTCGCTGGTTCGCTGGTTCGCCGGTTCACGTTCGCAAACGGATCGACTCACGCTCGCCCGGAGGACGGGCGGCGCGGCGGGCCACCCGCTGGAAGTGCAGGCCGTAGATGGCCATCTCCACCGCGATGGGAAAGGCGCGAAAGCGGGTGAGCGCGGTTCCGATGATCAGCCGCCAGTACAGCAGGCAGCTCCGGGAAAACACGCCGATGCGCCACATGCTCCGGAACAGGGCCTTGAAGTCGCTCCAGGACGGCTTTCCCCGCACCGTCGGGCGGTACGTCTTGAGGAAGGTGTGGATCCGGCGGTAGTAGTTCCGCGGCGCGTACAGCGTCGTGATGATGCGCCGATAGCCCTCCAGCAGGCGCTCGCGGTCCATCCGCGGGACGAAGTTCAGGCTGCCGTCGGTGTTTTCGCCGCTGGCGGCGCTGAGCAGGCGTCCTTCGGCCTTGAGCCGGTGCCACAGGCGGGTCTGGGGCAGCGCCGTGAGCACGCTCACCATGGCCGTGACGATGCCCACCTGCTGGATGAACCGGATCTGGCTCTCGAAGATGGTGTCGGGGTCGTGGTCGAAGCCCACGATGAAGCCGCCCATCACCTGCAGGCCGTGTTGCTGGATGATCCGGACGCTCTCGCCCATGTTCCGCCCCACGTTGTGCATCTTGCCGCACTCGCGCAGGCTGTCGGCACAGGGCGTTTCGATGCCCAGGAACACGCGGAAGAAGTTCGCCGCGCTCATCAAACTCAGCAGCTCCGGGTCGTCGGCCAGGTTCAGGCTGGCCTCGGTGAAGAGCCGGAACGGGTAGCGGTGGGCCTTCTGCCAGCGGATGATCTCCGGCAGCAGCTCCTTGACCCGGGCCTTGTTGCCGATGAAGTTGTCGTCCACGAAGAACAGCGCGCCGCGGCCGCCGGCGGCGTACAGCGCGTCCAGTTCGCCCAGCACCTGGGCCGGCGTCTTCGTGCGGGGGACGCGGCCGTTCATGACGATGATGTCGCAAAACTCGCAATCGAACGGGCAGCCGCGGGAGTACTGCACCGCCATGGTGGCGTAGTGGCGGAAGTCGACGAGACGCCAGTCCGGCGCCGGCGTCCCGGTGACGGCGGGCCACCCGGCGGCGGTGTAGAGCGGCTGCGGATCGCCGGCGGCCAGGTCCCGCAGGAATGCCGGCAGGGTTTGTTCCGCCTCGCCCAGCACGAAGTGGTCCACGCCGTCGAACTCCGCGTGGCCCGTGGTGAAGGCCGGGCCGCCGGCGACCACCCGCTTGCCGCGCCGGCGGCACCGCGCGATGACCTCGCGGGCGCTGTCGCCCTGCACCAGCATGGCGCTCACGAACACCAGGTCGGCCCAGTCCAGTTGCTCGTCCGTCAACTCGGCCACGTTCAGGTCCGCCAGCCGTCGCTCCCACTCCGGCGGCAGCATGGCGCTCACCGTGAGCAGTCCCAGCGGCGGGAACGCCGCCCGCTTCTTCACGAACTTGAGCACGTGCCGGAAACTCCAGAATGTGTCGGGATACTGCGGATACACCAGCAGGACGTTCATGACCGCTCCTCGCTCAATCTCCGTGGCACGCAGCCGGCAGCGGGCGCGCTTTACCCGTTCATCGGCAAAGACGCTGTGTAGATCCGGCCCCACGGATCCGTGGCTTCCACGACCACCTGTCGTGAGCCGGTCGGGGGCCTGAAGTAGAACAAGTGGTCGGTCCGGGTGGGCTCCACCCACGGGTGCTTGGCCGGGCGATCGTCCCCCGTGTAGAGCTCCACCGCCAGCGGGTCGCAGCCGGTCCGGCGCGCCATCTCGCCGGCGCGCAGCCCGTCGGCATAGGCGATGATCCGCCAGCTGCCGTCGGCGCCCCAGACGTTGGCCACGATTTCGTCGGGCGCCTCGGGATCGCTGCCAACCGGATAGACACGCAACTGGTGGTCGGGCGGCTGGCCCACCGACTGGTAGCGCCGGGTCAGCTCGACGCCCCTGACCTCGTACACCGTGTAGCCCCGCGGGGTGCCGTCGGGGCAGACCGGCCCCGTCCACCAGGCGCCGCAGACCGCGCCCCCGATGTGGATGTCAACCCCGCCGTCGCGCAGGTACTCGCACTCGTGCATGTGCCCACACAGCACATAGGCGCGGTACGGCGCGAGGATCTCATACAGGGCCTCCCGGTTCCCCACCACTTCCGCCAGGTTCGGCTTCTCGCGGCCGTGCCGGACGTGCTGCTCGTTGTAGGGCGGGATGTGCACGAACACCACCACCGTTCGGCCGGGCTCCACCAGGGTCAGATCCCCCGCCAGCCACTCCAGCTGGGACTGGTCCAGGTAGCCGATGTAGCCGCCGAACCAGTGAATGTCGTCCAGCACCACGTAGTGCACCGCGCCGCGGTTGAACGAATAGTGGACCGGACCGAACGCCCGCAGGAACGGGCCGGCGGACCGGCCGTCGGTGCGGGCGTCGGGATCCACATCGTGGTTGCCCATCACCTGGAAGAACGGGAGGCCCGTCGCCGTCACCGCGGCTGTGTATCCGGCCAGGAGCTCCGGGTGGTTATAGACGAGATCCCCCGCCGAGACGCCGAACACCGGCTGGCCGCCCAGCCGCGCCGCCGAGGCCTTGAGATCCGCGACCGTCTCGGTCTGGAACAGGCGGACCTCGGCCGGCGTCTGCACCTGGGGATCGGCCAGCAGGAAGAAGGCGTGTCGCTCGCTGTCGACGCCCGCCGGGGTCAAATCAAAGGCTGCCGCGGCCTCGCCGGCCGCGTTGGGATGCAGGCGCTGGTGGTAGCGAACCGGCCCGCCGACGGGGGCGCCGAAGTCGGCATCGGCCGGCAGCGACAGATAGACATGCGGCCGGCGCGAGGTGGTGATCAGCTCAAAGGCGCCGTCCACCCCGGTGGCGGCGACGGTGAGGCCGTCGGTCACGGCGATGCCCGCCCGGCCGACGCCGCCCACCCGGACGATGCCCCGCACCCGGACCGGCGTCCAGGGAACCGGCGGGGCCACCGGCCGCGCGGGCGCGCCCAGGACCCGGCTCGCGGTCCCCGGGAGCAGCCAGCCGGCCGCGGCCAATCCGGCCGCGCGCATGAAATCCCGCCGGTCGATCATCGGGACGCCTCCTGGGGAACTGCGTTTCGTTCATTCTGACACAACAGCATAGTCGGGTAAAGAGATTCAGACTCCACGCCACCGCCTGCCCCGCGGACCGGCTGTCAACTCAAACCGATCCGAACCCCCGCACCGGTGAGACGGCGACTTTGTGACCGGCAGCACAAATCCAACAGATAGTTATTGTCCTCTATGGTTTTAATCATACAATAGCCATCGGATACACCAATCGAAATCTGCACCGGCGCGAAGATTCCCGCCGGTCGGGGTGATGAATCGGATGACCATGGAACGAGAGGGCAAGGCCACCGCCCACAAACTGCGCATCACCGCGGTGATATTAGTCGTGGCGTTCGCCACCCTGCTGGTGTTCAGCCAGTGGTGGGGCCGCAAGTTTCGCGCCGATCACACGGTGGGCATCCTGGTCCAAAACGATTTACGCATCACGGGCGTAACCCCCGGCCTGCCCGCCGAGCGGGGCGGCCTTCTCGCGGGCGACCGGATCGTCGCTGTCAACGGTCAGGTCGTGAGCAACAACCCCGAGTACGACCGCATCGCCGCCGGATACCAGGCGGGCCGGCCCGCCCAGTTGCAGGTCCGTCGGGGCGACCAGACGCTGACGCTCACCATCCGGCCGGGCATCGATTTCCCGTGGGGCGAGTTCATCGAGAGTCTGGTCAACGTGCTGGCGTACCTCGGCATCGGCATTCTGGCGTTCCTGCTCCCGCCGCCGGACACCCGCAAGCTGCTCCTCTTCATATTCACCGCGGCCATCGCCTTCGAATTCGCCCTGCCGCCGTTCAGCCTCATCGGTAGTCCCATGGTGGAACTGGCCACCGGCGTCCTGTTCTACCTGTTCACCGGAATCCAGTTCGCCACCGAACTGCACCTGGCCAGTTCCATCCCCGACGTCCACCCGTGGGTAGCCAGGCGCCCGTGGCTGATCCGGCTCTTCTACGTGGTCGGAATCGGCCTGGGCGTCTATGCCGCCCTGAGCATCCTGGATTTTATGCTGGGCTGGGAGTCGTTCCTCGGAACGCTGCCGTTCGGCGGCGACATCATCGACTTGTACCTGTTCCCCGTCTGGGCCCTGTCGCTGCTGATCCTCCTCGGCACCCAGGCGATCCGCTTTCCGACGCCGCTGGGACGCCACCAGGCGCTGCTGGTCCTGCTCGGCACCTCGCCGTGGCTGCTCTATGCGCTCTACACGTCGACCATGGGCCTTCTCGGCCTTCCCCAACCGGAATGGCTGGAGACGTACTGGCCCCTCATCGTCTTCCCCTTCCCGGTGGCGATTTTCATCGCCATGTACCGCTACCAGCTTTTCGACATCCAGGTGGTGGTGCGCAAGGGGCTCATGTACTCCGCCCTCACGGGCGCGCTGGTGCTGATCTTCTACGGTTCGCTCGGCGCCGGCAGCTTCCTGCTCACCCGCCTTCTGCCCGGCGGCACGTCATCCATCTGGCTGTTCGCCGGCACGGCCCTCGTGCTGGGCCTGGTGTTCCAGCCGCTGCGCGAGGTGTTCCAGCACATGGTGGACGCGCGGTTCTTCCCCGAGCAGCGGGCCTTCCGCCAGCAGCTCCTGGATCTGGCCTCCCAGCTCCCGGCCCACGGCAAGGTGCCCCGGATGGGCCGCCACCTGGTGGCCCAGCTGCAGGAGATCTTCGAGCTCCGGTCGGCCGCCGTGCTTTCGCTGGATCCCGCCACCGGCATCCTGTCGCCGCTTGCGGCCGTGGTCCACGCCGACGAGCCTGTCCCCGCCGGCGATCCGCTCATCATCAGCCGGCAGGACCCGGGCATCGAGCTGCTGAACAAGATCCAGCGGCCGCTCCACGTGGAGCGCCTCACGGCCAAGGAGACGCGCCTGGCCGGCCTGCTGGAGCACTACGGCACCGCCATCGTCGTGCCGCTCTTCGGCGCCAAGGCGCTGAGCGGCCTCCTGCTCGTGGGCCGGAAACGGAGCGGCCAGCAGTTCCGGGCCGAGCAGGTGGAGATGCTGGGTTTCCTGGCCCGCCACGTGGGGATGGTGTTCGAAAACGCCCGGCTCTACGAGTCCGCCACCTACGACAGCCTCACCGGCATGCTGCGGCGGGAGGCGGTCTTCGAGCGGCTGGCGCAGGAGATCCGGCGCGCCACCCGGTACGGCCGTCCGCTGGCCGTGGGCATGGCCGACATGGATTTCTTCAAGCTGGTCAACGACAACTACGGCCATCCCACCGGGGACATCACCCTCAAGCGCGTGGCCCAGGTCCTCACCGGAGCGCTTCGGGGCACCGACTTCGTCGGCCGGTACGGCGGCGAGGAGTTCCTGCTGATCCTGCCCGAGACCGACATCCGCAGCGCCACCGAAGTCGCCGAACGGATCCGCGGGGTCATCGAAGGAATGGCGTGCCAGTCTCCGGACGGTCGGCCCTTCGGGGTGACGATCTCCATTGGCCTCGCCACGCTGCCGCTGGAGAGCGGCGACCAGCCGGGCATCCTCGAGCGACTGGTGCAGCAGGCCGACGAGGCGCTGATGGCGGCCAAGGCCCGCGGCCGCAACCGTGTCGAAACCTACCCCGTCACATCCGCCGACTGAATCCCGCCGTCCGACCGCACCGCGCGCCACCGACCGCCGGCTCACCGCTGGCAGCGGGGACAGAAATGCGTGGAGCGCCCCCCGAGCACCACGCGGCGGATGGGCGCGCCGCAGGCCGGACACGGCTGGCCGGTGCGGCCGTACACCCGGAATTCGTCCTGAAAGCGGCCGCCCCGGAAGACGTGGTCGAGGCTGGCGCCGCCCAGCATGATCCCCCGGCGCAGGGCGCGGCGGATGGAGCGGTAGAGCCGGCCCAACTCGGCGTCGCCCAGGGTCTCCACCCGGCGCCGGGGATCGAGCCGCGCGCCGAAACAGCTCTCGTCGGCGTAGATGTTGCCGATCCCGGCGATGAACTCCTGGTTCAGCAGCAGCGGCTTGAGGCGGCCCCGCCGGCCGAGGAACAGGGCGCGGAAATCGTCGGCGGAGAAGTCGGCCGGCAGCGGCTCCGGTCCCAGCCGCCCCACCACCTCGGCGGGATCGTCCGTGAGGTAGACGCGACCGAACTTGCGCGGGTCCTCGAACCGGAGCTCGCAGCCGTTGTCCAGGGCGAACACGGTGCGCACGTGGCGGCCGCAGCGCTCGCCGGCAGGGACCACCTGCAGGTTGCCGCTCATCTTGAGATGGATCAGCAGCGCGCCGCGGTCCAGGTGGAAGACGAGGTACTTGCCGCGGCGGGTCAGCGCCGTCACCCGCCGACCCGGCAAGCCGCGCGACACCGCGGCGGCCGACGGGCGGACCGCCTGGCGCCAGCGGGCCGTGACCCCGGTGATGACGCGGCCCGCCACCGCCCCCTGCAGGCCGCGGACCACGGTTTCCACTTCGGGCAGCTCCGGCATCGCGCCTCCTCGTCGTCCCTACTTCGCCAGGTCGATCCGCAATCGGAGCAGGTCGGCCGCGGTGGGGCGGCCGTCGCCGTCCCGATCGCCGGAGCTGCGGCCTGCGGTCGGCGTCGTGGGATTGCCCGCGAGCGAGCGGGCGAGCAGCGGCGGGTCGGCCGCCGTCAACCGGCCGTCGCGGTCCAGGTCGGAGCGGGCGGCGACCACCGCCGCCAGGGCATCGATCCGCCCGTGGCCGTACACCGCGTTGGGGATGTCCGCTCCGGCGAAATCTCCGCAGTTCTGGGCGTTGGTCAAACCCACGGCCGACCGGGCAATGAGCGCCTCCAGCCAGTCCACGTCGCCGGCGGTGTCGGGATTGGCGCTGATGACCAGCGCCACGAGCCCCGCCACGTGCGGGGCCGCCATGCTGGTGCCGGACATCACCCCGTATCCCGTGCCCGGCAGGCACGATGTGACGCTGACGCCGGGGGCGGCGATGTCGGGTTTGAGCCGGTTGCTGCCGTCGCGGGTCACCGGCCCCCGGCTGCTGGACGAAGCGGCGACATCGCTGTCGTCGACGGACCCCACGGTGAACGCCGCGTCGTAGATGGCCGGCGGGTCGTACACCGAACCGCAGGCCGGGCCGGAGTTGCCCGCCGACACGGCCATGAAGATGCCGGCGGCGCGCACGTTCTCCACCGCCAGCAGCAGCGCCGCCGGGTCGCCGCACCCCTCCGACGCGGTGCAGCTGTACGAGTTGTTGATCACGTGGGGCGCCCGGGCCGGATCGGGATCCTGCCCCGCCCCGTCGGTGGGAGCGACGAACCACTGCAGGCACTCCATGTAGGTGGCCGGCGTCCCCCAGCCCGCATTCATGTTGCGGCAGCCGATCCAGGTGGCCGCCGGCGCCAGGCCCACCACCGCGCCGGCGCCGTCGTCGCCCGCCATGGTGCCCATGGTGTGGGTGCCGTGGCCGTTGTCGTCGCACGGTTCGGGTGCGTCGGCGCCGCAGGAGCTGCCCGCCGCGTGCACCGCGTCGTGCCAGTTGTGGTCGTGCGTCGCGGCGGCGCC
>JAKQOW010000041.1 GCA_029565065.1 Acidobacteriota bacterium | reverse complement strand
TAAGGAGACTGGTATGTCTGTTGTCGACAAGATCATCTGGGGTTTGATCTTTCTCGCTGTTGCCGGCATTCAGTTTGTTTTATCTCCGCACCAGTCAACTCCGTTTAAAGTTAGAGGAGTTTTTATCGGCGGCGTAATTTTCACCGGAATCGCCCTCTGGATTTTTTTTAAGGCGTGGCGGAATCGACAGCATCTTGGAAAAGGACCTTGCGATCTTTGTGGTCGGCAGGCCCGCCCTCTCAAGGTGTACCGAGTGATAGACAAAGCTCCAGATGATTCCATCCACATTGTCTGCTGGATCTGCGAGATGCAAAAATATCTCTTCCTGCTTGTCTGCACAGCGCTCGTAGTAGGTCTTGGTTATGTTATCGACGCGCTGAAAGTGTACTTTCCAAGCGGCCGCGAATCCATTATGTCGCCCGACCGATACGATCCTTATATGACCGTCGGAATCATCGCTTGGCTGGTGGGCAGCATAGCCCTGTACTTCCTGGTCAGATCCATGCTGCCTGCCGAAATTCTGAGACGCAGGGCTTCTGAATCGGAGATTAAACCATATGGCCCGGAATCCGAGATCTTCGCCCGGTTGCAAGAGCTCAACGCAGAATTGATGGCCTGGACCCACGACGACGGCTTGCCCAAGTTGGAACAGCTAAATCTCGAAGCCCGGAAAATTGGTCGGGTCCTCCACCGCGAAGGAGGCAAGGAGCGCATGCTGGAGGTTTTCAGAGCGCTGGATCTGGGCCGCCCCATCGAGAGCGCTTGGGATGGAATTGGGCAGTGGCGGGGGTAATTCGGCAGTACCACCTGTGGTGACCGGGGTTGGCATCGCAATCATTGTTGCGGGGGTATTGGAAAAATGCACCCAAACTCACCGGAACACATGAATTCGGTTATTACCTACTAAAACACAACCTCCCTCGCTAGTGGCTGGATCCCGATCCTCGGACTTCGGACTTCGGACCTGGGACCTAGGTCCTGGGTCCTCTTTCCCAGCACCCAGGTCCCATCAACGACACGAATGAATTCGTATCCAAATAGCCAATTAAATATAAGCAATAATCAATGACCAATAATTCCAACAATCCGAAATGACCAATGAAATTTGATCAATGAAAGGTGATCAATGAGTGCTGCCTTGTCCCCATTCACCCATTCACCACTTATTCGATATTCTGGATCTGCTCCCGGAGCTTTTCGATGTCGGCCTTGAGGTCGATGCCGAGGCGGCTGATCTCGATCAGGTCGGTCTTCGACAGGATGGTGTTCGCCTCGCGGTTGAGCTCCTGCAGGATGAAGTCCAGCTTCTTCCCGGCCGGCCCGCCGGCGGCGAGCACGTCGCGGAATTGCTGCAGGTGGGAGCGGAAGCGGTCCAGCTCCTCGGCGATGTCGGCGCGCTCCGCCTGGTAGGCCGCCTCCTGGAGCAGCCGCGCCGGGTCCGGCTCCCCCGCCCCGGCCAGCAGCTCCCCCAGCCGCTTCTGCCAGCGCTCCAGGCAGTGCTGCCGCACCGTCTCCTGGTGCGCGGTGATCTCGCCGATCCGCGCCGCCACCGCCGCGAGGATCTCCCCCATGGCGCGGCGCAGGTTCTCCCCCTCGCGGGCGCGCATCGCGGCGAAGGCGGCCAGCACCTCGCGGAGCAGCTCCAGCAGCCCGGCCTGGAACGCGGCATCGGCCGTCGTCGACTCGGCGGACGCCTTGAGGACGCCGGGCAGGGTGAGCAGGTCCCGCATCTGCAAGGCCAGATTCAACTCGATCGCCAACGGCGCGAGCTGGGCGTGGAACTGGCGGACGAGGTCGGTGTTGAGCGGCGGCGCGCCGCCGGCGGCCGGCTGCAGCTCCACCCAGACGTCCACCCGGCCGCGATGCAGTGCCGCCTTGACGGTGTCGCGCACCGCCTGCTCCAGCTCCACGGTGGCCGCCGGAAACTTGAGGAAGATGTCCAGGTAGCGGTTGTTCACCGCCTTCATCTGGATCGAGACCAGATAGCCGCCGATGGCCCGGGAGCCGCTGGCGAAACCGGTCATGGAATGGAGTGTGCCCATCGCGTCCTCACGCTTCGTTGCGGAATTGGATGTCGTGCAGCTTCTTGTACACCGCGCCCAGGGCCAAGAGCTCGTCGTGGGTGCCCGTCTCCACGATGCGGCCGCGGTCCAGCACGATGATCCGGCCGGCGTTGCGCACAGTGCTCAGCCGGTGGGCGATGACGAACGTCGTCCGGTTCTGCATCAGGTTGGCCAGCGCCTGCTGGACCAGGCTCTCCGACTCGCTGTCCAGCGACGAGGTGGCCTCGTCGAGCACCAGCAGCGGCGCGTCGCGGAGCAGCGCCCGGGCGATGGCCAGCCGCTGGCGCTCGCCCCCCGAGAGCCGCGCTCCGCGCTCGCCGATGACCGTGTCATACCCCTGGGGCATCTTGACGATGAAGTCGTGGGCCAGCGCCGCCCGCGCCGCCGCCTCGAGCCGCTCGGCGGTCACGTCGCCGGAGCCGTAGCACAAGTTATTGCGCACCGTGTCGTTGAAGAGGAAGGTCTCCTGGGTGACGATGGCGATCTGGCGGCGCAGCGACTCGAGGCGCACGTCGCGCAGGTCGACGCCGTCGATCCGGATGGCGCCGGCGGTGGGATCGAAGAACCGCGGGATCAGGTTGGCCAGCGTGCTCTTGCCCGCCCCCGAGCTGCCGACGATGGCCAGTACCTCGCCCCGGGGCACCCGCAGGTCGATCGCCTCGAGCACCGGCACCGGCTCGTCGCCCTGCCGCTCGTAATGGAACGACACGGTGTCGAAGACGATGTCACGGCGCATGGGCGGCAGCTCCGCGGCGTCGGGCTTCTCGGCAACCCGCTCGTCCTCCTCGAGCACCTCGAAGATGCGGTCCACCGAGGCGAACGTCTGCTGGAAGCCCAGGTGCATCCGCGAAATGCGGCGCACCGGATCGTAGAGCCGCACCAGCGAGGTCAGGAACACGGCGAACGCGCCCACGGTCAGGTGCCCATCCTGGATCCGGAAATGGGCGTACACCAGAAAGGGGACGAAGATCAGGACGCCGATCAGCTCCATGAGCGGCGGGTTGATGGAGACGATCCGGCCCGCCTTCAGGTTGAAGCGGAGCAGTCCGTCGGTCATGCGGCGGAACCGCGACGACTCCCCGGCCTCCATGCCGAAGCCCTGCACCACGCGGTGGCCCGACATGGTCTCCTGGAGCATGTTGGTCATCTCGGCCACGTGCTCCTGGCTGTGCCAGCCGTAACCCTTGATCCGCCGGCCCAGGAAGCCGGTGATCCCCGCCACCACCGGTCCCACCACGAGGGTGGCCCCGGCCAGGTACGGGTCGATGTAGAACAGCAGCACGACGAACGCCACCATGGTGAGCACCTGGCGGGCGAAGTCGGCCAGCGAGCGCGAGACCGTCTCCTGGATCTTGTCCACGTCGTTGACGATCCGGCTGGTGAGCTTGCCGGTGGAGTGGCGCGCGAAGAACAGGGTGGACTGCCGGACGATGTGGTCGAACAGGTCGTTGCGGACGTGTTGGATGATCTTCTGGCCCGTGTAAATCGTGGCGTAGTCGGCGAAGTAGAGGCAGACGCACTTCAGGAAGGTCAGGATGAGGATGCCCAGGGCGACCTTCAGGTAGATGTCGGGCCCGCGCAGGTCGAACCAGTCGTACAGGAACTGGAACTTGGCCGCCGCGCCGGAGAGCGCCGTGTGCTGCG
>JAKQOW010000003.1 GCA_029565065.1 Acidobacteriota bacterium | reverse complement strand
GCGTATGCTATAATTCAACTGGACGGAACTTTTTCCGAGGCCTGTTGTCTAATTGATCAGGACTTCGGGAGAAACCGGCGATGGCTACTCAGGATCTGACGTTGAAAGACATCCCGGAAGCAAAACTGGTCCTGCCGTATTCGGACTCCGAACTCACAGCGGGCGATGCCGCACATGCGAGCTGCTGTTTCGAGGATGTCTACACCGAATACCGTGACATGATCTTTCATCTGGCCTATCGCCTGCTGGGCCATTTTGACGATGCCCTCGATCTGACCCAGGACGTCTTCATGACCGTCTACCGGAAACTGGACACGTTCCGCGGAGAGTCATCCTTGAAGACGTGGCTGTACCGGATCGTGGCCAACAAGGCGGCCAACCGGCAACGCTGGTGGCGCGTGCGGCGCCGCGGCCACACGGTCTCGCTCCACGAGCTGAACCACGCGGCGATGATCCGGCTCAACCTGTCCCTGAGCGGCGGCGCGCCGAGTCCGGAGCAAGCGTGCGCCGCGCGGGAAGCGCGGAAGAACCTGCAGCGCTGTCTGGACCGGCTGCCGTTCAAATACCGGATGGTGCTGTTGCTGCGGGACATCGAGGCGATGTCGTATGAGGAGATCGGGAACTGCCTCGGGCTATCCCTGGGCACGGTCAAGAGCCGGATCGCTCGGGCGCGCGAGCAGTTGCGGGGTTTGATGGACAGTTATCTGTAAGGGTATCGATATGGATTGTGACAACTACAAGATTCTGGTTCACGCATACATCGACGGCGAGCTATCCAGCGCGGATGAGATGGATCTGAACGGTCACCTGACGCGCTGCGCCGCGTGTCGGATGTACCTCGCCCGTATGACCGAAGCCCGCGACATGGTCCGGAGCCTGCCGGCTGTTTCGGCTCCCGCCGGACTGACTTACACGCTGAACTCCCGGCTCAATTTCGCACCTCATCCCCTGCAATCCGACTGGTTTGCCACCCTGCAGTTTCGCCTGCTCGAGTTCTCGATGGCCGAGCATCTGCGGACGGTTTTCCTCGCGGTGCCCATCACGGTGCTGTTCTTCCTGGCCATTTCGCTGCTGGTCTATTCACCGGTGGGACTTGAGAACCTGCAGACCTTTCTGGACGATTCCAACGGCAACGGCATGGCGGAGAACTTGGTGGAGCGGCAGTATCTCGAGAACCTCTATGATTTTTCCCCCGAGCGGATCTCCTCCGACCAGGTCTATCAGCCGCGGATCAGCACGGTCTCGGTCAAAATGTTCGCGGCAAACGATTTTCAGAAATTGAAGGGCAACCGTCTGGGCGTGCTCACCCATGTTCGCTCCGACGGTAGCGCGGAGATCCTCTCCATCTCTGGGGGCGATCAGGGGACGGCGGTCAAGGTTCGGAACATGATCGATTCGTCCATCGTGTTCCCGGCGATCACCAAAGGCAAGCTGGTCGATTCCCGCGTGTTGCTCACCTTCGAGAAAATCGAAGTCAAGGGCTGACCGCCGCCGGCGGCATACGATTCCTGCGCCAAAATTTCTGGAATCTAGTCAGAAGACCCGGCTCTCAGCTTCTGGCCTTGTGCCGGAGGCGGTAGTCGGATCCCTGCAGCACCACGTCGGTGCACCGCTCCATGATCCGCGAGTAGAGCCGCTGGGTGATCCGCTCGGCCAGGGTGTATGCCGAGGCCGAGCCCGGACCGGCCGGCTCGGCCGTCGGGCGCCCCTCGGAATCGGCCCCCGGGGAGGCGGCGGATCCCGACCAGCCGGGTCGGGCCGCATGGTCCAGGTAATTGGTGGTGAACAGCACCGATATCCGTTGATCGAAGCAGAAATTGATGATGTCGTACAGCTTGTTGAAGACGAACTCGGTGGGGCGGGTGGCCCCCAGTTCGTCGAGCAGCACCACCTGGCAGCGGCTCAGCCGGCGGAACAGTTTCCCCTCGATATCGGTGCCGTTGTCATCGAAGCTCTGCCGGATCTGCTCGATGAGGTGCAGGAAATTCTGGAACCGTCCGGTGAATCCCTCCTCGATGAGGCGGCGCAGGACGGCCACCGCCAGGTGGGTTTTGCCGACGCCCACCGGGCCGCGGATCAGCAGTCCCCGACCCAGCGCCTCGCCCCGCTGAAACGAGGTGATGAACATCTCCACGAACGACAGCGCCTCGTGTTGCTTGGCGTTCTGGGGGATGAAGTTGTCCAGCCGGCACCGCTGGTAGGAGGGGGGGATGCCGGCGAACGCCAGGCGGTGTTCCGCCAGCTCCTCGGTGAAACAGTGGCACCGGCGGGCGACACCGTCCTCCACCACCCAGCGGGAGTTTTGGCAGTCCGGGCAGCGGGTGTCGAAGTACTCGGCGAACAGAGATCGGTAGTCGTCGCGGTCGGGCATCGGCGTTGAATGCATCCTTGCTTTCGGCTACAATGGCCCCGAATTTCCTCTAAGGCAGGCTATTATATGCAAACACGGTTGGCGATGCTATGTGTTTTTACCCTCCTCTGGAGCGTCGCGATGGCCGATGAACCGGCGGACCGGATCCTGAAAAACGGCGTCATCTACACGCTGGATGCGGGGCGCCCCGTCGTGTCCGCCCTGGCCATTCGCGGCGACCGGGTGGTGGCCACCGGCTCCTGGGAGGAGATAGCGTCGCTGGCCGGCGCGCGGACCGTGGTGCTGGACTTGGCGGGCGCGACGGCCTATCCAGGCTTTGTCGACAGCCACGCGCACGTGGGCGGGCTGGGTCGGGCCATGGAGATTCTGGACCTGACCGGAGCAGCGAGCGAGGCCGACGTGGCCGCGCTGGTGCGGCGCTCCGCCGCCGGCACGGCGGCCGGCGACTGGATCCTGGGCCGCGGCTGGGACCAGAACAGATGGTCTGAAAAGCAGTTTCCCTCGCAGGCCAGCCTCACCGCCGCCGCTCCCGATCATCCGGTGGTCCTGACGCGGGTGGACGGCCATGCGATCTGGTGCAACCGGCGGGCGTTGGAAATGGCCGGCCTGGGGGATCGCGCCGTTCCGGTCGAAGGGGGCGAGATCCTCGTGGACGAGTCCGGACGCCCCACCGGGATTCTGGTGGATCGCGCGTCCGACCTGATCGAATCAAAAATCCCGGCGGCGCGTCCCGAAGAGATTCGTCGTCGTCTGAAGCGATCGATGGAACGCTGTGCCGCCCTGGGTTTGACCCAGGTCCACGACGCCGGTGTCGGGTCCAACGAGTTGGCGCAGTACCGGGTGCTGTTGCAGGCGGACCAGATGCCCATCCGGATCTGGGCCATGCTGGAGGGTGACGAGGCGTGGTTGGAGCGCCAGCTCGCCGCCGGCGTCTCGCAGGATGCGGCCGGCCTCCTGACGATCCGGGCGGTGAAGATGTACGCCGACGGTGCACTGGGCTCCCGGGGCGCCTGGCTCCTGGCGCCGTACACCGACCGCCCCGACACCAGCGGCCTGCCGGTCAATCCGACTGAAACCCTGGAACGCATCGCTCGGCTGTGCGCCCGCTACGGCTTTCAGGCGTGCACGCACGCCATCGGCGACCGGGCCAACCGGACCATCCTGGACGTGTACCAGCGCGTCCTGGCCGGACTGCCCGACGGCCGCGAACGACGGTTCCGGGTGGAGCATGCGCAGGTGCTGGCGATGGCCGACCTCCCGCGGTTCCATGCGCTCGGCGTGATCCCGGCGATGCAACCCGCCCACTGCACATCCGACATGCCGTGGGCCATCCGACGGCTGGGGCCGGAGCGGGCCCGCTACGCTTACGCCTGGCAGACTCTGATCCGCACGGGCGTGGTGATTCCCGCCGGATCGGATTTCCCGGTGGAAGCGCCCGATCCGCTGCTCGGCTTCTACGCCGCGGTCACCCGCACGGACAGAGCGGGACAGCCGCCGGGGGGATGGACTCCCATGGAGCGGATGACCCGGGAACAGGCCCTGCGGGGCATGACGGCGTGGAGCGCGTACGCCGCGTTCCAGGAGAAGGACAAAGGGGTGCTGGCTCCGGGCAAGTGGGCGGACATCACCGTGACCGATCAGGACCTGATGCGGGTACCGGAGAACGACATCCTGAAGACCCGGGTGCTCGTGACGCTGGTCGGCGGCCGGATCGTCTTCGACGGCCGGACGCCCAAGGAGCCCGAGCGCCGATGAGAATCCAGCTGGCCGTCCTGCTCTCCATCTGGAGCCTGCTGAACGTATTGCTCGACGAGCAGGGCGAGCTGGTCAACCTGAGCTGCGCGTGCGAGTCCCAGACCGTCGCCCTGCGGTGCCGCGTCCGGGACGTCGACCCGACCGCCCTCCGCCAGCTGTTGGAGGGAGGCGAGACGATTGTTTTCCGGTACGAAGCCGAGTTGCGCGGCGAACGGAGCGTCTGGTTCGATGAGTTCTGCGCCGAGGCGACGTTGGACAAGCGGCTGTCATATGATCCCCGCACCCGGCAGTTTTTTGGATCCACCACGACCGAAGGACGGGAATCGTCCGCCCGGATATTCAGCACTCTGGATGATGCGGTCGAGTGGCTGGCGGCCGTCGCCGAACCGCCGCTGTCCCTGAGGTCTGCCGAGCCGCTCGAGCCGGGCGATTACGTGCAGGCGCGGGTGGTGCTCCAGCGCAAGAAGCTACTGCTCGTCATCCCGGTCGAAACCGCCACGCCGTGGAAACGCCAGCCGGTCCAGTGCCCATGAAGCAAACGTCGCGGCCGCTCACCAAGCTGAAGATCACCTTGCTGGCTCTGGGGATCCTGCTGGCCCTGGCCGCGCTGCTCTTCACCCAGTACCAGCTCGGCGGCGGCGGCATCGAATCCCCCACCTTCAACCTGCAGGCCATCCTGCTGGCCGTGCTCACGGTGATGAACGTGCTGTTCATCCTTGTGCTCGTGCTGGTGCTGGCCCGCTACCTGGTCAAAACCTTTTTCGAGAAGCGGGAGCGGACGGTGTTCGCCAGTGTAAAGACCAAGCTCACGCTGGCTTTTTTGGCGCTGGCCATCGTGCCCACGGGGCTCTTTGTCTTTCTGGCGTACACCGTGATCAACCGGAGCATCAGCCAGTGGTTCTCGGCACCGGCCGAAGAAATCCTGCGCCATTCGGAGGAGTTGGCCCGCTCCTATTACATCACCGCCATCGACAGCGTCCGCGGTGAAATGGCCGACTTTCGGAGCGAGGCCGCACGCGGCGCACTCACATGGGAGGACGTAGCCGCGTTCCGCCAGCGCCGCCGGTTGGACGCCGTGCTCCTGCTGGACGCCCGCGGTCGGGTGCGTCGCCAGGACGCCGCCCGGCCGGACAGCGGCCAGCCGGCGGTGGCCCTGAAGGACCCGGCGCTGGTGGTGCAGAACGTGCGTCCCGGCGAGATCGCCCACTTCGTGGAGAACCATCCGGACCGGGACGTGGTGGTGTGCTTTGCGCCGAGTCCGTGGAACGACCGGGGCGTCCTGGTCTTCCTGAAGGCGCTCCCCGGCTCGGTGGCCTACCGGTCCTACCTGATCATCAAGGCGTACCAGGAATACTTCCGGCTCAGGAATCAGGTGGAGTTGCTGCGCTGGCAGTATCTCCTGATCGTGAGCTTCGCGGGCATCAGCCTCCTGTTCGCCTTCGTCTGGTTCGGGATCTACATCTCCAAGCAGATCACGGGACCGGTTGAGGCCCTGATCGAGGGGTCCCAGCGGGTGGCGGTGCGCGACTGGAGCCGGCCTATCGAGTGGGCCGCCAGCGACGAGTTCGGCACGCTGGTCCAATCGTTCAACCGGATGATGGGCGAGCTGGCGCGCAGCCAGGAGGCCATCGAACAGGCCAACGCCGGACTGACCCGGATGAACCGGGAGCTGGCGGAGCGAAACACGTTCATCCAGACCGTGCTCGACAGCGTGGCCACGGGTGTCGTTTCAGTGGACACCGATCTGCGGATCACCAGCTCCAATTCCGCCACGCGCCATCTGCTCAAGCAGCGTCGTGTCCATGACGGCGCCACATACCTGCGCGAGGTGATCCCGCCGGAGAAAATGCCCGAGCTGCAGCGGCTCCTCCAGGAGGCCGAGTTCCACCAGCGGGTCAGCCGGGAGATCACCTTCGAAACCGGCAAGCGGACCATGCACTTCGCCGTCACCGCCTCGGCCATGCGCGACGCCGAGGAGCGGGTGAGCGGCTATGTGGTGGTGTTCGACGATGTCAGTGACCTGATCCGGACGGAGAAAGCGGCCGCCTGGCAGGAAGTCGCCAAGCGGCTGGCCCACGAGATTAAAAATCCGCTGACGCCCATCCAGCTTTTCGTGGAGCGGATCCGCAAGCAGTTCGGCCGCCTTCAGGAAGCGGGCGCCCTGCCGGGCAACGACTCCGTGAGCCATTTCCGCCAACTCCTGGACGACGGGCTGGCCACGGTCCAGACGGAGACCGGCAATCTGAAATACCTGGTGGAGGAGTTCAGCCGCTTCGCCCGTCTGCCCAACCCGGTGCTGCTGCCGGTCAACCTGAACCAACTCGTCGAAGAGGCAGCCGCGGCCTTCCGCGTCGCCCACCCGGAGCGGCGCGTCGAGACGGAGCTGGATCCCGGCCTGCCGCCGGTCTACCTGGATCGAGAACTGATCCGGCTGGTCATCAACAATCTGCTCCGCAATGCCGCCGACGCCGTGGCCGAGGAGGGCGGCGACGGCCGGATCACGGTGGCCACGGCTTACCGAGAGGAGAGCCGCCGGGTGCACCTCAGCGTCGAGGACGAGGGCCGGGGACTCGCCGACGAGCATTGGGAGAACCTGTTCCTGCCGTACTTCTCCACGAAGAAGGAGGGCATGGGGCTGGGACTGACCATCGTCAAGAAAATTCTGGACGACCACGAGGCGGCTGTCCGGGCCGAGTCCGTCCAGCCCCACGGCTGCCGGTTCGTCGTGGAATTCACCCACCTCCGCGCCCCCGAGGAAGTCTGACCCGGCCGGTACGCGACTCCGGGTTCAGCCGCCGCCAAATCCAGTTAAAGATTCTTTGTGTCCTTCGTGACTTTGTGATGAAATGAGTTTTATTCCTGAATTTGATCGACGGGGAGTGAATGATGAGCCAGATAATCCATGACTATTTCACACAGAACCGGCAGAAGATCACCCGGGAGATGCTGGACCTGCTTGCGGAGATGGTGGCGCAGCGAACCGTCAACGTCGTTAGCGAAAAGCTCGTGGAACACCAGTACCTCAAGTTCCGCGGCGAGGAATACCGCGTGGCGGAGATCGTCACCCGCGAGTTCGACCGCTGGGGCGTCCGCTACGACGTGCACGCCCGGCACGAGGGCCGGCCCAACGTGATCGGCCGGCTCGGCCGTGACCGGACGGGGCAGCGGCTGCTCCTGGCCGGCCACATGGACATCGTCCCGCCCGGTGACGGCTGGGATTCGGATCCGTACACGGTGACTGTCCGCGACGGAAAAGCATGCGGTCGCGGCGTGCTGGACAACAAGGGCCCGCTGGCCGCCATCCTGCTGGCCGCGCGCATCCTGAAGGAGACTGTCGGCGAGGAGGCGCTGGCGGGCGAGCTCCAGATCGCCGCCCTCGCCGATGAGGAGGCCACTGACCCGGACGGGGTGGACTTCGGCATCGGGTTCCTGATGGAAGAGCGGCGGATCAATCCAACCTGGGCCATCATTCCCGATATCGGCGAGAATATGAAGCGGATCGATATCGCCGAAAAGGGCCGCGCCGTCGTCAAGATCACGGCGTTCGGCCGCCAGGCCCACGGCTCCACGCCGGAGCGCGGCATCAACGCGGTCTACCGGATGGCCCGGCTGGTGACTCTCATCGAAGGCTTGCAGCTGGCGCACGCGGTGCACCCGCAGCTGGGCGCGCCCACCCTCAACCTGGGCGAGATCCACGGCGGCGCCGCGCCCAACATCGTGCCGGGCGAGTGTATCGCCTATCTGGACATCCGCACGGTGCCCGGCATGACCCGACCGCAGGTGGAAGACCAGCTCCTGGCCTGCTGCCGGGCCGTGGCAGGGGAGTTCAAACTGGAGTTCCAGGCCTGGACGGAGCCGCACCAGGTGGATCCCGACAATCCGGTGGTCCACGCCATCCAGCGGCAGTGCGGGGAGGTGCTGGGATTCCGGCCCGAGGTGTTCGGGATGGGCGGCGGCACGTTCGCCAAGGTGCTCAACGTCCACGGCGTGATCGCCGTGGGCTGGGGCCCCGGTGATGACGAGGCGTTCCACGTGACCAACGAGTACGTCGAAGTGGACCAGCTGGTGAATTTCTGCCAACTGGTGTGCCACGTGGCGCTGGATCTGCTGGGCCATCAAGTCTGATCGATCGCGGCCGCCGCCGCGCGGTCTGCCTCGACAGATTTGGTGTTGACAGTCCCGGCGGGCTTTGTTAGAATCCCCGCCTTGGTGAGCGGGAATAACTCAGTGGTAGAGTGCAACCTTGCCAAGGTTGAAGTCGCGGGTTCGAATCCCGTTTCCCGCTCCAGATTTTTTCAAAGACCCCAGAGCCCGGCATGGGCTCTTTTTTGTCTCTCCGGTTCTTTGAGGCGGCGTACCCAAGAGGCTAAGGGAGAGGTCTGCAAAACCTCCATTCAGCGGTTCGAGTCCGCTCGCCGCCTCCATTTTTTTCTTTTCTTTCAACCACAGAGTTCACAGAGGACACAAAGATTTTTTCGTGTCCAGGCCACCGTCCCTTTATAATAGTCTGGCCAAAGACAAGATGGCGGGCGAGGCTTGTGATGGCTCGTAACTCATTGTTTTCCTTTGTGTTCATTGTGCCTTTGTGGTGAATCTCCCCGCCGATGTGGTGGAATGGCAGACACAAGGGACTTAAAATCCCTGGCCCTGCAAGGGGCGTGCCGGTTCAAGTCCGGCCATCGGCACCAGCATTCACGGGCATCCCCGCCAGGCGGTGATGCCCGTTATTCTTTGATTGTTGCGCTCAGCGTGGCGCTGTTTCCAGTGGTGTGAGTGTAAAAAATGGCGAGCACTCGGTGCGCCGATCGTCACCGCTTAGCAGAGACCGGTTGGTTGGAGGCATGCAGCGTGATCCGGAGGATTTCCCCCGGGTGCCAGAGTCGCATGCGGGGGCCCCACGTGCCTGCGCCGCGGGAGACGATCACCGTCATTCTGTTCACAACGCACTCGCCTGCCAGCAGGGGATAGACCGTCCGGACGATCTCGCCGAACGGCCAGATCTGACCGCCGTGAGTGTGCCCGGAGAGCATTAGTCGCGCCCCGGCGGCAGCCGCGCGCTCAGCCTCCCATGGTGTGTGCGACAGCAGGATGGCTGCACCCGGCGGCCGACCCGCAAGTGCTTTGATCACCGCATCGGCCCCGGATGAATTTCGGCGGGCCCGGGTCAGATCCTCGACGCCCGCAACGACCAGGCCGGGAGTCACCTCCACCCAGCGGTTTTCCAGGAGGGGGATGCCGGCCTGCTCGAGTATCCGCCCGCCGGCGTCCGCCCTTCGGTGGGACTCGTGATTGCCCGCCACGGCCCAGACGCCCAAGGGTGCGGAGAGGCGGCGCAACGCCGCTAGGGGATCGCCATCGGGTCTCTCGCGCCCCTCGAACAGATCACCCAACAGGACGATCATGTCGGGCTTGGCTCCCAGCACCTGGTCGATGCGGGCGGACAGCCAGTCCCCGCCCAGAAGGGTGCCGATGTGCAGGTCGGAGACTGCGACAACGACCGTCCCGTCCAGCGCA
>JAKQOW010000006.1 GCA_029565065.1 Acidobacteriota bacterium | reverse complement strand
TCCTGCCGCCGACGTCATGCTGCAAAGCGGAGCCGTCATATACGTCCCCCGCGCATACCGCCAGGTGCTGGTGATGGGGGATGTGGAGCGGCCTGGTTCTTACCCGGCTATGGGCGGCGCGGGAAGCAGGATGACTGTGCTAGATGCCATAGCTGCCGCGGGCGGGGTCCGGGGCGATGCGCGCAAAGCCGCAGTCGTGTGGAACGGCGTGCGCGATGGAGTCGCGGGCAGCGCGCAGGCCGGCCTGGGCAGCTTGATCGACGCCCCCGAGTCTGATGCGAACATTGCGCTGGAGCCGGGAGACGTGCTCCTTGTGTCCGAGGGCCCTGAGGACTATGTGTCCGTAGTGGGCGAGGTGGCGAGGCCCGGGGTGTACCCATTGCAGCGCGGCGCCACCATCCTCGATGTGATCGCCGCCGCCGGAGGCCCGACCACGAGAGCTGATCTGGGCCGCGTCCGGGTCTACCAGGGGTCCGACGTCCAGGGCGCGTCCACATTCGCCATAGCCTCCGACAGGTTGCTCTTCGAAGGCGACATCCAGGCGAACCCTGAGGCTCGTGCGGGGCAGCTCATAGTCGTGCCGTCCGGCGCGGTCAGGGTACATGTCACCGGGTCGGTGAACCAGCCGGGCCCTGTGGACCTGATGCACGGCGCCACACTGGCTGAGGCCGTGGCCGCAGCAGGAGGCCTGAAGCCCGACGCCGATGGGCGGCATGCGGTGCTCACCCGGCCAGACGGGCAGGGCGTATCGGCGAGCGAGATGGATGTTGAATCATTCTTTGCCGGCGGCGCGCAGGGGGCGGCCCCCGCTGCGCAAGACGGCGACTCCATATTCATCCCCGCTCTTGACCACCGGGTGCTGGTCATGGGCGAGGTGGCGCGGCCGGGGGCGTACCAGCTCCAGCGCGGAGCGAAGCTTCTGGACGCTATAGCCGCGGCGGGAGGGGCTACTGCCAGGGCTTCCTTGGATAGTGTTACGGTCTACGCCGCAGGAAAGCCTGGTCAGGCTGACCAACGCGCAATCGGCGAGGGGCGAGTGCTCTTTGCCGGCAGCGCGCAGGACAACCCGGAACTCTCCCCCGGCGACATTGTAGTTGTGGGCTCGCGCGCGATCTACGTGAGCGTGGTGGGGCGCGTGGCCCGTCCGGGAACGTACGAGCTGCTTTCAGGGGCACGCATTGTGGACGCCTTGGCGGCGGCGGGGGGCGTGGCCTCCGGCGCCGACGCGGGCGCAATGGTGCACAGCCGCAGGGGGTCCGGGACTGGTTCGGCGACTTTGGACGCTGAAGCGCTGCTGCGCGATCCGAGCCTCGACGCCAATGCGCTGCTTGCGGATGGGGATGCCCTGTTCGTACCGGAGGCCCGGGAGCAGGTCGCGATCATGGGCGAGGTGGCAAGGCCCGGGGTGTACCCCGCGGGGCGTGGCACGACTCTGATGGACTTGCTCGCTGCGGCGGGCGGGCCCACCGGCAAGGCGGACCTTGCGCGGGTGAAGGTATATGAGGGCCAGGGCGGCAAGGCCACGCTGGGCGCTGATACCGGCGCCGACGGCCGACCGGGTGACCTGACCGGCTTGAGCCTGGCGGTCGCAGACGAATCGCTGGTGTATGAGGGCAACATCAAGGCCAATCCGCCTGTCGCGGCGGGGCAGGTAATTGTAGTGCCCTCCGCCGGGATACGGGTGCAGGTAGCCGGGCATGTGCAGCGCGCGGGGGCCTACGAGCTGAAGCGAGGAGCAGATGTCGCTGAGGGGATCACCGTGGCGGGCGGCGTTTCCGCTGCCGGGGACGGGACAAGGGTTGTAGTGACTCGGCGTGATGCGGGGAGCGATGGAGAGGCAGGCGCTGCGCGTGCCTTCGAGATAGACGTAGACGCGGTCCTCGCGGGCGGGGCGGCTGGCCTTGAGCTCGCGGACGGCGACACGGTTTATGTGCCGGAGCTCGCCGGGCAGGTAGTGGTGCTAGGGGAGGTCGCCCGGCCCGGGGCTTACAGGCTTCCCCGCGGGTCGAAGCTTGCGGACGCAGTGGCTGCCGCAGGCGGGCCGACTGCCCGGGCATCGCTGGAGAATGTGACGATATACGCGGGCGGGGACGCCTCCGTGGGCGCCGGGGCTGCCATCGGGCAGGGCAAGGTGCTGTTCGCCGGGGACGGAGCCGCAAACCCGACGCTCGGCGCGAGCGATGTTGTGGTAGTTGGGTCCCGCATGATCAATGTGACTGTGGTGGGCGCGGCGGCGCGGCCGGGGGTGTATGAGCTTACAGCTGGGGCGCGTCTGCTCGACGCGGTGGCTGCGGCGGGCGGGGCATCGGCCCTGGGAGATGCCAAGCACGTGGTGCTGACGCGGGGAACCGGCGGGCGCGCGTCGGGCGCCAACGAGGGCGCCGGGCGAGTCGCCGCGGATATTGACCTCGATGCGCTCGGGCATGACCCCAGGAGCGAAGCCAACACCTTGCTGGCCGACGGAGATGTGGTCTACATCCCCGAGGCCCCCGCGAAGCTCCGCAAGCAGCAGGCGGCGGTGCTTGGGGCAGTGGCGCGTCCGGGGGTTTACCCAGTAGATGAGGGCACTCGCCTCATGGAGGCCATAGCCGCGGCGGGAGGGCCGCTGGATGCGGCGGACCTAGGGCGTGTGAAGGTGTACCGCGCGGGCGAGCCTGCCGACGGAGTGGACCTCGAGGTCGCGGACGACCGCTTGGTATACGATGGCGACATCAAG
>JAKQOW010000159.1 GCA_029565065.1 Acidobacteriota bacterium | reverse complement strand
CGGGGGCGGGCCGTGCTGGACCTGGCGACCGTGTTTCCCGGCATCGCCGACTCCGAAAATCTCGCCGCCGATGATCGCCAGGTCCGATTGCACCGTCAGGTATTCGGAGTCGGCGATGCCGGGAAACACGGTCGCCAGGTCCAGCACGGCCCGCCCCCGATTGTTGAGCAGCACGGTGTGGCTGGCCTGCTGGGCGCCGGCGGCGCTGTGGCGGCGGACGGTGACGTGCGCCTGGCTCTGCTGGGGATTCTCCAGGTACAGTTGGGTGTAATGGCCGCCGGTGACATCCACCACCGGCAGGACGAATTCGAACCGGGCGTCGGTGATGCTCTGGATCTTGCCGCCGTCCAGATAGGTCAGGTTCGAGCCGTTGTTCAGCAGCCAGATCCCGGTGAGGTCGGCGTGGGTCAGGAACGTGCGGACCCACCGCTGGGTGTTGGCGGTCTCGGGGCCGAGCAGGTCGCCGAAGTAGCGGGGGAACTGGGTCCGGGGATCGATCGATTGGGTGGTGTACGATTTGACCGCGCCGGAGTCGTCGTACAGCTCGAAGTTGGCCAGCGCGGGCTCGGTGCCCAGATTGATCAGCGAAAACGAGATGTTCGCCGAGCGCGGGAAGTGGACGACGTCGTAGCCCTGGCTGGCGATGGACGCGACGCCGTCGCGGGTGCTGATGCCGCCCGCGGCCGTGCCGCCGGCGATCGACAGGATGCCGTCCTCGCTCAGGAGCACGCCGCTGATGGGATCCACCACCACGTCCGCCAGCGTGTCCAGGTTGTACGCGTACACCAGCGTCCCGGCGGCATCGGAGACGCAGACGGCCAGCTTGTGGAAATTGGCGAAGCCCACGATGGCGTCCGTGCCGTTCTGCGCGTCGATGTTTTCGGCCAATACGGCGGAGGGGTTGCCCTGGAAGAACACCTTCTGCGCGGACGCCGGAACGAACGACCCGTCCGTCTGGGCTTTCCAGAGCGAGATCGACTTGGTGGTGTTGTCAGCGTACGCCACGGCCAGGTCGGTGCGGCCGTCGCGGTCGAAATCGCCGCTGTCGATGTCCACCGGCGCCTTGCCGTTGGCGGCGTAATTATGGCTGGTCAGGATGCCGCCGCCGGTGTTCCAGAACACCGACACCGAGTGGCCGCTCCGGTTGGCGGTGGCCACGTCGGGGGCGGCATCGCCGTTGAAGTCGCCGATGGCCATCGCCACCGGCTGGGTGCCGGTGGGATAGACCTGCTGGGAGCCGAAGTCCGAACCGATGTACACGTTCAGCGTGTTGTTGGCCTGGTCGGTGACCAGGTAGTCGCTGGAACCGTCGCCGTTCAGGTCGTGCAGGGCGGTGTCCCCCGGCACGGCCGCCGCCTTGAATGAGAAGGCGGGCCAGGCCATCCGGGTATCCTGCGCTTTCCGGCCGAACATGTCCCAATAGTCATAGATGTGCACGACGCCGTCGCTGTCGACGATGAAAAAGTCGAGCCAGCCGTCGCCGTTGGTGTCGGTCACATCCAGCCGGACCGGCTCGAACTCGGGCAGCCAGAGCCAGTCGAGATCCACAAATGTGCCGTCCGCCGCTCCGAAGCTCCAGTACAGCCGGCGGCGGGAACGGTCGACGGAGCAGACGTCGTCGTATCCGTCCTGGTTCAGGTCGGCCACGGTCACGTCGGTCAATTCCGTGCCCACGACGGACATGGCGGGAGCCCCCAGCGTCTCGAAGGTGGTTGTGGAAAAGACGATGAAGCTGGCGGGGTAGAGCTGCATCGGGGTCAATCCGCCCGACTGATACACGCTGGCGACCCAAAAAAAGTAATCGTCGACGATGGGCGAAAACGAGCGGTGGCGCAGATCGGCGACCAGGAGGGTGGACTGTTGCCGGTACCGGCCCGCCGCGCCCCAGTTGCTGTTGGCGTGCGGGGGCCAGACGCCGCCGCCCAGGGCGACGGTGAAGCCCCATCGCACGCCCTCGAGGCCGGTGGGCCAGGCGGCGGTGCCTTCGTTGATCCGGATCCAGAACTCCGCCTCGCCGGCCACGTAGCGGAACAGTTGCACGGCGTCCGGTCCCACCGGAGGGGACGCGACGTTCGGGTCAGGCAACCAGAGGTCGTCCTGCAGCCGGAAGGGCACCACCGCCAGCGGGAAGACCACTTCGCCGTTGCTCGGCAGCGGCGACGTGGTGTCGGTATTGCCGGTGGCCAGCGTCTGGCTCAGCACCTCCCGGTCGGCTTTTATGACCTGGGTGATGTGGATCTGGATGAGGACGGGATTGGCGGGCGAGGCGTCAGGGAAGCTGGCAGGGTCCAGCAGGAACGAGATCTGGGAGGACGGCAGAATCTGGGACGGGGAATTGATGTACAGCGTCTGGTTTTCGCGGGTCTCAACCAAGATCTGGCCGAATCCACTGCAAAACGCCGTGAAAATGACACACACGGCGAGTATGATCAGCCAGGTCCGGATGCGACTCATGTCCCCTCCACGTGGTGAATAATGGCTGGTAGATGAACCGAAAACTGCTATAATTATAGCACGCTGTGGGAGAAAGCAACACGCCATGACCCGGCTGCGCCCGTTGATCGTCATCTGTCTCATCCTGTGGGCGATATCCGCCTTCGGCCGGGGCCAGCTCGACCGGAAATGGTACCTGAACTACCTCGACGGCGTCGAGCAGATCAAGAACGGCAATTACCAGAAAGGCATCGAATTTCTGGAAATCGCCATCGCCCAGAAGGGGAAGCCGGACCCCAACACGAAGTTCTACGGGGTGATGCGGGGATCGTACATCCCGTATTTCTATCTCGGGGTGGCGTATCACCACATGGGCCAGTATGAGCTGGCCAAGCACAACTTCGAGAAATCGCTGACCCTCGGCGCCATCAAGGAGCTGCCCGAGCTCAACGACCTGAACCGCTATCTGGCCGAGATCAACCAGAAGCTCGCTCAGAAGACGACGCCGCCGACCGGACCCACCACCCCGACGGAGTCGGACGCCGACCTCCGCGAATTCCAGCGGGCGTCCGACCTCTTCAACCAGGGCAAGCTGGCCGAAGCCCTCCCGCTGCTCGAGAAGATCAAGACGGCCGGCGGCCGCTACGCCGGCGACGCGGACCGGCTGGCGCAGCGCATCCAGGCCGGCCAGGCGCTGGAGGCGGAAGTTCAGGGACTGGCCCGGCAGGCCGACGAGGCGTTTCGCAAGGGCGACTGGGCCGCCGCGCTCGACCGCTACCAGTCCATCTACAAGAAGAAGCCCGATTATCCCAACCTGCTGGATCTCATCGACCGCTGCCAGGCTCACGTGAACCTGCAGCGGCGCCTCGATGACGCGCGCCGGCTGGCGCCCACAAACCCGTCGCAGGCCGAGGAGATCCTCGTCGCCATCCGGGCGGAGCAGCCCGGCTTCCCCGGGCTGGAACCCGTCCAGAGGCTGGTCGCCGAGGAGAAGCGGAAAAAGGAGCTGGGCGACCGGAGCGCCGCCTTCGCCGCCTACTACCAGGACGGCGTCAAAGCCTTCAACGACCGGAACTGGGAGCGGGCGCGCCGCCATTTCCAGGATGCCCGCAAGCTCGCCGCCGGCCCCGATCAGGGGCGCGAAATCCAGGGCTACCTGGACCGAATCGATGAGCAGCTCAAGCAGGCCGGCCAGATCGGCCAGCTGGTGGCCGCCGCGCGGCGGGACATCCAAGCCGGCCGGAAGGAGCCCGCGCTGCAGGCCCTGCAGCAGGCGCTGGCGCTGGACCCGAACAACTCCGAGGCGAAGACGCTGCTGGGGATGCTCCAGAGCGCCGGCTCCGGTCAGGCGGTTTACCAGACCCTGCTCAAGAACGGCATCCGTGATTTCTTCCTGGGCAAGTATCCGGAGTCGGTGGCCTCCATGAAGAACTATCTGAGTTTCTCCACCGAGAAGGCCGGCCTGGCCAACTTCTTCATCGGGGCGGCTCTCGTCAGCGAATATTACCTGGCCCGGGAGCGCTCCGCCGAGCAGCTCGATGAAGGGCGCCGCCACCTGCGCGAAGCCCGGCAGACCGCCGGCTTCACCCTGCCGCCGCCGGTGCGGACGATGCTCTCGCCGCGCATCCTGGAACTGTTCGAGCGCGGTGCCAGCTGATCCATGCTCCGGATTCGCCCGCACCCCTTCGCCCGCCGCGTCGCTCGAGCCAAAAATGGATTGACAACCCGCCCGCCGTCTGATAATTTGGCCGCCTTGCGTAGGTGCGTAGCTCAGGGGGAGAGCACTTCCTTGACGCGGAAGGGGTCAGCGGTTCAAATCCGCTCGCACCTACCATTTTTTTATTTATGCGATCGGAGTGCCCCATTCCCGCACCGGACACGGAGGACAATCCAGCCATGCTCCAAGTGATCGAGCGCGACGGCACGCGTCGCGTCGTGGATGATTCCGCCGAAGCCCTGACCATCCTGCGCCACAGCACCTCGCACCTCATGGCCCTGGCCGTGCTGCACCTGTTCCCCGGCACTCACCTGGGCATCGGCCCCGCCACCGAGGACGGCTTTTACTACGACTTCCAGATGGACCATGCCCTGACCGAGGAGGACTTGGCCCGGATCGAGGAGAAGATGCGGGAGCTGGCCGCACGCGACCTGCCGTTCGAGCCCGCGGTGATCGGGCTGGCGGAGGCGCAGCGAGTCTTCGACGAGATGGGCGAGGCGCTCAAGTGCGAGCTCATCGACGAGAAGGCCGGCGAGACGCTCTCATGCTACCGGCTGGACATGCTGTACGACTTCTGCCTCGGCCCCCACGTGGCGTCAAGCGGCGCGCTCAAGGTGTTCAAGCTCCTGTCCATCGCCGGCTCCTACTGGCGCGGCGACGAGCGGCGGCCGCAGCTCCAGCGCATCTACGGGACCGCCTTCCCGACCCAGGCGGAGCTGGACGCCTACCTGGCGTTCCTGGAGGAGGCCCGCAAGCGGGACCACCGCCGGCTGGGCCGCGAACTCGATCTCTACTCCATCCAGGAAGTCGCGGGAGCGGGATTCGTCTACTGGCATCCCAAGGGCGCCCTGATCCGGCACCTCATCGAGGACTTCTGGAAGAACGAGCATTTCCGCCGCGGCTACGAGCTGGTGGCCATCCCCCACCTGGCGCGGCACAACCTGTGGCGCACGTCCGGGCACTACGATTACTACAAGGAAAACATGTACACCCTCACCATCGATGAGGAGGAGTACGTGGTCAAGCCCATGAACTGCCCGGGGCACATCCTGATCTACAAGAGCCGGCTCCACAGCTACCGCGACCTGCCCGTCCGCTATGCCGAGCTGGGAACGGTGTACCGCTACGAGAAGAGCGGCGTGCTCCACGGCATGCTCCGCGTCCGCGGCTTCACCCAGGACGACGGCCACATCTTCTGCACCCCCGACCAGATCGTGGACGAGCTCGGCGGCGTGCTGGACCTGTGCCTCTTCTTCATGCAGACGTTCGGATTCGAGCAGTATCAGGTGGAGCTCTCCGTCCGCGACCCGGAGAACAAGGGCAAGTACGCCGGCACCGATGAGGAGTGGGAGATGGCCGAGGCCGGCCTGGTGCAGGCGATGGAAATCCGCGGCATTCCCTACACGCGCAAGGAAGGGGAGGCGGTGTTCTACGGCCCCAAGATCGATTTCAAGCTTGTGGACGCCATCGGCCGCAAGTGGCAGTGCAGCACCGTGCAGTTCGACTTCAACCTGCCGCGTCGGTTCGACGTCCACTACGTCGCCGCCGACTCCAAGGAGCACCACGTCTTCATGGTCCACCGGGCCATCATGGGATCGCTGGAGCGGTTTTTCGGGACGCTGGTGGAGCACTACGCGGGCGCCTTCCCCATCTGGCTCAGCCCCGAGCAGGCCTGGGTGATTCCGGTGAGCGAGAAGTTCGGCGACTATGCCCGGTCCGTCACCGCGCGCCTGCAGGCGGACGGATTGCGCGTCCGCCTCGACGATCGGAACGAGAAGGTGGGCTACAAGGTCCGCGAGGCCCAGGTTCAGAAAATCCCGTTCATGCTGGTGGTCGGCGGCCGGGAGCAGGAGCAGGGGACCGTCTCCGTGCGCAACCGCTACGAGGGCGACCTGGGCGCCATGGCCCTGGACCAATTTTCACGCCTGGTCAAATCCCATATTGACAGCCGCGCGATCAGACCTTAGATTACGGCAACCACAAACTCTTTGTCAGGAGGACGTCAATTAAACCAGCACCCAAAAACGAGAACCGGGATCGAGTGCGCATCAACGAGGAGATCACCGCACCGGAAGTCCGGCTGATCGACGGCGACGGGGCGCAGCTCGGCGTCGTTCCCATCGCCCAGGCCCTGGCGCTCGCCACCGAGAAGCAGGTCGATCTGGTGGAGATCGCCCCCAGCGCCGAGCCCCCCGTGGCCAAGGTCATGGACTACGGGAAATTCCTCTACCAGCAGAAGAAGAAGCAGCACGACGCCAAGAAGAAGCAGAAGGTGGTCCAGATCAAGGAAGTGAAATTCCGACCCCGCACCGACACCCACGACTTCGAGTTCAAGAAGAAGCACATCATCCGGTTTCTCGAGGAAGGCAACCGGGTCAAGTGCGGCGTCTTCTTCCGCGGCCGGGAGATGGCATATCCCGAACTGGGGTACGAGCTGTTGGCCCGGCTGGTCGAGGAGCTCGAGGGGCTGGCCGATATGGTCAAGCCGCCGGAGATGGAAGGCCGGCTGATGGTGATGCACCTCATGCCGAAAAAATGACCCGCCGTCCGAAAGGCCATTGACAGAATAGAAATTATCATTATAATTAGCCCGTTTTTTCGTGGGAGCAGGCTTCAGCCCCGTTGCCGGCTCCGCAACAAGCCACTACATGGTGTTATCGCAAAGGAGTTGGACCGTGCACAAGCTGAAGACGAAGCAGAAGACCAAGAAAGGCGCTGTCAAGCGCTTCCGGGTGACCGCGACGGGCAAGGTCCTGCGCGGCCACAGCCATAAGAGCCACATCCTGACGAAGAAGACCCGCAAGCGGAAGCGCAACCTCCGCCAGACCGGTTTGGTCGCCAGCGCCGACCTGGGCCGCGTCAAGGAAATGCTCCAAATCTGAAGGCGCTGAGGAGAGTACTGTCATGCCCCGAGTGAAGCGTGGAAACAAGAGACTGCTGAATCGCAAAAAGATTCTGGCCCTGGCCAAGGGATATCGGGGGTCGCGGAACCGGCTGTACCGCACCGCCAAGGAAACCGTGGAGAAAGGGCTGTGTTACGCCTACCGCGACCGGCGGCAGCGCAAGCGCGAGTTCCGGTCGCTCTGGATCATCCGGATCAATGCGGCCACCCGCGAGCACGGCCTGTCGTACAATCGATTTATGTCCGGTTTGAAAAAAGCCGGTGTGGAGCTCGACCGGAAAGTCCTGGCGGAACTCGCCGTGCACAACCCGGTCACCTTCGCCGAACTGGTGTCAGTGGCCAAGCAGGCATAATCCTCAGTTCGTTTGAAAGGAACATCAACCGGCTGTCCCGCTACGGTGCAGCCGGTTTTTTTTTGCAAGGAGCCCTCGATGCGCGATGATCTGGCCCGAATCATGGATGGTTTCGAGACGGAGTGCGGCGCGGTCAGCGACGAGGCGGCCTACGGCCTGCTGCGGGAGCGCTACCTGTCGCGGGAGAAAGGTCTCCTGACCCTCCAGCTCAAGCGCCTGCGCGACCTGCCGCCCGCCGAGCGGCCCGCCTTCGGCCAGGAGGTCAACCAGTTGAAGGCGGCCATCGAAACCCGGCTGGAGGCGCTGGCCCAGCAGGTCCGCCTGGCGGCCTACCAGGGCCGGCTGGAAAAGGAGCGCCTCGACGTCACGCTGCCCGGCTTCCCCGTCGCCCGGGGCACGCTGCACCCCATCAAGCAGGTGGAGGCCGAAATCTGCGGCATCTTCGAGCGGATGGGTTACGTCATCGCCGAAGGGCCCGAGATCGAGACCGACTTCTTCAACTTCGGCGCCCTGAACTTCCCGCCCGACCACCCGGCCCGCGACGCGCAGGACACCTTCTTCATCGGCGGCGGATCGTTCCTGCTGCGCACGCACACCTCGCCGGTCCAGATCCGGACCATGCAGACCGTGGCGCCGCCGCTCAAGGTGATCGCTCCCGGCAAGGTGTACCGCAAGGATACGCCCGACGCCACCCACTTTCCCATCTTCCACCAGATCGAGGGGCTGGTGGTGGACGAGGGTGTTTCCCTGGCCGACCTGAAGGGCACGCTGGAGCATTTCGCCCGGGAGTGCTTCGCCGCCGACGCCCGCATCCGGCTGCGGCCCAGCTTCTTCCCCTTCGTGGAGCCAGGCGCCGAGGTGGACGTGAGCTGCTTCTTCTGCGGCGGCAGCGGCTGCCGCATCTGCAAGGGGAGCGGCTGGATCGAGATCCTGGGCGCCGGCATGGTTCACCCGAACGTCTTCGACGCGTGCGGCGTGGACAGCGAGCGCTACACGGGCTTCGCCTTCGGCATGGGCATCGACCGGGTCGCCATCCTCCGGTACGGCGTTCCCGACATCCGGATGTTCTGGGAGAACGACGTCCGGTTCCTGAACCAGTTCCACCGCTTCTGATGGGCCGCGAAGGAGAGCGCACACCATGAAAATCAGCTGCAACTGGATGGCCGACCTCATCGCCCTGGACGAGCCGCCCGACCGGCTGGCGGCCGACCTGTCCATGCTCGGCCTGCCCGTCGACGCGGTGGAGCGGCTGCCCAACGACACCCTCATCGAGATCGACGTCACGGCCAACCGCCCCGATTGCCTCAGCCACCTCGGGATCGCCCGGGAACTCAGCGCCCTGTACCACGAACCGCTGCGGCTGCCGGCGCCCGCCGCGCTGGACGCCGGCCGGGACGCCGCCCCGACGCCGGCCATCGCCATCGAGGACCCCGATCTGTGCGCCCGCTTCTGCGGGGTGCGCATCACCGGCGTCCGCGTGGCGCCGTCGCCCCAGTGGCTTCAGGACCGTCTCCTGGCGGTGGGCCAGCGCCCCATCAACAACCTGGTGGACATCACCAACTACATCCTGCTGGAGCTGGGCCATCCGCTCCACGCCTACGATTTCGGCAAGCTGGCCGGCGGATGCCTGATCGCGCGCCGGGCCCGCCCCGGCGAGACGATCCAGACCCTCGACGGCCGCATCCGGGCCCTCACCCCGGAGATGCTGGTCATCGCCGACGCCGGGCAGCCGGTGGGGATCGCCGGCGTGATGGGCGGCGCGGCGAGCGAAGTGGCCGACACGACCACCGACATCCTGCTGGAGAGCGCCTGGTTCCAGCCCGCGTCGGTCCGCCGGACCGCCCGGGCGCTGGAGATGCGCACCGAGGCGTCGTACCGCTTCGAGCGGGGCGCGGACGTGGCGATGGCGCCGATCGCCCTGCAACGGGCCGCGCGGCTGATCCTGGAGCTGGCCGGCGGCGCGGCGGTTTCGCCGGTGGTGGACGTCTGCCCGCGTCCCTGGTCGCCGCCCGCCATCGCCCTGCGCCGCGAGCGGATCGGTCGGCTGGTGGGCATCTCCGCCGCCGGACTTCCCGTCGGCGCGATGCTCCGCCGCCTGGGTTTCGAGGTGGAGGCGGCGCCCGACGGCTGGCTCGTCCGGCCGCCCGCCCACCGCGTCGACGTGAGCCTGGAGGTGGACCTCATCGAGGAGATCGCCCGGCTGCACGGCTACGACCGCATTCCGTCCACTCTGCCGCTCCATCCGTCGCGCCCGGTGTCGCGCCGGCTCGCCGGGGAGAAGGCCGCGGCCCGGCAGTTCCTCAAGGAATCCGGTCTGCAGGAGATCCTGACGCCGAATTTCGCCAGCCTCCCGCGCGACGCCGATCTCCTCTGGGCGCCTGACGGCGAGCCGGTCCGCGTGGACAACCCGCTGGACGAAGGGGAGCCGTTCCTCCGCCAGGGCCTGCTGCCGGGGATGGTGGCCGCGCTCAAGTTCAACGAGAACAACTACAACGCCGACGTCCGCCTCTTCGAGGTGGCCGCGGTGTACGGCCGCCGCGGGGACGGGCACGTGGAACCGGTCCGGCTGGCCCTCGGCGCGTACGGCCAGTGGCTGCCCGCGCACTGGTCCGCGGCCGGCGTGCCGGCGGATTTCGTCCGCCTCAAAGGCGTGGTCGAAGGCCTGTGCGACCGCCTCAACGTTCCGGCGGCGGCGTTCGACGAGGCCGGGGACGCGGCCTTCCTGCAGCCGGGGGCGGCGGCCTGGATCCGGCTGGGGGACGAGGTCGTCGGCTACATCGGCCAGCTCAATGAGCTGCTGGCCCAGAAGCTCAAGTTCAAGCGCAAGGTGTTCGTGGCCGAGCTGCTCTTCGAGCGGCTGGCGGCGGGGATCGACCGGGCGTTTGCCTTCCGCACCCTGCCGCGGTACCCGTTCGTGGACCGCGACATGTCCTTTGTCGTTGACATCGGGATCAGTTTTAGTACAATTAAAATGTCGGTCATTGAATTGAAAATGCCTGAGTTAGCGGAGGTTAAGCTCGTCGACCTCTATCGGGGGGCCGATATCCCTCCGGATCGCAAGGCCATGAACGTCCGGCTGGTCTTTCAACATCCCGAGCGCACCCTGACCGACGAGGAGGCCGACCGCCTCCGGGAACGTGCCGCCGCGAGCCTGCGGAAACGTTTCCAAGCCCAGTTTCGATAGGGGCGGCATGAGCGAGAAAAAAGAACCGGATGGGCTGGAGCGCCTCGCCCATCTGGAAGATAAGATTTACCGAGTGAGCGAGTTTTTCAGGAACTTGCAGTCGCAAAACTCAGCATTGAAGGAGGAATTATCCGATTTTCAACGCCGGTATCGCGAACTGGAAGAGCGATGCCGGGCGATTGAGACGATGATGGTAACAGTCCGGGAAGAAAAGGAGAAGATCGCGGAAAAACTCAGGGTGCTCATCGAGCGCCTCGATGGTTTGGAGAGCGAACAGTAACCGCGCGAGGGCAAGGATTCGGTGCAGATCAAGATATTGAACCAGGTGTTCAACATACAGGACGTGGACGACGAGGCGTACGTCAAGGAACTGGCGACCTTCGTCGAGGAGCGCATGACGCAGCTCCAGCGCGCCTCGAACATCATCGACTCGCACCGGCTGGCTCTGCTCGCGGCGTTCCAGATCGCCGACGACTACTTTCAGCTCCGCAAGCAACACCGCGAGCTGAACCAGTTCGTGGGCCGCAAGAGCGCCGAATTCGTGAAGATCCTGGATCAGTTCAATGATCCGGCACCGAAACGACCTTGACCTGCAACGCGTGCGGGGTGATTCCAATTGGGTCTGCGATGAGAATGGACGGGAGTTTAGAGTTTCGGCACGGTGTGCAAGCCTTCTGCGGGAAGGAAGCCTGAAGTGCTGAACAGACACCCACTTTGAACTGCCGGACCACAACGATTCGCCCCGCACCGTTGCAGCCTTTTTCCGCCTGATCCTCTCCGGAACGGTCTCCCGGACAATCTGTGAGAACAAGACCCCCCGCGGGTCTGTGTACATATTGCCCATAGGAGACGCACATGAACGCATTTTATACGGCGCTGATCATTGCGGCCCCCGTGGCCGTGGTCGGAACGGTTCTGCTGGTCGTCTACCTCCGCATGAAGAACCGGGTGGTCGCCGAGCGGCTCCGCGCCGCGCAGGCGCAGGCCGACGAGATCGTCACCCGGTCCCGCCGCGACGCCGAGCAGATCAAGCGGGAGAAGGTCCTGGAAGGGAAGGACGAGCTGTTCAAGCTCCGCAGCGAGCATGAGGCGGAGGTGAAGGAAAAGCGGAAGGAGCTGGCCGCGACCGAACAGAAGCTCACCCAGCGCGACCAGGCGCTCGCCCGGCGCGAGGAGCAGCTCAACAAGAAGGAGAAGGACCAGGCCAACCGGGAGAACGGACTCATCTCGCGTGAGGTCCGGATCAAGGACGAGGAGACGAAGGTCAAGGAACTCCGCCGGCTGCAGCAGGAGCAGTTGGAGAAGGTGGCCGGCATGACCCGCGACGAGGCCAAACAGCAACTGGTGGACGTGCTCCAGGAGGAGGCGCGACGCGACGCCACCGCGCTGGTGAAGCAGATCGAGGACGACGCCCGGAACCGCGCCAACAATGTGGCCCGCAAGATCCTGTCCACATCCATCCAGCGCTGCGCCGTGGAGCACACCATTGAGACCACGGTGTCGGTGGTGGACCTGCCCAGCGACGAAATGAAGGGCCGCATCATCGGCCGCGAGGGGCGGAACATCCGCGCCCTGGAGATCGCCACCGGGATCGACCTGATCGTCGACGACACCCCGGAGGCGGTCATCCTGTCCGGCTTCGACCCCTATCGCCGCGAGATCGCCAAGATCGCCATCGAACGCCTCATCACCGACGGCCGGATCCACCCGGCGCGGATCGAGGAGATCGTGGACAAGGTCAAGGCCGAGATGGAGCAGAAGATCCTGGAGATCGGCGAGGAGGCCGCCTTCGAGATGGGCTTCCACGACTTCCACCCCGACGTGCTCAAGCTCCTGGGCCGCCTGCACTACCGTTCGAGCTACGGCCAGAACGTGCTGGAGCACGCGAAGGAGGTGGCGCACATCGCCGGCATGCTGGCGCAGGAGGTGGGCGCCGACGAGCGGGTCGCCCGGCGCGCCGGCCTCATCCACGACATCGGCAAGTCGGTGGATCGGGAGGTGGAGGGCACCCACACCCAGCTCGGAGTGGAGCTGCTGCGTAAAAGCGGCGAAATTCCCGAGGTGCTGCACGCCGTCGAGGCGCACCACTTCGACGTGGACTTCCAGAGCGTCGAGGCGGTGCTGGTGCAGGTCGCCGATGCGGTGTCCGCCGCCCGGCCGGGTGCCCGCCGCGAAATCCTCGAGTCGTACGTCAAGCGTCTCGAGAAGCTCGAGAACATCGCCGACAGCTTCACCGGCGTGGCCAAGGCCTACGCGCTGCAGGCCGGCCGCGAGATCCGCGTCATCGTCGAGAGCAACAAGATCAGCGACGAGCAGGCGTTCTGGATGGCCAAGGACCTGACCAAGAAGATCGAGAGCGACCTGCAGTATCCGGGCCAGATCAAGGTGACGGTGATCCGCGAGCGGCGGTTCGTCGAGTACGCCAAATAACAAATCCGGCCGGGCTGCCGGCCGGCCCATCCGCGGGAGGAAGCGATGCGTGTGCTGTGTGTGGGCGATGTCATGGGACGGCCGGGGCGGCGGGTGCTCCGGGAGATGCTGCACCGGGTGCAGAGCGAATACCGGATTGACTTCACCATCGCCAACGGCGAGAACGCCGCCGGCGGCTTCGGCATGATTCCCGAGAAGTTCCAGGAGCTCATGCCCCTCGGGATCGACGTGATGACCACGGGAAACCACATCTGGGACCGGAAAGAGGCGTACGACCTGCTCAACCAGACCGACCGGCTGCTCCGCCCCCTGAACTATCCCCCGGGCGTGCCCGGCCGGGGCTTCACCGTCGTCGACTCGCAGATCGGCGTGCCGGTGGCGGTGATCAACCTGCAGGGCCGCGTGTTCATGCCGCCCATCGACTGTCCCTTCCGCGGCGTCGAGGCGGTGCTGCCCGAGCTGCAGCGCCGCACGCCCATCATCTTCGTGGATTTCCACGCCGAGGCCACCTCGGAGAAAGTGGCCCTGGGCTGGTTTCTCAACGGCAAGGTGAGCGCGGTGTTCGGCACCCACACCCACGTTCAGACCGCCGACGAGCGGATCCTGCCGGACGGCACGGCGTACATCACCGACCTTGGCATGACGGGTCCCCATGACTCGGTCATCGGCATGGACGTGGAGGGTTCGATCCAGCGGTTCCTGTTCCACCTGCCGAGCAAGTTCACCCCGGAAACCCGGGGGCACCGGCTCAACGCGCTGGTGGTCGAAGTGAATCCCGAGACCGGCCGCGCCACCGGCGTGGAGCGGCTCAACCTGCCGCTGCCGTCATGAGTTGGGACGGCGCGCACCGGTAACCGAACAACTTTTCGCTGTCCGGACACATCTATAGTCCGGACACAGCGGCACCCGGACTTTCTTATTATCCTGCAGCGAGGTAACGGCAATGAGGACATGGCAGCGGGCGGTGATCGCGGCGGTCGCGGCACTGGGCATGGCGGCGACGGCGGCCGCGGTTACGGAGACGGTGAACGCCGCCGGCCGCTCGTTCCGGGTGGAGCGCTGTCCGGAGACGGCACTGCCCCTTCAAGTCCGTCCGAATGAACCCGTACGGTACGCGGGCGAGCCCGCGGCGGCCGCCCGCCGCTTTCTGGCCGAGAACGCCGCCTGGCTGGGGCTCGGCGCCGAGCTCGCGCAGTACCAGCCCGTGGCGGAGCGCCGGTCGCTGGCCGGACGCCACGTGGACCTCGAACTCCGGCACGCCGGCCGGCCGGTGGTCAACGGCCGGATCAGCGTGCATCTGGACACCGCCGGTCGGGTGATGCTGGCCCAGCGCGTGCCCTTGCTGCCGGACCCCACGTGGCCGGAGGATTTCCCCGACCGGACGGCGGCGCTCGGCCTGGCCGCCGACACGTTCGCCGAGCGCGTCCTCCGTTCGGCCTGGCCCAAGCCGCTGGCCGAAAAACCGCAACCCGCCATGGCGATGCTCACCGCGGAGCAGGAGGCGTACTTCATCGAGGCGGGGCGGCCGCTCGCCGTGCGGGAGTTCTGCCTGGCGACGGAGGAGCCGCTGGCCCGCTGGACCCTCTGGGTGGGCGGCACGCCGCTCCGCGTGTTGGGCGCGTCGTCCGACGTCTGGTACGCCGACGGCAGCGGCCGGGTGTTCCAGCCCAATCCGGTGAGCTACCTGAACGATTCCAGTCTGAGGGATTACTCGGACGGCAGCCTGTTCCTTCCCGCCTACGTCGACGTGGTGCTGGCGGAACTGGCCGCCCCCGATGCGCAGGGCTATCACCTGACGGGGCCGTGGGTCCAGATCGTGAGCCGGACCGACGAGTCCCCGCTGGTGACGCCGCCGGCGGAGACGTCGCCCGTGTTCGACTACCCGCGGGACCCGGCGGGATTCGAGGCCGTGATGGCCTACTACTGGATCGATTCGGCCCAGCGGTACATCCGGTGGCTGGGCTTCGACACCATCGTCAACTTTTCCCTCCCGGTGGACGTGCACGGCCTGAGCGGCGCCGACAACTCCCATTTCGTGCGGCAGGGCAGCACCCGCTACATCGCCTACGGCGACGGCGGCGTCGATGACGCCGAGGACGCCGACATCATCCTCCACGAGTACGGCCACGCCATCCAGGACACATCGAATCCGCTCGCGTTCAGCAACGCCATCGTGGAGTCGGGGGCCATCGGCGAGGGATTCTCGGACTACTGGGCGTTCAGCCAGACCTACGACCTGAGCGTGACCAGCGGCTACAATCCGTTTCACATCGGCGAGTGGGACGCCAAGGGCTATACCCCGTCCGCCGAATACCTGCGCCGGGTGGATTATGACGACATGCGCTACCCCGAAGACCGGACCAACGACATCTACGGTGACAGCGCCTTCTGGTCCACGGCGCTGAAGAACCTGTTCCTGCAGCTCGGCCGGGAAGTCGCCGACCGGATCGTGCTGCAGAGCCATTTCCTCATGCCGACCTCCGCGCAGAACACCTTCCACAACGGCGCCCTGGCCATGATCGACGCGGACCAGGCGCTCTACGGCGGCGCCCATGTCTTTGAAATCTGCCAGGAATTTCTCCGGCCGGGCATCTTCTCCGTCGACGACTGTCGCGCCCAGGGCCCGTTTCTGGAGACGGCCGGTCAGGTGCTGGTGGAAGTGGAGGGGAACGGCAACGGCATCGCCGAACCGGGCGAACTCGTCACGCTGGCGGTGCCCATCCAGAATACCGGCGCGGCGCCGACCGGGGAACTCCTGGTCACGCTCGCCGCGCCGGACGACCTGGTGGTCTATCGCGGGAAGGCGCACTACGCGGCGCCTGCGGCCGGTGACGCGGCCGTGGCGCCGGGGGTACCGTTCCTGTTCCGCATCCGCGACGATGCAGCGTGCGGCGTCAGCCTGGCCCTGGAGCTGGAGTGCCGGTTCGGCGCCCACGTCCAGCGACTGGCGTACACCCTCACCGTGGGCCAGACCGTCGACTCCACGCTGGTCGCCGATGACATGGAGACCGGCAGCTCGCTCTGGGCGGTGGATCACGGTCCGGGCATGGTCTCGTACTGGGAGCGCGTGACGGCGAGCTATTATCACGCCGGGCCGACTGTCTGGCGCGCCTTCGACCGCGACAAGAAGAACGACGACTACCTGATTTGGGGTCCTCTGGATCTGCCCGCCGGCTCGCTGTTCGATCTGAGCTTCTGGCACACGTATTATCTGGAGAGCGGATCGTCCGCCTACGACGGGGCGGTGCTGGAGGCGTCCACCGATCTGGCCGTCTGGACCGACCTCGGCGCAGCGATGGTCGAGGGGGGCTACAACGCCACCGTCTCCATCAATTATGACTCGCCCATCCTCGGCCGGCCCGCCTGGTCGGGCGGAGGACTCGGCGCCATGACCCGGGTGCGGGTCGACCTCTCCGCCTGGGCTGGGCAGACGGTGTGGCTTCGCTTCCGCCTCGCCTGTGGCAGCTCCACGCAGGTGAGCGGCGGCTGGTACGTGGATGACGTGCAAATCACCCGGTCGGAGCCCGACTGCGAGGCTTACGACTTTCGGGCCGGCGACCTCGACGGCAACGGTGTCATTGACGCGGCGGACGTGACCCTCCTCGCGGCGCTCCTCGACGATAACCTGGCCGCGGGGGAAGGGAACTTCCAGCGCAACGAGTCTGCCGCCGATCTGGACGATGACGGCCGGATCACCGTGCGGGATCTGGCCCTGTTGGCCCATCTGACCGATTAGACCACGGTTGAACCGGAGCATGGACATCCACCCGGCGGATCCCCCTGGCGGCGAGCGGGAACGTGTCCTGGCGCGCGTCGGCGCCTGGGTGATGCTGTCCGTGCTGTTCCTCGCCATGCGGGTGGGATACCTGCGAGAGCCCCTCATCGGCATCGACGAGACGGGCTACATGGTCGTGGCGGACGTGCTGGCCCGGGGCGGCCGGCTCTACGCGGACGTCTGGGACCAAAAACCGCCGGTCCAGTACCTGCTCTACCTGGGCGTCCAATCCATCGCCCACTGCCCGGAAGCCATCCATGCCGCCGGCATCCTGCTCGGGCTGGCCAACACCCTGCTGGTGCTCTCCCTCGGCCGCCGCCTGTTCGGGTTCTGGGCCGGCCTGGGCGCCGCGTGGCTCTACAACGCCTACACCGCTTCGTTCGGCGCCGTCTCCTTCAACTCGGAAGTCTTCCTGGTTTGCTGCCAGCTCGCGGCGATCCGGCTGCTGTTCTCCCGGGCGATGGCGCGCGCTCCCGCCTGGACGGCCGCCGGTGCGGGCGTCCTCCTGGGACTGGCGTTCATGAACAAGTACGTGGTGGCCTTCCCCATCGCGGCGATCGCCCTCTGGCTGGCGGTCGCGGCGCCGCCGGGAGTCGCCGCCGGCCGGCGCCGGTCGGTCCTGGTCGCCTTCGGCGCCGGGCTGGCGGCGGTCGCCGCAGTGTGCCTGGCCTGGTGCGCGGGGCAGGGAGTGTTGGGCGAGTTCTTCCGCATCACCTTCGGCTACAACGCCCGGTACGCCGTCCACGACTTCTGGCGGATCTTCCTGAACTACTCCACGGGCTTCATCCGGGAATTCGCCGCGACCCGGTGGTTCCTGCTCCTGGCCGCCACGGCCGGCGCCGGATGGCTGGCGCTCCGTCCCCGGCGGTTCCGGTCGACCGAACCGGAGGCGCGCCGGTTCCTGTTCCTCTGGCTGGCCGGTTCGGCGCTGGCGGTGGCCGGACCGTTGAAGTTTCTGGACCACTACTTCCAGTTGATCATCCCGGTGCTGGCCCTGCTGGCCGGAGCGCTCCTGGCCGAGCCGATCCGGTGGCGGGCCGCGGCGGCCGGCCTGCTGGCGGGCGTGGCGGTGACGGCTTGGCCGGTGGCCGTCGCGACGGCGCAGAGCATGGCGGCCTTCGCGGCGCGGCCCGGCTGGGTTGCGGAATCCGGTTACGAGCCGGCCCGGATCGGCCGCTGGCTTGCTCGCCAAACGCCGCCCGACGGGGCGCTGCTGGTCTGGGCCGCGGAGATCGACATCTACTTCTACGCCCGGCGCGACCCGGCGGCGCGGTTCTTCTGGTGGCCGCAGTTGGTCCGGGATCCCCTGCCGGACGGGGCGCTCGATATCTTTTTCGACGATCTGGAGCGGCGGCGACCGCGGTTTGTCGTGGAGGGCGACCATCCCATCTATGAGGTGCTGCGAGCGGACAACCCGGCCGCAGTGGAGCGGTTCGAGCGGCTCTGGCGGCCGTATCTGGCCCGGCACTATGCGGCGCGGCCCTGGCCGGCCGACGCCGGGCTGCCGGCGGAGCGCGCCGAGCGGATGCGGCTCTGGGAGCGGGCGCCGTTGGAGGAGAATCCCTGACGCCCCGCCGGGGAAGGACTCAGACCGAATCCGTCAGCCGGTAGAACTCCCGCGGCATGGCGCCCTGAAAGACGCGGCGCACCGCCGCGCCCAGCAGTCCGGAGGTGATGAAGCGCACCGAGGCTCGCAGCAGCGGCCCGTTCTCCTCGAGCAACTGCCCGGCGCGCTCCAGCGCCGCCGGCCCCTCGGCCAGCCATTTGTCCATCACCCGCTGCTCGACGCAGCGCATGAAGCCCAGCTTCTTGTTCAACTCCCGGAGGAAGTGATCCCGCTCGCCGCGGGCGACGGTCTCCACCGCCAGCCGGCCCGTGAGCCAGGCGGCGTCGATGCCGCCGCCGTGCAGGGCCGAGGCGAATCCGCCCGCGTCGCCGGCCCGGATCACCTGGCCGGCGAACGGCGGCTGGGGGCAGGTGCCCACCAGGAAGCCGCCGATCTTGCGCACGCGCCGGTAGCCGGCGATGCCGTTCGCTTCGAGGTAGCCCTCCAGGATCTCCCAGGGCGGCGCGGCGGGCCGGGTCAGCCAGCCGAAGCCCACGTTGGCCTGGCGAGTGCCTTTGGGGAAAATCCAGAAGTAGCCCGGCTGCTCCTCGAGGATCTTGACGTCGATGGTGTTCGCCCAGGCGGAGAAGTCGCCCTCAAGCGTCCACTGCAGGCCGAAGCCGGGAGGCGGATCGAACTCGTGCCAGCGGGAGTAGAAGGCGTACATCCCGCGCGCGTCCACCACCGCCCGGAAGTCGTCCTGCAGCGCGAACGGGTCCGCGCGCTCGCCCTCGCGCACCACCACGCCGGCGGCCCGCGCCCGCCGCCCCAACTCCGCCTGCCACTCGCTGCGGTCGATGACGAAGAAGCGGTTGCCCGAGCCGATGTCGAACGTGAACGACCGGCCGTGGACGTGCAGCCGCGCGTGGCGGATCCGCGTGCGGATGAACGCCTTCTCCATGGTCAGGACGCCGGCCGGGTCGTAGATCCCCTCGGCGCACTGGATGTTCCCGCCGATCTCGCCCTTCTCGAACAGCACGCACGGCAGGCCCAGGCGCGCCGCGGTGAGCGCGGCCGACAATCCCGCGGGCCCGCCGCCCACGATGGCGATCCGGTCGCGGTCGCCGTGGCCGAGGCGCCGGCTCATGGACGTCCCTCCAGGCCGGCAGCCAGTGAGGCGCGCCGCTCCTCGACCGCGGCGGCCAGATGCGCCACCGCCTCCTCCCGCCGGGCCATGAGCCGGCGCGGTTCGCGCCGCAGCCCCGACTGGGCCAGGGCGTAGACCAGCAGCGGGAAGAGCTGGGTGACGTCGCCGTGGCAGTAAACGCTGTTGACCACGTACTCGGCGGTGGTCTTGCCCCAGGTGTGCCCCTCGCCCGCCGGGCAGCCCGAGAGGCCGCCCGTGTGGGCGTTGGCGTCGCTGATCTGGATGTCGATGTCGAAGCCGCCCACGTCGATCTCCAGGATCTGGCTCATGAGCGGCTCGCCCTGCAGGGTGTAGTTCTTCGGCACGCCGCCGCCCAGGATGATCACCGCCATCTTGCGCGAACCGGACGACTTGGCCAGGTACTGGAACGCGGCGTACTCGAACACGTCGGCGGCCAGGTCCAGGCGAAAGCGGAACGCGTCGCCCAGCAGCCGGGCCAGCTTGACCACGTTCAGGAAGATGGAGCCGTCCTGCGGGGCGCCGCAGAAGATGGGCACCTGGAGCCGGTGGCAGGTGGCGAGCAGGCTGGGGTTGTCCGCGCGGCCCAGCCGCTCCTCAACCTCGCGGAGGTACTTGCCGAGCAGGAAGTGGCACTCGGCCGCCGTCATGGGTCGCTGGAACTCGGGGGCGGCGAGGACCCGGCTGAAGAACTGATCGGTTTCGAGGAGCACCCGCTCGTCGAAGAAGATGTCGTAGATGCGGATGATCTGCTTCCGGCGGAGCACCCGGTCATCCACCGCCGGCGAACCCTCGCGGAGGATGTGACCGAGGCTGCGGTGGGCGTCGTGGTACAGGTTGGCCCCGGTGGTGCAGATGAGGTCCACCACGCCGCGCTCCAGGAGCGGGTTGAGGCAGGAGCGGGCCAGGTCGGCCGGGGTCATCGCCCCGGACATGGTCAGCACGATGGTGTAGTCCTCGCGAACGGCCCGTTCCAGCAGCTCCCAGGCGGTCCGCAGCTCGCGGCCGCCGTACGACAGGAACGCCTTCTGCAACAGCTCGGGCATTGTCTCGCGGCCGTCGATGGGCTGGGACTGCAGGATGCGTCCGCCGCCGGCCGGCTCCTTCTGTTTGCGCGCGCTCACCGGGTGTCCTCCTTGAGAAAAAATCCCAAAAAGTATAGCACAGCCCCGCGCCACTTGTGGTACAATCACCGCCTTTGCGTGGCTAAGTTTAGACGGAGGTCTCCGATGGGCAGCGTACTGAAGAAGAAGCGCAAGCGCGCCGGCAAGCTCAGAAGGCAGCGCAAGCACAAGATGAGACGCAACCAGCACACCAAGAA
>JAKQOW010000153.1 GCA_029565065.1 Acidobacteriota bacterium | reverse complement strand
CATCCGCACCGACGGATACGCGTACGACGAACTTCTGCCGATGGTGCAGTCGGTCCTGGCGGCGGGGCTGTCGGTGCTGGTGCGCGGGCATCCCGGGGCGGGCAAGTCGGCGCTGGCGCGGGAGGTGGCGGACGGGATGGGCCTGCCGCTGGTGGACGTCCGACTGGCGCAGCGCGACCCGGCGGAAATCGCGGGCGTGTACTACCCGGATGCGGGGCGGACGTGCATGTCCCTGCTGGCCCCGGACTGGGTGCGGCAGGTGTGCGACAGGCCGGGGTTCGTATTCCTGGATGAAATCAATGCGGCGGTCACGAAGCTGCACCAGGCGGCCGCGTACCAGATCGTTTTGGAACACCGCGTCGGACCGTTCGCCTTCCATCCCGGCACGGTGGTGATGGCGGCCGGCAATCTGGAAGAAGACAGCGCAATCGTGTCGTCGCTGTCGTCGGCGCTTGCCAACCGGTTCGTGCACTTCACCATGAGGGTGGACGCGGACGTGTGGGTCAGGTGGGCCAGCCAAGCCGGGCTTGATCCGGCGGTCGTCGCGTACGTTGGCCGGGGTGGGCACGAAACGCTTTACAACCGGTGTTCGGAGACGGCATTCCCGTCGCCGCGCACGTGGGAAATGGCCAGTCGTGCCCTTGCGGCCGCCCGCCCGGCTGACCGTCGCCGTGTCGTCGCGGCGTGCGTTGGGCCGCAGGCCGCCGAAAGGTTCTTCGCGTTCACGTCGATCTTCAGGGGCGTGGATCCCGGGGCCGTCATCATGGACGGCACCCCGATGGACTTCACGGCGCCGGACAGCAGGGATCCGTCGTTCGTTCATGCCGTGGTGTTTTCGGTCGCCGACTGGCTCTGCCGCCAGCCCGCCGTGCCTGACGCCTGCCTGCCGAATGTCGTGCGGTTCCTGCGGTCACCCGGCCTGGATCCGGAATTCCAGTTCTTGTTCCTGAAACGGCTGAAAGGCACGGATCTGCCGAAGCGCCTGCGCGCGCTGCCCGAATTCCGTGTCCTGGCGGCGGAGCTTGCGGCCGTCCACATCGGGCTGAAAGGGAGCGCGTGATGGCTGGTTCAACCAGGAAAAAAATGACGGCCGAACAGGTCGCCGAACGCGAAAAACAGCGCACCGCTGCCATCAGGATGCAGCTGGCCGCAAGCCATCCGTTCTGGGGATACCTGCTGGTGGAAGCCGAACTGATCCCGGCGGCCGGACTGCCCGCGCTGGCGGCCACGGACTGCGTGCGCCGGATCTGGTACAACCCGGCGCTGACGCAATACCTGACGATGTCCGAGCTGGGCTTCGTGATGGCCCACGAGCTGGGCCACATCGTTCTGCAAAGCCTCGAACGGCGGCGCGGGCGCGTCCTGTCGGTGTGGAACTCGGCCAGTGACTTTGCCGTGAACAGGATCGTGGCAGGCATCCGCGATCGCGACGACTGCCGGCCCCTGTACACGCCCCCGGTGAAGTTCCTGCCGGTGGTCGGACGCATCGCGCCCCTGATGGACGACGCGTTCGACGGGATGACGGCCGAGGCAATCTACGAGGCGCTGCGCGAAAACCCCATGTGGGACGCCGCGCCGTGCCTGGTGGAAGTCGCGCTGCCGTCGGGCGACGGACAGGGCCGGACCTTCCAGGTGGACCGCCGCCCGGGTGCATGGGACATCCATGTGCCGCGGGCGCTGGCCGACGGGGCAGGCGCTGGTGGCAAAACTTCAATTGATACGGAAGGTTCGCTGGCATCGGACACCCCCGCGCCGGACATTCCCGCGATGGTGGCCCGCGCCCTCGCGTACGCGCAGGAGTGCGACGAACCCGGGGACATCCCCGGCGATTTGCTGCGAAGAATTGGCCGTCGCCAGTCCAGCCGTGATGAAGCATGGCGGACCGTTTTCAGGAGGATCGCCGGCCGCTGCATGGCCCGGGACGAATATAGCAGGGCGCGTCCGAACCGGCGCTGGCTGGACATGGGCTTCATCGTGCCGGGACTGAACAACGATGGCGGGCCGTCGGTGGTTGTGGCGGTCGATACGTCGGCAAGCATGACGGGCGATCGGCTTACCGAGGTCTGCGCCGAAATCCGGCCGGTTCTGGCGCGCGCGGCCGAAGCGGTGCTGGTGGTGCACGACGCCGGTATCCAGGAAGTCATCATGGACGCCGGCGCGATCATGGACTGGTTGCTGGCCGGCTGGACCCGCGGCGGCGGAGGCACCGACCACCGGCCGGTTTTTGACTGGATTGCCCGGTCGCACCTGCAACCGGATCTGTTCGTGGGGCTTACCGACTGCGCGTCCACTTACCCCGTGCTGCCGCCGCCATTTCCCGTCGTCTGGGTCACCCCGGCCGGGGGCATCGGTGAACGGCCGCCGTGGGGCGATTACATTTGCGTCGGTCAGGGGCCAGCCAGCTCGCTTTTCCCGAAATTTGAAAACGCGGCAGAAATCATGCCGCGGTTTCTGCCAGAATCCGATTTGAATCGGATGCTTGTTGTCTCGGGTTCGGGTCTTTTTCCAACAACAACAAACATAAAATCAGGAGGTTATGTATGAAAGGGGATTCCTGTGCGCATGAGTTCGACTTCGCGCCGCCTCGGCGGCGGCTGAAGAAGAACGACCGATTGGTCTTCAATCCGGAAACCGACTGCTGGTGCGACCGCGACGGCAACCCGGTCGACATCCCGACGTTCTTCGCCGGGCGGTCGGCGCTTGGACTGCTGGGCGTCCATGGCTGCCGTGGTATCGAAGACGCCGTGCTCGCCGGCCTGGCGCTTGGCGAACCGGTCCTGCTGATCGGGTCGCCCGGCAGCGCCAAGACCGCGATGACCGAGCGGATCGCGGCCGACATGCACCTGAACTTCTGGGCATACGACGCCAGCAAGGCCATGTTTGAAGACATCGTCGGCTTCCCCGACCCGGCCAGCCTGGGTCGCGGCGAAGTCCGGTACGTCCCGACGCCGCTGTCCCTGATCGGCAAGCAGTTCATACTGGTTGACGAGGTCAGCCGCGCCCACCCGGCCCTGCAGAACAAGTGGCTTGAAATCATCCGGTCGCGTCGCGTGATGGGCATGGACCTGCCAGCGCTGCGCACCGTGTTCGGGGCCATGAATCCGGCCGGGCTGGCCGGAACCGTCGCGCTTGACGAGGCACTGGCGGGCAGGTTCACTTTCCATGTCAGCGTGCCGGAGATCGGCGAAATGCCGCAGGAAGATCGGCACGCCGTCATCCAGGCCGCCGACGCCAGCCCACTGGACCCGCTGGACAAGTCGTCGCGGCTGAACTGGGTCGTGCGCGCGGTTTGCGACCGCCAGCCCGTTGTCGCCGAACGTCACGGCCCTCGCATCGTCAACTACGTCGACGCGCTGTCCACCTATCTTGCCGGCAAGGACTGGAAACTGGATGGGCGCCGTCAGGGCATGATCTTGCGTGGCCTGGTCGCTTACGTCGCCGTGCGTGAAGTATTCACGGGACACGATCTGGACGCGGCGGCCCTGGGCGGCGTGATCCGCCAGGGGCTCGACAACCTGCTCCCGTTCAGGGCGATGGGGCGTGACCTGCCCCGGTTGGCGATCGACGGGGCGCACCAGTATGCGCTGGCGGCCATGGCTGGGAACGCCCGTCAGCTTCCCCCGTCCGACCTGCTGGCCGCCGCGATGCAACTGGTCGCGGGCGACGTGGTGGTGGACGACGACCAGCTTTCACTGCTGG
>JAKQOW010000135.1 GCA_029565065.1 Acidobacteriota bacterium | reverse complement strand
GGCCAGTAGCCCGCGTGCGTGGCGTTGGAGAACACGAAATTCATGCCGTCGGCGCTGGCCCATGACTCGAAGGTCTGGTTGGTCAAAATCACCGTGCTGCTGCTGTTCAGCAGGGAGTACTTCGCCGTGGCGATGCCCGCCGGGTGGTAGGCCTTCAGAACCACGGAGAAGACGCCGGAGGTCACCATGCCATCCGTCACCTGATTGGTCACACCCACCTCATACTCGTCAATCGCCGGCGCGTTGGTGAGCTGGCTGGGAACGCCGTGCCCCGAAAGCGGCACAATCACCGGGTTCACCCCCGAGCTGTTCGTCAGGTACAGCGTCGCCGAAAAATCCTGATCCGCCACGTTCGGACGGAACGTCACCGTGAACGAATTGCTCTGGCCGTATTCAATCGTGCCCAGCGTGCTCGTGGACAGGAAGAAATTCGTGGGGTTCGCCCCGCCCAGCGTCAGGGAGCTGACGGTCAGCGGCACCTTGTCCCCGCCGATGTTCTGCACCCAGAACGTCTGAATGTCAGGCCGGTCAACCTCCACATCGCCGAAGTTCTTCGATTCCGGCGTAATCACCAGAACCGGCTCGCCCAGCAGCGCCGGCCACACCTTGGACACGCGCACCTCGTCGAACAGCGCCCCGCCCAGCCAATTGTTATTATTTCCTGCCTTCAGGCGCAAACCCGTCACCTGCGGGATGGACATGGACGACCATTCGACGTCCCACGTGGACGGTTCCGACGACGGAATGCCCTCGCCGCGCCAGAACGCGGCGGCCCGGGCGGTTTCGTTGTCAAAGTCGTACTTCAGCACCACCCAATACCAGTTGTTGGTATCGTCGCCATAAGGGTTGAGACCGTAGGAGCTGGCCGCATTGTTCCCGTTGCGGCGGATGGTGAAGGTGCGATTGGCACCCCAGACCTTGCCGAATTCCAGTTCCTCGGTCGTGCCATTCATCAGCGCAATCGTCATCCAGCGGTCGGTGCCCTCGCTGGAGCCCTCGTAGCGGTAGGCCATCAGGGCGGAGACATACATCACGCCGCTGTTGGTGGTGGGAATCTGGCGGGTGGCATTGGCCCAGCGGTTGTCACCATTGAGATCCACAAAGGCCCGGTTGCCGCTGAGCGTCGCCATGTTCGACGCCGCCGTAAAGAACATCGGCCGCCCGTCATGGGTGTCATTCGTGAACACCTGCCAGCTCGTGCCGCTGGCCTCCAGCGACCAACTGGAGCCGGACGCCCAGAAAGCGCCGCCGGACTTGTTGGTGAAGCTGTCCGTATTCAGGCTGACGTTCGTGTAGGAGAACGTCTCCACAATCACGCCGGCTTGATAGGCCTTGGTCTCAATCGGCGAGCCCGTCGGGATTATTCCGCTGGAGTAGTACGCATTGCTCAGAACGCTGAACACCCGGTAGTGGTTCGTGCTGTTGGCCTCCACCACATGCTCGCGGAAATCCCCCGCCGCACCGTTGTACACCACCTTGGCATTGCCCACCGTGTCGCCGACCGCATAGCTGCTGTTCAGCGCCGGCGTCCCGGAAACCTCGGCCGCGGTCGAATGCAGCACCAGGATGTCGTTGGCGGCCGCATTGGCCGTGATCGCCGCCCGGACCATTTCGCGGCCATCGCGGGTGAACGTTGCGGCGGAGGGATTCTCCACCAGCCGGCGCCAGCCGCCGTCGCCGGCGCCGAATTCGCTCTGGCAGCCGCTGGCGGCATTCGTTCCGACCACCCAGTAGTAGTACTGGACGCCGGCCGAGGCCTCCTCGTCGTAATAGTTCGTGACGGACGAAACCGTGCCCGTCACCGCCACGTCGTCGAGCACAACGCCGTATCCGTAATTGCCCACGGCCTCGAACGCCACGTAATAATCCGCGCTCAGGTTCGGCAGCGCAAGGTTGCGCTCCGTCCACGCTGTAACGCTGGTGGTGTATTCCGCCAACTGCACCCAGCTCGCCACCGACGACGTCCGGTACAACACCCGCAGAATGTCCTGATCGGAGATCCACTTCGCCTGGGCATGCCAGAAGTCCACGTTCGCGCTCGAGTAGCCCGAAAGATCCATGGAAGGCGTGATCAGGCGGTTGGTGTAGCCCTTGGTCGAGCTGTACAGCAGGGCATTGTAGGTCCCGCCGTGGGCCGCCGCCGGATATCCGCTGTGACCGCCGGAATCCCGCAACCAGTTCGTGGTGCCGTGGACCAGCTCCCGGCTCCAGCCGGACGGGGCCTCCGCCCATGAATCCTCGAAATCCTCGGACAGCACGTTGCCGTCCGCCGCCACGTTCGCCAACCATTCCGCCGTCGCGGAGCTGTTGGTGCCGCTGCGCCAGATCGAATAGCCCGTCTCGCCGGCAATGTCGGTCCACTGGACCACCACGCGGGAGGTGTCGGTGCCGTCCGAGGCGTCGACCGTGACCTCCCCGAGTTGCCGCACCCCGGAGGCGCCGGCGGCCTGGAAGTCGCTCAGCGTTTCGCAGGTGCTGTTGGTCGCCCGCACCCAATAATAGTAGAGTGTGCCCGGCGTCCCCGCGTGGTTGTAGGTCGTCGTGTCCGCCGCCGTGTTGGCCAGCCACGTCGCCGACCCTGAATTTGCGGTGGTGCTGTACCAAATGCCATAGCCGGTCTCGCCCGCGTTCGAATCCGTCCAGGTGATCGTTGAGTAGTCCACGCTCGTACAGTCCGTCGCCTGCACATTCTGCACCGTTGGCAGCTTGCGGAAGCCGGAGTCCGAGACGCTGAGCGCGCTGGCGCCCATCGCATTCGACGACATGACCCAGTACCAGTAGCGGGTTCCCAGCGCAGCCGTCGTGTCGTTGTAGGATACCGTGTTCGCCGCCAAAGTGGCGAGCACCGCCGCAGTATTGGAGTCGCTCGACGTGCTCCGCCAGACCAGGAAATGTTGCTCCTTGTCGTTCAAGTCCGTCCACGTCACCTGTACGTGGTTCAGGATCGTCCCATCCGTGGCGTTTACGCCCGTTGGCACCGGCGGGGGGCCAGCGATCGTCGTCACCGAGGCCACGGAGGAATAATCGCCCGTACACCGTGCCCCCGTCGCCGCCACCCGCCAGTAGTACGTCACCGAGTCCTCCAGCCCCGTCACCGACACGCTCGTGCCGGAAACCGGCAGGTGCTCGAAGCCGGGGACGTAGGAGCCCGTGGCCGCCTGCACGATCACATCGTCCAGCGCCACGTTGACAACCTTGGTGAAGCGGAACTTGATCTGGGTGGTCTGTGAATTCAACGCCACGTTGTAGGTCGCCCCGTTCTGGGCGATGCTCACGGTGTCCACGAGCGTCCAGACGCTGTTCACCAGCCCGGAAACGGCCAGGGTGCTGCCGGAGTTGCCGTTGCCGTAAGCCCAGAACTGCAAGTTGGTCGCGCCCGTAACGAACGTGGGGCTGGTCAAAGTTTGGCCCGTGGTGTGGAACTTGTAGGAGGGCGAGGCCTCGCCGAAGTAGGGGGAACTCACATACGTCAGGTCAGAATTCAAGCTGCTGGTCCAGCCCGTGGGCGGTACGGTGGCCGTCAACGTGGCAAAGGCTTCGGAGAGCAGGGTCCCGCCGCTGCCGGAGAACGTGGCGTTGGTGCTGACATCAATGATATAGCCGCGGGCGCCGGTGGAGGCCGACCAGTTGGCGGTGAAGTCATAGGTATTCGTCGGGTTGGCGAAGAGCCCCGTGGGCGCGGCCGGGCAGGCCGTCGGCTGCACCGCGCTGGCCGGGGTGCCATCGGTGAGGTAGTTCACGCACGCCCCGGCGCCATTGTATTCGTAGACGCGCACCCGATAGGCGGTATCGGGCTTCAAACCGGTCACCGTCACGTTGGTGCCGGTGCCATCGTAGACGATCTTGCTGTGGAAACCTTGGTCGGTCGCCGCGGAGAAATCGTTGTCCACGCCGCTGGGCGCGGTTCCGTCCGTCGGCACCCAGCCCGTGGCCATGCTGCCCATGGCGTAGAGGTTGGACACCTGCGTCGCCGTCAACGCGTAGTCCAAAAGCATGGGCTCGCTGATGTCGCCATTCAGGGCGCCCGCATAGCCGGTGCCCAACCGCAGGTTTGCGGAGGAAGCCTTGGCGTAGTTGGGGTTGTTGACGATGTTCGCTTCGTTCGCGAGTGCGCCGTTGAAATACCAGCGCATCTTGTCGGCGGCCATGTCGCGCACCACGACGAGATGCTTCCACTGCCCGGCCGTCAGGGTGGAACTGGAGGGGACATAGTCGTAGGAACCGCCATCGCCCCCGTACGCGCCGAAGTAGTAGCTGAGGTGCTGGGCGGGCTCGAGCGTGATCGTGCCCTCGCCGCCATACGCCTTGTTCCACGGATTCTGGCGGCCGGGGAAGTCTGTGGGCCGCAGCCAGAACGAGATGGTCTGGCTATTGGTGGTCTGCAACGAGGGCGAATTGGGCACCTCGACGTATTCGGTGGATGCCCGCAAGAAGTTCAGGGCCCCGGCGCCACCGGTGCGGGTGGTCCAAGTCGGGGTGTTGACCAGCGTGCCGTGGTTGGCATTGACGGTGGCATCGTAGGCCGTAGTTCCGGAGCCCTCATTGAAGAGCCACAGGCCCGCCGCATCGTATTCCGTTACAACCACGATGCGCTTGTCCCCATTGCCTTTCGTCCAACTTACGTCCATCTGGTCCGACTGCACGGAGGTGAACAACAGGGCCGATGCGTGCAGCGTCGGTTCCGCGGCCACGAGCGTCTGCACCCCGCCCGCCGTCGTCGAACCCGTCTCGTTGGCCGCCGTCGCGTACGTCAGGTCGCTGGTCGTGATCGCCGCCACATTGATCGTGTTTTCGCAACCCGGGCTCGCCGCAATATCCGCCGTGATGAAAATATAGCCCGTGTCGCCGACGTTGATCGCCTGGGACAGGCTGGAAACGCCATGACTGCCGGCCCCCAGTCCCGTGGTGATGTCGGAACCCAGTTGCACGTTGTCGCCCGTCGTGGCCAGCGAGTCGTCGTCGGAATACCACACTTGGAACTTGCCGATATCCGCCGTGGCATAGGTCCCCGCCGTGGTGAAGTCCACCCCCGCCAGCGTCGCCTTCGCCACCGTCACCGCCAGTTTGAACTGATGCAAGATCAGTTTCGTCGTCCCCCCGGGCACTCGCGCCGCCACCACCTGCGTGCCGTTGTCTCCCAGGACGACATTCGCCGTCGCCGCCACCGTCGTCACGTTGGTCGTCGCCGAGTTGGTGCTCGTGCAATAATCGTTCACCGCCCGCACCCGGTAGTAGTATTCCACGTCCGACGTCAGCCCCGTCACCACCTGGCTCGTCGCCGCCACCGTCAGGTTCGAGAAACCGGGAACGAAGGAGGGCGAACCGTAATCCGTCCAAACCAGGTTGTTGATTGCCGGGCGGGCGGCCGTGTTGTTGCTGATTACCAGCGAGGTGACGTTAGCAACGTTGATGGTATTGAATTCGGCCGTCTGCACGGTGGTGTCATAGTCGAACGTCCCCTTGCTCGTGCCGTTGACATAGACCGTCAACTGACCGCCGGTGCCGGTAAAACTCTGCTGGACGTCGAATTTCAGCGTGCTGATGCCATTCGGGATGGTTGTGCATTCGATGTATGAACCGGCCTCATTCTTCAGGCAAACGCTCGGATTGTCATTGACCTTTTGGTCGGTTCGCGCCTTATAGGCCGTCCAGACCACGTCGGTATTGTTGGTCCAAATCCGGGTCAAATAGGAACTGGTCGTGCCTCCACCAACGTCCGCGCAATCATTCGTCAGGGCTGCCCCGACCCCCCCGCCGAACGTCGCATTCGTGCTGACGTCGAGCTGGTAGCCGCTGGCGCCGCCGACGGCGGACCAATTGGCGGTGAAGTTGGTCAACCCCACGGCGCTGGCAGCGAGAATGCCGGGGCCGTTGGTGAAGCAATCGGCCGTGAAGTCCAGGGTGGAACCGTAGGCCGTGCCGACGCTGTTGATGGCATAGGCCCGGTAGTAGATCTTCTGGCCCGGCGTCAGGCTTGTCAGGGTCACGGTGAACGAGCCCGTACCGCCGCTGGCATGCGCCACCTTGGTG
>JAKQOW010000120.1 GCA_029565065.1 Acidobacteriota bacterium | reverse complement strand
CAACAGGATCGGTGTGTCGTCCCGCGACGCCAAGCTGCCCCCCGAAGCCTTGGACAGGGCCGCCCGGCGTCTGGAAACCCTCTTCGGCGACGAAGTTCTGCCGTTGGAAGACCACATCAGCCGCTCCGTCCGGCTGCACGTACCTGACCTTCTGGAAAAACTCGGGGCTTTGCCCGACCGTCTGCGTCTCCTGAGCCTTCCCGGCGAGAGCCGCTCTCAACGCCTGCTGGCCGACGCGGCCGATCTGCTGAAGGGCGACGCCGGCGGAGCGGCTTCGGCCCTCGGCGGAACGGAATGTGCGCTGCCCGACGAGATCACCTGGGCCAAGGCTGTTTTCGACGCCCTTGAGTCCGGGGCGGAAGCCGACGTGCGGAACGCCCGGTCGGTGCTGGATTCTTCGGCCGACCTGGAACGGCTCTTCCCCGGTTCCACAAACGACCTCCTGAGCGCCGAAGACAGGACCGCGGCGGAGGAAGTGCTGTCGAGTGAAAGGTTCTTCGAGCGACTGCCCGAACTGCGTGGCGTAATCAGATCCGCCGTGGACCGCACAGAAAAGAGATACACGGCCGACCGCGCCGCGTATGAAGACGACCTCAAGAAAGCCCTCACCGGGCTCGAAGCGGAACCGGACTGGACGAAACTGCTGGACGAGGACCGCGAGGAGATCGTGGCCAAGCTTACATGCGATCTGCCGCCGACCGCCGAGAACGGCGACCCCGTAAGGCTGCTGCAGACCCTGTTGGTGCGGCGGCGGACCCTGCCGGGTTTGATCGAAGAGCTGAAAGCGGAAATCAAACGGAGACGCCCGGCCGAGCCCGAACCCAAACCGTCACCCGAAGAAGGCGGCGAGCCGCCGGTCGAGGAGATCGTCGAGGCCGACGCTCTGGTGGAACCCGCCGTGATCACCACGGCGGCGGATTTGGATTCTTGGCTGGCGGGCATTCGGGAGAAGCTGGCCGGACTGTTGAAATCGAACAAGCGGATACGGATCAAGGGGCGCTGATGAGCTTCGACA
>JAKQOW010000106.1 GCA_029565065.1 Acidobacteriota bacterium | reverse complement strand
CCCTGGCGCGACCGGAACGGGTCCTGGCCAGCCGCTACGAGTTGGCGGCAGAGGACCTGATCGGCGCGAGTCTGGCCCGCAAGCACTTGGGCTGGAGTTGCTCCTTCGAGGGCTGGCCGATTGCGGAGGCCTTCGCGGCCGCGCTCAACCTTGGGGGTATCCCGGCGGCGCTGGTGACGACCACCGGCGTGACCGGCAGCTACCCGGTGGGCAGCAGCATGGCCCGCAAGCTAAACTTCCGCCCGGATACGGCGCTGCCGCAGGTGCTGGATACGCTGGCGCAGGCCGCCGGATTGGAGTGGGGGCAGAAGACGGATGGGAAGATTTTCCTGCGTAACCCGGTTACACATACTTCCGGGGCCTACGACTACACCCTGGACGACGACACCACCAGCACCGATGACGTGGTAGACGCGGTGCGCGGGAGCCTCACCTACGGCGAATTTTGCAACCTGCTCACCGTGGTGGCGGGCGAGGGCGCGGCGGCGAAGGCGAAGGTCTTGCGCGACCTGGACTCCATCATGACGCCGGGGGCGCTGCGCTTCATCGGCGACCTGTGGCAACGCTTCCAGTTTGTGCCGGATGGCACCGACCTGAACACGATCGCCGGCAACCTGTGGGAGGACCTCGGGCGCTGGTGCTACCTCGTGGAATGGACCATGCAGGACCACCCCGAAATCATGCCGGACCACTTTGTACGGTTGCAGGTGAGCGGGATTGGGGCCGTCACGAACTCGATCATGCGGGTGCTGAGCAAGTCCTGGAGTGTGGACGCGACGACCGGGCGCTACTCGCAGACGCTGGTGGCGCGGCTGGAGGAGGTGCCTGGTGCATGAACGGGCTGAGCCGTGAGGGGCACCAACTGCGACACACGATTGAGCGACTTGCCGAACCGCGCAGTAGCACGACTGCGCAACGGGCGACCGCCACAGGGGGCGGCGTGGGAATGGCTGGGGCCGTGGCCTACGGGTTGGCAGGTGACCTGCTGCTGCGGGCGACGCGCGGGGTGTGGGGCGACACCGGGCCGGTGCCGATGCTCGTGGGCCGTGCCTGTGCCGGACTGCTGGAGGACTAAGGGAGTGAGCCTATGGCTACGCGATTTGTGACGCGGGAAGTCGCGCTGGAGAAGGACGAGGCGACCGCCGGGCGGCGCGTGCTGTACTACGAGGCCGCGACTGCCGAGTCGGTGACCGTGACCGTGAGCAAGGGCGGCGGGGCCT
>JAKQOW010000097.1 GCA_029565065.1 Acidobacteriota bacterium | reverse complement strand
CATGCCGATGCCTGTGTCGGTGACGGAAATCTTCACATAATTTCCGCTTTTGACCGCGAATGTCTTGAAATGGCTGTTGTCAAGATAGGTGTTTTTTGTTTCCAGATAAAGCTCTCCGCCGCCGGGCATTGATTGCGCCGCGTTGATGAAAAGGTTCATCAGAACCTGTTCTATCTGACCCTGATCGATATCGGTCGGCCACAGGTTGCGCTCGAAGCGGCGGCTGATGCGTATTTCTTTTTTCGTACGTCCCAGCGTGCGCGAGGTTTTATCGATGAGCGCGTTTAAGTCCGCTCTTTTGACTTCGTATTTACCACCCCGCGCGAAGCCCAGCAGCTGTCTGGTCAGATTGGCGCCGCTCATGACGAGCGATTCGATGGTTTTGATGTGTTCGTAATTAGGATCGTCTTTGCTGAGCTTTAGAAGCGCCAAAGAAGTGTGCCCCTGAATGCCCATCAGCAGGTTGTTGAAGTCGTGGGCGATGCCGCCGGCCAGCGTGCCGATGGATTCGAGCTTCTGGTAATGGACCACCTGCTCCTGCAGGCGCTTGGTTTCCGTTAGGTCCACCAGGTTGGCCAGAATCGCCGACCGTCCGTTGAACGTGCTCACCGTGGTTCGGATCAGCACCGACCGAATGACACCGTCGCCGCACACGAACCGCGCTTCGTACTCGTGGGGCAGAATGTCCCCCACGTCGCGCATCGCCATGTTCCGCTGGAGAATGGGGGCGTCCTCGGGACTGACGAACCGGGTGACTTCGGTGCCGAGTATCTCGTCCGGCGGGTAACGCAACAACTCGGTGACCACCGGATTGATGTACACGACCCGCCAGTCCTGCAGGATGCAGATACCCACCAGTGATCCGTCCACGAGATGGCGGTATTTCTCCTCGGATTCGGCCAGCGCGGCGGTGCGGTCCTGAACCATCCGCCGCAGCTTGTTGCGCTCGGTCCGGTCCAGGTGGATTTTGTACGCCGCGAAGGTGCCGATAACAGCGGACACACCGAGCAGGACCAGCAGGAAGAACCAGACGGTCCCCGTGAAGGGGGGACCGGCCTCGACGGCCAGGGCGGGCGTCTCGCGGGAGACCACCCCCCGGGCATTGATGGCCCGGAGACGGAAGACCATCTGCCCCGGCGGGAGGAAGGGGTAGACCACATGCCGGTCTTCGGTGGGCGGCTGCCAGACGGAGTCCATGCCCTCCAGTTGATATTGGAAGGTGTTGCCCGCCTCGTTGACGAAACTCAGGCAGTCGAACCGGATCGTCAGCCGATCATCATGATTCAGGCGGAGAACGCCGGCGGGGGGCGCCAACTCCGTCTGGTTGATGGTGATCCCGGTGAGCCGGACACGGGGCGGAGCCGAGAAGGCCGCCATCTGGGGATGGTACACCAGCAGACTCCGGCTGGTGCCGAAGTAGAAGGCGTCGTCGCTGTCGAGCAGGAAGCAGCGCTTGTTGGTGATCTCGGTGAACGGCAGGCCGTGGACGGCGTTGAAATTTTCGAACCGGTCGCTGACCAGCCGGGCAATGCCGCGGCTGGTGCCCACCCAGAGCTGTCCGTGCCGGTCGTGTTGGAGCGCCCACACGTTGGCATTGGCGTCGGGCAGGGTGAAGCCCAGCGGCGCAAAGCGCCGGCCGTCCCAACGATAGACGCCCCGGCCGACAGTGCCGATGTAGATGTCGTCGTCGGCGCGCCGGGCGAAGCAGGAGACGTTGACATCACCGAGGACCGGCTGGGGCAGGTATCGCCACCGGCCGTTTTCGCGCCGGGCTTCGAACACGCCGTCGTCGGTGCCCACCCAGCAGCGGTCCGCGCCGAAGAGCAGGATATCGTAGCAGGCGCGGTTCCGAAGAGCGGCCGGCGCCTCGACGGTCGCGAGTTCCGGCGGCCGGCCGCAATACAAGCCACGGTCGGAGGCCATGAGCAGGCTGCCGTCGGGCAGGGGTTGCAGGCGGTACACGAACAGGTCCGCCGGTTCAGGCCGGATGAGAGCCGCCTGGGCCCGGCGACCCTGCAGGCGGTAGATGCCGCGGTCCGTCCCCAGCCAGAGCGCGTCGGATCCGGCCGGAGCGATCTCGGTGACGATCCGGTCGGGAAGCAGGGCGTCCCGCTCCACTCCGTCGGCGCCGAGTGACTGCAGGCCGGCTTCGGTGCCCACGAGGACGCGATCGCGCCAGCGGTGGACCACCCAGATCAGCTCGGACTCCAGGCCGTCGGCGACGCCGTAATGACGGATACTGCGGTCGGTGATCTTGTCCACGCCGCTGTCGGTGCAAAGCCAGACAATATCCTCGTAATCGATCATCACCCGGTACACCCAGCGGTTGGACAGCCCGTCGGCCACGCCGAGCCGGCGGAAGGGTGCGCCGGGGAACCGGTAGTAGACGCCCGTCGAGGCCGCCACCCAGATGGTGCCCTGGCGGTCAATGGCCGCATCCAGATAGATTGTGGCCGGGTGGGGGTCCGGGTGGATGTCGATGCACTGGCCGTCGGCGTTCAGCAGGGTCAGGCGGTCGGGCCGGCAGAGCAGGAGCTCGCCGGTTGCCGCATGGTGAAAGATGCTCAGGACGCTGGGTCGACCCGGGCCGTTGACCTGGGGGACCGGCGCCAGCCGGCCCTTGCGCAGCCGGCTCAAGCCCGCCTCGCTGCCGACGTACAGCGAGTCGTCGGAGGCGACGGCCAGACAGTGCAGAAAGTCGCCGTGCGGGCGGTCGGCCTGGGAGAGCAGGCGCTCCTGGTCGCCGCGAAGTTCCACGAGGCCGCGGTTGGTGGCAAAATACAGCGTGCCGTCGGACAGCTCGGCGATGCTCCGCACCGACGGCGCCGGCTGAAGGGTTCGGAAGTTGTGGGCCGTGAACCGCGAGCCCGACCGCACCGCGGCGCCGGTCGGCGTGCCCACCCAGAGCCGCCCCCGCCGGTCGCTGTGGATGGCCATGACGGTCGGCGACGGCAGCCCGTCGGTGACGGAGTAGGTCGTGAACGCGCTGCCATCGTACCGGCTCAGACCGCCGAGAGTGCCGAACCAGATGTAGCCGTCCGCATCCTGGTGGATGGCGATGGGTTGGTCCTGGGCCAGCCCCTCCTGCACGGTGTAATGGTGGATGAAGAAACGCGAAGCCTGGGGCGCGGCGGCGGCGGCCGTCAAAAGCAGGGCTCCCAGCGCCCGGCGGAGCCAGATGCGGAGCGGGTGCGGCATCGCCACTCTCCTCGCGCGGTTCGCGCGCGTCACACCCTCACGATTTCCGCCGCGTCGATGGCGGCGGTCTCCAGATCCCGGAACTGACCGCCGGACTCGACCGCCTGGATATCCTCCAGACGCGAGCGGGTCGTCGGGTGACGACCCACCAGGTAGGCGCAACAGTCACCGTAGGGCAGGATCGACAGCTCGTATGTCCCGAACTGCTGGGCCAGGTCCGTTATCTGAGCCTTGTTCATGCCGATAAGCGGGGTCAGAATCGGCCGCCGCGCCTCGGCGTAGATCGCATGCAGGTTCTCCAGGGTCTGGGAGGCGACCTGGCCCACCGAATCACCGGTGACCAGGGCCTGGGCGCTCTCCCGATCGGCGATCCGGTCGGCCAATCGGATCATCATGCGTCGGTAGAGAATCATCCGCAGCTCCTCCGGCGCGGCGATGATGATCGCCCGCTGGAGCGGTCCGAACGGCACGAGGTAGAGACGGCCGGCCGGCTGCCACGCCTGCAGCAAGCGGACGATGCGGCGGACCTTGTCCTGGACGCTGGCGGCGTTCACCGTCACGTTGTGGAAGTGAACGTAGACAACGGGACAACCCCGCTGGGCCATGAGCCGCGCCGCCACCGGGCTGTCGATGCCGCCCGACACGAGCGCGACGACCCGTCCCGAAACGCCCACCGGCAGTCCACCGGGGCCGCGGTGCTGTTGGTAGAAGACGAGGATGCTGTCCGGCAGCACATCCACGTGCACCGGCAGCTCCGGCGCGGTCAGGTCCACAGTCCAGCCGTGCGTCACCATCGTGTGGCCCAGTTCCCGGCAGATCGCCGGCGAGTCGAGGGGGAACGCCTTCCAGGCCCGCCGGCAGCGGATGCCGAAGGTGCGCGGCGTCTGGGTTTCGGCCAATCGGCCGATGAAGGCCTGCAAGGCGGGGAAATCAGCAGGGAGACGGTGCGCGAAAGCGAAGGTTTCGACCCCGGGGACCCAGGCCAGCAGCCGGGCGACCGCGTCCGGATCGTCGCCGGGCAGCAGCGGCACCAGGTATTTGCCCATGGTCTCCTGGACGTCCCGCGTCCCCAGCGTCTCGAAGGCGGCGACCAGGTTCTGGAGCAGGCGGCGGCCGAACCGGATCCGGTTCTTCCCTTTGAGGAACAGCTCGGACGAGTGGACCAGGACCACGTCATAGGGGCGGTCACTCGGCTGCGTGATGGACGGCGCGCGCATGGGCTCCTTGGACCGGGCCGAATTGCCGCTTGGTGCGGATAGCTACATTGTATCAGGTTAACACACGGAGCGGGAGGGGCTTGCAAACCGGATCGGCCTGGGCTAAGATGGCCGCCATTGGGAGTTGATACCATGGAGATACGACGACACAAGGTTTTGGTCCTTGGCGCCGGCGGTTGGGGCACCGCGTTGGCGGTGGTGCTGCACGGCAACGGCCACAAGGTCAAGATCTGGGCCTATGAACAGGACGAGGTGGACAACATCCGCACCTACCGCGAGAACCGGCGGTTCCTCCCCGGCGTCACGGTCCCGGAAGGGATCGACGCCTCCACCGACATGGCCCGCCTGCTCGCCGGGGTCACTCTCATCGTGAACGCCACGCCGGCCCAGTTCACCCGCGGTGTGCTGCACCGGCTCGCGGCCTGCAAGATCTCGCCCTGCCCGGTGGTCAATGTCGCCAAGGGGATCGAGAACAAAACGCTCAAGCGGATGTCCCAGGTGATGGTCGAGGAGCTGCCGGCCTTTTTCCACAGCCTGCTGGCCACGCTGTCAGGACCAAGCCACGCCGAGGAGGTGGGGCGGTCCATTCCCACCGCCGTGGTTGCGGCGGCCGCCAATCCGCGGATCCCGCCGCTGATCCAGCAGGCGTTCATGTGCGAGACGCTCCGCGTGTACTCCAGCGACGACCTGGTGGGCGTGGAGCTGGCCGGTTCCATCAAGAACATCATCGCCGTGGCCGCCGGGATCTGCGACGGCCTCGGTTTCGGCGACAACGCCAAGGGGGCGTTGCTCACCCGCGGTCTGGCCGAGATCAGCCGCCTGGGCGTGGCCATGGGGGCCAAGCCGGCCACCTTCGCCGGTCTGGCGGGCATGGGCGACCTGGTGACCACCTGCACCAGCCGGCACTCGCGCAACCGCTACGTCGGGGAGCAGATCGGCCGGGGGCGCAAACTGCCCGAGATCCTCGCGGAGATGGTGATGGTGGCCGAGGGCGTGGCGACCACCGAATCGGCCCATGCCCTGAGCCGGCAGTTCGGGGTGGAGATGCCCATCACCGCCGAGGTGTACGCCGCCCTGTTCGAAGGGAAGGATCCCCGCGAGGCCGCCCGGAACCTGATGAGCCGCCCCGCCAAACCGGAGAACTGGTAGGTCGGTTTGCTCGAAGCCCGAGCAGCACTGGAAATCCTCATCGTCAAGAACCGGGTGTTCTTCGCCCGCCTGGCCCGGAAATACCTGCAGGATCCGACCCTGGCGCAGGATTGCCTCCAGGACGGCTACCGGAAGTTCCTCGAGTCGAACCGGACCTTCACCGACGAGCAGGAGGCGGAGAAATATCTCTGCCGGGTGCTCATCAACCATTTCATCGATGAAATCCGCCGCCGCCGGACGCAGGTCCAAAGCACGTGCGCGTTCGACGCGGAGCGGCACGACCACGCCGCGCCCGGCGCCGGTCCCGAGATCCGGGTGATCGTCCGCCAGAAAGCCGAGCTGCGCCAAAGCCTGGCCGGCCGGATCAGCCGCCGGCTGGACCGCCTGCCGCCGTTCCAGCGCGAGCTCGTGTACCTGATGCTGCTGCGGGAGCCGCCGCTGTCGCTCCGGCAGGTGAGTCAGTTGAAGAAGATACCCATCAGCACCCTCCACAGCCGGTTCCGGAACGCCATCGACCGCCTCCGGGAACTGTGCCGGGAGTTGGGGGAGGAGTGGAAAAATTTGTGAAAAGTTCGGACACTCGACAGGCGGATCCGTTTATACAGGTGAGGGCCCCCCGACGGGGCGCCGAGGAGCGTGAACCATGATGGACTGTGATCCGGTCAAGATTTCGTTGTTTCTCAACGGCGAGATGCCGCCTGAAGAGATGAACGCAATGCTGGACCACCTGGAGGCGTGTCCCGAGTGCCGTGCGGCGTTCGATGATCTGCTGAAGTTCAAGACGCTGGCGCCGGAGATCCGTTCGGAGCTGACCGGCGGGTTCTTCAAGTTCGCCGCAGTGAGCCCGGCGCTGCGGCGGCGGGCCTGGCTCTTCGGCGCGGCGGCCGCCGCCGTGGTGGTGCTGGTGGCGGGCTTGTTCGTGCTTCGCCACATGGCCCTGCGGCAGCTGGGCAGTCCGCTGGGCGATCTGCTGGAGACGGGGGCCATCGCGTACGTGCCGCCGGCGGTGCGGGGCGGGGAGTCGGCGCCCGCCGACGCGCGCGCGGGCGTCATGGCCGCATATACCAACGGGGACTACGAGCGGTTCATCGCCGGCGCCGCCGAGTGGCTCAAGAGCCATCCCGACGATGAGGGGGTGATGCTCCATGCCGGTGTGGCGGCCTACCTCGAGGGGCGCCACGCCATCGCCGCCATCTATCTGAAGTGGGCCGTTGAGACGGGCGGGCCGCCCCGGCCCGAGGAGGAGTGGTACCTGGCCAACACGCTGCTGCGCCAGCGGCAGTATGATGAGGCGCGCCCGCTGCTGGAGCACCTGTCCCAGTTGGAGCATCCGTACGCCGCACGGGCCCGGGCGATCCTCGCCGCGCTGGACAAGCAGGCGGCCGTCAAGGAGTGATCATTCAGAAAGGAAATGGTTGATGGTGGATCGTTGATCGTTGATGACGCTTTAGGTCCGCCGTTCACAGGTTCGCAGGTTCACAGGTTCACAGGTTCGCCGATCGTCCTCTCCCGATTCACCCATTCACCCACACCCATTCACCATCCTCTTAGTGCTGCCGCTTCAGGATGAAGTCGGTGATCTGCACCAGCGCTTTGCGGTGCGGGGACGAGGGGAAGGTCAGCAGCTCGGTGCGGGCCTGGTCGGCATAAGCGTGGGCGCAGGCCATGGTCCGCTCCAGGCAGCCGGCGCGGCGCAGCTCGCGCAGCAGGGCGTCGGGCTGGACGCTGGTGAACCCCTTCTCGGCCACGACGGTTTCCACCATGCGCCGCGCGGCGGCGCCATCCGACTGGAGCAGGTAGATCACCGGCAGGGTCAGCTTCCCCTCGCGCAGGTCACCCATGACCGGCTTGCCCAGCTTCTGTTCGTCGGCGGTGTAGTCGAGGACGTCATCCACGACCTGGAAGGCCAGGCCCAGGTTGAGGCCGATCCGGGTGAGCCGGTCGATGGCGGCGTCCTCGGCGCGGGCCGAGACGGCCGGCAGCGCGGTTGCCGCCGAGAACAGGTGCGCCGTCTTGCGGGCGGCGATGTCGAGGCTGGCTTCGGCGGTGAGGTCCAGCCGGCCCAGGACGTCGGCCTGGATCAGCTCCCCTTCCACCATCTTCCGGCTCACGTCCAGCAGCACGTCGAGGATCCGGAAGTTCTGCTGGGCCACCCCGACCTGGAACGCGGTCATGTACAGCCAGTCGCCCAGCAGCACCGACATGTGGTTGCCGTAGGTGGCGTTGACCGACGGGGAGCCCCGCCGGGTGTCGGCCTCGTCGATGATGTCGTCGTGGACCAGCGAGGCGGTGTGGATCAGCTCCACCAGCGCGCCCAGCGGGTACAGACGCTCGGGCTCGCAGCCGATCATGCGGCCGGCGAGGATCAGCAGCGCCGGCCGCAGCTTCTTGCCGCTCTGCCGGGCGACGTAGCGGCCGAGCTGGTCCACGATTCCCACGGAGGAATTGAGATAGCCGTCGAAACAGGCCTGGACCCGCTCGAGGTCGGGCTGGATGCGTTTCAGGATCAGACTGGCGTTCACGGGCGCATTCCTCATTCGTCAACGGAGCGAAATTATATCTTAAGGTCCGGCGTTAGACAACGAAACGGTGAATGGGTGTATCGGGAGACGGAAGACGAGCCCCTTAACGCTTGTGCCGATGTCCGATGTCCTAAGTCCGCGTTACGGGAACGAAACTCGAGCCTCGAGTCTCGAGCCTCGATCCTCACTTCTTCCCAAACACCTCGTGCGACATGACCGATTCGGCGTAAAACGGGTGGTTCAGCCGGAGGATGGGCGTGCGCCCCTCGGCGAAGGCGCCCATGAGATCCTGGATCCCCGTGTCGATCGCCCGTTGGAAGACGCGGTCCACGGAGCGCACGCCGTCGTTGATGAGCCACTCGTCCACAATGGGGACCTTGACCAGCAGCGCGTAGCTCCGGACCCATGCCTCGATCAATGCGTCGAGGTGGGGCCGCCGCCCGAACTTGTGGCAGAAGTACGCGTAGTTGTCCAGCACCGAGCGGTCGCACACCACCATGTCGGCGCAGGCGCCCGCCTCGAGCTCCGCCACGATGTGCCGGTGGAGGATCCAGAGCTGGCCCTCCTCCGAGGTGGCTTCGTTGATGGGAAAGGGGCTGTGGCGAGCCATCTCCACGACCAGTTCCACCCGGTGGCCGCGCTTCTGCAGTTCGGTGCAGAGCGAGAAGGCCAGTGCGGTCTTGCCGCAGCCGTGGGTGCCGATGATGGCAATTTTCATGGATAACACTCCCCGTGGATTTCGATCGAGACTAGAGGCTCGAGGCTCGTGTCCGGACATCGGATCGCACGATTAGCACTTTACGCGACAAGCTGGTCAGGTGCAACATCCGGTCGATTCTGCCAGCCGATATCCTGTCAGGTTGTCCGAATTGATTCCCGGGTGGCTCGTGTGGTACGAGCCTCTAGTCTCGAGCCTCGAGCCTCGATCGGAACCGACTGAACAGCCGCCAGAAATTTTCCGTGGTGCGGCGCGCCATCTCGGCCTCCTCGATACCGTGCACCCGGGCCAGGACGGCGGCCACGTGGCGGACGTGGGCCGGCTCGTTGCGCCGCCCGCGCAAAGGCGCCGGCGCCAGGTACGGCGCGTCCGTTTCCACCAGCAGGCGGTCCGCCGGCACCGCGGCGGCGGCGGTGCGGACATTGTCGCCCTTGGGAAACGTGATGGGGCCGGCGAACGAGATGTGGAATCCCAGGGCCAGGCAGCGGGCGGCCATGGCCGGGTCGCCGGCGAAGCAGTGCATGATGCCGCCGGGGTTCGGCGGCACCCAGTGGCGCTCCAGGATCTCCAGCAGGTCGGCGTCGGCGTCGCGGGCGTGGACGATCACGGGGTGGTCCGTCTCGCGCGCCACGGCCAGCAGGTCGCGGAAGACGCCGCGCTGGACGTCCCGCGGGGAGTGGTTGTAGTAGTAGTCGAGCCCGATCTCGCCCACCGCCCACACCTCCGGTTCCCGCAGCCGTTCCGCGAGGCGGGCGTACCACGCGTCGGAGGCGATCCGGGCGTCGTGGGGGTGGATGCCGGCGGTGGTGGCCAGGCCCGGGTGACGGCGGCACAGCTCCAGCGCCCGGTCCATCGAGCCGTCCTCCGGGTGGGCGTTGCCGATGGCGAGGATGAAGCCGACGCCGGCGGCGCGCGCCCGTTCCAGCACGGCGTCGCGGTCGGCGTCGAAGGCGTCCATCTCCAGGTGGGCGTGGGAGTCGACGAGCATCAGGCGTCCCCGCGTTCGAGACGGCGGACCCACCGCTCCCAGCCGGTGGTGACCGCGGCGGCGGCGGCCTGGTAGACGACGGCGACGGGCACGCCCGCGGCCGCGGCGAGGCGGCGGCAGTCCTCGAATTCCGGCGTGGCCTTGAGCAGGCGGCCGCGCCGCAGACCCGCCTTGACCGAGACCGCGCCGTACGGCGTGTCCACGGCGAAGCTCTGCCGGTCCAGCACCTCCCGCGCGCAGCGGTGCATCCGCACGCCGAACGTGGTGCTCCGCGCCAGCAGCTCATCGGCGAAGCGCGGGGCTTCGGCGGGGCGGCACAGGAGCGTGAGCAGGGTGCCGGGCCGGGATTTTTTCATCTGGACGGGCGTGAGGTACACGTCGAGGGCGCCGGCGGCGCGCAAGGCGTCCGCCAGCTCCCCCACCAGCTCGGGGAGCATGTCGTCCAGGTTGCACTCCAGCACGGCCACCTCGGTGTCGGCGGCGCCGGCGTCCGCCGTTTCGATGACGAGCAGACGGAGCGCGTTGGGTCCGTCGGGATGCTCCCGGCCGCCGGCGCCCCAGCCGGTCCGGAGCAGGGTGCCGGCGGGCAGGCGGCCCGGCTCCGACACCAGCGCCCGCAGCACCGCGGCGCCGGTGGGGGTGACGAGCTCGCCGGCGAAGTGCGCCGAATAGACCGGAAAGCCCCGCAGCAGCTCGGCGGTGGCGGGCGCCGGCACCGGCAGCACGCCGTGGGCGCACCGCACCGTGCCGGAGCCGACGTTGGCGGCGGAGCAGGCGAAGCCGTCGAATTCCAGTTGGTCCAGGGCCAGGCAGATGCCCACGATGTCCACGATGGAGTCCACCGCGCCCACCTCGTGGAAGTGGACCGTCTCGGGCGGCCGGCCGTGGATCTTCCCCTCGGCGACCGCCAGGTGCTCGAAGATCGCCGTGGCGCGCGCGCGCACCGCCGGCACCAGGGGTGCCGCCGCGATCATGTCCCGGATCTGGGCGAACGTTCGGTGATGGTGGGTTGAGGGTTGAGAGTTGAGCGTCGAGAGTTGATGGTTGATGGTTGATGGTTGATCGCTGTGCGGATGATCGTGCGCATGCTCGTGCGC
>JAKQOW010000087.1 GCA_029565065.1 Acidobacteriota bacterium | reverse complement strand
CGAGCCGGCGCTGCGCTGGTCCACCGCGTCGGAACAGGGCACCGTGGGCTTCTACGTCTCCCGCTGGGATGCGGCCGACGGCGGGTGGCGGCGCCTCACCGACGCGCTGCTCCCGGCCCTGCCGGGCCACCCCCAGGGCGGCGTCTACCGCCTGCCGGATCCCGCGGTCGACCGGACCGTGACCGAGCACTACCTCGTGGAGGAAGTCGAGGCCGACGGCACCGTGCACGCTTACGGCCCGTTCGCCGTGGACTGGGCCGGACCGCTCCCCCGCGACCGCGCGGCGGCCCCGGTGCGCTTCAGCCGCGCCGCCCACCCAGGCCGGCCGGCGTCCGCCATCCGGCCGGACGCCGCGGATGATCCGCCGGCCGACGACGTGTCCAAGGCCGCGGCCACATCCGCCTTCAAACTGGCGGTGCCGGCAGCCGACCTGTACGCCGTGGACCTCGGCGCCATCGCCGCCGGGCTGCCCCGCCAGACGCTCCGGGCGGACCGCCTGGCGCTGACCTCTGGCGGCGTGCCCGTCGCCACCCGGCCGTTCCCCGACGGCCAGGGCTTCTACTTCTTCGGCGACGCCCGGCACACGCTCTACGCCGACACCGACATCTACCGCTTCACCCCGGGCAAGCTCACACCCATCCTGGGCCCCGATGACGCCGCGCCCGTCGCACCCGTCGCCGACGGGATCTTCGCCGAGACGCTGGACGTCGAGCGCGACCGCCTGCCCGCCCCGGCGGTGACCCGCAACCCCGAGTCCGACTACTGGTTCTGGGATTACCTCTACGCCGGCGACCCGACGCTCGAAACCCGGACCTTCGCCGTGGCCACGCCGGGCGCCGCTGGCTCCGGCGCCGCCGCCCTCACCGTGCGCCTCCACGGCGGCACCGACACCGGCACCTTCGCCGAGCACCAGGTCGCCGTCCGCCTCAACGGCGTGCCCCTGGGAGACGGCTCCTGGAGCGGCCGCACCGCCCGGGCGCTGCACTTCACCCTCGATCCGGCGCTCCTGCGCGACGGCGACAACCAGGTGGAGCTCACCGCCCGCCGCGGCGACGGCGGCGCCTATTCGCTCGTCTATCTCGACGGCTTCACCGTGGAGTACCAGCGCCGCTGCCTCGCCGTGGCCAATCGCCTCCGCCTGCGGGGGCTGGATGAGGACGTGATCACCGTGGCCGGCTTCGACCGGAACGACCTGGCCGTCCTCGACGTCACCGACCCGGCCGCCCCGCGGCTTCAGCCGGCGACCGTCGACTTCGCCGCCGGTTCCTGGCGCGTGTCCTTCCGCTCCGAGCGCGGCCGCGACTACTTCGCCGTGGCCTGGAGCGCCGCCACCCCGCTGGCCAAGGCCACCGCCGACCGGCCCTCCGACTTGCGCAACGCCGCCACCGCCGCCGACTACCTCGTCATCGCCCCGCGCCAGCTCGGCACGCCGGCCAAGCAGCTTGCCGCTTACCGCGCCACGCAAGGGTATCGCACCCTGGTCGTGGACATCGAAAACATCTACGACGAGTTCAACCACGGCCGCCCCTCCCCTCACGCCGTCAGTAACTTCCTGAGCTACGCCGCCACCTCCTGGGCCGTGCCTCCCCGCTTCGTCGTTCTGGCCGGCCGCGGCACCTTTGACTACCGCGATCTCAAGGGGTACGGCGACAACCTGCTGCCTCCCATCTACACCGGCACTCCCCACGGCCTGGCCGCCGCCGACATGCGCTACGGCTGCATCGCCGGCGACGACAGCGTGCCCGAGCTGGCCATCGGCCGCCTGCCGGCGGCCACCGCCGCCGAGCTCCAGGCCATGGTGGACAAAATCATCGCCTACGAAGCGCAGCCCGCCGGCGACTGGAGCCGCCGCGCGCTCGTCGTCGCCGATGATCCGGATCCCGCCGGCGACTTCCCCGCCGACAGCGAGGACATCGCCGCCGGACTCCCCCTCGATCTGGTTGTGGAGCGCATTTACCTCTCCGAGCAGACGCCGGCCGACGCCCGAGCCGCTCTGCTGAACGGCTTTGACGCCGGCGCCGGCCTGGTCAACTACCTCGGCCACGGCGGCGTCGACCGCCTCGCCGCCGAAGGCCTGCTCCGCATCACCGACATCCCGGGGCTCGCCAACGGCGTCCGCCTGCCGCTGCTGCTGGCCTTCACCTGCGCCGCAGGCGAGTGCACCATTCCCGGCTACCCCGGCCTGGGCGAGGCGCTGCTGACCCAACCCGACGGCGGCGCCATCGCCGTCTACGCCCCCGCCGGATTGTCGGACAACGCCGCCGCCGCCGAACTCAACGCCGCTCTGGCCGCCGAGCTCGATCGCGGTCACGCTACGCTGGGCGACGCCATCCGCGCCGCCCTGGCCGCCTGGACGCCGGCCGATCCAACGGCCGCCTACCACCGCGATCTCTACATCCTGCTGGGCGACCCCGCCCTGCTGATCAAGAGGTGAGCGGTGAACCGACCGAACCCGGCCCCGTCGCCGGACTGGGCCGCCGTCTATAATAAGAAGGAGGAGCTCGTGAGCCGCTCCATCGCCGGCGAGACGCTGGTGGTACCCGTGAGCGGGCGGCTGGCGGACCTGCAGCGGATCTTCGCCCTCGAAGGGGTGGCCGGGTTCATCTGGGAGCGCCTCGACGGCAAACAGCCGCTGGGCCGGATCCGCGACGAGCTGCTGGAGCGGTTCGCCGTGACCCGCGACGAGGCGGAACGGGATCTGGGCGAGTTCATCGCCGAACTGAGCACCGCCGGGCTTATCGCGCGAACATGAGTGTGGAGAGTTCGTGATGTCGGTCTGTCCGTCCAACCAGGAGTACCTGCAGCGTTTCAGCGCCGCCGCCCGGGCGGCGCGGGTGCCGCTGTCGGGAAGCCTGGAGCTGACGGCCCGGTGCAACCTGCGCTGCGTGCACTGCTACCTGGGTGGCGCGGTCAGGCGCAGCCGCTCCCGATCTGAATTGGGCACTGCCCAATGGCTCGATCTCCTGGACCAGGTGGCCGCCGCGGGCTGCCTGGATCTGCTCCTGACCGGCGGCGAACCGCTCCTGCGCAAGGATTTTGAACTCATCTACCGTCACGTCAAGAAGCTGGGGATGCTGGTCACCGTGTTCACCAACGGCACCCGGCTGTCCCGGCGGGTGGTGCGGCTGTTCCGGGAGCTGCCGCCGCGGCTCGTGGAGGTGTCGCTCTACGGCGCCACCGCCGCCACCGTCGAGCGGATCACCGGCTCGGCCACCGCCTGGGCGCGCGCCCGCCGCGGCGTGGAGCGTCTGCGCGCCGCCGGCGTGAGGCTGGCCCTCAAAACCATCCTGATGCGCGAAAATGCGGCGGAGCTGGGCGCCCTGGAGGCCTACGCCCGGGAGCTGGGGGCGCCGTTCCGCCTGGACAGCGCCATCAATCCCCGCCTCGACGGCGGCCGCGAGCCGCTGGCCCATCGGGTGGATCCGGAGACCGCCGTGGAGCTGGAGCTGGCCGATCCGGTGCGGCGCCGCCAGTGGGCGGAGTTTCAGGACAAGTACGAAACCATGCCCGAGGACCGGCGCCTCTACGTTTGCGGCGCCGGGATCACGGGCTTCCACGTGGACGCCGACGGCACCCTGCGGCCTTGCCTCATGGTGGCCCAACCGGCGGCGGATCTGCTTCGCACAGAGTTCAAGCAAATTTGGCGTGATCTCATCCCACGGCTGCATGATAAGATGGCCGGGAACAGTTTCCCGTGCAGCCGCTGCGAGGCGCGCCTGGTGTGCGGAAGCTGCCCGGCGTTTTTCGAGCTGGAGACTGGCGCCGAGACCACACCCGCTGACTACGTGTGCCGGTTGGGCCGGCTGCGCGCCGAGCGACTGCATCAATATCAGACCCGGAGAGGAGACTGATCCGTGAACACAGACACCCATCAGACCGACAAGCAGGCATACGACAAGCCCCGGCTTCGCGTGATCGAACTGCTGGCCGAAGAGGTTCTGGCGATCGGCTGCAAGCAGTCCGGATCGGATTTCGGTCAAAGCGGCAATCTCTGTCTGAACGGTACGTGCAAGACAACTCCGGGTTCCTAGTCTCGGCGCGCCCCTGCCTGTGAGCTGCCGGCAGTTTTTGCCGCAGTTCGCCCCGGCGCCCAGCGATAACCCCAATGCCCACTCGAACCCTCTCCATCGGACACGTCAATCTCCGCCTCCGTTCACCGCTGCCGCTGGTGGCGCCGGAGTCCCTGCCCGTGCCGCCCGGCGTCACCTCCCCGCCGAATCGCTACCACAGTTTCGAAGGCCGCGTCGCCCGCGGGCCGGCGGCGTTCGACACCATCGTCCGCCTGGCATCCGTCGACCACCCGTTCGTTCCGCCGGAGCCCGCGGCGATCTTCCTGGACAACCCGGGCGCCTGGTCCATGGCCCGCGAGGGCGCCGGATTCCGTTTCTGGCTGCCGCCCGCGCCCGGCGGACCGCCGCCGCTCTGGGACACGTGGCTGGATTATTCCCTCGACTCGGCCGCGGTGCGCTGCGGACCCGGTCTCCGAACGTTGCACCGCGGCCAGCCGGCGCTGGTCAATCCCCTGCGCTACCCGCTGGACCAGCTCCTGCTGATGTACGCGCTGGCGCGGCGCGCGGGGTGCATCGTCCACGCCGCCGGAGCGATCCTCGACGGCCGGGCGTACATATTCCCCGGCCGGTCCAGCGCCGGCAAGACCACCCTGGCTCGGCAGCTGGCGGCGCACGGCGGCTTTGAGCTCCTCAGCGACGACCGGATGGTGGTGCGGCGCATCGACGGGCGCATGTGGGCCTTCGGCACACCGTGGGCCGGCGAAGCGGACATCGCCCGCAACGCCGGCGCGCCCCTCGGCGGCCTGCTGTTCCTGCAGCACGCCGACGCCAACCGGCTGGCGCCCCTGTCGCCCCGCGAGGCGATGGAGCGTCTGCTCCCCGTGACCTCCATCCCGTGGTATCATGCGGATGTGCTGCCGGACCTGCTGGACTTCGTCGGCGCGGTGGCCCGCGAAACCCCCGGCCGGGAGCTGGCGTTCCGGCCCGACCCGGCGGTGGGCGATACAATCGCCGCCGCCGTCCGCTGACACGATCATCCGCCGGACAGGGGGCCCCCACATGGATGACGCGTTCGATCCGAAGCCGCCCGATCCCAAGGTGGAACCGCTGCGCGTAATCAAGGTGTCCGACGACGGCGAATTCGATCCCCGCCCGCCCATCAAGCTGGAACACACCGGCGAGGTCCTAACCGGCGAAACCCCGGACATTCTGGCCCTGGACTCGCCCCGCGCCGGCGTCATGTTGGCGGAGCTGCTGAGCCGCGGCTTCCTGGTGCGGGTCCGGGTCACCGGCCGCAGCATGCGCCCGGCGTTGCCCGACGGCGCCGTGGTCCACCTGGTGCAGACCGCAGCCGATCCGGCACGCTTCGGCGACATGGTCCTCACCCTGAACGGCGCCGGCCGGCTTCGCCTGCACCGGGTGCTGTTCCGGCGGCAGGCGCCCGACGGCGGCTTTGTATTCCGGACGAAGGGTGACGCCGCCGCCGCCCTGGATCCTCCCGCCTCGGCCCGGGAGGTGCTGGGGCGGGTGGTGGCGGTGGAGCGGCGCGGCGCCGGCGGCGTGGTGACGGTGGTGCCGTGGGACCGCGGCCCCCGGCGGCTGCTCGACTGCCTGCGGGCGGCGGCCAGCCTGCTCCGCGCCGGCGCCGACCGCCTGGTGGCCGCCATCCGGGACCGCCTGGCCCGCACGAACAGCTAGCGCGAATACTCCCCGCTTTTCGCCGTGGCGTCGCCGGCCGGACCGGTCATCGCCGACCGGCCGTTTCCCGAAGAAGGCCCCACAACGCAGCGCCGCCGGGCGCTCGGCCCGGCGGCGGCATGGTCATGAATCCAAGATAAGGAAACCGGCGGACCGGTTTCCTCGGGTGGGGTTGGTACATCCGCCCCCGGGCGGGAGCGGATCAAAAGATCGAAGCATTCCACATCTGTTTAGAGGCGCGCGGCACCGGGAGGGATTCGGCACGCGGGGATCAACTGCCGGGGGTCGGGACGCGGGTTCCATTGGGGCGGGCGCAAGATACCGGCGGAATGGGGCCCTCTCACAGCAGGTCCAGGGGATCGACGTCCACGGCGATCTGGGCGAAGGGGAGGCGGGCGTCCAGGCAGCGGCGGCGGAAATCGAGCAGCACCTCGGGCAGGCCGTCCGTCGACAAGCACCGCACCAGCAGGCTCCAGCGGAAGTCGTCCTTGATCTTCTCCAGCAGCGCCGGCACGGGCCCCTGCACCCGCAGCGCCGCCGCCAGCCCCCGCTCGGCGATGGCCGCCCGCAGGTGCTCGCCGGCCGCCCGGGCGATCGCCTCGGCCTTCTCCCGCCGCTTGTCCTTCACCGCGAGGAACACCAGTCGGGCCACGGGCGGGAAGTGGAGCCGGCGCCGGAACTCCATCTCCTGGCGGTAGAACGCCGGGTAGTCCTGCTGCCGCGCCAGCCGGACGGCATAATGGTTCGGGTAATAAGTCTGGATGAACACCCGGCCCGGCGTGTCGCCGCGGCCGCTGCGGCCGGCCACCTGGGTGAGCAGCTGGAAGGTCCGCTCGGCGGAGCGGAAGTCGGGGATGCGCAGGCTGGTGTCGGTGGAGAGCACCACCACCAGCGTCACCGCCGGGAAATCGTGCCCCTTGGCGATCATCTGGGTGCCCACCAGCAGGTCGATCTCGCGCCGCTCGAACCGGTCGAGGATTTCCTTCATGCTCCCCTTCTGGCGGGTGGTGTCCCGGTCGAAGCGGACCACCCGCCGTCCCGGGAACCGCTCGCGGAACACCTCCACCAGCTTCTCGGTGCCCAGGCCCAGCAGGAACAGGTGTCCGCTCCCGCAGGCCGGGCAGGTGTCGGGCACCGGCCGGAGGAAGCCGCAGTAGTGGCACATGAGCTGCCGCTCCGCCTGGTGGAAGGTCATGGCGATGTCGCAGTGGGCGCAGAGCACCGTCTCGCCGCACTTGCGGCAGGTGACCACCGGCGCAAACCCCCGGCGGTTGAGCAGCACCATGACCTGCTCGCCCCGGTGCATCCGGTCGGCGATGGCCTTGTAGATCTCGCCCGCCACGATGACGTTGCGGCCGAAGCGCTCGAACTCGCGCACCATGTCCACGATGGCGACGTCGGGGAGCGGCCGGTTCAGGATGCGCTCGGGCAACTCGAGCAGGGTCATGGCGCCGGCCTCGGTGGCGGCGTGGTAGCTTTCCAGCGACGGCGTGGCCGAGCCCAGCACCAGCGCCGCGCCGCACTGCCGCGCCCACGCCCGCGCCGCCTCCCGGGCGTGGTAGCGGGGCGACTCGTCCTGCTTGTAGGAGGCGTCGTGCTCCTCGTCCAGGATGATCACGCCGGGCGCCGCCAGCGGCGCGAAGAGCGCCGAGCGGGTGCCGATGACCACGTCGGCCTCGCCGCGGTGAATCCGGAACCACTGGTCGTGGCGCTCGCCGTCGGAGAGCATGCTGTGCAGGATGGCCAGGCGGCCGCCGAAGTGGGTCATGAACCGCTGAGTCAGCGCCGGAGTCAGCGAGATCTCCGGCACCAGCATGAGCGCCGTGCGCCCGCGGCGCAGCGCGTCGTGGATCAGCTCGATGTAGACCTGGGTCTTGCCGCTGCCGGTGACGCCGAGCACCAGGTACTGGCCGGGGCGCCCGGCGTCCAGGTCGCCCCGGATCCGGTCCACGGCCGCGCGCTGCGCCGCCGTGAGCACCAGCGTTTCGGTCTCGCGCGCCCGGTAGCCGGCGAACGGATCGCGGTAGCTTTCGGCCGCCTCGATCCGCAGCGCGCCCTTGGCCTGCAGGCGCCGCGTCACGTCGTGCGGGACGCCCGTCTCGGCGACCACGCGGGCCAGCGGGAGCGGTCCCTGGTGGCTGCGCAGGAACTCGATCACCGCCCGCTGGCGTTTCGGATACGCCGCCGGGTCCGCCGCCGGGTTGGCCAGTTCCGCGAACAGCACGCGCCGGAAGCCGGTCCGGGCGCCCAGCACCCGGCTTTCGCGCGCCACCCAGCCGTTGCGCTCGAGGTTGGCCAGCACCCGGTCCAGAAAGCGCGCCGGCATCACCCGGCCGATTTCCTTGCGATCGATGCCGGGGCTGCGGCGGATCAGCGCCAGCAGCTTGTCCTGAAACGCCTTGTCCGCCGCCGCGGCCAGGCGCGCCTCGCCGGCGGGGGTGATCCGGTAGCTGAACGTGGCGTCCACGTACGAACCGGGCGGGAAGAAGAGGCGCAGGCAATCGCCCGGCGGCGCGAAGTAGTGATGCGAGATCCAGCGGGCCAGCTCCACCCGCGGCGGGTCGATGAGCGGCTCCGGATCCACGAGGCTGAGCAGATCGCGGATCCGCTCCACGCCGGGCGGCGGCGCGTCCGCCACCGCGGTGATCACCCCGTTGGCGTGGCCGCCCCCCAGGGGGACCACCACGCGGCAGCCCGGGCGGGCGGCGGCCATGGCCGGCGGAATGGCGTACGTGTAGTCCTGGAACACCGGCGCGAACAGGGCGACCGCGGCGTAGCGGGGCGGGGGGGCGGCGGGGGGCATGGCCTCGCCCTCAGGCGCCGCCGGGCGAGCCGCCCCGTTTCGGGACGGGAATGCCGAGCAGCCCCATGGCTTTCTGCAGGTCCTCCCAGACATCCCGCTTGGCGGCGGGATTCCGCAGCAGATAGGCCGGGTGATAGGTGGGGATGACCAGGGCGCCGCGGTGGCGGTGGACGCTGCCCCGCAGCAGGCCCATGGACTTGCGCGTGCCCAGCACGTACTGCGCGGCCACCGACCCCAGCAGCACCAGCACCCGCGGCTGGATGATCTCGATCTGGCGGTGCAGGAACGGCCCGCAGGTGGCGCCCTCCTCCGGCTCGGGCGTGCGGTTGTCCGGCGGACGGCACTTGACCACGTTGGCGATGTACACCTGTTCGCGGCGCAGCGTCATCGCCTCGATCATGCGGTCCAGCAACTGGCCGGCGCGGCCCACGAACGGCCGACCGGTGCGGTCTTCGTCGGCGCCCGGCCCCTCGCCGGCGAACATGAGCGCGGCGTCGGGATTCCCCTCGCCGAACACCAGGTGCCGGCGCCCGGCCGACAGGCCGCAGCGGGTGCAGTCGCCGATCTCGGCGCGGAGCGCCTCGAGCTGGCTTGCCTTCTCCTCGGGCGTGAGGCGCGGCAGCGCCTCTTCGGCGCTCTCCAGCAGGTTGGCCGACGGCTGGCCCGCCGCCGGGCCTGCGGGCGGGGCGGGGCGGGCCGGCTCCGGCGGGACGGGGCGCGCCGGCTCCGGCGCGGCGGCCCTAGGGGCGGCGACGGCCGGGCGGGGTGTCAGGGACGGCCGGGTGGCGGCGGCAGACGCCACCGGGATCGCTGGGGATTCCGGCACAATGCCTTGCGTGCGGCGGCCGGGCGCCACGACGAAATGCGCCACGCCCCAGTCGGCGTAAAGCGCCAGGGATTCGACGAGATCCCGCAGCCAGTCCAGCCGTGCCTGTTCCTCGCGCGCGTCCATGGTGCTCAGCGCACCACGCCCATCTGCTGGAGGATGCGGATGTTGTTCCGCCAGTCCGCCTCCACCTTGACAAAGAGGCCGAGGAACACCTTGCAGCCCAGGTACGCCTCGATCTCGCGCCGGGCAGCGGACCCGATGGTCTTGAGCATGCCGCCCTGCCGGCCGATCAGGATCCCTTTCTGCGAGTCCCGCTCCACCAGGATCGACGCCTCGATCCGGAGCAGGCCGTCGGTCTCGCAGCGCGCCTCGTCCCACAGGTCCACCATCACGCCGGTGCTGAAGGGGAGCTCCTGCCGGGTGTGCTGGAGCACCTGCTCCCGCACCAGCTCGGCGGCCATGAACCGGTCGGGGGAGTCGGTGATGAACGATTCGTCGTAGAAAAACTCGCCCGGCGGGAGCAGGCCGAACAGCTCGCCCACCAGGGCCGGTACGCCGTCGCCGGTGAGCGCGCTCACCGGGACGTAGGCGGCGTAGGCGTGGCGCTGCCGGTAGAAGTCGATCACCTCGAGGATGCGGCTCTTCTTCACCTGGTCGATCTTGTTGATGGCCAGCACCGCCGGCCGGCCGGCGGCCTGGACCAGGTCCAGCACGTACTGCTCGCCGTGGCCGAACGATTCGCTGATGTCGATCACCTGGAGCACCGCGTCGGCGCTCTGCAGCGCGTGGTGGATGTGCTGGACCATCTGCCGGTTCAGCTCGTGGCCGGGCCGGTGCACGCCGGGCGTGTCGAAGAACACCATCTGGCCGGCGGCCGTGGTGTGGACGCCCAGGATCCGCGTGCGCGTGGTCTGGGGCTTGTCGGAGATGATGGAGACCTTCTTGCCCAGCACCTGGTTCAGCAGGGTAGATTTGCCGACGTTGGTTCGGCCGACGATGGCGACGAAGCCGCTCTTGAGCGACGGTGGGGGCGGCGGGGGCGGCGGAACGGATTTTTTTCTGGGCATACGATTTCCTCGGGCTGGGCTGAGAGATATTCTAGCTTACTTTCGATCCGCGCCCCAAACCAAAAGGGCGGTCCGGTCGGCGGCCCCGACGGCCGGGGCGCCGGAATTCCGCGGCTGGAGACTGCGCCGCGGGGTGATCAGGACGAGGGGAGCAGGGCGGCGATGCGCTCGCACAGGCGGGCCGCGATGGCGTCCTTCGTCATGTCGGCCAGCTCTTCGACGCCGCCGGCGGGGTCCAGGATGGTCACGGTGCTGACGTCGGTGCCGAATCCGCGGTCGGGTCCCACGGCGTTGGCGACGATCAAGTCCAGGCCCTTCGCCGCCAGCTTGCGGCGGGCATTGGCCATGACGGCGTCGGTCTCGGCGGCGAAGCCCACCAGGACCTGCCCCGGGCGGCGGGCGGCGCCGAGGCCGGCCAGGATGTCGGCGGTGCGCCGCAGCTCCAGCGCCAGCGGCCCGTCCCCTTTCTTGATCTTCGCAGCCTGCGGCGCGGCGGGCGTGTAGTCGGCCACCGCGGCGGCCATGACCACGGCGTCGGCCGCGGGCGCGTGGTCCGCCACCGCCGCCGCCATGTCGGCGGCGCTCCGCACGGCCACGCGGGCGCACGGGAACAGGGCCGCCTCGGCCGACGGACCGCTGACCAGAATCACCCGGGCGCCGCGGCGGGCGGCCTGGCGGGCCACCGCAAACCCCATCTTGCCCGTGGAGCGGTTGGTGATGAAGCGGACCGGGTCGATATCCTCGGCGGTGGGCCCGGCGGTGACCAGGACGGTGCGGCCGGCCAGGCTCTTGGGGGCCAGCGCGCCGTGCACCGCCTCCTCGATGACCGCCAGGTCGGCCAACCGGCCCGCGCCCTCCTCGCCGCAGGCGAGATAGCCGGATTCCGGCTCCACCACGATCACCCCGCGCTCGCGCAGGACGGCCAGGTTGGCCCGGGTGGCCGGGTGGTCCCACATGGCGTGGTTCATAGCCGGCGCCACGAGCACCGGCTGCCGGATGCTCAGGTACAGCGTCGAGAGAAAATCGTCGGCGATCCCGTGGGCGAACTTGGCCAGGATGTTGGCCGTGGCCGGCGCCACGCACAGGATATCGGCGCGGCGGGCCAGGGCGATGTGCGCCACCTCCCAGTCGCCGGCGCGCTGGAACATGTCGCTGATGATCGGATGGCGGGAAACGGTTTCGAGGGTGAGGGGGGTGACAAACTCCAGGGCGTGCCGCGTGGCCACCACCTGGACATCCAGGCCGGCCTTCTGGAGGCGGCGGATCAGGTCCACCGCCTTGTAGGCGCCGATGCAGCCGGTGATGCCCAGGGCGACGGTCACGGTCGCGCCCCGCCGATCAGCTGCCGGCTTCGTCAGGGTTCAGGGTTTCGGCGTATTCCGGCTCGGGACTTTCCCTGATCTCGAACTCCAGCTTCTCGTGCATCAGCTCGTCGATGGCGCGGTAGGTGGGCTTGACGTGGCTGGTTTTGACCAGCGGGGCCGCGCCCTGCTGGAGCTGCTTCGCCCGCTCGGCGGCGATGAGCACGAACTGGTACTTGCTGGGTACGCTGGGGGGCAGTTTATACATGGTACGCTTCTCCAAACGTTTGGATGATGGTGCCGATCCGGTTCCGGTTGGCCGCGGTGCGCTGGCGTTCCGCCCGGATGATGGCCCGGACCGTTTCGACCGATGCCGCCAGGTCCTCGTTGACCACGACGTAGTGGTATTCCTCGTAGCGGCGGATCTCGTCGCGCGCCTTGGCCAGCCGGCGCTGAACCTCCGCCTCGTCGTCCAGGCCGCGGCGGCGGAGGCGTTCCGCCAGCACCGGAAACGACGGGGGCAGGATGAACACCAGGATCGCCTTCGGATTGATGGCCTTGATCTGCATGGCGCCCTGGACGTCGATGTCCAGGAGCACGTCGGCACCCCGGGCCAGCCGCTCGTCGATGAACGCGCGAGAGGTGCCCTTCAGGTCGTTATAGACCACCGCCCACTCGTAAAACTCGTCGGCGGCGATCATCCGCCGGAAGGTGGGTTCGTCCACGAAGAAATAGTCGCGCCCGTGCACCTCGCCCGCGCGGGGGCCCCGGGTGGTGTACGAAACGGAGAACTCCAGCCCCGCCACCGTCCCGAGCAGGTGCTGGACGATGCTGGTCTTGCCGGAGCCCGAGGGGGCGGAAATGATGAACAGCGTGCCGGTCTCGCTCATGAACCGTTCTCCGCGGCGGTTCGGATGCCCGTGGGGCGGCCGCCGCCGATTTCGAGGCGGCAAATTATACACGGCCACGGGATAAATGTAAAGAACGACTCGCCATCCGGCCACGGCGGGACTTGCCCCCGACCGGTTGCCGGCGCGTTCGACCGGATCAGACACATCTGGTTTGACATCAACAGGATCAGGGGGGCTCCCCGCGGGTGGGGGCCGCCGGCTCACTCCGGAGCATCCGGTGCGGATCGATCCGGGACTCACCGAAGGGGATAACGAATCCGCCAGCGGCCGGCCTAGCCGGCGGCGGCCATTTGCAGCAGCGTCAGGTCAACCACCGACACGACCAGGTCGCCATCGAAGTCGGCGGCTGCGCTGCCAGCCGGAATCTCCAGCAGGTTGTCGGACAGGTAGTCGCGGAGAACGCTCACATCCACGGCGTCGAAGCGGCCGTCCAGGTTCAAGTCCCCCGCAGGATAGAGCGGTCCGGCCAGATCGGCCAGGGTGGCCACCGACGCCCGGACCACCTGGGTCATGAAATCGAAGTTCAGCGTGTCGATGGTGTCGTGGTTCGTGTGGTAGTGGGGACTGGACGGATCCTCGTCCTCGATGCCGCAGAGCGCCGGGTAGCCGAAGTCCCAAAACGAGGCATGGTCGCTGTAGCTCCAGAATTCGAATTCGAGGATCAGGCAGTCGAGGCCCGCGTAGGCGGCGGCGTTGGCGGCGAACTGCTCGGCCAGCGGGCGCGACGCGAGGTTGGTGATCAAGTCGAGGTCCTCGGGCACGGCGTCGGTGAAAGCGATCATGTCCAGGTTGATCATCCCGGCGATGGCCTCCCCCCTGCCGACGGCGCCCTGGACGTACTTCTGGCTCCCCCACAGCCCGTACTCCTCGGCCGAAAAGGCGATGAAGCGGACCGTGTGGCCGAAGTGGTAGCGCGACAGGATCCGGGCCGCCTCCATCACCGCGGCCGTGCCGCTGGCATTGTCATCGGCGCCCGGGGCGGTGGCGCTCGGCGGCATGTCGTCGTAGTGGGCGCCGATGATCACCACGCGGAGTCGGCTTCGCCGGGCAGCGTGGCCACGACGTTGCGGCTGGTTTTGATTCCGGACCAGGTGTCGAACTGGACCTCCTCGAATTCCACCGGCAGACCCAGCTCCTGAAAATAGGCATAGAGGTAGTCACCCGCCTGCCGGCAGCCGTCGAAGTTGACATTGCGGCTCCCGAAGTTCTGCAGATCGGAGACCGCGGTATAGAGCCGGCTTTCGTCCACCTCCGCCGCCAGTTGGCCCACCAGGGGGTGGTCGACCGCGGCCGGCCGTTGCGCCGGCGCCGCCGCTGCGCACGCCGGATCGATGGGCCCCTCGGGCAGCGCCCGGAGCATCAGGTCCAGGGGGAGCAGCTCCCGGGCGGAGCCCGCCGGGGCGGCGAAGAGCGCCGTGGCGGCATCCAGCCGCCAGGCCGTCCCGGCGGCGGACACCCGCGCGAAATCGCCGGCGCCACGCAGCCGCACCAGGTAGTACCGGCCGTGGCCGCGGTACGGCTCCAGCGCCGTGGCCGCGGCACCTGCAGCTGCCGGCCGGTCCAACGCCGCGGACGGCATCCGCACCAGCCAGCCGGTCTCCAGCGCCGCCAACAGCGTCACGTCCGGCCCGGCGGGCGCCGGCGCCAGGCCGTCGCGGGGAATCCACACCAGCACCTCAGCCGGCGCAGCCATCGCCGCCACCGTGGCCAGCAGCAGGCTCGCCACGAGGATTCGATAACGACAGACAACTTTCATGCGCACATCCTTTGGGTGATACGGGGCCCGCTCGGCCGGCCCATTCTGCATGGTAATCATACGCGAGCCGGGGACGAGTGATTGGTCAAAATCGATCAGGGGAGATCGAATCGCCATCAACCCGTCATCCGCTGGATCGGGATCGGTCACAGATCGTAGAGGGTGTCGTCGTGCGCCGGCGGCAGCAGGCGGCGGCGCGCCCGCTTCACCCCTTCGGTCGAAAACGGGTCCAATCCCTCCAACTGGTCGCCCATCTCCGCCTCGATCTGGTCCGGGTCCTCCCCCGACTCCAGGCGCCGGAGCGCCTCATCCATCGGCCCGCCCAGGGGCAGGCCGGTGGCCTCGTAGAGGCGCCGCATCACCCGCGAGAGCTGGCGCGGATCGTTTTCGTCCACCCCCTCCGCCTCGCGGGCGAGCTGCTCCATCACCCCGTCGAGGCGGGCGTCGTCGAGGTCGTCGGGCGGGCCGTCCTCGGCCTCCTTCCGCCCTTTGGAGATGGCGAACGCCGACACCTGTCGCTCCAGCTCCGGCCGCCGACAACGCGGACAGTCCGGCCGCCGGGCCGTGTCGATGGTCCGGGACAGGAAGTTGAATATGGTGTGGCAGTCGGGACAGTAAAATTCGTAGATGGGCACGGCGCGCTCTCCTTCACGCGGTGGATCCGGCCGCCGGCCGGACCGCCATCATTTTAGGGAGAGCGCGCCCGCTTTGCAACCCCACAGCGATCAGCGCCGTGGCTGGAGCTGCTGCCAGTTCTGGTTGGAGCCGACGTTCGGGTTGTAGTTCGGGTCGTCGGTCACGATGTATTCCCCGAGCGGAGTGGCCCAGGCGTGGCGATAGCCCGACGGCAGTTCCACCGGCCGGTCGGTGAAGGGATCGTGGTAGGCGTCGACGCCGCGGATGTAGCGGCTGAAATTTTCGCTGATCCTGTCGTTGACCGCCTGCCGGGATTCGTAGGCCGCCATCATGTCCCGGCTGATCTCGTCGTGCGTCTGGCTGATGATCCGGCTGATCTCGCCGATATGCCGGATCTGACGGATCTGCATCCGGATGAGCAGTTCCACCAACTGGACGTACTTATTGAACCACTGGGGATTGAGCCGGAAGGAGCCGATCATGGTCTGGAACCGCTTGGTGTCGGCCGCCAGCTGCCCCCGCGGCGCCCGGAAGGAAAACAGGTAATCCACGGCCCAGTTGACGTTGGTGGTGGCGCCGAACGCGCCCTGGATCGGGAAGGCGATCCAGTCCACGATCCCGTAGATTTCCTCCTCGACGAGCTGGCCGCCCTGGCTGTATTCCACCCGGACCATGGCGCCGCGGGCACCCGTCTGCAGCCCCGGGCCGGCGGCCGCCCCGGCGCCCACGGCGCGGGCCAGGTCGGGCAGCTCCTTCGACTCGACCACCCGGAGGCCCGCCACGCCGCTTCGGAAACGGGGCAGGATCATGTCGCGCAGCGCTTCGACTGGCCCGGGCATGGGCCGGACCTCGTTGCCGAAATAGCGCGTGCCCGGTGGATTGGTGGTCAGGAGCATCCGGTTGTCGGTCCAGAAGCAGGGCTGGGCCGGAAAGAGCTCCAGCGCCCGGCGGCCGTCCGGACTGACCGCCAGCAGATGGGCCGTGGCCGGCCGGCCGGGATTGTCCAGCGCCCAGCGGATGCCGCCGCTGACCTGCCAGTCGGACGGCACGAGAAACCGGAAGGCCTCGATGCCGATCCCCTCTCGATCCACGTGGACATAATATTTAAATCGCATCGCGGCGCCCGCCGGTCCTGCGGAACCCGCCGGCGGACCACCGCACGCCATGGCGCATGCCGCTCCGACCAGGGCCAGCGCCAACAGCACCCGGACGACCATACGCACCTCCCATGGGATCTTGCGGACTTGCTGCCTGTTCGTCTCCATGATCCCACCGGCGCGGCGATTTGGCAACAGGCCGGGCGATCCCGTCGGCGGGATTGCCCGGCTTCCCGGTTCGCGGGTCAGCTGAGCCGGAAGTGGATGGTGATCATGAGCATGAACCCCTTGGGCTGACCCTTGACGGTGCCGGGCCGCCACGTCCATTCCTTGACGGCTGCAATCGCCGCATGGGTCAAGCTCTCATGGTCGGATTTTTCCGGCTGGATGTCCGTCACCTTCCCCGTCGCATCGATGGTCACCCGCAGGACGACTGTGCCGGCGATCTTCTGCTCCTTCAGCTCTGCCGGATATTCGGGCAGCACTTTTTTCAGGGGCTGGGGCCGGATGATCTCCTCCCCCTCCTCGTGCACCGTGGTCAGCAGAATCAGCATGTGTCCGTCCAGCCGGTTGGCCAACGCCACACCAGTGCCGAACTTGGCGAAGATGTCCATCGCTGTTTCGGGTTGGCCGTTGATGCTCAGGCCCACCTCGAGTCGGGCCCGATCCCCCTCCTTGCCCAAGGTCTTCACCCGAAGGCGGTAGTTCTGGATCAGATCCGTTGGCCCGCCGTCACTAGTCCCCTGAGTGACCATGGTCTCCCCCGGTAATGCCACCTCGACCACCGGCGCTCCCAGCAGGCGCATGGATTTGAGCTTGAAGGTGCTTTGGATATCCTCGATCACCGCGGATCCCTTGGCCTCCGCCAGCCGGCCGGTGGGCAGGGTCACCACCACCTGGGCGGGCGAGGCGGCTTCATAGGCCCCCATGTAGATCTGGAACTCCACGAGCAGCTTATCACCCGCCAGCACCCACGGCGCCAGCACCAGCAGCATGGCGATCATCAGTGTTCTCATGGTCGTTCTCCTCTTTGTGGAACTACGGACTTGTGTGGATCGGGAATACCCGCCGGCTCTTTCGGCATTACGGCGCCGTGCGGACGACTACCATGGTCATGCCGTCCGGCAGGGTCAGCAGCGTGTACGGCACCTCCTGGTCGCCGTGGGTCACGGCATGGACCAGCACCGCGCCACCCGTGGACGGCGGCGCGGGCGCGGGCCGGAACCACCACAACGCCACGGCCGCGACGGCCAGACAGGCGAGGCCGGCCAGAACGCTACGGCGTCGCCGGCGCCGGCGTCCGGCTTCGCGGTGGACCGCCGCCAGCATTGCGTCTGGCGGGGTCGCAGGAGCGAATGCACCGAATGGATCGTTCATGACTCGGCCTCCCAGTTGACGATCTTGCTGCGGAGCCGGTGGCGGTGGACCCGCACGGTGGCCGGCCGCATGCCCAGGGCGGCGGCCACCGCCGCCATATCCCATCCGCGGAAGTCCATCAGGTAGAAGATGGCCCGCTCCCGGGGGGACAGGATCCGCCACGCCTGGCTGAGCTCCAGGCCGGCACCCGGCCGGGGCGGCTCGGGCCGCCCCAACCATCCGGCCAGGGCGGCGCGCACCCGGCGGCGGCGCAGCAGCGTGCGGCAGACGTTGTAGAGGATGCGGTAGAAGAAGGCCTCGGGATTCTCCACCGCGGGGAGCCGCCGCTGGCGCAGGTGCAGCCGGACAAATGCCTCCTGGACCGCGTCCTCCGCCTCGGCTCCGCCAACGAGAGCACAGGCGAAGCGGCAAGCCGCCAGGTGGTGCTGCCGAAAGAACGTTTCAAACAGTTCCCGTTCCACACCCATATAGACCCCGCCGTCGCGGCGTACGTTTACAGCGACGGCTGTTTCGTTACATTTTTCAGACGGGCGCTCGGCCGAATTATACATGCGCCGGCGGTCGATGGTATGCGTCAAGCCGGGAGCAAACAGTGGAGGCGGTCCGCTTCAGGAGGCGCCATGAGTCAGGAAACCGACGACCGCCGCAGCCGCACCGAGGAGTTCCGACTGGACGGCAGCGAGCTGCTGGACAAGATCAAGGAATTGATCCATCAGGGCAACATCCGCCGGATCACCATCAAAAACGAGTCCGGCCAGACCATGCTGGAAATCCCGCTCACCCTCGGCCTGGTGGGCGCGGCCCTGCTGCCGGTGCTGGCCGCGGTGGGGGCGCTGGCGGCGCTCGTCACCCGCTGCAGCATCGTGGTGGAAAAAATCGGCGATCCGCCGGCCGTCTGATCCGGCCGGCCGGTCATTCCAGGGCTTCGCCCACCGACGCGGTGACCAGTCGGTGCAGGGGACGGGCTCCCGCCGCGGCCTCCGCCGGCGGGGGCATCGCCGCCTCGTCGGGCTTGTCGGACAAGCCGAACACCAACGCCCCCTGCGCCCGCAGCCGCAGGGCCGCGGCGCGCACCTCCTCGGTGATGACAATGCCCCGCGCCAGCAGGTCCTGGATCGGCTCTCGCGCCGGTCCGCCGAAGCGGTCGGCGGTGGCCCGGAATTCGCTGCGCCGGAAGGCGGGAAAGGGTGTGTGTTCGCCGCGGCACACCCGGCGGCGGATGTCGGCGTGCACTCCGGCCAGTCCCGCCGCCTCGAGGCGCGGCCGACACCGGTGCACCCGGTCCACAAACTGGGTGAATCGAATCAGTGAGCCGTTCCGGATTTCCGCCGTCAACCCGGTCAGGGTGCACACTCCCGCACCCAGCATGAGGCAGAGATACGCCAGGTAGTCCTGATTATCGGCGGTGAAGGGGTGGAATTCCGGCTGATTGAGCTGCCGGTAGGCGGCCCGGAACGCCGCCTCGTCGAAGCCGGCTCCCAGCAGGTGCCGCACCGTGGCCTGGAGGCCGTCCAGGCGGGCTGCGTCGATGGGGCCGTCGTTCCGGCCCCGGGCGCCCAGCGCCGTCTTGTCCAGGTCGATGACCAAAGCCACCGATTCGTCGAAGGTTCCGTCGCGGTCCTCGACCCAGTCGAGGAACTCCGGCAGCGCCGACCAACGGTTGGACTGCCAGGTGGTGAGTCCCACCTCCAGCTCGCGCGCGGCCGTGGCATCGTCGCGACCGATGAAGAGCCGCCCCGTCCAGCCGCCGGCGTCGCGGATGTTGCGGAAGGCGGACCCGTCGTTGAGCCTCGTGTCGCCGATGTATATCAGCCGCGTCAGCGCCGCGCCGGGACACGCCAGGCGACGGGCGGCGCGAAGCATTTCCGCCACCACCCGTCCGTAGGCGGCTTCCGCTTTGCGCGGCCGCTCGCCGGCGGGCAGCCCCAGCCCGGACCGCAGCTGCGCCAGCCCCGGCAGGCGGCGGTCCACCGGCTCGAGGTTGCGCCAGACAACGGCGTCATCCAGAAAGTCGGCTAGCGCGGCGCGGCCGAACCTCCGATAGCGCGGCCGGGCTTGGGGCGCCGGTCGGATCCTCGGCGGACGGGCGTTGCGCACGGGCAGGAATCGCTGGCTCATGACAGCCACCCCTGCGCCGCCAACAGCTCGGCGTTGTGGACGGCGCCCCCGGCCGCGCCGCGGATGGTGTTGTGACCCAGCACCACGAATTTGAGGCCCAGCAGCGGGCACGGTCGCAGCCGCCCCACGGCCACGGTCATGCCCTGGGCCCGGTCGCGGTCGCGGACCGGCTGGGGCCGGTCGCTGTCGGCGAGCACCTCCACCGGCTGCGGCGGAGTGCTGGGCAGCGCGGCGACTTCGGGCGCCGCCCGGAACGCCGCCAGCGCTGTCGCCGCCTCGGCCGCCGACGGCGCATGCGCCGCGCTCAGAGCGACGCACGCCGTGTGGCCGTCACGGACCGGCACGCGGTTGCACTGGGCGCTCACCGCCACGGCCGCCGGGACGACGACGACGCCGTTCAGCCGGCCCAGGAGCTTGGCGGGTTCCCGCTCCAGCTTGTCTTCCTCCCCGTCGATGAAGGGAATGACATTGTCCAGGATGTCCAGCGCCGACAGGCCTGGATAGCCCGCCCCGGAAACCGCTTGCAGCGTCACCACGCTCACGCGTTGCAGACCGAAGGCATCGTGCAGCGGCTTGAGGGTCAGGGCCACCTGGGTGCTGGAGCAGTTGGGCGCCGCCACAATGCAGCCGGACCAACCGCGGCGGCGCCGTTGTTCCTCGATGAGAGCTGTGTGGCCGGGATTCACTTCGGGGATCAGGAGCGGCACGTCCGCGTCCATCCGGTGAGCCGAGGTGTTGGAGCTCACGGCGTAGCCGGCGGCGGCGAACCGTTCCTCCACCGACCCGGCCACATCGGCGGGGAGCGCCGAAAAGACCAGCCGGCAGTCCAGTTCCGGCTCCAGGGGCCACACCTCCAGCCCGGCCGCCGCTTCCGGCACCCGCCCGGGCAGGAGCCAGCGGCAGGCTTCGGCGTACGTCCGCCCCGCCGAACGGTCGGATGCGGCCAGCGCGCAGAGCGAAAACCAGGGATGGTCCGCCAGGAGCTGGACGAAGCGCTGGCCCACCACGCCGGTGGCGCCGAGGATGCCCACGGGGATCTTACGCATGGGCCACCTCCACCGCCAACTCCTGGTGCAGGTCACGCACGGCGGTGGCGAGCTGGCCTTCCGGCACGCAGATGGACACGCTGCGGCCCGTCGTCCCCTGGGCCACCGCCAGGACCGGCGTCCCGCGGCGCCCCAGGGCCCCGAACGCCTTCGCCGTCAGGGCGGTTCCGTCGGTGCCGGGCGGACCCACCACCGACAACGTCGCCACCTCGCCCCGCACCCCGATCACACAGGCTCCGGCGGCACCGCCGCCGAAGACCCGCTCCAGCACGTCCAGGGCATGCGCCTGGTCGGGGCCGCGAACCACCAGGTTCAGCCGGTGCTCCGAGAACGACTGCGAGAACATGGGCACGTCCACGCCCGCTTCGCTGAGGTGCTGCAACGCCCGGGCCGCCAACTGGAGGGTCCACGAGTCGTCGGGGGTGCCCACCGCGATCATGGCCAGCCCCTCGGTGGAAATGAGCGCCGGGAGCGCCTCCCGCTCCGGCGCCGGCCGCGGCGCGATCCGGGTGCCGGGATGGGCCGGGTTGAACGTGTTCAGGATCCGCAGGGGGATGCCGTCGGTCACCAGCGGGCCGATGGTTTTGGGATGCAGCACGTCGGCGCCGAAGTAGGCCAGCTCCGCCGCCTCGGCGTACGTGAGTTCGGACAGGGTCCTCGCCCCGGGAACGAGATTGGGATCGGCCGTCAGGATGCCGTCCACGTCCGTCCAGATCCAGACTTCGGCCGCCGCCAGCGCCGCCCCGATGATGGCTGCGGTGTAATCGCTGCCGCCCCGCCCCAGCGTGGTCGTCACGCCTTCCGCCGTGGCGGCGATGTAGCCGGTGATCACCGGAACAACGCCCCGGCCCAGCAGCGGCGGCACCGCCTGCCGCAGCCGCTCCCGGGTGGGCGCCGCCTGCGGCGACGCCTCGCCGAAGCGGGCGTCGGTGACGATCAGCCCGGTGGCGCTCAGCGCCTGAGCCCGCACCCCCCGCCGGCGTAACACCGCCGCCAGCAAACCGGACGACATCCGCTCGCCGAAGGCGGCCACCACGTCGAGTCCTCGCCGGGTCAGCTCCCCGAGCACAGCGATGCTCCGCAACAGGCGCTCCAGCTCGTGCAACGCGTCCTCGATCTGCCCGCAGGCTTCCAAACCCTCGGAACAATCCCCGAGCAATTCGTCCACCACCGCTAGGTGTTGGCGCAGGAGCGCCGCTTTGATGTCCCGGCACTCCGCCGTCCGGCCCGCCGCCGCCGCGCGCGCCGCCGCAATGAGACTGTTGGTCACGCCCGCCATGGCCGACACCACGACCACTAGGCCGCCGGCAACGCCCGGCTCGGTCGAACCGCCGTCGGCGCCGGACCGGTGCCGAGCGATGATTTCGGCCACAGCCCCGATGGCCCGGGGGCTGCCGACCGAGGTGCCACCGAATTTGAACACGATCATGACTCCCTCCTTGGTCCGGGTGATGTCCCGTTCAGAGCCTGTGCCAGATCCGCGACCAGGTCCTCGGCCGCTTCGATACCGGCGGCGTACCGGACCAGGTTGTCCGGCAGACCGGCGCGACGGCGCTCCGCCGGATCGGGGGACAACATCGCCGCCGGCTGCACCACGACGCTCTCCACACCCCCGAGCGACGGCCCCACAAACGGCACGCAGAGCCGCTCCAGCAGTCGGCCCGTCGCCTCCAGGTCGCCGTCGTACTCGAAACTGACGACGCCGCCCCAGCCGTCCATGATCCGGGCGGCCACTTCGTGATCCGGGTGATCGGGCAGTCCGGGGTAGTGGACCGCGCGTACCGCCGGATGTCCGACGAGAAAACGAGCCAGGGCCAGGCCGGTGGCATTCTGCCGGCGCACCCGCAGGTCCAGCGTCTTGAGCCCCCGGAGCAGCAGGTAGGCGTCCATGGGCCCGCCCACCGCGCCGAACACGCCCCGAGCACGCTCCACGGGCTCCAGCCGCGCGGCCGGTCCCACCGCCGCGCCGGCAATCAGATCATGGTGACCGCCCAGGTACTTGGAGCCGCTGTGGATCACGATATCGGCGCCCAGCGCCAGCGGGCGCAGGTTCACCGGCGTGGCGAACGTGCTGTCCACCACCGTGAGCAGCCCGTGCGCCCGGGCCAGGCCAACGATCTCCGGCAGGTCCGCGATGCGGAGAAACGGATTGGTGGGTGTTTCGATGAAGAGCAGTCGAGTCTCCGGCCGCAGGGCCGCCGCGAACGCGTCCGGGCCGCCACCGGTGACCGCGGTGGCCGCGATGCCCCAGCGCGGGAGGTAATCCCGGATCAATTCGCGGGTTTTGTGGTAGCAGTCCGCGGTGCAGACGAGGTGGTCGCCCGGCCCCAGCAGCGTCGTCAGGGTGATGGTCAGCGCGCTCATCCCGCTGGCGAAGAGCAGGGCGCGCTCGCCCCCCTCCAGGTCGGCCAGCTTGCGTTCCACGGCCGCCTGGGTGGGATTGCCGTACCGGCCGTACTCCCCCCGGGACGGGCAGCCGGCGGTCTTGTCGCGAACGTACGCCTGCACGTCGGCGAAGCTGTCGAACACATAGGTTGCCGTCTGGACGATGGGTTGGGTGAGGGCGCCGTACGCGTGGGGCCGTACATCGCCCCCGTGCACCGCGCGCGTAGACAGGTTGTGGGTCATCGCTCCTCCTCGGCCGCCCGCCGAAATGTCCAGAGCGTCGAGGAGGGCAAAAAAATGCCTCTTCAGGAAGAATGGGTGCTGAAGAGGCAAACTGTTCGTTTTGCCGCTATCTCATCTTCCAAAGCCCGCTGGCTTTGCCGGAGTTGGCACCGGGGCTGGCGCGCGGAGCGCCGCCGGGTTGCCGAGGTTTCACAGGGCCGGTCCCTCAACCTCTCTGGATAAGAATGGCGAGTAGCTGTTCAAATAACGAAGCGCGAGGTTACCACACCCAACCACGATGTCAATTCTTTTTTCCGGAAATTGAAAATCACAGGATTTAGGGTTTGATGTGATGAGAAGAGCGCTCCTTTTAGCGCCACCGAGACACGAGATATAATCTCGTGGGTGATTGCTCCCGGGGTCACGACGCCAAAAGGAGCGCACACAATGACAACACCATTGTACCTCGGAGTCGATTTTCA
>JAKQOW010000084.1 GCA_029565065.1 Acidobacteriota bacterium | reverse complement strand
CCCGTCCGCTTCCAGGGTGCGACTCTCGCGTCGCGACCCCGAGGCCGTGAGCGGCTCGATGCTGCACCGCCGCCAGGCCAGGTCATCCGGCTCCCAAGTGTCCGTCTCGGGCGTGCGCTTGTAGACCCGGAAGCGGTCGCTAAACAGGCTCTCGAAACTCATAGCACCGTCAGCCTCCGATAGGGCCGCAAGGCTGCGCCGATAGACCGGGGCACTCCCTGGTCCAACTCCTCGTAGGTCACCGAATACCCGTCCCGGCTCTCCTGCGTCGCCCCCACATTGCCCGCGCTTTCCATCATCCAGGCCACCAACTGCAGCAGGGCGCGTTTGAGCCCCGGCGGCAGGGTGGCGGAGGTGTAGCCCGCATGATAGGCCACCTGTATGGAGCGATACCCGGCGGCCCAGTAGGCGCCATCCGTCCGCCGCAGGAAGCCGAACTCCGCGTCCACCGCGTAGTCTGTGGAGGGCACCACGACGGCGCCTTCATCCGGGCTCTCGGTTACGGTCATCGGGTGAGTGAGGTCCACCACCGGCGGCCAGTTGGGCAGCAGCAGGCTCGCCGTGTAGGGCGGCACGTCCACGACCTCGGTATAGCTGGTAAGCTCCAGGTCCCGCCCGCAGTAGTGCGCCGCCGCCGCCTCAGCCATAGCAATCGCATCGGCAATCTGCGCGGTGCGTTCCTCGGCCTGCGGCACCCAGGTCTGCACGTCGCTGATTGTGAGCAGGCTCATGGCTTCGCCGCCTTTCGGGGCCGCCCGCGTTTGCGCCTCGGCTTCGGATCCGCGACCGCCGCCCCGGCCAGCACGTTCGGCGCCTCGGTCGTGGGCTCCCCGGACAGTGAGCTATCGCCCAGGTCTTCCCACCGGCCCGGCCAGTCGGTCTGCAGTTGCAGGGCCTTGGCGTCGCTCACCGTCACGATCTCGCCGGGGTAGGCGACGACGTCCCGTTGCCCCTCCGGGTCCACGCCGCGATAGAGTGCGCCGCCGTTGCGCAGGGTCTTCATGGTCGCTCACTGCCCTCTCTGTATCATGCGGTTGAGCATGGCCTGCTGCGCCATGGCCTTCACCTGTCGGCCCACCAGCGCCGGGCTGCGAAACTCCGCGCCCCACTGCGCCCGTTCGGTGGCCGCTGCGTAAGTCTCCGCGTCCGTCAGTAGCCGCACTATCGCCTCCGCCTCGTTGCCCGCCTCGGCGGTGGTGCACCAGCGGCGCAGGTCGTCGTGACAGCTACTCTCCGAGACCACCACGGGCCGCCCGAAACCCAGCGCCGCCGCCGAGCAGGCCGACTGTTCGCGGTCCTGCTCCGGGGTATCCAGGTAGCAGTAGACATCGGCCTCTCGCAAGGTGCCCAGCAGGTCGGCCTCATCCCACTGCTCCCGCAGGTCTACACGCAGCCCCGGCACACGCAGGGCCTCCAGCTTCGCGGCCAGGTCGCGGTCGCAGATACGCGCTCCTACGGTGCCACACAGCACCAGTTCGGCCTCCGCGACCTCTGCCCGCACCTGCCGGAAGGTCTGCACTAGCTGCAGGAGGCCCTTGTGGGCACGCACCATACCGTGCCAGGCCAGCCGGCGCTTTGGTCGCGCCTGCGCCCCCTGCCACTCCTCGGGCACTTGCCAGGTCGGGAGCGGGATAAATCGCGTCCGGTGCCCCGGCACGTGGCCCAC
>JAKQOW010000072.1 GCA_029565065.1 Acidobacteriota bacterium | reverse complement strand
AAAGAAAAAGGGCCTACTCGCGTAGACCCTTGATAATATTGGGGTGGGTAATGGGATTTGAACCCACGACACCTGGAGCCACAATCCAGTGCTCTGCCAGCTGAGCTATACCCACCGTGGATATCGATGTCAATCGCGCGTGCCGTCGCCGGCATCAGAATACCGCTCAGGCGGAAGCGCCGCCCGGCTAACGGAAAACCACGCACCGGCCGCCCCGTGGAGCGGTGCGTATCTTACCAGCAGACCCTCCGACTGGCAACTTTTTTTTCGGACCGCCCTCAGCCTCTGCATCACACCCGAGGGGGTCCCACGGACGGCCCCGACCACAGCGCCCGTCGCCGAGCGCCCCGCGGGGCGGATCGCGCACTCTTGTACTATAATAGGATCACCATGTGGAGGTGCCCCATGATCGCATCCTGCGTCCGCGGCATGGTGCTGGGAATTCTGGCGATCGCCGCCTTGGCCGGCTGCACGTCGCAGCGCATCGCGCTGTCCGAAAAATTCGGCTACGCCAAGCGCGAGCAGCTCGTGGACCGCGTCGAGGACGCCCGCGACGGGCAGGAGGCGGCCAAGCAGCAGTTCGAGTCGGCGCTCAAGGAGTTCCTGGCGGTGACCGAGGTCTCCGGCGCGGAGCTGCGCGAGCTGGAGGCGCAGTACGACAAGCTGAACCGCGAGTACGAGCGCAGCGAAAGCCGCGCCAAGGACGTGCACAACCGCATCCGGAAGGTGCAGCAGGTCGCCGACGCGCTGTTCCAGGAGTGGCGGCATGAGCTGGACCAGTACTCCAACGCCGATCTGCGCCGCCACAGCGAGCGGCAGCTCGAGGACACCCGCCGCCAGTACGACCGGCTCATCGAGGTGATGGAGACGGCCGAGGCGCGCATGACCCCGGTGCTGGCCGCGTTCAAGGACCAGGTGCTGTTCCTGAAGCACAACCTGAACGCCCGCGCCATCTCGTCGCTGCAGCAGAACGCCGACCGGATCCAGAGCGACGTGGGAAGCCTGGTGCGCGACATGGAAGCGTCCATCGCCGAGGCGAACGCCTTCATCCGGCAGATGCAGGCGGACAAATAGAGCCGCTGCCCTCGACCGGAATTCACACAACTTCCGCGCTTTATAACCGATAATTATTTATAACTTGTCTTCGTGGGGGTGCAAGATGAGTATCGGCCGCATTCCCAGCAATGTCCCCATCGACACCGAGGCCATCGCGCAACCGGAGCAGGCTCACGGAGCGACGCCCGCGGCGAGGATCACCCGCCCAGCCGGCCTGGACGCCGGGGCGATCACGGCGGATGTCGCCGCCGAGACTCCGCCCGATGTTGTGCCCTCGGCCCAGACCCACCGCAGTGAGATGTCGTTTCAGGCCAGCACGATGAAGCATCGGCTGCTCAAGCAATTCGCGGAGATGCCCGGCCCGCTGCCGAATCCTGCGTCGGGACCGCCCGGCGATCTGCCCGGCACCATTTCTCAATCGCCGTCCGGCCCCCCAGCCGAGTCCGCTCCGCTGCCTGAAAACATCCCTGAGAACGCAGAACCGCAGGAGTTCCAGACAACGGAGGAAAAGGCAAGAGAGGACCAACTGAAAAAGGTCATCGCCAACGTGATCGACACCAAGAGAGAAACCGTCGAAGATGTGATCGACAATATCCGCTGAATGCCGCCGCCCGATGCGGTCGACAAATCGATCTGATCTCAAGAGAAAAAGAGCCCGGCAGTGCGGATGGCGTGATCCGCCTCGCTCGGCTATGAAAGCCATTCAATGTGCAATATTTCGAACAACTTTCGGACCGGATGGGTCGATAAATATGCAAATAGTCGTCTGATCAGGAGGGCGTGATGAAAATCGGTGGTCTGCCTCCCGACATGCCCATCGAAGACGGGCTCGCGCCGGGAGTCGAAACGGCCCGGACGGCTCCGCCCGTCGCCGATGTAGCGCGGCCGGCGGGCAGCGAGGGGATGGAACTCCAATCGGACATCGCGGCGGAAGCGCCGCCGACCCTTGGCGTGTCAGCTCAAACCAAGCTGGCTGAACTGGCCTTCCAGGCCGACGTCGTGAAGCAGCAGTTACAAAATCAGGTCGTCTCCATGCCCGGACCGCTGCCGGAGCCGGCACTGGGGGAAATCGCCGACATACCCTTACCAATTCCGGAGCCGGCCAGGGGGTTGGTCGCTGGCATACCTATACCTTTGCCGGAGCCGGCGGCCGGTTCTCCCGATGGGCCGGACAGCATCCGGGGGGACCGGCTGCAGAATTCCGAGGATGTTTCCGACGAGACGGAGAAAGCGGCCCTGGAGCTGCAGCAACGCATGGACCGCAATGAACAAATGGTCTCCACCATCTCCAACATCACGAAGAAGTCAGGGGATACGAAGGACGACATCATCGACAACATCAAGTGAACCGGCCTGTCCCGCCACAGGCGCGTCGCGGTCCGCCACCCGCGCCCGGTGGCTATCGACTGTGACATCCCGCGCCACGTCGTCAGCCCCCGGTTCTAGACGGCCCGCCCGGTTCCCGGATGCCGGTCGCTCTCAATCCGCGGTCAGCAGCGGCGCCAGGTCGAGGCCGGTCCAGTTCTGGATGCGGGGCACCTTCAGCCAGATCCGCAGGCTCGCCGGCTCGGCGACCACCTGGTAGATGGTCGTTTCGACCTCGGTGGGGCCGCCGTACGGGATGGTGGTGTCCAGCACCTGCATCATCACCTCCGGCGTGAACCGGCCGCGGTGGAGGCGGCCCAGGCGCACCAGGTTGTCGTAGCGCTGCTGGCTGGTCTCGGACACGATGCGCTCGTCCACCTGTGCCAGCGGCCACGTGGCCCCCACGAAGTGGTTGGTGGCCGCGAGGAATTCGAACTCGTTGCCCCCCCGCGGCCGACTGTCGTACAGCGACATCTCGAAGGAGCAGGCGCCGGTGGCATCAGCTGCGTTGACGATGGAGCAGAGGTCCGGCAGGGTGGCCAGCAGCGCCTGCTGCGCCGCTTTCAGGCTGGAGTAGTCCTGCAGGATGCCGAACAGGGTGGTGAACACGGATGCCCGGCCGAGGCTGAAGCCCATCCAGGGGCCCGAATTGAGCTCCAGGAAGAGGCCGTCGCGGTTGATCCCGGTGGCGGCGTAAATCACCCCGGCGTAGTTGATCAGGGCCACCGGGATGCTCCCGTCGCCGGGCTTGAAGACGGCCACCACCATGACCCGGGCAAACTCGCTGAAGAACGCCGCGTCGTCGTTGTTGCGCCCGAAAACGAGGGGCCGGTTGCCGGTGGAATGACCCCACGCGGCGACGCCCGAACAGCGGCCATAGCGTAGGTGGTTGATCTTCGTGTACCACTCCAGTGCGTTGAGGCGGAGCTGGCGATTCACGTCCAGGCCCGACGTCTCGGCCATCCCCAGGAGGATCTCCTGGTAGCGCCGCGGGTAGCGGTCGTAGAGCGACCGGGCGATGGTGTCGAGGCGCTCGGGCGCGAAGCCCGCCGTCTGAAGATAGTACCCCTCGATGGCCGTCTCGTAGAGGGCCGCCATTTCGGCCTGCAGCAGGGCGCCGTACTGCCGTCCCATCTGCCGGTAGCTGCCTGTCAACTCCACCACGCGGATGTCGCCGGCCCGGTACAGGCGGCCGCCCTCGAACTGCGCGGCGAGTTCCAGCCGCGCCGGCGGCACGGCCTCCGCCGCCTCCGCGGCCAGAACGCCGGTCGTCAGCAGGCAGATCCACAGGCCCATTCCGATGACTCGGCCTTTCATGAGCGCCTCCGATCTCAGCAGGATTTCGTCCCGGGCATCACCCCCAGCCGCAGCGCGACGGACAATGAGACAACCGCCGCGCCGTTCCGGCCGGGGATCATCGCTTGAAGTTGAACCGCACGCCGGTGGTCAGCAGGACGTCGTTGCTCTCGGCGCCCGCGGCCGGGTAGCTGTTGTAGCGGTCGGTCAGCGTCAGGTGCCAGTCCAGCCACTTGTTGAGGGTGGTCACCGCCGCGGCGCTGAAGACGAAGCGGTACTCGCCCGTCTCGCTCAGGTTCGGGAAGACGACGAAGCTCTCGGTGAAACCGAACCGCCCCGCCAGCTTGGTGGCGTAGTTCTGGCCCAGCATCAGCTCGCCCGTGGTGCGGTCGGGGTCCACGAAGAAGTATTCCTTGTTCAGGTTGCCGCCGCCGAACACCTGGAATCGGGTGACGTCGTTCTTGACGAGGTAGTAGCCGGCACCGCCGCCCAGGACCAGCCGCAGGTCGAGCTGCTGGAACGCGTCGTACTCCAGGTCCGTGATCCCGAACACGCTGAAGCGGTCCGACAGAAAGATGTCGTAGCGCGCCCCGCCGTTGACCGCCTTGGCCGTCGTCTGGCTCTCGCCCCCCACCTCCGACCGGCTGTAAAGCGAGCCAATGTAAAGGGAGGTCTTGTCCCGCCGGGTCTCGCGGACGGCGTTGGCGCCCAGGGTGAAGGTGAGGGTGTCGGTGTTGCCGGACGCGAGGCTCAGGCCGGCGTCGGCAAATCCGCTCCACAAGTCCAGCAGGCCCGGGTTGCGGTAGCGTTCCGCCTCAGCCAGGTGCAAGGCCTGCTCGGCTTCGTTGCGGATGGTCTGGAGGGCGGAGCGGCTCAGGGTCACCGTGCCGGTCTCCTTCGTGGCGACCTGGAGGTCGGCGCCCGCCGTCGCCACGGTCCCCGCCACGGTCTGCCCGTCGGACAGCCCCAGGTACAGCGGCTGGTCGGACTGGATGGTGACGATCTCCGCCATGGCGATGGTGACGTCGCCCATGGCCTTGGTTTTCAGCGTCAGCGCCGTGGCGTCGGCTTTGACGATGGCGCCGGTGATCCGGTCGCCGTTCGCCAGGGTGACGACGTCCGCGGATGCGGCGCCGGCCAGCGCGGCGGCAGCAATCAGAATCAGCACGATTCGTTTCATGGGAAGCCTCCGATGACGGTTGACGCATGAGCGGCATCCGCATTCGAAACGGCGGATGACGTCGTGCGACAGATAGAATTGTACCAGATCGCGCCCAAACGCGCTGCTGTTCCATGCCCGCCGTGAGCTGCCGGGCCGGTGGATTGCCTGATGACAGAATTTGATGGCCGGCGACCTGTTGAGATCGGCTACAATGTGGCCGCCTCTCCGATTGTCCTTCAGGGAGCGCAGTCATCAGCGTCGGATTGGCTTTTTGATCGACCGGATGTCCCCCGGATCCGGGCGGGACCGGGCCTGGCCCATCGCGAGACAGGAGGTGCGGAAGCGCATGTGGAACAGCTGGTTTCGTCGTCGTGAGAAGACAACTGAACCGCAGAAGGAGGGCGGCGGCCATCCACACGACCCGGTGGTGCGGCACGCCCGCCGGGACTTCGCCACGCTGCGCCGGGAGATGACCGTGGCCCAGGCCATGGACGCCATCCGGTCGCAGGTCCTCGGCGAGCGAATCGTCTACTTTTACATCCTGGACGCGGAGGACCGCCTGACCGGCGTCCTGCCGGTGCGCCGCCTGCTCACGGCGCCGCTGGACGCGGTCATCGGCGACCTGGCCATCGACCGGGTGGTGGCGATTCCCGACACCGCCACCGTCCTGGACGCGTGCGAGTACTTTCACACGCACCGCTATCTGGCTTTGCCGGTGGTGGACGCCGCGCGGCGGCTTGTGGGCGTGGTGGACATCGATCTGTTCGCCCACGAAATCGAGGACATCGCCGCGCGGGCTCAGGTGGATGAGGCGTTCGAGTCCATCGGTTTCCGCATCAGCCAGCTGCGCCGCGCCGGCGCGCCGGCGGCGTTCGCGATCCGCTTCCCGTGGCTGCTCGCCACCATCTTCAGCGGCACGCTCTGCGCCTGGCTGGCCAGCGCGTTCGCCGACACCCTGGCCCGGGCGCTGATCCTGGCCTTTTTCCTGACCCTGGTGCTGGCCCTGGCCGAGAGCGTGAGCATCCAGTCCATGACCATCGCCATCCAGTCGCTGCGCTTCATCCGCCCCACCTGGCGCTGGTATGCCGCCACCGCCGCCCGGGAGCTGGCCACCGCGGTGCTGCTCGGCCTCGGCTGCGGCGGTGCGGTGGCGGGCATCGTCTGGGCCGGCTGGGGCGCATCGGCGCAGGCTCTGGTGATCGGCGCCAGCATCGGCCTGTCGCTGGCGGCGGCCTGCCTGTACGGGCTCAGCGTGCCATCGCTCCTGCACTCGCTGCGTCTCGATCCGAAGATCGCCGCCGGTCCGCTCACCCTGGCCCTGGCCGACATCACCACCATCCTCGTCTACTTCACCCTCGGCACCGCCTTCCTCTAATCGGCGGCCACCGGGCGGACGGACGGCCCGACTGCCCGTTCCGGCATCGCCCGAAGACAGGCCGGGTGTTTTAGAGTACAATGATGGCTGGCACCTGATTGGCTGTCAGGAATATCGCGACTGGAGGTGGACGATGCGGTGGAGAGGCGAACGGCGCAGCGACAACGTGGAGGACCGGCGCGGCGTGCGGCCGGCGGGGCTGGCCATCGGCGGCCTGGGCGGCATCGCGCTCATCGTGATCGCCCTGCTCATGGGCGCCGATCCCATGCAGTTGCTGCAGCAGGTGGGCACCACGTCCATGTCGAGCGACCCGAGCGGCCAGGTAGGCACCAATCCGGAAGAAGACAAGCTGGCCGAATTCGTCTCGGTGGTCCTGGCCAGCACCGAGGATGTCTGGGTGGACCAGTTCCAGCGGGAGGGGATGGCCTACCAGGTTCCCAAGCTGGTTCTCTTTACCGGCCAGGTTCAGTCGGCTTGCGGCATCGCCGGTTCGGCCACGGGGCCTTTCTACTGCCCCGCCGACCAGAAAGTGTACATCGATTTGCAGTTCTACCAGGACCTGCAGGACCGCTTCGGCGCCCCCGGGGATTTCGCCCAGGCCTACGTGATCGCCCACGAGATCGGCCACCACGTGCAGAACCAACTGGGCATCCTCGAAAAGGTGCATGAGGCCCAGCAGCGCGTCAGCAAGGAGCAGGCCAACCAGCTCTCGGTACGGCTCGAGCTGCAGGCCGATTTCCTGGCCGGCGTCTGGGCCCACCACACCCAGAAGATGCGGGGCATGCTCGAGTCGGGCGACCTGGAGGAGGCCCTCAACGCCGCCGCGGCCATCGGTGACGACCGCCTGCAGCAGGCCGGCCAGGGCTACGTCGTGCCGGATTCCTTCACCCACGGCACGTCCGAACAGCGCGCCCGCTGGTTCCGGCTTGGCTACGAGACCGGCGACATGAACCGGGGCGACACCTTCAACACGAACCGGCTCTGAAGCGAACATCCGCGATCGATCCGTGTGATGACCCCGGCGATCCGCCGCCGGAGTTCCGCCGTCTCATGGATCGGCGGGCCATGCCCGCCGGCAGCGCGCCCGTTGCGCGCCGACCGTTTCAGGGCACCCCTTCCGGCATCGCTCTCCCTTCCCCCAGCTGAGCTCCCTTCGAACGCCGCCCATCTGTTTCCGTGAATCCGCCGCCGTCCGGCGATCCTCTAATCGCAACAATTGGATTTTGTTTGAAATCTCCCGATTGGAGCGCCCCATGAGACAGTTCGTGTATTTTCTGATAGCAGGTGCCCTCGTGGTCCTCACGCCCGCTTCGCCGGCCCTGGCCGAGACGTTCGACCTCGTAACGTTCGCCACGCCGGCCGGCCAGCGCAGCAGCGGGAACGACCACGTGGGCTTCACCGAAACGGCCGGCAACGCGTTCCTCCAATTCGCGGTTTACCGCAGCGCCCCCGGCAGCGGCGACGCCGCCCGCGATTTCGCCGCCGAGTGGGACGACCTGGTGGCCCGGCGCTACCGCGTGCTCGGCGAGCTCAACACCGAGACCGCCAACCTCGACGGCGGCTGGAAGCTGACCATGGGCAGCGCCCCCGTCCACGCCGAGGGGACGCAGGGCTTTGTGTCCATGCTGGCCGTGTTCAGCGGCCACGGCGTCAAGGTGTCCGTGATGGTGAACCTCAGCGACCAGCGCTTCCAGCCGAAGGTGGATGCGTTCCTCGGAAGCATTCAGCTGCGCGAACCGCCGCCTCAGGCCGCCCCCGCGATGACGGTGGCCGCTGCGCCGGCCGGCGCGGGCGGCCAGGTTCCTCTCACCGGCCGGGAGTGGTACAAGTCGGTGGCCTCCTATTCCAACTGGGGCTACAACCCGTCGGCCGCAGAGATCGCCAAGATCGGCAATCAGGGCTACACGCGCTGGTCATATGTATTCAACGCGGACGGCACGTACGCCTTCACGCGCGAGTTCTGGTCCATGAACAAGTACCAGGAGTACTGGTTCCACGAGGAAACGGGCGTCTACCGCGTCGCCGGCGACACCCTCACCGTCACGCCCCGCACCGCCCGGCGCATCCTGCGCAACAAGGCCGGTCAGCAGCAGGGCGATGCCATGCCCGCGGAGCGGGAAACGACCACCTACCGCTACGGCTATCACTTTTTCGAGGGACTGGGCGAGTGGAACCTGGTGCTGACCCCGACGATGGGCCAGCCCACCCAGCGTGACGGCTCGTTCTCCAGCAACGAACTCTTCCCCACGTCGTACCTGTTCGGTCCGCCACCCGCGCGGTGACGGCGCCCGGCACTCCATCCCCCGCAGACCTGAATTTCCCCAGACCCGGACCGGCTGCCCGCCGGCCGGGTCTGCCTCAGTCCATCCCGCCGCCGGATGTCATCTTTCTTAATCGGTTCTTAACCGTACCCTCATCATATCCTGTCCTCAAGTTGGTTTAATCCTCATCTGAAACTTACGATCCCAGGCCAGAATGCGCGCGCCGGAGCAAAGAGTGCCTGAACACTCAAATCCCTTTCAAGGAGTTATCACCATGAGACTGCTGCGTGTCATTCTGGCGGCGGCGCTGCTGGCCCTAACGGCTGCGCCCGCCTGGGCCCGGTCCGATTCCGCCGAGGAGATGGCCGCGAAGATCCGGAAGATGGAGGAGCAGATCGCCGCCCAGCAGGCCATGCTGGAAGAGATGAAAAAGGCGATGGAGGAACAGAAAGCAGAGACCACGAATGAGATCAAGAAGACCGCGCTGGAAACCGCCCAGAAGGAGGTGGCGAAGGAAACCAAGGCCCACAACCTGGCCGGTTGGAAATTTGGCGGCGACGTTCGGGTTCGCTACGAGGGGACCTACTACGACAGCGAGGCCACCCAGGACCGCAACCGCTTCCGCCTGCGCGGCCGGTTCAAGGTCACCAAAAATGTCGGCTGGGGCGTGACCGGCTATCTGCAGCTCGCCTCCGGCTCCGAAGCGGGCGCCACATCGACCAACCAGACCCTTACCGACAGTTTCGATAAGAAGGGCATCTGGCTCGACCAGGCGTACATTACCTGGACGCCCGACATCGAGGGGCACTTCTTCACCTTCGGCGGCGGGCGGACCGCCAACCCGTATCTCTCCACCCCCATGATCTGGGACACCGACCTGAATCCCGAAGGCTTCTACCAGACGGTGAAGTACGACTTTGGGGGCGTGGAGCCGTCCTTCACCTTCGGCCAGCTCCTGATCAAGGAGAACGGCTCCGGCAAGGACGCCTACGCCCTGGCCTACCAGGGCGGCGTGAACGCCCGGATGGACCGGTTCGGCGCCTCGATTTCACTGGCGTATTACGACTACGTCCGATATGACACCAACTACAAGTATGCCAACGGCAACACCACCCGCACCGTCAACAACGTGACTACCCTGGACGCCGTGGACTTCAACATCTTCGAGGTGCTGGGCAAGGTCACCTATGACGCGAGGTACCCGCTTGAGTTCTTCGTGGACTACGCCGTCAACACCGGCGCCGAGGGCCCCTACGGCGACCAGGATACCGCCTGGAGTGTGGGCGGGCAGATCGGCCAAAACAAGAAACAGCAGGATTGGTCGATGGCCTACCGCTACGCCCACATCGAGGCCAACTCCGTGGTGGGCGCCTTCAGCGACTCCGACTTCGGCCACAACAACCGGAAGGGCTCCGAGCTGAAGTTCAAGTACAACATCTTCGATCCCCTCACCCTCGGCGTGTCGTTCTGGATGACTGACAAAATCGTCGGTTCCGACGAGTGGAACCGGCTCCATATCGACCTCGAGTACAAGTTCTGATGCAAACCGGGCGAACCTCGGAGGCCGCCCGGTTTGCATGATCACGAAATCAAAGAGGAGGAATCATGAAAATATCGGCGACGATCCTGACCATCCTGGCGGTCCTGTGCCTCGGCGGCGTAGTCCTGGCGGCCGAGGAGCTGCTAGGCGCCGGGGCCACCTTCCCCGAGCCGCTTTACTCCAAGATGTTCGACGTCTACTACAGCCAGACCGGCAACAAGGTGAATTACCAGGGCATCGGCTCCGGCGGCGGCATCCAGCAGATCCTGGGCAAGACCGTCGACTTCGGCGGCACCGACGCCTTCCTGACCCCCGAGCAACTGGCCAAGTCCCCCGACAACCCGCTGCTCCACATCCCCACCGCCATGGGCGCGGTGGTGGTCACCTACAATCTGCCGGGCAAGCCCCAACTCAAGATGACCCCCGACGTCATCGCCGGCATCTTCCTCGGCCAGATCAAGAGCTGGAACGATTCCCGGATCACCGGGCTGAATCCCGGCGTGCAGCTCCCGGGCGATCCCATTGTGGTGGTGCACCGCTCCGACGGCAGCGGCACCACGTTCGTCTTCACCGACTACCTGAGCAAGGTCAGCCCCGAGTGGAAGGATAAAGTCGGCGCCGGCACCGCGGTCAAGTGGCCGCTGGGCCTCGGCGGCAAGGGCAACCCCGGCGTTGCGGGCCTGGTGCAGCAGATGAAGGGCGCCGTGGGTTACGTGGAGCTCTCCTACGCCAAGAAGAACAACCTGCCGTACACCGTCGTCAAGAACCGCGCCGGCAACTTCATCGTCCCGTCCATCAAGAGCGTGTCGCTGGCGGCCGGGGCCTCCATGCCCGACGACACCCGCGTCTCCATCACCGATACCGACGCCAAGGACGGCTACCCCATCAGCGCCTTCACCTGGATCCTGGTCTACCGGGAGCAGGCGTACGGCGGCCGCACCGCCGGCAAGGGGAAGGCCATGGCCAAGCTGCTCTGGTGGATGACCCATGAGGGACAGAAGTACTGCGCCGAGTTGCTGTACTCCCCCCTGTCCAACGAAGTCAAGGCCAAAGCCGAGAAGATCATCAAGTCCATGACCTTCAACGGCCAGCCCATCCTGAAGTAGGCGGCGGAGCGCGCGCATGAGGCGGGAGAGGCTGTTCCGGAATCTGGTGCGGCTGGCGGCCTGGCTGGTCGGGCTGAACGTGCTGGTGATCTCCATCACCCTGTTCTGGAGCGCCCTTCCCACTCTGCGCCATTTCGGTCCCGGGTTCCTGTGGAGCAGCCACTGGAACCCGGTTACCGACGAATTCGGAGCCCTGCCGTTCCTGGCCGGCACGCTGGCCACGTCGTTCCTGGCGCTGGCGCTGTCGCTGCCGCTGTCGCTGTCCATGGCCATCCTGCTCGGCGAGTTCCTGCGGGGCGGGTGGCTGTCCAACGTGTTCAAGAGCCTGGTGGACCTCATCGCCGCCGTCCCCTCGGTCATCTTCGGCTACTGGGGTCTGATGGTGCTGGTGCCATGGGTCCGAGAGGCGGAAATGCAACTGATGCCCCTCGGGCAGCGCCTGGGCATTGAGATCATGCCGTACGGCGTGGGCGTGCTCACCGCCGCGCTGGTGCTCGCGGTCATGATCATCCCCAACACCGCTGCAATCGCCCGCGAGGTCCTCGAGCTGGTCCCGCGCGACCTCAAGGAGGCGGCCTACTCGTTCGGCGCCACCCGCTACGAGGTGGTCCGCTCGGTCATCGTCCCGTACGCCCGCTCGGGCATCTTCGCCGGCATCCTGCTGTCGCTCGGCCGGGCGCTGGGCGAGACCATGGCCGTCACCATGGTCATCGGCAACACGAACGAGATGCCCGTCAACCTCTTCGCGCCGGCCAACACCATGGCCAGCGTCATCGCCAACGAGCTGGCCGAGGCCACCACGACCATCCATTATTCATCGCTCGTGGGCGTCGGCCTGGTGCTGTTCCTGGTGACCACGGTGATCAATTTCATCGGCACTTATATCATCAAAAAAATGACGGTGCAGGCCTGACATGCGCGGACCCAAGCTCCATCAACGGCTCTTCGTCAACGGGCTCTTCCGCGCCGGGATCTACGGCCTGGCCTTCGGCGCGCTGCTGCCGCTGTTCCTCATCCTGATCGACGTGTTCCGCATGGGCTTGCCGGTGATCGACTGGAGCTTCCTGGTCAGCATGCCCAGGGCCACCGGCGAGTCAGGCGGCGGAATCGCCAACGCCATCATCGGTTCGCTGATGCTCATCGGCCTGGCGGCGGCGATGGCGGTGCCTCTCGGCGTGGCCGCGGGAGTGTACCTGGCGGAGGCGCGCAAGTCCCGCCTGGCCTACTTCACCCGCCTGGCGGTGGACGTGTTGCAGGGCATGCCGTCGGTGGTCATCGGCATCATCGCCTACCTGTGGCTCGTCCGGGTGATGGGCAAGTTCACCGCCCTGTCGGGTGGCGTGGCGCTGGCGCTCATGATGCTGCCACTGGTGGTCCGCGGCACCGAGGAGGTGCTCAAGCTGGTGCCGGCACACATCAAGGAGGCGTCGCTGGCCCTCGGCGTTCCCCACTACCGCACCGTGCTCCGTGTCATCATCCCGTGCGGCCTGCCGGGGATCGTGTCGGCGGTGCTGCTCGGCGTGTCGCGCATCGCCGGCGAAACGGCGCCGCTCCTGTTCACCGCCTTCGGCAACCGGTTCCTGGAGTTCAGCCCGCTCAAGCCGGTGGGCTCGTTGCCGCTGACCATCTTCACCTACGCCATGAGCCCGTATCAGGATCTCCAGGCCCAGGCCTGGGGCGCCTCGGTGGTGCTGATCGTGCTGGTGCTCGCCACCAACATCATTTCAAGGGTCGTGATCACGCGATGGAAAATCCAATTCTGAGGACGGAAAACCTCAACGCCTACTATGCCGGCCAGCTGGCGCTCAAGGGCGTCACCATGGCCGTGCCGGAGAAGCGGCTCACCGCCATCATGGGCCCGTCGGGCTGCGGCAAGAGCACCCTGATCCGCTGTCTGAACCGGATGCACGAGCTGATCCCCGGCGCCCGGGTGGAAAACAAGGTGTTCCTCAAGGACAAGGACCTCTACGCCATGGAGCCCACCGAGGTCCGCCGCATGATCGGCATGGTCTTCCAGCGCCCCAACCCGTTCCCCACCATGAGCATCTTCGAAAACGCCATCGCCGGCTACACGCTGAACAGCATCCGGATGAAGCGGGGCGAGGCGGACCGGATCGTCGAGGAATCCCTCCGGAAGGCCGCCCTGTGGGAGGAGGTCAAGGACCACCTCCACAAGAAGGGAACATTCCTGTCGGGCGGACAGCAGCAGCGCCTGTGCATCGCCCGGGCGCTGGCCATGAACCCGGAGATCATCCTCCTGGACGAGCCCACCTCCGCCCTGGACCCGAAGGCGACCGCCTTCATCGAGGAGCTGATGGAGGAGCTCAAGAAGAGCGTCTCGATCTGCCTGGTCACCCACAACATCGCCCAGGCCAGCCGCGTGTCCGATTACACGGCGTTCATGTACCTGGGCGAGCTGGTGGAGTACAATACCACCGAAAAAATCTTCACCGTGCCGCAGGACAAGCGCACCGAAGAGTACCTGGTGGGTAAATTCGGTTAGGGAGAGATACACGGATGTTGGCTGAGAAAATTCGGGAGATGCGCGAGCGGCTCATGGAGCAGGCCAATCTGGCCGAGGAGATGATCGACCAGAGCATCCGGGGCCTGGAAGAGCAGGACGGCCGGCTGCTGCGGGAACTCCTCACGGTGAGCGAAGCCCGCCTCAACGAACTGGAGATCGAGATCGGCGAGCAGTGCGCCACGATCATCGCCCTGCACGAGCCGCGGGCCAGGGACCTGCGGCTGGTGTTGCTGGCCCTGCGCATGGCCACGGACCTGGAGCGGATCGGCGACCATGCCGTGAACCTCGCCCAGAGCGCCCTGTTTCTCATCGAGCGCCCGCCGGTCAAGCCGCTGGTGGACATCCCGAACATGGCCGCCGAGGCGCGGGCCATGCTCCGGGACAGCATCACCTCGTTCATCCGCGAGGACGCCGCCCTGGCCGAAGGCATCCTGACCCGCGACGACCGGATCGACGAGTACCGCGACCAGATCTATCGCGAGCTCATCACCTACATGGTATCCGACGCCACCACCATCGAGCGGGCGCTGCACCTCATGCGCGTCACCGCCAACTTGGAGCGGGCGGCGGACCTGTCCACCAACATCGCCGAAAACGTCATTTACCTGGTGCAGGGCCGCGTGGTCAAGCACGGCCACCGGGACGAGCCCTGAGCGCCGGGAGGAAGGTGTTGCCCATGAGTCCGAGGGAAATCGTAGCCATTGTCGAAGACGACCCCGACATCCTCAAGCTGGTCACCGAAACGCTGGACAAGGGCGGGCTGGAGACACTGGGTTTCACCCGGGGGGATGATTTCCTGCGCCACACGAAGCGGCGCGCTCCGGATGCCGTGGTGCTGGATCTGATGCTCCCCGACACCGACGGCCTCAGCATCTGCCGGCAGCTCCGGGCCGCCCCCGAGACCGCCCAGATGCCCGTGCTGATCCTCACCGCCAAGGGTGAGGAGACCGACAAGGTGCTGGGCCTGGAACTCGGCGCTGACGACTACGTGACCAAGCCGTTCTCGCCGCGCGAGCTGCTGGCGCGGGTGCGCGCCCTGCTGCGGCGGAAGAAGACGCCCATCACCGCCGGCGCCGTCCTGGAGCTGGCCGGTTTGCTGGAGCTGAATCCGGAGGCGTTCACCGTCACCGTCCGCGGCCGCCGCGTGGAGCTGACCTCCACCGAGTTCCGGCTGCTCCGCGTCATGCTGGAGGGCAAGGGACGGGCCTTTTCCCGTGACCAGCTCCTGGACGCCCTCTGGGGTAACGAAAAATACGTGGTGGACCGCACCATCGACGTCCACATCAAGAACCTGCGGGACAAGCTCGGCGCAGCCGGCAAATACATCAAGAGCATCCGCAGCGTGGGGTATAAGATCGAGGAATGAAGACGATTCCCTTTTCCGTCAAGCTCTTCCTGAGCTACGTCCTGGTGGTGGCCGTCGTCGCCCTGGGCGGGCTCTACTTCATGAGCCGCCGCATCACGGACTACAACCTGGAGAGCGTGTCGGCCAAGCTGCGGTCGCTCTGCCAGACCATCGGCCGGGAGCTGGGTCCGATCGCGGAATCGGGCGACCGCGAGCGGCTGGACCGGGAAGTCAAGATCCTGGGCGGCCGGCTGCTGGTCCGCATCACCTTTGTGGATCCCGACGGCGTCGTGCTGGCCGATTCGTCGGCTGATCCGCCCCGCATGGACAACCACGGCAGCCGCCCCGAAATCGTCGGCGCCATGACGCAGGGCGAGGGGCGCGCCGTCCGCTACAGCGACACCTTGAAGGAGGATCTGCTGTATGTCGCCCGGACCTTTCCGGAGGACGGGCCGGCGCGCGGCGTGATCCGGGTGAGCCAGCCGCTGCACAGCGTCGTCGCCCTCCGGCAGCAGCTCCTGGGCTCCATCCTCCGCATCACCGGCGTCAGCCTGCTGCTGGCGCTCCTGCTGGCGCTGCTGTTCGCCCGGCTGCTGACCCGGCCGGTGCGCAAGCTGGCCTGGGCCGCCGAGCGGGTGGCGCAGGGCGACTTCGACACCCGCGTCTTCCTGAACCGCCGCGACGAGCTGAAAGCCCTGGCCGACGCGTTCAACCGGATGTCCGCCGAGGTCAGCCGGCTGTTCAAGGAGACGGCGCGCCGGAGCGAGGAGTCGCGCGTCATCCTGTCCTCGATCCGCGAGGGTCTGGTGGTGGTGGACGCCGACGCCCGAATCGCTCACGCCAACGACGCGCTCTGGAGGATCCTCGGTTGCGACCCCGCACCGGGCAGACCGTACTGGGAGGTGGTCCGGTCGCCGAAGTTCGCCGAGGGCCTGCGCGCCGTCAAGGCCACCGGCGCCGGCGCCGCCGAGGAGATCGCCCTGGGGGACCGGACCTTCCTCTGCGGTTTCAATCCCCTGCCTGAAAACGCCGCCACGGTGGCGCTGTTCGTGGACATCACCGAGCGCAAACGCCTCGAGGAGATCAAACGCGAGCTGGCGGTGAACATCTCCCACGAGTTCAAGACACCCCTGACCGCCATCCGCGGATTCGCCGAGGCGCTGGAGGAGGAACCGGTTCTGAACCGGGAGTACGTCGCGATCATCCGGCGCAACGCCGAACGCCTGGCGCGCATCACCGACGACCTGCTCCTGCTGGCCCGGCTGGAGCAGCCGGCCAAGGCGCTGGATCTGGGCCCGGTGGACCTGCGGGAGCTGGCCGAGAGCACGGGTCGGCTGTTTCAGGCCCTGCTGGCCAGGAAGAACCTTGTTTTCGCCATCGAAGCGGCGCCGGACCTGCCCCGGGTTCAAGGCGACCGTTTCATGCTGGAGCAGGTCTTCGTCAACCTGCTGGAAAACGCCGCCCGCTACACCGAGCGGGGCGGGATCACGGTCCGGCTGCGCCGCGACGCATCACGCGCCGTCGTCGTGGTGGTCGACACCGGTATCGGCATCGCCACCGAGCACCTGCCGCGGATCTTCGAGCGCTTCTACGTGGTGGACAAGTCCCGCTCCCGCGAAACGGGGGGCACCGGCCTGGGCCTGTCCATCGTCAAGAACATCGTCCTGCAGCACGGCGGGGCCATCGACATCCGGAGCGAGCCCGGCGCCGGCACCACCGTTACCGTGTCGCTGCCGGCCCTCCCGTAGCCGTTCCCACGCAGAAGGCCGTCGAAGTTGTCGGGATTCGATCAAGGCAGGTTTTCCAGGTCGTTCAGATCTTTGAGGCGGCCGGCAGCCTGCTTGTTGACTTTCAGGTCCTCCAGATGGATGACCGGAACCGGCACATCGTCGATGACGGCTCGGACGGCACGCCCATGGCAGTCTTCAAAACGGCAACCTGAAGCGGATGTGATGATTTCGATCCGAAACGGCGGGTTTCCCATTCGAATCACTTTATTCGGGTCGAGGAAAATGTCCGGGCAGAGTTGGGGTGTGTTGAAGCCAAATTGTTTCAACGCAGTGACGAGTCGTTGGGCGTTGTCTGTCGAAGCCGCCACCCAGATATCGAGATCGCCCGTCGCCCGCGGATACCCGTGCCAAGCAACCGCATACCCGCCGACCAACAGGTAGTCAACCCCCGTCGCGTTCAGCAACGACAAGAACTCTTTGAAGTCCTTCGGCAGTCTCATCATAGCCGTAACAGACCCTGCGCAACAGTTCCAAAGTGAAGAGCCGCTCGGCACCCGTTCGGGTGAGCCAGAACGGAACGTCATGACCGGACCGACTCAGATTGACCACATCAAAGATCCGCCTGTCCAGGCAAGCAGAATCTAACACGGTGTCCGCTGATTCGCTCGTTTCGCCCTCACGGACGATATCTTTGATCATGTTAGTCGAAATCCCACACGCTGGATCAGCCGGATTATAGCATGGTTTACCAGTCCTATCCCTTGTAGATTGAACCTCGCCGACAGCTTCCTGAAACCGGGATCGGATATTTTGATTGACAACATTTGGTTGTTTTGTAAAATAACCAAATTATGTGGCGGCGCGAGTGGAAAAACCTGACGTTTTTGACGGTCGCTTTTCTGGCTTGTTTCTACCTGCCGGTGGAATACCTGATGGGTTGGACCCGGCTCAAGGCCGCGATCTGGGAATCGCTGTATCTGGTGCGCTGGTACGCCCGGGAGCACGTGCTGCTTTGCCTGGTGCCGGCATTTTTCATCGCCGGGGCCATCGGGGTGTTCGTCAGTCAGGCGTCCGTCATGAAGTACCTGGGCGCCAGGGCGAACAAGGTGCTGGCCTACGGGGTTGCGTCCGTTTCGGGAACGATCCTCGCGGTCTGCTCCTGCACGGTGCTGCCGCTGTTCGCCGGCATCTACCGGATGGGGGCGGGGCTGGGACCGGCGTCCGCCTTCCTGTACTCGGGGCCGGCCATCAACGTGCTGGCCATCATCCTGACGGCGCGCATCCTGGGCCTGGAGCTCGGCATCGCCCGGGCAGTGGGCGCCGTGGTGTTCTCGGTCGTCGTGGGCCTCGCCATGCACTTCATCTTCCGCAAGGAAGAGCTGGAGAAGGCGAACAACCAGGCGGATCTGCCCGAGCCGGAAGCCGGCCGGCCGCTCTGGCAGAATGTGCTCTTCTTTGCCGCCATGGTGGGCGTGCTGGTGTTCGCCAACTGGGGCAAACCGGCGGAGGCGACCGGTTTCTGGGTCGCCGTCCATTCGGTCAAGTGGGTCCTGACGGGTCTCTGTGCGGCGGGGCTCGGGCTCATCCTGGTGTTCTGGATCCGGCTGGCTTGGTTCAAAGTGGTTTTGGCCGGCGCGGCCACGGCCACGCTGGCGGTCGTCTTCCCGCACGAGCCCATGATCGCCTTCGCGGCCGGCGTGATCGGCCTGTCATGGGCCGCCAGCACCGGCTCGGGAGAGGGCGGCGAGTGGTTCAGCCAGAGCTGGAACTTCGCCAAGCAGATTCTGCCGCTGCTGCTGGCCGGTGTGCTGGTGGCCGGCTTCCTGCTGGGGCGGCCCGGCCAGGAGGGACTGATCCCGTCCGAGTGGGTGTCGGCGGCTGTGGGCGGCAATTCGCTGACCGCCAACTTTTTCGCCTCGCTGGCCGGGGCGTTCATGTATTTCGCCACGCTGACCGAGGTGCCCATTCTGCAGGGGTTGATCGGCTCGGGCATGGGTAAAGGGCCGGCGCTGGCACTGCTGCTGGCGGGACCGGCCTTGTCGTTGCCCAGCATGCTGGTACTGCGCAGCATCATGGGCACGAAGAAGACGGTTGTCTTTGTCACCCTGGTCGTGGTGATGGCCACGATCACGGGCATGATTTATGGCGCATTGTTCGCCTGAGGAGACGAAGATGAAAAAAATTCAAATCCTGGGCACAGGGTGCCCGAAGTGCAAGCAGTTGTCCGAAAACGCCGAAGCTGCTGCCAAGGCGCTCGGCCTCGAATACGAACTGGTCAAAGTCACCGAGATCAACGAGATTATGAAATTCGGCGTGATGATGACTCCGGGCCTGGCGGTGGACGGCGTGGTCAAGTCAGCCGGCAAGCTACTCTCGGCTGACGATATTAAAAAGATCCTGGTTTGAGCCACTGAGCCCGACGGAGGAGACCATGAAGACCAACGGGTGGAAGATCCTGATCGTCGCGGCGCTGGTCGCCGTGGTGGGAGTCATCCTGGCCACGAAGCACCGGCCGGTGGCACCCACTGTGCCGGCGGACGCGTCGACGCAACCCCAGGCCGCGGCGCCACCGCAGACGGCGTTGGAACAACCGGCGGCCCCGGCTGAGCCCGCGGTCCCCGCATCGGAAACGGCGGTTCGGACAGCGGCGCAGACCAAACCCGTCACGGCGCCGCCGGCTGCGCGTTCGAACACCTCCGGCCAGAACGCGGCCCAGTCGGCGCAGCCGGATCCGCCGGCTCCAGCCGCGGCCCCGCCCGCGCCGGAGAAGCTGTTGCCGAAACTGCTGGACCTGGGCGCGAAAAAGTGCGTTCCCTGCAAGATGATGGCGCCGCTGCTGGAGGAACTGGCCAGGGACTACCAGGGCCGGCTGAACGTGGAGTTCATCGATGTCTGGGAAAACCCGGACGCCGCCGAGCAGTACGGCATCCAGAGCATCCCCACCCAGATTTTCTACGACGCGGACGGCAAGGAATTCTTCCGCCACGTGGGGTTTTACCCCAAGGAAGACATCCTGACCAGATTCAAGGAAAAGGGGATCACGTTCTGACTGGACCGATCAGCGGGGGCGACGTTTCAAACCCGCCGAGGTTTGATCTAAGGAAGGCGGATGGAATCGCTGTTCACCACACTGACGCACGCGGTGGAAGGCTCCACCCCGGTGGCGCTGGGAGCCGCGTTCCTGTGGGGCGTGCTCAGCATCCTGCTCAGCCCCTGCCACCTGGCCAGCATCCCGCTCATCGTGGGCTTCATCAGCGAGCAGCGGGTGGAGACCGCCCGGCGCGCGTTCGCCATCGCCGGACTGTTCAGTCTGGGCATCCTGGTCACCATCGCCCTCATCGGCGCCGTCACGGCCGCCTTGGGCCGGATGCTCGGCGATGTGGGCCCCTGGGGCAACTACGCCGTGGCAGCGATCTTTTTCCTGGTGGGACTGCACTTGCTGGACGTGATCCCGCTCCCCTTCTCCGGGCCCGGCCGGGTTGCATTCAAGCGCCGCGGCCTGTTGGCTGCCTTCATCCTGGGCCTCGTCTTCGGGATCGCCTTGGGACCCTGCACCTTCGCCTACATGGCGCCGGTGCTGGCCGTGACCGTGAAGGTGGCGGCGGCCAACGCCGTGTTCGCCGCCCTGCTGCTGACTTGCTACGGCCTCGGGCACTGCGGCGTGATCGTGGCAGCGGGCACCTTCACCGAGATGGTGCAGCGATACCTGCGCTGGAACGAGCGATCGCGCGGAGCGGTGATCCTGCGGCGGGTGTGCGGCGTGCTGGTGCTGCTGGGCGGCGTTTACCTGGTCTACACCGCCTGATTCATCTGCGTGGAGGCTGAAATGAACATGGACTGGACCGGATTGCGCAAGGAGGCACTTGTGTTCAAGGCGCTGTCCCACCCGAGCCGCCTGGCGGTGGCGGAGGCGCTAGCCACCGGAGCGCGTTGCGTTTGCGAACTCCACGAGATCGTCGGCGGGGACATGTCCACCGTCTCGCGGCACCTGTCGGTGCTCAAGGGCGCCGGCGTGATCGCCGACGAAAAGAAAGGGCAGTGGGTGTACTACCGCCTGACCCTCCCCTGCGTGACGACATTCCTGAACTGCCTCCGCCACCCCGCCGAGACATCCGATTGCGCGACAGCCTCGCCGACGCCCGCCGCGACCTGCCGGCGGCAGGCGGTGCGGCGATGAACCGGCGCCTGACGGCGGCGCTGGGCCTGGGCCTGTGGCTGGCGGCCGTCGGCGGGCTCGCCGCCCTGGCGGCGAGCGCCCGGCCCGAACCGGCGAATCCGGCTTCGCCGCACTACGTGGTGTTCTATTTCCACGGCAAATTCCGGTGTCCCACCTGCCTGAAGATCGAGCGGCTGGCAGCCGAGGCGGTCCGCGACGCCTACGCCGACTACCTGGAGCAGGGCACGGTCCAGTGGCGAGCCGTGGACGTGGACCGGCCGGAACACCGGCATTATTCCGACGAGTTCAAGCTCGAGACCTCCACGCTGGCCATCGCCCGCGTGAACGGCGACAAGGTGGCCGGCTACGCGAAACTTGAGCGGGTTTGGGAGTTGGTGGATGGCGACGAAACCGAGTTCGCCCGCTACGTGCAGGATGCGATCGACCGGTTCATGGCGGAGTGACTTGTGCGCGATCGCGCAAACGCATCCGAATGATTCAGGCCAAGGAGAAAGCATGAACACGTCCATCCCAACCGGCCTCGGATCATCGGCAGTCTCGCCACGGGTGGCGCTGGAGCGTCTCCACCGGGGGGCCGTGCTGTTGGATATTCGCGAGGCGTATGAGACCAACTACCGGGTTCCCGACGTTCCTGCCATCCTCCGATTCCCGCACAAAACATTCATGGATCATTGGGCCGACATCCCCCGGGACGCCGCCCTCATCGTGCTGGACAACGTGGGCGTGCGCGGTCGGGAGATCGCGCGCTTTTTGTCGGAACAGGGCTTTTCGGACGTGACCTGGATCATCGGCGGCATCGTGGACTGGGTTCGGGACGGGATGCCGGTTCTGCGGGATCCCAACTACGAACTCAGAGGGCAGTGTTCATGCAAGCTACGACCCGTGAATCCAAAGGAACCGCCGAAATGGACAAAATGAGGATCCTGTTCCTCTGCACCGGCAACTCCTGCCGCAGCCAGATGGCCGAGGGGTGGGTCCGGCACCTCAAGGGCGACGCGCTGGAACCCTGGTCGGCCGGCACGGTGGCCAAGGGGCTTGACCCGCGAGCGGTGCGCGCCATGGCCGAGTCGGGCGTGGACATCTCCAGCCAGCGGTCCAAAACCGTGGTCGAGCTGCCGCCGGTGCCTTTTGACTGGGTGATCACGGTGTGCGGCCACGCCGCGGAGACCTGCCCGGTGTTCCCCGGCCGCGTCCGCCGCATGCATGCGGGCTTCGATGATCCGCCGGCGCTGGCTTGCGACGCGGCCTCGGACGAGGAAGCGATGGCCCACTACCGGCGGGTTCGCGACGAGATTCGGCGGTTTGTGGAGAGACTGCCCGAGGCGCTCCACGAGCGGTGAGCCGCCCGACGATTCGCAATTCAAACTGATTCAGGAGAACACTCCATGACTGACGGCATCTCCCGGCGACTGTCCTTTCTGGATCGTTATCTCACCTTCTGGATCTTCCTGGCCATGGGCGTCGGGGTGGCCACCGGTTACCTGTACCCCGGCATCAAGGACTTTTGGAACCGGTTCAGTGCCGGCACCACCAACATCCCCATCGCCATGGGGCTCATCCTGATGATGTACCCGCCGCTGGCGAAGGTGCGCTACGAGGAGCTTCCCCGGGTGTTCCGGAACCTGAAGGTGCTGGGTCTGTCGCTGGTGCAGAACTGGGTGATCGGCCCGGTGCTGATGTTCGGGCTGGCGGTGGCGTTTCTGGCCGACAAGCACGAGTACATGGTGGGCCTGATCCTCATCGGACTGGCTCGCTGCATCGCCATGGTCATTGTCTGGAACGACCTGGCCGAGGGCGACCGCGAGTACGCCGCCGGTCTGGTGGCGTTCAACTCCATCTTCCAGGTGCTGTTCTTCTCTCTTTACGCCTACCTGTTCATCACCGTCGGTTTGCCGCTCGTGGGCCTCAAGGGCTCGGTGGTGGACATCTCCATCGGCCAGATTGCCGAGAGCGTGTTCATTTACCTCGGCATCCCGTTCCTCGCGGGCATGTTCACCCGCCTGGTCCTGGTGAAGCTCAAGGGAAAGGCGTGGTACGACGCGAAGTTCGTCCCGGTCATCAGCCCCATCACGCTGGTGGCGCTTTTGTTCACCATCGTGGTCATGTTCAGCCTCAAGGGCGAGTTCATCGTCAAGCTGCCTCTGGATGTGGTGCGGATCGCCATCCCGCTGCTCATCTACTTCGTCCTCATGTTCCTGGTGTCGTTCTGGCTGAGCAAGCGGGCCGGCGCCGACTACGGGCAGTCGACGACGCTGTCGTTCACCGCGGCGTCGAACAACTTCGAGCTGGCCATCGCCGTGGCCGTGGCCGTGTTCGGCATCAACTCGGGCGAGGCCTTCGCCGCCGTGATCGGGCCGCTGGTGGAGGTGCCGGTGATGATCGCCCTGGTGAACGTGGCCTTCAAGATCCGCGGGAAGTACTTCCGCTGCGCCGGCGCGGTGTCCACATCGGCTGGTCTATAACAGGAGAACACTCATGGATAAAAAGAAAGACATCCGCGACATGGTGCAGCAGGCCTATGCGTCGGTAGCGCGGCAGCAGTCCGGCTGCTGCTGCGGGCCGCAGAGCTGCTGCGGATCGCCCGCGGCGGCCCCGACGGAGTCGGGCCTGCCCCAGGCGGACCTCGGGTTGTCGTGCGGCGACCCTGTGACGTTCGCCGCGGTGCGTCCCGGCGACGTGGTCGTGGACCTGGGCTCGGGCGCCGGCCGGGACGTGTTCATCGCCGCCCGGATCGTCGGCGCCTCCGGACGGGTCATCGGCGTGGACATGACCGACGATATGCTGGCGCTGGCCCGCCGCAACGCCGCGCAGTTCGCCGCCGCCACAGGGCTGGCCAACGTGGAATTCCGCAAGGGATTCATCGAGGCGCTGCCGGCAGGTGATGCCGAAGTGGATGTGGTGATCTCCAACTGCGTGATCAACCTGTCGCCCGACAAGGCGGTGGTGTTCCGGGAGGTGTTTCGGGTGCTCAAGCCCGGCGGGCGGATGACGGTGAGCGACATCGTCCTCAACCGGGACCTGCCGCCGGCGCTCCGGAACAACGACGCCCTGTACGCCGGCTGCATCGCCGGAGCGCTGCGGCGAGAGGACTACCTGGCAGCTATCCGGTCAGCCGGCTTCGCGCAGGTGGAGATCCTGAATGACGTCACCTACACGGCCGGTGGCAGCATCACCGACCCGGTGACCCGAGAGGTAGGTGACGAGCTGGCGGGCGTGGCCTCCAGTCTCACCATCCGGGCCGTAAAAGCCTGAGATGGCCGAGCGCTCCGGCCAGCGCCGCGACGCCATTCCATCATGGTGGCGGCAGCGCAGCGCATGCATCGAGGTGTGTCGGTGAATGGGTGAATGGGTGAATGGGTGAATGGGTAACTGGGTGAATCGGTGAATGGGTCTCGGATCTGGGCTCCGTGATCCAGGGCTCAGAATCCAGGTCCAAGGTCCGATTTCACATGTCCGATTTCCGAAGTCCGATGTCTGCGTTACGGGGACGAGCCTCGAGTCTCGACGACGATTACGATCACGAATTACGATTACGAATTACGATTACGAGCCCGAGAAGCTTCAATCTCCTATCTCCTATCTCCTATCTCCTATCTGCTAACTTCCGACTCCCTACTTCTGCCCGGCCATCCGCTCGGCCTCGGCCAATAGCGGCGCCAGGCTGCGGTCCAGGAAAGGACCTTTGGGAAGGGCCGCGCGCAGATCGTCCACCGCAGCCGCCGCGGCAAGGCGCGCCCCTTCCGGATTCCGCTCCAACTTCGCCTGCAGCAACCGCAGGGCGGCACGCACCGCCAGGGCCTCGAACTGTTCCGGGTCGATCTCGAAGGTCCGCGTGGCGTCGGCGATTCCGCCGGTGATCCAGCGGTTCGGCGGGCGGCGGCATGCCAGTTCCCACACCGCGCGGTGCCGTCGCACCTGGGCCCGGCAGAGCGCGGCGTCGGCGCTGTCTGGGTTGAGGCGCAGCGCTTCACCGACGGCGCGCTCCGCCTCGTCGAACGCCGCCTCGGGCCGCCCGCCCGACCGGGCGTTCCACCGGGCCTGGACCAGCGCCGCGTCCGCCCACTCGCGGTGGAGCGATGGGCTGTTCGGATTGATTACCCGGCCCTTGGCCAAGGCCACCCGGGCTGCAGCGAGCTCCGCCGTCGGATCACAGCCGCTCTCCAGCAGGTATCGGGCCAGGATGGTGTGCGCCGCCCCCTCGTTGACAAAACCGGTGAGGTTGCCCGGATTCACCTCCTGGGCGCGGCGGTACCAGGCGACCGCGTCGCGCAGGTGGGCGGCGGGATCGCCGCCTTCCAGCAGGACCTGGTAGGCCAGGCGCTGGTAGATCGTTCCCAGGTTGGTGTAACCGGCGGCGAAGTGCGGGTTCAGCCCGATGGCCTTTTGGTACGCCTCGATCGCTTCCCGGAACAGGGGGCGGGGATCCTGGTTCAACTGCTGCAGGTAGGATCCCTGCCGGAGCTGGATGTTGGCCAGATTGATCCACGCATGGGGCAGCGCCGGATTGATGGCCATGGCCTGCCGGCAGGCGGCGGCGCCCCGCGCGTGGGTGGCCGAGGGGTCGAGTCCGTGGGTGATCTCCCAGGTGCCGATGGAGCTGTATACTCCGCCGCGGTTGCTGTGCACGGTGGCCAGGCGCGGGTTGATCCGGACCACTCCGTCCAGGTGCCGCAGTGCGCGCTCCAGGTTGGGACGCGGATCCTTCCCTTCCGTCGCCTCCGTGTCGGCCAAGGTCCAGTACACGAGGCCCAGGCTGTTCTCGGCGCCCGAGGAGTTGGGGTTCAGCTCCACGGCGCGCGTGAGGGCAGCGACGGCCTCGCGCAGGGCCGGCCGGGCGTCCACGCCTCGGCCCTGGTCGCTTTCGGCCCGCCGCCACCACGCGTGCCCGAGGTTCAGGTGCGCATCGTCGTTGGCCGGATCGGCGCGCACCGCGTCCCGCGCGGCCGCCACGGCTTCATCCAAAGCGCGGACCGGATCCTCGCCGGAGTTGGACTGGTACTCGGCCAGCCGCCACTGCAGGATGGCCCGCTGGGTGTGCAGGCGGCTGTCGTGGGGAGCCACCGCCGCCGCCTGCCGCCAGGCGGCCAGACCCGCCGCAAAGGCGGCGGGCACATCGCCACCGTTCACCGCCTCCAGCTCCAGGCGCTGCGTCGCGTTCACCACGCGCTCGACGAAGGCGGACGGCGCGCTCCGGGCGATGGCGGTTGCTTCATTGAAAGCCGCCGCCGCAGCGTCCAGGTCACGGTAGGCCGCCGCCTTGTCACCGCGGCCGCTGGCATCGCCTGCTCGCAACTGCAGCGCCCGCCCCTGCAGGACCCAGGCCTCGAAAAACCAGCGAGTGCGCGCCGCCGCCCGGCGGGCGCGAACCAGCGCCTCGTCCCAGCGCGACTCGTGGAGCGCCAGGGTTGCCGCCACGTAGTCGGACGCCTCGGCCGCGCTCCCTTGGGCCCGGGTCAGGTACCCGAGAGCCGGTTCGCGCAACGCGCGGCCGGCAGCGGCTTCCTGCGCCTCGCGCAGCTCCTTGCCGTGGATTCGGCGCACCCGGTCCATCTCCTCCAGGTAGAGCGCCCCCAGCGCCTGCCCCAGCGCGCCGGCCACTTCGCCGCCTCGGTAGCCCGCGGTCCACGCCCGCTCCAGGTGGCGGCGGGCCGCGGACCAGTCGCGCAGCGCCAGGAAGCCGCGCCCCAGGGCGTAGTGGCCCGGACCGGCCGCGGCGTCGGCCATGGCATCCGCCTGGCGCTCGAGGCGCACCAGGGCGGCGCGCGCCTCGCGCTCCTCGGCGGTCACGTCGTGGGTGGGGGCAAAATAAGCCACGCGAAGTGCCTGCTCGATGGCCGATACCTCCTGACCGAATTCGGCGGCTCGCCGGGCCTGGGCCTGTAGCCGCCACTTCTCCGCCGCCAGCCAGCCGCCCAGCACCACGGTGACGACGGCCACGGCTGCGAGCACGGCGGCCAGCGTCCGGTGGCGCCGCGCCAGCTTGACGGCCCGCTGTCGCAGGCTGGGCGGACGGGCCAGGATCGGCTCAGTTGCCAGCACCGCTTCCAGATCCCGAGCCAGGGCGAAGGCTGAATCGTAGCGACGGGCGGGATCCTTCTCCAGGCACTTCATGACCACCGTCTCCAGGTCGGGCGGTAGGTCGGGCATCCGACTACGCAGCGGAACCGGTTCTTCGCTGATGATCCGAACGACGGTGGCCAGGGCGGTGGGGCCGGTCAGGGGCGGAACGCCGGCCAGCAGGTCGTAGAGGGTGGCGCCGAGGCCGTAGATATCGGCGCGCCGGTCCACACCCTCCCGGGTGCCGTGGGCCTGCTCGGGCGACATGTAGGCCGGCGTGCCCAGCAGCGCGCCGGTGACCGTGAGACCGGAGGTCGACAGCTCCCGGGCCAGGCCGAAGTCCACCACATACGGGTGGAGGGCGCCGTCCGCGCGGCGCTCCACCAGGATGTTGCCCGGTTTGACGTCCCGGTGGACCAATCCTTCCCGGTGCGCGGCCTGGAGGGCGTCGGCGGCCCGGATGACGATCCGGACCTTCTCATCCCAGCCCAGTTCGTTGCGGAGCGCGGCCACAGACGGACCGTCGATGTACTGCATGGCGATGAAGGGCCGTCCCTCCAGATCGCCCACCTCGTACACGCGGCAGACATGCTCGTGCTGGACGCGGGCCTGGATGCGCGCCTCCTGCAGGAAGCGTTCGACCGTTTCCAGATCGTCGCGGTGCAGAAATTTGATGGCCACCCGGCGCCCGAGCCGCGGGTCCTCGGCGAGAAACACTTCGCCCATGCCGCCGCGGCCCAGCAGCCGGATGACCCGGTAGCGGTCCCATTCCGCCATTCGTGCGCCGAACGCCGGATCGCCGCCGTCGCCGGCCGGGGCGGTGGGGGTCGGATCGGAGGCGGGGCCGCTGGGCAGGGGCGTGCGCGGCGCACCGTCCAGCTCCTCGGCCAGTCGGCGGACCAGCGACTCGTCGAGGCAGCCGCGACGGACCAGGGTGTCGAGCAGGCCCGCAGCGTCCGGGTGCGGACGGTTAGCGCTGGACGACGGCTGGGTGTCGTCGGACGGCGCGCGGTCCTGGCGGGCCTGCTCCAGCGCCGCAGCGGAGAGGTGCCCGCGCACCAGCGCCAGCTGGATGATCCGGTCGGCCTTGGCTGGCTCCATGCGTCCTCCGGCTCCCGCGGCTTCCGGTGCAGCCTAGCCCAGCCGCGCCATCCGGCGGGCGGCTGTCGGGTGATCCTGCGACGAATCTTGGAGCCGATTGTAACCGCATTTCCACCGAAGGGCAACGCTCAGGCTGAATCTCCCGGTTCCCGTTCACCTAGGACCCGGGCCCATCGCGACAATCGACCAAACAGCATGACAGCTCAGCATACCAGGCGCAAATCAGACGCAGACCAGGGCAAATCAGGACACCCAAATTCTATTAATCAGGATCACTGATCAACAGATCCGGACACCCATATTCCCCTTTTCAGTTCTGGACAGAAAAGGACATGCAAATTTGCATTTCGTATGTTTCCGCACATCCAAACAGGTCGAATCTGACCTCCGAACACCACTTAGATGTCTTGAGTCGGATATCCTAGTGGTTGGGTGTCCAGTTCTCGCCACTTAGATGTCTTGAGTCGGATATCCTGGTGGTTGGGTGTCCAGTTCTCGCGGGGTGTCCAGTTCTAGCGAATAGGGTGTCCTGTATTCCGAGTCGGATATATTGATGTTTGGTTATGCAGTTTTTTTGCGATGTCAGGATGTCGAAAGTCCAGATCTTGTGTTTGGGTGTCCAGAATTATTCCAGACAGAAATAGCCGCTGGCGGGCTTTGGATCTGCGGTCGGCTGGCCGCGTTCCGGTGGCCCTATCCAACACCACGGCTAAGGAAGCAAGAGGTTTAATCGGGCGGTCGGTTACTTGAGTTCAACGTACCGGAGCGCCGTGCCCGTCCGGCCGGATTCGGCGTCGCGCACCGCCAGCCGGACCTGGTATCCGCCCGCCTCGGGCAGCGCCACGTCATACGGCAGCGTCAGGCCCTTTGCCCGAGCCGCCTCGAACTGGTCCGGCGGTGATGAAACGGTGAACACACGGTCGGATTGGTCGATCAGGTTCCCGTTCTTGTCTAGGGTGACAGCCAGCATGTCGATGGTGGCCTGGTAGTCGCCCGCCTCGTTCCGAACGAATCGGAGCCGGCGGGGATCGATGCGAACCAGCGACCTCAGAGCGGGCGGCGCGCCGTCCGACTCCACATCGAGTGCCAGGGCGAAGGCGTCGTCAGCCAGCGGCCGGACCAGCGCCTGGGTCAATGCTTCCAGCCGGGACCGGGTGGCCGGCCGGCGGGCGTTTTCGTCGAGGCCGAGGTAGCCGCGGCGGTAGCTCAGCTTGAGCCTGGGCCGGACGGTTTCCAGTTTCAGCTTGTTGAAACGCGGGCGCTCGCCGTCGTTCTGGAACGCCTGTTCCGAGGGCGTGTAGCCAATGAGGTAGTAGCCGCCCTGGGCCTGCAGGACGAGATCCAGCGCCTTGTTGATGTCGTTGTTGGCGTTAAAGCATGCGCCGCCGGTCGAATTGGCCAGAACGGCCAGGCCCGGCTGTTCGTAGCCGGGCGACGCATACACTCTTCTCTCGATCGCCCGCAGCTGCCTCTCCCGGGCTTCGAAGCTGTCCTGGGCGTAATAAGGTTCCCTGCCCGCCGTATCGGCGGTCATGCTACGTGTCTCCAAACCGCCCGGCCGGACGGGGTAGATGCGCACCCCGGCGGTGTTTGCCTGGTCGATGAGCCGGTGGAAGCGGGAGAGGTAGTCCAGAAACCGCGATCCCGTGGGCTGCATGGGGATGTCGTCGGTGAGCAGGACCACCACCTTCCGCCCGGGCATGGCCGACAGGCTCTGCATGACGCCCTCCAGGGTGTTGAACGTCCCGGCCACGGCCACCTGCTCCCGGAAATAGGCGTATTCATACAGCGCCCGTTCCCGCTGCAGACTCCGGTAGCGGCCGCCCACGCTCAACAACGGCGCCATCTCCAGCTCTTCCGCCGCCACGGCCCCGCTGAGACCCGTCCGACTGAACGGATTCCACCGCAGCCGCCCGACAGCCGCCCGCAGGAGGTCTTTGTCCGCGGTGAACGGCTGGAACGCCCCGAGGTTCTTGCCGGTGCACAGCAGCGCCACCCGGTCGCCGTCGCGCATCTGCTCATCCACGAAGCGCCGGAGCACCCGGCGGGTGTTGGCGAGGCTGGTGAAACGGAGCCCCAGATCATCCACCACCAGCACAATGGGGGTGGGCTCCCGGCCGGGATTTACCCACCCGTCGGAGCCAGATCCGGCAATTCCGGCAAGTCCGGCGAATTCGGCACCGGGCGCGCCCGGCCGTTTGGCGATTTCGGGCACGTACCGCAGGTACACGACGGGCCGGAGCGACCCGTTCTCATACACCCGGAAGTCCTCGGCCTTCAGGTCGCGCACCGGCCGGCCCTTGGCGTCGGTCACGGCCACGTCCACCTGAACCAGGTCCACGGTAACCTTCATCACGTGTTCTGGCCGTGAGTCCGGCACGGCCGGCTGACGGCTTTCGGCCATCCCCAAGCCGATGTTCACCGAGAGGATGTACACCATCGCCCATGTGCAGGGATTGCAACGCATCGTCCACCTCCCCAATCCGCGTTGTCGTCCCGCCGCTGGCATTCCCTCTGCCGATTTAGAAGACGGATCGGGGTCGATGGTTCAATCCGCCCGGGGAGTGGTGCCGGTCACCTTGCGAACCGGATACCTCGCGGCCTTCCCTTTTGATACAATCAGGCCATCGGATCCGAGGTTATGTGGCCGGTCGCCGCTGGCCAAGTCGTAACTCGGCCGATTGTGCGATACCTCCTTGGGAGTGCCCCATGCCGGAATCCGAGTCCCGCTTCCTGCCCAATATCCTGGATCCCCCCGAACGCATCTCGGAGATTTTGTTCGGACTGATCATGGCCCTGACCTTCACGGGATCCATCAGCGTCGCTTCAGGCGACCGGGCCGAGGTCCGGGATCTGCTCGTCGGGGCGATCGGCTGCAACCTGGCCTGGGGGATCGTCGACGCCGTGATGTATCTTATCGCCGGCCTCGTGGAACGGGGCCGCAGCCTCAAGGTCCTCCACGCCATCCGCCGCACCGCCGACCCGGGAGCGGGCCAGCGGCTCATCGCCGATGCGCTGCCCCCCACGATCTCCGCCATCCTGGGACCGGACCAATTCGAATTCCTCAGGCGCAAGCTGGTCGAGCTGCCCGATCCGCCCGAGCGGCCGCGCTTGCGCGCCAGTGATTTTCTCGGCGCGTTCAGCGTGTGTCTGCTGGTGTTCCTGTCCACGTTTCCGGTGGTGGTGCCTTTCCTGTTCATTGACGAAGTCCACCGGGCGCTCCGGGTGTCCAATGGGATCGCTGTCGGCATGCTCTTCCTGGGCGGCCATGCCCTCGGACGGTACGCTGGCCACCGCCCGTGGCGGATGGGTCTATGGATGGTGGCCCTGGGTTGCACCCTCGTCGCCCTCACCATCGCCCTGGGCGGTTGATTCCTCCGTCCTCACCATCGAATGCAGATGTCTCACCCTAGTTGACGACCGCCGGGACGCGCAAGCGCATCGATTACACGCGAGTGCTATCTTCGCGTCACCGCGTCTCAATCCGGACACCCATAGATTCTGCTGAATCCGATTGTGGAATTCTGGAGGCCCAATGTTCCTGATCTATTCTGGACACTTCCGGGAACCCAAGATTCCCTCCTGCAAGCCCTGCCCATCACAAGCCGCGTCCATCCGTTCGCCGGTGACGCCCGGATGTGTTGAATTGGATGAATGAGGCGTCTTGGCGTTGGTTGGTGTTTGAGTAGTTGGTTGTCCCGTTTCCCGTTGGATGCCTAGGCCCGGATGTCCTGGTGTTTGGGTGTCCAGGTCTTCACTTCCGGAAACCCAAGATTCCCTCCTGTAAGCCCTGCCCATCACAAGCCACGTCCGTCCGTTCGCCGGTGACGCCCGGATGTGTTAAATTGGATGGATGAGGCGTCTTGGCGTTGGTTGGTGTTTGAGTAGTTGGTTGTCCCGTTTCCCGTTGGATGCCTAGGCCCGGATGTCCTGGTATTTGGGTGTCCAGGTCTTCAGACATCACCCCGGGGGAAGATCGGGGGAACCAATCCAGATCAGAACAATACGGGACTGCCAATTTTTCCGTTGCGCATGGGCATTCACAGCCTTGTTCGCCCGCCGGGACCAGAGGGCACCCGGGTGTCCGGGAGTTGAATACGATGATGTTTGGATGTCCAGTTTCCCATCCAGTTTCCCAAAGCAGCAGATCAGGACAGCAGATCAGGACAGCCATCTTTTCCATACCGCATATTGCTGCACCGTCCCGCCAGCGCCCGGCCGGCCGGCGAACACCATTCGGATATCTCGAAATGCCATCCAGATGCCCAGATGTTCGGGAGTCCGGTTTGTTGGCATTCAGCATTCCAGGTGGATGGGAGTCCAGTTGTTGATATTTGTTTACAGATTATCAGATGTCCAATATTCCCCCGTGAGCGAGTGAATGAGCACAGGATCGATTTTCTGATTTCTGCCTGCCCGAATTGACAACCCGCCGGCGGCGCATCATAATTGAATTCAATGAACACAGTGCACATCTCAGCGGCGCGGCTTCTGGCCGGGCTGACGCTTCTCGTCGGACTCGCCGTTTTTCTGGGCGCGCAGGAGCATGGCGCGGACCGCATGGACTTTGCCCAGATTTCGGCCAGCATCCAGCGGCGCGGCTTCGCCGACTACATCCCCGTGGCCTACCGCACCATGGGCGTCGAGAGCGACTACTGGGGCCCGGCGGACAACCACGCCCGCGCTCATTTCCTCCTCTACATGGCCCGCGACTGCTCCCACTTCGTACTCAAGTGGGAGATCCCGGCGCTCGTGGCGCTGGCCGAAGACCCGAGTCCGCCCCGCGAGATGCAGACAGAGGACTATGTGCGCATGGGCGGGGTGCGGCCCAAGAGCCGCCTGTTCACTTACGAGGACAAGGCTCGCAACCTGGCGCTGCGCTCCTGGCAGGTTGGCCGGCTGAAGCGCATCTGGACGCGCGGGCCGCTGAACGACCTGTCCGACGCGGCGCACGCTCGCAGCGGCTGGTCGCCCGAAAAATGGGGCGCCCTGGTGAGCTGCGCCCTGTTTCTCGGCTCGACCACGCCCATCGCTGCCTATGCGACCCCGGCCGGCGAAGAGGGCGATCCCCTGAGCGGCGGTGCGATCCTCAGCATCTCGGCGTCGCACCAGCGGGTGCTCCAGGCCGCCGCGCGCATCAAGACGCTGGGGCCGGCGGCCGCGCCTGTGACCTGGCGCATCACGGCCGACGTCTTCAGCGCGGCGCTGCTCCGGGAGAAAGCCAGGCTCGAGAACGTCGAAATGAAAATCGACCTGTACGGCGGCGCCGCCGTCGACGTCATCGGTCTGTTCTGGCTCGTCGCCTTTCCGCCGTCGACAGCCGGCGAGGTCGCCCAGGAAGCCGTCTCCATGAGCCTCAGCCTCGCCCTGCCGGATGGGATTCCCAATCCCATCGATCCGTTCGACGTCGCCTGGTTCATCCTCAAGGGGGTGATCTTCGCGCCCATGGACGAGATGATCGGCACCCTCGGCAAGATCAGCGTCGTCCGCGTGGGCTACATGAGCCAGCCCGAGCCGTTCCAGGTGGCGCCCTGGACATCCGTCCTCCTGGACGGACCCAGCTCGGGGACCGACACCTGGGACGCCGTGGAGCTGCGGGGAGGATACCAGGACAAAAAAGACTACACCTGGACGGTCATGGCTGGCGCCTGCACAGACTGGGTGACCCGGTTGTCGGTGCGCCCGAGCCTGATCGTCAATCCTCGGCTCAGCGCCCCTGCCCCGTTTCTGACCGAGACGCGGCCCACCCAGCTTGCGGTGCAGATGCGGCGGGATGACGCCAACTGGGCCCAGGTGGACAAGTTCCTAACAGAACACATTGCAGGCGGCGTGAATGCGCCCGTATTCTGCGTCACCGCCCGGCCAACGGTGAACTACGAGGTCTGGGACCAGGAGGTGATCCAAGCGAGGGACATTCAGACCACCGAGAGCGCCGGGGACCGGCTGACGCGCCGGCAGCTCTTTCACAGCGGCAGCGCGTGCAGCGGCGCCGTCCCGCTGGATTTCAACGAGGGCGGGCGGTTCGATTTCGACCGCCCCCACCAGGAAGCGGTGATGGTGGGCGGCGTCGCGCTGCCCGTGTCAGTGACGTTCCAGGGCGGCGTCATGCCCCAGGGCGGCGACGCGTTCCCGCCCGCCAAGATCCGGCTGCAACCGGTGGAGCCGTTGCTCAGCGTCGGGAACAGCGGTCTGGCCGTGGTGGCCGTCGACTACGAGGACACGTGGTGGTACGTCAAGGTCGCCGCGGGCAAGCAGCGCTGGGAGGCGCAGGCTGAGTACCGGCGCCAGCGCCGCGCCGACAGCCTGGAGTACAATCGCAACCGCACCCGCCTCGCGCTGGAGGGGTGGCGGGACCGGCTGGACTACCGGCTGGATAGCCGCCAGGGCAGCCTGATCTACTCGCCAAACGCCCGCCGCTACACGGCCAACGGCGCTATCGGCGAGCAGCGGATCCGCTACCTGCCGCCCTATGCGACACTGGAATTCGCCGAGCCCGCCGCCTGGCGGCGGATCGGCCTCACCACCCCTTCCGCCGAACTGCCCGACCTCGAGGCGCTGGATCCGTGCCTGACCGTCGAGGGGAACCGCGCCGTGCTGTCGTTCAACAGCCCGCGCACCGGAAAGCGGATGACGGCGATCATCAAGATCCCGGCTGCCGGTAAAACTCAGAAATCCAACTGAAGCCAGCGGCGAACCCGGCTGGTTAACGGTTTTCCTCACCTGCTTTCAGGTGTGGCGAAGCCGGCTCAAATCTTGTCTTGGCCTTTCGGCGCATCCATAGCTGTCAACGGATCTTCGAAATTCGCATCGATTTTAGGACGGGCCGTCAGCGGGTCCTCGAAGCCAGCCGGGGCTTTGGGAAAAGCCGTGAGCGGATCTTCGAAACCGAGCTTGGGCCGAGCCGTCAGTGGGTCCTCGAAGCCGGCCGGGGCCTTGGGAAAAGCCGTGAGCGGATCCTCGAAGCCGGTCTTCGGACGGGCCGTCAGTGGGTCCTCGAAGCCAGCCGGGGCTTTGGGAAAAGCCGTGAGCGGATCTTCGAAGGCCGTCAGCGGGTCCTCGAAGCCGGCGCCTGTTTTTAACGATTCAGAATCCGTTCGGGGCAACCGGGCCGACAGCTTCGCTTCCCAGACATTGCCCTGCCATCGTTTATCACCGATGTGTTCGTGCTTGATGGCCGGCGGCTCCGACGCGCCCGGACCGTCATCTGGAGCTGTCAGCCGGGGCAAGCGGAGTTCTTGGCCGGCGGTTACTTCACCCGTGAGCCCGATGCCGGGATTGGCCGCCTGCAGCGAGGCTTCCGGAATGTTCAGGCGCTCCGCCACCTGGGCCAGCCGGGATTCACCCTCCCGGACCGTGGTTAGTTGAGACAGTCCGCCGTTTTCCGTACGGGCATTCAGCCCATCCACACCTGAAGGGCCCTGCGCCCCGCCATCGATGCGATCCACCATGATGCCTCCTGAGCCAGGACTTTACCTAATTCATCGGCTGTGCCGGCGATTCGTTGCAATAAATATATTGTACTTGAACCGTCGCCGCATGTGGTAATAATGCAGGCATCGGGCCATGCGCGTGCCGATTCAATTTCCGATCGTTCCGGACGGATCGGAACAAAAGAACACCCGATCCATGACGGTCGTCTCAGGCGCTGAGCCTTTCCACCGCTGAGCACGGTTGCCACTCAGGAGGCATCATGAAAAGTCCGGAATCATTGAAGGTGGAACTGGGCCCGCTGACCTTCGAAAATCCCTTCATCCTGGCCTCGGCGCCGCCCACCGCCACGGGGCCCATGATCCGCACGGCCTTCGCCTACGGCTGGAGCGGGGCGGTAACCAAGACCATCAAGCCCGACGACATAGAGATACGTGATGTCTCGCCCCGCTTCGGCATCCTGCGCGATTCCCGGAACATGCCGGTGGGCTTCGAGAACATCGAGCTCATCACCCGGCGGGACGTGACCTACTGGACCGATGAGATCCGGAAGACCAAGGACGAATATCCCCACAAGGTGCTGATCGCCAGCCTCATGTCCGACCTCCGTCCGGAATCGTGGCGGAGCCTGTCCCAAACCTTGCAGGACGCCGGCGCCGACGCCCTGGAGCTGAACTTCTCCTGCCCCCACGGGATGCCGGAACGGGGCATGGGGGCTGCCATCGGGCAGCATCCCGATCTCGTGGAGCGGATCACCGCCTGGGTCAAGGCCGTGGCCCGGGTTCCGGTGATCGTGAAGCTGACCCCCAACACGGGTGACATCGCCGCGGCGGCGCGCGCCGCCCGTGCCGGCGGCGCCGACGCGCTGGCGGCGATCAACACCGTCCAGTGCCTCATCGGCGTGGACATCGAGACATTCGACCCGCTCCCATCGGTCCGTGGCTACTCCACCTATGGCGGGTACTCGGGAAAAGCGGTAAAGCCCATCGGACTCCGGGCGGTGGCCCAGATCGCCGCCGCAGCGGACGGCCTGCCCGTGTACGGCATGGGCGGCATCTCCACCTGGGAGGACGCGGTGGAGTACATCGCCGTGGGCGCCGGCGCCGTCCAGATCTGCACGGCGGTCATGCTGGGCGGGTATTCCATCATCCTGCCGCTCATCAAGGGGCTGGACGCCTACCTGCGGCGCCGCGGTTTCGACTCCGTGGCCCGCTTCCGCGGCGCGGCCCTCCCCCGGCTGGTGGCCCACGACGACCTCGACCGGTCCGGGCCGCTGCTGGCCTACGAAGCCCAGCCGGAGCGATGCACCCTGTGCCAGCGATGCATCCTGGCCTGCTCCGACGGCGGCTCCAACGCCATCACCGTCGCCGACAACAACCTGGTGATCGACGCGGACCGCTGCGACGGCTGTTCGCTGTGCGTCTTCGTCTGCCCCTGCCGGGTGCTGGAGCTGAAAGAGCGGACATCCTGACAGCCCGTCACTCAGACACGTGCGATCGGAGGCACCCATAATGACCACCGGCCCAGTCAAGCCCGCCGAACGGATCTCGATCCTGGACATCGTTCGGGGATTCGCCATCTTCGGGATTCTGCTCATCAACATTCAGTTCTACAGCCATCCGGTTCGGACGATCTTCGACCTTCGGGGCGGCACGCTCAGCGAGTCGGATTACTATGTCATCCTCGTGACGAGTTTCCTGGTTTCCGAGAAGTTCTTCTCCATCCTGGCGCTGCTATTCGGTGTGGGGATGGCCATCACGTTCGAACGGACCCGGGCGCGGCAGGGCCGGTTCGTGCCGCTCTACGCCCGCCGGCTGATCGGATTGTTCGCCATCGGCATCAGCCACGCCCTGCTGTTTTACGCCGGGGACTACATCGGCAACTACGCTCTGCTGGGTGTTCTCGCCCTGGCTTTCTGCTACTTCAAGCCCGCCTGGATCCTCCCGGCGGCATTGGCCGTGCTGCTGGTTCCCGTCATCGTGTCGGCGCCCGCCATCCTCCAGCAACCCGCCGCGGATCCCCAAGTCCAGGCCGAACAACTCAAGGCACAGGAAACCATGCTGCGTGAGCGGACGCGGCGATACAACGAGCGAAGCGTGCGGGCCTACGGACACGGCAGCCTGTCCGACATCTTCCGGTACCGATTCCGGGAGACGATCTCCCAGTATTGGTCGCTGCTGTACGTCGGCTGGAAACTCCTGGCCATGATCCTGCTGGGCATCTGGTGCTGGAAGACGGGCATCGTGAAGGCGTTGAAAGACAACCTCGGCATCATCCGAAAGACCATGTGGATTTCGCTGGTTGTCGGCCTTGCCGGAAGCGCCCTGAGCCTCGACAGCGCCGTCGCCCCGCCAGGCGGCGGCCCGGTCCTGGAGCTGCTGGCGCTGGCTGGTCAGGAGATCGGCGCACCCGCGCTCGGCGTATTCTACGTGACCGCAATCGTCGCGATGTACTACGGGGGAATCGGGCGATCATTCTGGCTGCTGTTCGCACCGGTGGGGCGCATGGCCATGAGCAACTACGTGTTCCAGTCGATGGTCTGCACCACCCTGTTCTACGCTTACGGGCTGGGGTTGTACGGCAAGACCGGCTATGCGGTGAACGTGCTCCTGGCGCTGGCGCTGTTCAGCCTGCAACTCTGGCTCAGCCGCCTGTGGTTCAGGAAGCTCGAGTATGGCCCGCTGGAGCGCCTGTTGCGAACCTTCCAGTACGGCCGTGTTCGGGCGTCCGCGTCAGGTTCTGCGGATTCGTCATGACGAGTGGCCGAGACGTCGGATGTCCGGCGTCAGCTTTAGCCGCCAGACGTATTCGACTCAGAGATGTTTGGCAGATAATTGGACACCCAAACATTTCCTCGTCGCTTTGTGGAGATATTTGGACACCCAACTATTTCCTCGTCGCTCTGCGGATCTGTCTGGACACTCTCTAATTTCCTCAACACGTTGCAACACAGAATTCACTATAAACAGTTCCATTAAGAAAAGACAAACATAGGGAAAAGGACATCCACTGTTTTCCTTAATTTTCAAAAAAAACCTGAACAGCAGCCAATTCGATCGTTTGTATGGGTGAGAGCATTTTCTCTGGAGGTGACCCATGACGATCGCCCGGCGCGACATTGCGCCAGAAGGAGTGGCAGGGGCATACCATTGCACCATTCGATGCGTACGGCAGGCTTGGCTGTGCGGACAAGACGCAGCCAGTGGTCGGAACTACGACCATCGGAAGGACTGGATTCGGGAACGACTCGCTTTCTTGGCCATGATCTTCGCCCTCGATGTTTTGGGCTACGCGATCATGAACAATCATCTGCACACACTGCTGCGAACACTGCCCGATCTTGTGCGCAACTGGGCGGATCAGGAGGTGGTCCGACGATGGTTGATTCTGTTCCCATCCAAACGAATGCGCCGAGCGGAGGAGTCAGAACCGTCAGACGTCGACATCGCCGCAGTGCTGAGGCAGCGGGGTCGAGTGGCGTTGCTGCGTCAGAGATTGTGCAGTTTGAGCTGGTTCATGCGCTGTCTGGACGAGTACATCGCCCGCCGGGCCAACCGCGAAGACGGGTGCAAGGGACGGTTCTGGGAGGGGCGGTTCAAGTGCCGGGCCCTCGCGGATGAAGCCGCGGTGCTGACGGCCATGGTGTATGTGGACCTGAACCCTATCCGCGCGGGATTAGCGGCAACGCCGGAAACGAGTGCCTATACCTCCGCTCAGCAGAGGATCGCCAGGCAGCAGACGACTACAGACCGGAACGAAACATCCGCAGCGGAGGGATCAACAACTGACTGGTTATGCCCGCTGACAGACTCCGCCGACCGGCGGGGAGTATTCCGGCGGCTGACCTTGAATGAATACCTGACGCTGCTGGACACTGCGGGTCGAGTGGCCCGGTCAGACAAACCCGGCGTGATCCCACGAGAGTTGGCACCTATCATGGAGCGACTGGGCCTGGAACCGGCGAATTGGGTGGAGGCGGTAAATGGATACGAAAGATACTTCCGCCGGCTCGTCGGTCGACCGGACATGGTGGCGATGCTAGCCGAAACAGCCGGTCGGCGATGGTTTCAGGGGATCGCGGCCTGCCGGACGCTGCTGAATTTACCCCGCTCATGCTGAGCATGTTCAGAAGCCTGAACGGCAGTCTGAACTTGTCTATCCATTTCTCTGAGCTCCAACAAAGCTAGAG
>JAKQOW010000051.1 GCA_029565065.1 Acidobacteriota bacterium | reverse complement strand
AAAGAAGGTAAATTCGAGGGGTTTTGGGTAGAGACCGTAGAGCTTGACCCCCGAGATACGAGCCGGGTGGGCCGGAGGGAACACAACGGCCGGGCGTACAATACACAGGTGCTCCGCCGCTGGGTGCTCTTCCCCTTGCGGTCGGGACGGTTTGACGTGGACCCGTGGATTCTCCGCGTTCTGGTGGAAACACCGACACAATCATTCTTCGGAATGACCCGACGACAAGTCGTCCTTCGCCGAACAAACTCCATCACGATTAACGTGATGGACTTTCCCGTGGTTGGCCGGCCGGCCGCTTTCAACGGATTGTGTGGCCGGTTTGATATCCGGGCCGGCTTGGACAAATCAGCGGTTGCAACGGGGGAGGCGGCTACCGTTCGACTGATTGTGCAGGGGGAGGGCAACCTGCGCAGCATCCCCGAGCAGAAATTGATGGAAATACCGGGATGCAAAATCTACGCGCCGAAGGTTCAAGACAACATCCGTCTGGAAGGCGGCACGCTGCGCGGAAGCCGAACCTGGGAATTTGTAGTGATCCCTCTTGAAGCCGGTATGTTTGAGCTGTCGATTCCTGAGCTGTCCTACTTTGATCCGGGATCGCAAACCTTCCGGTCTGTAAACTCCCCAGCCATGAAATTGAACGCCACGGGCGATCGGGTAACCGGTACCGGCGCGGGCAATATCGGCGGGTTCAACATGCCAATCGAGATGAAAGGCCGGGATATCCGACATATTCATACTGGGTCCATGCTCGAGCAGAAACCGCCGGAGCGACTGTATCGTCGCCCATGGTTTCTGGCGATATTCGGCCTTCTTGTGCTTGTGACGCTGGGGGCTGTCGCCATCGATGAACGGCGCCGATATCTCCAACGCGACCAGCGTAGCTGGACACGCTCCCGAGCGGCAGTGCAGGCACGCCGGGATCTCCGCGCCTGTGCTGCACTTGGTCGGAAGGGATTCTCGGCGGAGTTGTTTGACGGGGTGTATCGACTGCTCCAGAACTATCTCCAGGCCCGGTTCGGGATCAACAATCTCGAGCTGACAGGCGTCCGACTTCGGCAGGTACTGTCGTCACACCAGATCAGTGAAACCGCCACTGCGGATCTGTTGGACATACTGCAGCAGTGTGAACGTTATCGCTACGCCCCGACCGTGGCGGAAACGGTCCTGCCCCAGGAGCTCCTGGCGCGGCTTGAACGGCTGTTGCGGGTGATGGAAGGAGGTCGGCCATGAAGCGGACCGTGGTCTTCGCCTGGCTGATCTTGGGACTGCTGGTGGTGTGGGTAGCGGCCGCCGTGCCATCCGAAACACCCGCTAGCGCGGGAGTGCGCTTGTATGGCGACGGTCAGTATGATGCAGCGGATCGTGCCTGGCGCCAGGCGGTGCAGGCAGCGCCGGGAAACGCTGAATTGTATTACAATCTCGGCTGCGCTGCCTTTCGACGACACAGCCTGGGTGAAGCCATGCTGTATTTTCAGCGGGCCTGTTGGCTGAATCCCGGCCACACGGACGCACGGTATAACATCAATCATATCAATAGAATAAGCGTTGACCGGGTGTCGCAAAATCCGCCTGGGGTGCCCCAAATCATTCGGGACGTTTTGGTCTCATGGTTGGGGGTTGACGGGATCAGCGGGTTGATGTTGGGTGTCTTCGCCATCATCTGCCTTACGGGATGGTATGCGCTGCGAGTACGCGATCTGCCACAACGCCGAACAGCAGGCTGGATATTCGCCGTTACGCTTGTACTCGGCGTCGCATCGGCCATCCTCCTCTGGGGGATTGTGGTGCGTGATTCGTCCGTTTCGGAGGGTGTGATTCTGACCCGGCAACAAGACATCAGGAGCGGCCCGTCGCAGAGCCATCCGGTGCTTTTTTCCGTTCACGAAGGATTAGTTGTTGAGCTGGTCGCCCGGACCGAAGGCTGGCGGCAGGTGGTTTTGCCCAACGGCTGGAATGGCTGGATCCCCGAAAACCAGTTGGGCGTGGTGCAGTCTTTTGACCTGCCGGTTTCGGCGCCGCCAGCGGGCAAAAAGTGAGCTCTGTCGAACACGCCGCCCCGCCAAGCTGGCGTGATCCGTGTGCAACCTGCAAGTCGACGGAAATTGACAAATGCATTCCGAGCTATTACATTATGAAACCACAATTAAAAGCCGCGGCACAAATGGCCACGATCCTGATTGTTGAAGATGAATTGGAGATGGCTCGGGGACTCAGAGACCTGCTGGAATTTGAGAGTCATCGGGTCATGCTCGCCGAAGATGGCGCATCCGGGCTGCGACTCAGCAGATCCCTGGAGCCCGATCTGATTGTGCTGGATCTCATGTTGCCCGACATGGATGGATATGAAGTGTGTCGGCAAGTCAGATCTCAGAACAGCCGGGTGCCCATCCTCATGCTCACGGCCCGGGGCCAGGAGCACGATGTTATCCGGGGATTTGAAGCGGGCGTGGACGACTATGTGACCAAACCCTTTTCCGTGGCGCAACTGCTGGCTCGCATCAAGGCGCTTCTCCGCCGCAGCCAGGCCCCGGCGGCTGACACCCAGAAATTTCAAATCGGATCCTGGTGGGTGGACTGTGACACGTTCAGCCTGCGATGCGGCCAGGAGCAAACCCCGCTCACCTATTACGAGGTAGAAATACTCAAGCTCTTGCACCATCACCAAAACCAGCCGGTCTCCCGAGATACGATTTTTCAGAAGGTCTGGGGCATGGCGGCCGATCCCACCAACCGGGCCGTCGATAATTTCATCGCCAAGCTGCGAAAAAAAATTGAGGCCGATCAGAAAAATCCTCAACATTTGATCACCGTATACGGGATGGGTTACAAGCTGATTCCTTAAGCCGGGATGATTTGTGGGGAGGGTGTCTTGCAGCGCAACCCGATGCTATCCAGCGGGCTGCGGTGGGCTGTCTGCGTGGTTGTCGTGTTCGGTGCGGGATTCGTTGAGGGCCGGCAGGTTTCACGTGAAACCGCGGGCCTTCGAAAAGCAGAAGCCGCCGCGCTTGAGCATGCGCTTCGCGGTGAACACGCGGAAGCGATCCGCCTTCTGTCTCCGTGGATCCGCCATCCCGAAACGGCTCATCGGACCAGTCGTCTGGTGGCTGAGCTGGAAATCAGATCGGGAAAGCATCTGCTGGCGGGGCTAAGCCCGGCAGATGCGGCGCTTGTTGACTTGCACCGCGGATTGCTCTGTGCTGCACCACGATCACCGGACAGACTGATGTCGTTTGCGGCAATGGCTCCGGAATTGTTCTACTGGGATTTTGAACTGGCCCGGCAGCTTACCCCGGCTGCATCCGAACAGGTGCGATCGTTCCTGCGACAGCTTGGTCCGACAACGAATCCGTGGGCCCGCCTGGCCCGCGACTATCTCAATGGCACAGCCGCGATGTCCCGTCTGCCGGTGATCGGCCAGCCGGTATCGTTTTGGGAGCTGGACGCGCTCACGGTGCGCGCGGAGATGTTGCTCCAATGCGAACGGCTGGGCGCAGCACGACGCGTCGCCTGGCGGACGATTGAGGTGGCGGCCGCAGCCGGCGATCCGTGGCGCGCCGCGGAAGGAAGGATCCTGTTGGCGCAGATCGCGTTGTCTGACGGTGACGATGAGGCAGCGGAACTCCACTTGGAAGCCGCATCTCGGAGTCTTGAGGATTTTCTCTTGCCGTCCGTGCACCGGCGAAGAGATTGTGTGAGGGCCATGCTGCGGGTGCGACAGGGGCGGGTGGAGGAAGCGGCGTCGTTGTTCGGATCTGCCCTTGCATCGGAACGGGATCCTCACGATCGCATCCACGCCGCAGCCTTGGTCAACCGGGGGTTTGTGCTGGACGAACTCGGTCGCTCCACCGAAGCGCTGCGGTGCTATGAATCGGCCCTGGAGTACTACGCGTTGCGGCACGACCAGGCGGCCGCGGCCTTGGTGCGTCTGAATCGCGGTGCCTTGCGTGAGCGTTTGAATCTCCTGGAAGGAGCCCGGGAAGATTATGAAACGGTTTTGAGTACAGAACTGTCCGGATCGACAACTGCGCTGATCGCTTTGGCACGGGGCAATTTGGGCAATATTTTCGCCCGGAAAAGACAGTGGGAAGAAGCGGAAAAATGCTACCGGCTTGCCATCATTGCAGCCAAAGGATCGGGTGAATGGGCGCGGGCGGCACAAATCGCCGGCAACCTGGCAATCGCCCAACTGGCCAAACAGCAAGTTGCGGCAGCGCGAATCTCCGTGCGTAACGCCCGCCGCTGGAATGCTCGTCAACCGTCCCCGCTCGGGAATTTCATGATCCGAGGAGTCACGGCTCATCTGTTGTATGGAGAAGGCCGTCTGGCTGAGGCGGAAAGAGCGTTCGGTTCTCTGGCTGCGGAGCTTCAGGCCGCGGGCTTCCGCGCCATGTTCTGGGAGATGTGCTTTTTTCAGGGTAAAGCATTGGCGGGGCAAGGGCGGCACGCGGCGGCCCTGGAGTGCTTTCGCCGCACCATGTTTGAATTTGACCGCCTGGAGCAGGACTGCGGGGGAGCGGAAGTACAGCTTCATTATCTGGAGAATTGTGATGAAGTGGTTGAAGCGTCACTGGCGAGCCTGCTCGAATTGATACACCAGCCATCCCAGCCAGACGAGCTTGAGGCGGAGGTGTTCCGCCTGATCGATTCATACCGGGCCCGGGTTCTGTTTCGTGAGATGGATAACCGGTACCTGACACATGCCCGGTCGGCGTCAGAAATCTCACTGGCCGCTGTCCAGAACTGGTTGAGACAGCGATCGGCGTTTGCGCTGACAATCTTTCAGGGGGTGGAGACAGTCTATCGGCTGCGGCTCAGCGGCAGCTATGTGCATTTGGATAGGATGGCTGCAACGAACAGGTTTGAAGAAACAGTGAGAGCCGCTGAAGGCGACCGGCCCGAGGCCGAAGCAGCTCGCCGTTCACTGGCTAAGCTATTGTTTGGGAGCGAAAAGATTCAGGAACTTCAGTGCTACCGAGAACTGTTTATCCTGCCGGACGGTTGCCTGTATCGCCTCCCCGTGGAATTATTGCCGATCACCTCGCCGGACGGACGCCGCCTTCGGGTAGGGGAACAATGGCCGGTCACCTACCTGCCGGCGTGGCGATTTCTGACTGCTTGCGGCGGAACCGAATCCGATCGTTTTCCGGGAGGAGGTTTTCTGGGTATTCATGGCTTCTCGTCAGGAACCGCTGGCCGAACGGATTTGCCTTGGGCCGAGCAGGAAGTGCGCGGCGCAGCGCGAACTCTGCGGTGGCCCCACCTCAAGCTGGTTGCGGGGAGTGAATTCGCTCGCGGAATCGGCCAGAACAATCAAGCAGGACAGCCGTGGGACGTCATCCATGTGGCAACCCACATCGAGGCTGATGAAACGGTTCCCTGGGACAGTCGCATATTCTTCTCCGCGCGCGGAGAGCGATCCGTCAGTATCTCTTTGTCGGAATTACAGGCGGAACGCTGGCAGGCCAACCTGGTGGTGCTGTCGGGGTGTTCGTCCGGGCGAGGCCGCGTGTTTCCCGGGGACGGCAACGTCAGTCTGGGGCGGGCGCTGCTGGCGTCGGGCAGCCGGTCAGTCCTCCTGACTCTCTGGCCCGTGCACGACAGATCCGCGGCTGCATTCATGGAGCGCTTTTATCGGGAACTGCCCCAACAATCAGGTCAGGTGGCCATCGCCCTTCGCGAAGCTCGCCGGTGGATGCGTCAGGATCCCGTGTTCCAAGATCCCCGCCATTGGGGTGCTTTTGTGCTCTTCGGATTTCCCTGCCCGATCCGGGCAGCCGCGGTTGTGCCGGCGGAGAATGATCTCATCTATCTGTTGTTACTGGTGTTTCTGATTTGCATCTTGGGAGCCCGAATGGCATGGTCGTCGAGTGCGCGCTGATCTCCATCCCCCAGCCAGATTGTATATGCACACTTAAAAATGATACACTGAGCCACCGTAAAACTCTGAATATTGGAGACAGCAATAATGAAAAATAGTGGGACACCTGACGATTTTCAAGTTGTGGACAGACGAAAAGTGACCGAAGAGGGCGGCATCCGTGATGGGGCCGCGACGAGGGACGAGGCGATCGATCCATCCTTGGGTACCGAAGAAAATCCGACGTCTCACAACCTGCCGGCTGTGGATTTTCATTTCATCCTGAACAACCTGGCCATGCCGGCCCTCGCCTTTCTGGGAGACGTGCCGGATCCTTCTACCGGCCAGACACAACTCAACTTGCCGGTGGCAAAACTGTTCATCGACTCACTGGCTGTTTTGCGGGAGAAAACCCGCGGAAATCTGACCGCCGAAGAAGAACACCTGCTCAGCGGATTGCTTGCCGATTTGCAACTCCGTTTCGTCGAAAAAAGCGACAGCGGAACCAAGTGTTCATGAGGATCATCCGGGAAATCCACCAGATTGCCGGGGCTTTTCGCCGCCCTGTTGTAACCATCGGAAACTTCGACGGGGTACATGCGGGACACCTGAACCTGCTTCGTTTGATGCGCCAGGAGGCTGACCGAAGAAACGCGGAGGCGGTTTTGGTGACCTTCCATCCGCACCCGCTGGCCGTACTGGCACCGGATCGTTGTCCAGCACTCATTCAGACACTGGAACAAAAATTGGAAATATTTGCGACTGCCCAGCTGGACGGAGTTGTGGTGTATCCGTTCAGCCGCGAGCTATCTGGTTTTTCTGCTGAAGAATTTGTTCGGGACATCCTTGTCCGTCAATTAGGCATGTCTGCAGTGGTAATTGGCGCCCAATTCAGCTTTGGCCGCAACCGTCGGGGCGACACGAAGCTTCTGCAAAAGATGGGCGGCGATCTGGGATTCGATGTGATCCCTGCAGTCGAGACGGAAGCGGCAGGTGAAGTGGTTTCCAGTACCCGGATCCGCAACCTGCTACTGGCCGGTGAGTTGGAGACCGCCAACCGACTTTTGGGACGCCCTTATGCTGTGGACGGCCATGTGGTCAGTGGCTTGAAAATCGGTAAACTAATCGGCTTTCCGACCGCCAACGTTGAATCGCCGATCAAGCTGCTGTTACCGAGCGGAGTTTTTGCCACCACGTTGCAGACAGGCGGCAAAAAATGGGAAGGTGCGGCCAACCTGGGCATCCGGCCCACCATTCAAACCGGCGAACCGTTGTCTTGCCGGGAGCGCGTTCTCGAGATCCACTTGTTCGATTGTACGGACAATCTCTACGGTTGCGCTGTTCGGGTGGATTTTCATCGAATGATCAGATCCGAATGCAGCTTTCCGACGCTGACCGAGCTTGTCGCCCAAATCCGGTGTGATATCAATGCTTGCCGCTCCTACTTTCGCCAGCAATCGAACAAAGGCTAGTGCTCGGACGTCCGTGATATATTATCGGGATTTGAAACGATCCGGGCTCAACCCGAATCCCTGACTGTGAGTTTGCTGAGGGGTGAGCGATGCCAAACAAAGTGTGGCCGTTCCTGTTGGTAGTTGTGATGTCGTCCGGAGTCTGGGGCCAGACCGTCGAGGATAACCGCGCACAGGGGATGATCCAGCGGACCATCCAGGCGCTAGGTGGCGAGAAGTTTCTGACATGGAAAGACATGTATGGTCACGGACGCATTTTCATCATCAAGCGTGACGGGCAGTCGTGGACGAAATTTTGGGAATACTATCGCTGGGAAGGAAAATCCCGCACCGAGCTGGAAAAGCAGCACGAGGCTCTGGCGGACATTTTTAACCTGGAACTCGGCAAGGGGTGGACCTACGAATACGGACGAGTCAAATCCAAAACCGAAGAAGAAATGAGACGGTTCCGCCTGTCTGAGAAAAGAAACATCTATAACATCTTTCGGCGCCGCTGGCAGGAAGACGGGATGAAGGTGCTGTACTACAGTCCTTCCGATATTGAAACAGTCAAACCGATGGAAGCATTGGAATTCATCGACGCGGAGAATTACACGGTCACCGTTGTTTTTGAGGAAGGCGTGCCGCTGCCGGTCAAGGTGGAATATCAGGACCGCAATGAGGATGGGATTGTACTGCCCAAGTCGGAGATGTTCTTCCGCTGGTTTCGCTCTGGCGGAGTAATGGCACCCCATCGGGTCGAATTTTTTACCCGGGAGAGCAACACCGGTTTGGTGGAGTACACCGAAGTCAACTTCAACGTGGGCCTGGCCGATGCTCTTTTCCAAGAACCGGTTCCGCCAGTGAAAAAGAAGTGATGGCGGTGCCACGTGGCGGTCGAGGCGGGCGTTTTCGATGTCATCGTGATCGGGGCAGGCCACGCCGGCTGTGAGGCGGCCCACGCGGCAGCACGTCTCGGCGCCCGGACCGCCTTGATTTCGCCCAACCTCAATTTAGTTGCGTCAATGTCCTGCAATCCGGCAATCGGGGGGATTGCCAAAGGACACCTGGTTCGCGAGATTGACGCGTTGGGCGGACTGCAGGGCGCAATCGCCGACCGGACCGGCATCCAATTCCGCCTGTTGAACCGGCGGCGGGGACCGGCGGTCCAGAGTCCCCGGACTCAGTCGGACCGGGACCGCTATCGGCATGAGATGAAACGTGCGTTGGAGAGCGTACCCGACCTTCACCTGATTCAGGGTGAAGTCGTCGAGATAACGGTTCGGGGCGACCGTGCCACCGGGGTTGTGCTCCACGACGAGCGGTGGTACCAGGCCGGAGCCGTGGTCCTCACAACCGGAACATTTCTCAATGGAATCATTCACATCGGCCTGCGCCAGATCCCAGCAGGCCGGGCGGGCGAGCCACCTTCGACCGCCCTCGCGGAAAACCTGCGCCGGTTGGGTTATCCATGTGAACGGCTCAAGACCGGAACCCCGCCACGCATCGATGGACGGACCGTTGACTACAGCCGGCTGACGGTTCAGAAGGGAGACGAAACGCCAACATTTTTATCGTTTCAAACCTCAGAAGCCATGCTGCCGCAAACGTGCTGTCACATTGTCCATACCGATGATCACGTCCACCGGATCATACGCGAACATATTCACCGCTCGCCGCTTTACTCCGGTCAGATCACGGGAATTGGTCCGCGCTACTGCCCGTCGATCGAAGACAAGGTCGTGAAATTCCCCGACAAGGACCGGCATCAGCTCTTCGTCGAGCCGGAAGGTTTGGATACTCACGAAATATATCTGAACGGTTTTTCCTCCAGCATGCCGTTGGACGTCCAGATCAGCATGTTGCATGCGCTGCCGGGATTTGAACGGGCTGTGATCATCCGACCGGCTTATGCCATAGAGTATGACTTCGTCCAACCCACCGAGCTGTGGCCCACGCTGGAGAGCCGGCGGATCGGGGGGCTCTTTCATGCCGGCCAGATCAACGGCACGAGCGGATACGAAGAAGCCGCGGCTCAGGGACTTGTCGCCGGCATCAACGCGGCGCGGCAGATCGGAGGAAGCGAGCCATTTGTGGTTGAGCGTTCCTTGGGCTACCTGGGTATTCTGATCCGGGATCTGACCGATCACGGGGTGGACGAGCCGTATCGCATGTTCACGTCGCGAGCGGAGTTGCGCCTCCTGTTCCGCATCGATAACGCCGATGCGCGCCTCACTCCATTGGGCCGCCGCCTCGGATTGGTGGACGATGTCCGTTGGGAGGCCTATTCCTGCAAGTACGCTACGCTCGATTTTGTGGCGGATTATGTGCGGACCAAACACATCTCGCGCGCCAAGGATCCGGTGGCAGACCTGCCGGCGCACGCACAGCAGGCCATCGGGTCTGGCCGGACTCTCGCCCAGCTCATCAAGATGCCGGAAATCCGGTTTCGCGAACTGGCGCCCCTGCTCGCGCACGATGGAATCAACGCGACGTTTGAAATCCTGGACCAGGTTGAGCACGATTTCAAGTATGCCGGATACATTGATCTGCAGCGGAACGATCTGAAACGACTTGAGAAGAAGCTGGAGCGCCGAATCCCGGCGGATTTCGATTACGACCGTGTTCCTTCGCTTTCGCGGGAAATGCGCGAACGGCTGAAACGGACGCGGCCCGACTCTCTGCTCGCCGCCGAACACACACGAGGGATCACGCCGGCCGCCTTGTCGGCATTGAGTGTATTCATGGACTTGGAGACTCCGACAGCCACCCGGGATACATCTGGTGAACAAGTCTGAACAACAGCATCGGCCGCTGGACAACTACATATCACTGCTCTATCACTGGAACCGGCGCATCCGGCTGGTTGGCGAGAAAGATCCGGCGACATTCCGACGCAAGCACTTGGGTGAGGTGATTGCCGCCTTCGGTGTCCTTGAGCATATAGCCTGGCAGCAGGCGATCGATATAGGATCCGGCAACGGCTTGGTAGCCGTGCCACTGGCGCTGGCCAACCCGACACGACAGGTCATCGCCTTGGAACCCCGGCAGAAGAAATGCGCGTTTTTGAGAATGGTCGGGCATGAGCTCGGCCTGACCAATCTCGAGGTGGCGGCGACGCGGCTCGAGACGTTTGTTGCCCCAGCAGGAGTGCGGAGGCTGTGGATGGCCCGGGCGCTCGAAATCACCCCCGTGCTCCTTGTTTCGGTGTTACGCCGGCACCCCGGCGACCATCTGCTGCTGTTTTCGGGGGAGGCATCCCCGGCGACTCTGGTTCTCACCGCCGGCCGGGATGTCCTGTCCATAATTGACCGGCAGACGTCGGCCGTGGATGCGCAGCGGACGGTCACGCTGGCCCGGATTCTCGGCTGATGTTTCACGTGAAACCCGGGCTGGAGTTTTCACTTTCCCTCGGTGGGGGGTTGTGTTAAATTTGTGCATTCTGCGGACTGAAATATGGGCAAGATCATCGCAATCGCCAATCAAAAAGGCGGGGTCGGTAAAACGACCACAGCCATCAACCTGTCTGCCTGCTTTTCTATGGCGGGTTTGAAGGTGTTGGTGGTTGACTGCGATTCCCAGGCCAACTGTAGCAGCGGCCTTGGATCCGCGCGGCGTAACGGTCGCAAGAGCATGTACCATGTTTTGGTCATGGGAGAACCTGTCGAGAACATTGTTCAGGCCACCGAGCTGGACAATCTCTATTTGGCTCCGGCTGACAAGAATTTGGCGGGCGCGCCCGTCGAGCTCATTGACATGGATGAGCGGGAGTTTCTGTTACGACGTCAGCTGGATCGCATCCGTGACCAGTACGATTACATCCTCATCGACTCGCCGCCGGCGATCAACCTGCTGACCATCAACGGGCTGGTGGCGGCCGACTCGGTGTTGATACCCATTCAGTGCGAGTATTTTGCCCTGGAAGGGGTGACCGAGTTGTGGGACACGCTGATCCGCGTCCGGCGGAATTTCAATCCGAATCTGGCGATCGAAGGCATGTTGCTGACAATGTTTGATGAACGGACCAATCTATCCACGCAGGTCCGGAACGATCTGCTCAATTTTTTCCGGGATCAAGTTTTCCGAACGATCATTCCGCGGAATGTCCGCCTCGCCGAAGCACCCAGTTTTGGCAAACCGATCATATTATACGATGCCCGTTCGCGCGGGGCCAACGCTTACATCTCTCTGGCAAAGGAAATACTGGAAAATGAAAAGACGCGTGCTCGGTAAGGGCATGGACGCCCTGCTCCCGTCGGTGGAGTTGGATGGCGCGCCCCTGACTGTTGATATCGACCTGCTGTATCCCAATCCGAAACAGCCCCGCCTGAGCTTCGGGCAGGATTCTTTGGATGAGCTGGCGGCCTCCATCCGCGAGAATGGGATTGTGCAGCCCATCATCGCCCGTAGACGGGGAGACCGGTACGAGATCATTGCAGGCGAGCGACGATGGCGTGCGGCCCAAACAGCTGCTCTGACCAAAGTCCCGGTTGTCATCCGGGAAGTTCCCGACGACAAGATGTTGGAGCTGGCGCTCCTGGAGAACATCCAGCGTGAGGATCTAAATCCAATCGAGGAAGCGCGGGCGTATCATCTGTTGATTCAAGACCAGAAACTCAAACAGGACGAGCTGGCCCGCCGGTTGGGTAAGGCGAGACCGACGATCACCAACGCCTTGCGGCTGTTGCAGCTTCCCCAAGGGGTGCAGGATATGCTGGAACACGGCCAGTTGACCGCAGGTCAGGCGCGCCCCCTTCTGTCTCTGCCAGGAAGCAAGCTGCAAATGGAGATAGCCCGCGCGATCACCGAGCGGGAGCTTTCCGCCAGAGAAGCGGAACGGCTGGTAAGCCGACTTCTGAAAACGGAGAAAGGGAGTCGGGTAAAAACACCGATGGATCCACACGTTCTCGCCGCTGAAGAGAAACTGTGCCAGCGGTTGGGAACCCGGGTGCGCATCCATGCGGGAGGGAGAGGCGGTCAAATCGTGATCCATTACGGTTCGTCTGCTGAACTGGAACGTTTGTATTCGGTGTTGAGCCGTGTCGAGGCCTGAAGGTGCGAACATGAAGAACAAGAGCGAATTGGACGGATACCTCGGCCCAAACGTCCACATCAAAGGTGACCTGCTCTCGGAAAACACGCTTCGTTTCGACGGTTTTCTGGAAGGCACGCTGGTAGCCAAGGACGAATTGATCATGGGCACGGAGGGAAAAGTGCGCGGTCAGGTGATCGGCAGGAAGCTGTCGCTTGCCGGCCATGTTGAGGGAGATGTCTACGCAGCAGGTTCCCTCGAATTGCTCAGTGGAGCTTCAGTCACCGGCCAGGTGTGTGGACCGTTGATTCACGTGCGCGAGGGGGCGATGGTGGACGGTCGCTGCCTGATGGGAAAATGCGCCGAGACGGCCATGGGGCCCGTCCGCCAAAAATATAATCTCTGATGGTCAGAACGCGTTGAGAATGGTCCCCGATCGGGACGACACTGTATTTGCGCGCTTCGCAATCGTCCGGCACGAATGTGAACCATGAGCGAAGAGCACCGGTCACTGAACCTGCCAGAAGTTCAATCCAGCCTCAGTCCGTTCGAGTTGCGTTTCGAGCGATACCGCCGCACAGCGGGACTTCTTCTCGGACCGCTGGGTTTCATCCTTTTGGAAGTGCTCCGGCCGGCCGGACTAAGTGTCGCGTGCACGCATCTGGCTGCGGTTTTGGTCTGGGTGCTGGTCTGGTGGATCTGTGAAGCGGTGCCATTGCCGGTGACCGCGCTACTCGGACCCGTTCTGGCTGTGCTGTTGGGTGTTGCGTCTGTCCGTGAGGCCATGGCCCCGTTTGCCGATCCGGTGATCTTTCTGTTTCTGGGTGGTTTTGTGATTGCGGAGGGGATGAGTGTCCACGGGATGGACCGGCGAATCGCAGGATGGGTGCTTGGCAGCCGGTGGACGGGGGCCGGACCATTGCGGGTAACCGCTGCGTTCGCCGTGATCGCAGCCGGGCTGTCCATGTGGCTTTCAAACAGCGTGACGACCGCGATGCTCTATCCAATGGCCATTGGTGTACTTGGAGCGATCAACCGGAGAGATTCAGGGTCCGGGCTTACGCCAGCAGTAAATCGCACCCCAAAATTTGCCAACGGCTTGTTGCTGACTTGCGCCTACGCTGCATCCATCGGGGGGATTTGCACGCCGGTCGGGACGCCACCCAACCTTATCGCCATGGGTTATCTCGCCAATCTCGCAAACAGGCGGATCGACTTTTTTTCCTGGATGGCCATTTGTCTGCCGATCATGGTACTGATGCTTGTTGGCATGTTACTGATTATAAAAGTCTTACATTCTCCTGAGCTGTCTGGGTTGCCGGCGGGGACGGTGTTCCTGAACGAAGGCTGCCATAGAGCAGGGCCCTGGACGAAAGGTGAGCGTAATGTGACCATGGCCTTTGGATTTGCGGTGACACTGTGGCTCCTGCCCGGTATCTGCGCGCTGTTCGTCGGCACCAGCCACCCAACGTACATTCGGCTCCAAGGGATCCTGCCTGAAGGCGGAGTCGCGATTGTCGCGGCTGTCCTGTTGTTTGTCCTGCCCGTCGATTGGCGTCAGCGCACATTCACGTTGACCTGGGTTCAAGCGGCTCGAATAGATTGGGGAACACTGATTCTGTTCGGGGGCGGATTGTCTTTGGGTGGAATGATGTTTAAAACCGGTTTGGCCGAAGAGATCGGCACGGCCTTGGTTCAAGGCAGCGGAGCCACATCACTGGTGGCTCTAACCATCGTTTTTACGACGTTTGCGGTGTTTTTCACTGAGGTTGTTTCCAACACGGCGACCGCTACCATGCTCGTGCCGCTGGCCATAAGTGCCGCTCAAACCGCTGGTGTCAGCCCCGTGGAACCGGCCCTCGGTTGCGCGCTCGGATGCAGTATGGCATTCATGTTCCCGGTGGCGACCCCGCCCAACGCGATCGTCTATGGATCAGGCGCTGTCCGGATCACCACGATGATCAAGACCGGGTGGTGGCTGAATCTGTGGGCGTGTGTATTGATCTCTCTATCAGTTCTTGTACTGGTTCCGCTGGTGCTGGGGCGGTGAAACACCACCCGCCGCGACAGGCGTCACGGTTTACAATATTGTAATAATCGTGAAAATGCGAAGCCCGCTAGAAAAAACGGCGGGGGAGTCAGTCGTCCACTGCAATCTTGATGGATTTGAGAAAGAGATAATCGTCTTTTGACAGATTCAACGTGGATTTGTCGTCGAGAGCCGCATCGGCACTGTCGGTACGGGCTACGGCACCAGCCTCGCCGCCCGTGCCGGAGTTGAATGAAATCTGAACGTTATAACCCTGAGCGTGAATGCTCCGAATGATCTCCTTGAGTTCCTTGTTTTCGCGAATAACCTGGTTGAGGATCTCGTTCAGTTCCTGGACCAGTTTCTCAATATTCTTGTTCATGGCCCACCTCGAGGCTTCCGACTCTATCATAGAAAATCAGCAGGGAACCTGTCAATACCAGCGGGAAAAACATCGGTCCACAAAATCGCGCTCCCACCAGTTAAGATGATCCCGGCTGGCAAAGTTCTCAAATTTCATTCGGACAGACTCGGCATGACGGTCATGCGCCACGACAGGCTCAGGTTCTCGTGGGCTGTTTTTTGAGGAAGGAAGCCAGCGATTGGAGCAAACTCTTGATGAAAAATTTCAGTTCAGATCTTGTCTTGCGGGTCTTCTCCATTCGGAATCGCATGGAAAAGCCGTACCACCCCATGAACAGCAGAGCATAGAGCGAACCCAGCGGTAGTCGAATGAGAAGCGGCAGCACGGGGCGCAACCAGGGGAAAGATACGACGATTCCGAACAGCTTGTGCAGGCGTTCCACGTGCCGCTTTTCGCGGGGATCGGGGAAATTCAAAGCGCTGTAACTATTGGTTCGCTCCGGCAGCCCGCTGGGTGAGCCGTCGATGAAGCCTGCCGCCTCGGCGTGCCGGGCGAGTTCGGTTCCGGGCAAAGGATAGAACAGATGCGCGACGGCGTATTGGGGTCGGCAGGCGATGTTCAAATCCAGAGTCTGAAGGTCCACCGCCAGCGGATGAGGAACAGGTAGCGCCAGGATGTTCTGTGTCATAAACCGAATCTTGTTGCGGTGGAGAAGCCGGCTGAGTGTTAAAAACTGTTCATGTTTGATGTGGCGTTTCAGCAGGTCGCCGGCGACTCCTGAGTCGCCACACTCGATGCCGAAGCAAATTACCGTGCACCCGGCGTCTCGGAGCTGTTCGACCTGGCGTTCGTCGATGTAGTTGGCATGGGTGTTCACCATGAAGGGCACACCCACGCGGCGGGGATACTCGGTTGTAAATTCAGTCAACCACTCCGGGCTGCAGAAGGTGAAAATGTCGTCGTCGATGTATGCAAAGCGCAGCCCGAACTCGGCCTTGACCGTTTCCATTTCGCGCAGCAGATGATCGACGCTACGCCGACGGAACAGCTTGCCGCACGACCGGAACATGTGGTTGTAGGTGTGATTGAAGCAGTAGGTGCAGGCGTTGGGGCAACCGCGGCTGGCCATAAAAATGTGCGTGGGATTCGAGGTCAGGAGTGGATCACCTTTAGCCATGATCCGACGATCAGCGAATGGCAGCGAATCGAGATCCTCGACCAATGGCGCCGGAGCGTTGCGGATCACCTGGCCACCGGCGCGGAAATGCATGCCGGCAATCCGAGTATAATCTTCCCCCCGTGACAAACGGTCCAGGAAGGTGGGAAAACTGATGTCGCCTTCCCCGAACGCGACGGCTTGAATGAACGGTTCGTCGATGATGTCCGGGAAGAAGGTGGCGTGCGGCCCGCCCGCCAGAATGTACACGCCGGTGTCCGCATAGAGACGGCGCGCAAGCTCCCGCATCTGTGGATATTCGGGACTCATCACGCTCAGTGCCAGAACCGACGGGTTCAGCCGTCTGACGGTGTGCAGCAGGTGCAGATAATCCAAACCGTCGGCGATGATCAGGTCGGTTTGCCATCCCCGGGTGAGCGCCAGGGCGGAAAGCTGCATGACACCCAAGCGCTCCATGGTGTACAAATTTTTTACCAGAAAGACGACTTGCTGCGGCATGACGCTGTTCCCGAAGGTGATGGTAACACTCCCGGCAGGGCGTGTCAAAAAACGTATATGAGATGCTTGACAGATGACACCGGAGTTGATTTATTCTATTTTTGTGGTACAGTAAAAACAAGGAGCCAAAGATTGTGCAGGAGGTGGGCATGAACCTCAAATTTCCTCAGTGTGAGGGTGCTCGCTAATCTGGCTGTTCCGGAAGCCAGGGGCCAAACCCGACCGGGTTGCCCGTACGCGAAAAGCGCCACACGGGATCAGCCAGCCGAAAAAGCACCCTGAAACGCGGCCGGAATTTCTTGGAGGAGTTCATCAGACAGCGAAAACTGAATAAGTGGTTTTACAACGACGAATCCAAGTGATTCGAAAAATTCCGTAGGGAATGACGTAACGGCAGCGTGGGCTGCCGTTACCCTTTTTATTTGCCCGCTCGAGGAACCAACATGAAGATCCTCTACTTTGGTCATGCCGCTTTTTTATTGGAGGGGTCGCGTCGGATTCTGATTGATCCATTCCTGAGTGCCAATCCATTGTGCGAAATCACCGAGGACAACTTGCCGCACGCGGACGTGGTGATCGTGACCCACGACCACCCGGATCACCTCGGCGACGCATTCAGCATCTGCCGGGAGCACGGCGCCGTGCTGTTCAGCTTGCACGAAATAGCCTTGATGGCCGGCCAACTCGGCATCCAGGCGGAAGGGATGAACATTGGTGGGAAGGTCAGCACCAACGGGTTGGTCATCCATCTGGTTCCGGCCGTCCACACATCGCCCTCCGGCGGCGTGTGTGGCGCGATCATCGAGTGCGATGGCCTGACCGTCTACCATGCGGGCGACACCGGCCTGTTCGGAGACATGCGGCTGATCGGCGAGATCTTCCGTCCCGACGTGATGCTGGTTCCCATCGGCGACCGCTATACGATGGGACCCGAGATGGCTGCGCGAGCGGTGGAGCTGGTCCGGCCGAAGCGAGTCATACCCATGCACTATGGCACATGGCCAGTCATCGCAGCGGATCCGCGGGTCTTCCAATCCCTGGCCAAGGCGTACGCGTCCGTGAATATTCTGACTCCTGGTTCCAGCCTCGACTGTTGAGCCATCCACTCTTAGGGATCGACGAAGTCCAGGAATGCTGACCCCGTACTTTGCGTGATTTGGGCCGGCATGCTCCTGCGAGTCGGTTTGCTGAGACGGGCCGTTCTTGGATCGTCCTGGCGGGTGTGCTAAGATCGGGCGCCATGAGCCGGTCGCATGACCGCCCCGCACGGGCGATACCCACATCACTGAGCCTGTCACCCCAGGTCGCAGCCTATCTGACCACACTCAACGGTCTGGCTGAGGCGGGCGGATGGGCCGGGCTGTTTGGCCGGGAAGCTCCGTTGGAACTGGAGATCGGTTTCGGCTGGGACACGTTCTTGCTGGAACAGGCGAAAACCCGGACATCGACTGACTTTGTCGGCATCGAACACGATCGCCAGCGGGTCCTGGCACTGGCCCGCAAAGCGGTAGCGGTTGGTGTCAACAATCTCCGTCTGGTTTGGGGCGATGCGTTGTATCACCTGCCGCGCATGTTCCAGCCGGCCAGCCTCCACCGTGTGTATATCCGTTTCCCCGATCCATGGCCGAAAAAACGACATCACAAACACCGCCTGCTGGGGCCGGAATTCCTGCGCAGCCTGTTTTGGCACATCGCGGATGGCGGCGAACTCGTGGCGGCGACTGACGACGCGGAGTACCGCGATTTCATTCACGACAGCCTGGTGACAGTGGTGGGCTTGCACAATACGACAGCCCCTCGCCGGTGGTTGGATTCTGCGCCGGATCTTCCCATGTCGAAGTTCGAGACCCTTTTTCGGACGCAGGGCAAGAACGTGTATTTCTTCCGTTACGCAAGAGGTACCGGTTTTGCGCCTGCCCACGCGGCGGACGCCGCTGCAGAGCGATCCCGAATTCCCCGGAGAGTGAGCGAGATGCCCCATGTCGTGTTTTCAACCGCCCTGGAACTGGACACTCTCAGCCGTGAGTTCAAACCGTTCCGTTGGCGTGAGGATGAAGTGTTGTTCAAGGTCAATGAGCTGTGGCTCGCTTCCCGGGCAACGGGGGTGTTGCTGGAATGCGTCATTGTGCACGACGGACATGACGAGTGTTTTTATGTGGAATTGGCCAACAAACATGATGGTGCGGTGATGCGGGTATCACCGATAAAGGAGGCGGAGCGAACGGAACTTATTTTCCGATGCCTCGCTGGCTTAGCCCGCCGGCTTCTGTCCTCGTTTCCGGACCTCCGGGTGTCACGCCACAACCTCGGTGCCTGGGCGCCTGTCAGTGTCGACGAACAACATCGACCCGAAGATTTCTGGACTGAGCGGCATCATGGATCCGGTCACTCTTCCGTGGAATGACGTCGGCGGTTTTCTCCGCAGACAGTTCGGCGGCCGGGTGAGCAAAGTGCTCGTCAACACCGGTCGTCCATGCCCGCATCACGTGTCGAGCGGTGGCTGCGTGTTCTGCGACGAGGAGAGCATCCTGCCGTCATATCTACGCAGTTCGTTGCCGGTGGCCGAGCAGGTACGTCGGGGAATAGAGACCCGGAAGCGCCGGAGCGCGATCGCAGGTTGCATTGTGTATTTCCAGCGGGGCACCTACACCGCGGCACCGGTTGAGGTGCTCCGGCGGGAATTTGAGGAGGCCCTCGCCGTGGATGGTGTGGTGGCCCTGGCGGTGGGCACGCGGCCGGACTGCCTGCCGACGCCCGTGATCGAACTGCTCGCCGGATTGGCGAAACGCCGGCCGCTGTTTGTGGACGTGGGACTCCAGTCAGCGCATCCGGAAACCCTGGACCGCATCAGGCGGGGACACGATGCGGCCGATTTCGAATCGGCCATCACGCGGTTGGCGGCGCTGCCGGGCGTGCTGCCCATTGCACACATGATCCTGGGTCTGCCCGGCGAAGACGCCCCAATGATGCGGGCCAGTTTCCGCTGGATCGCCCGCCTTCCACTCCACGGCGTCAAGATCCACCATCTTCAGGTGGTTCGAGGCACGCCGTTGGAGGATGATTATCGAGCCGGCCGGATCCAGTTGATCACTCAAGAGGACTACGTGCCGCTACTGGCAGACGTGTTGGAGGAGCTGCCGGCTGATTTCGTGATCCATCGTCTGGCAGGCGATCAGCCGGCGCCTGTTCTGCTGGCGCCCCGGTGGACGTGGTCCAAACATCAAGTGCGTCAGGCGCTGACGAAGGAATTCAAACGTCGTGACACCCGCCAGGGCGCGCGGGCAGGCGGCTGCTGAACGACCGTTTCTTGAGCATGTTGGGGACAGTGACGCGAACATGATCGAACCGCCGCTGCATATCGTCTTGGTCCGGCCACTGATACCACCCAATGCGGGGAACGTTGCGCGTTTGTGCGCCGCTACCGGCTGCGCGCTCCATCTGGTGGAGCCGTTGGGGTTCAGCCTGGATGACCGTCAGCTGAAACGGGCCGGTCTGGATTACTGGGAACATGTGCGTGTGAGTGTCTGGCCGGATTTCCAGCATCTGCAGCAAGCCATGGACCCTCGCCCGTTCCACCTGTTCAGCTCCCGGGTGAAACGTCCCTACACGCAGGCGCCGTATGGACCCGGAGACGTCCTTGTCTTCGGCAACGAGGAAAACGGTTTGCCCGACGACTTGTTGCTGGCTCATGCGGACAACACCTACACCATTCCCATGTGGGGGGCGGTGCGTAGCCTCAATTTGTCCACCAGCGTGGGAATCGTCACGTATGAAGCGCTGCGGGCGATCTTTGGTTTTTGACCGAAGGCCGATGACTGGGCAATGAAAAAGCCCTTTCTGGTTGAAAGGGCGGCAGAGAAGGTTTGCTGTTGTCTTGGGTTGCATTCACTTATACGCGACAGTCGAGTGATGGTTCCCGGCAAAAACGATCAGCGAAGGCATTCCTCCCCGGCAAGTTAATCAAGCGGGTCATCCTGGACCGGGGAATTCTTTTGTTGCGGACCGTTCTTTGTGGTGAAATAGTCTTCACGATCACCGGCGGAACGGTTTGGAAAACGGGATGAAGCCGCGACTGAGCATCATCGTTGTCAATTGGAATTCAGGTCCGCGCCTGCGTGCGAACGTGGACAGCCTGCGTCGGGAAAACGATCCTACCGGTCTTGAAATCCTGATTGTGGACAACGCGTCGGCCGACGGCAGCGCCGACACGTTCGCCGGCGATGCGACAACCCGCCTAATCCGACTTCAGTCCAACCGCGGTTTTGCTGCCGCTGCCAACACGGCCGCCCGGGAAGCCCGCGCGGATTGGCTGCTGTTTTTAAATCCGGATATCATCCATACACCGAACAACGTCGACTGTCTGCTTGCGGGGGTGACCAGCCGCACGGAGGCGGTTGGTGGCTGTGGCTGCTTGGTGGACGCCGACGGGCGATCGCAGCGGCATTTTCAACTCCGGCGCTTGCCGTCGCCGGCCTGGGCGCTGGCCGAACTGCTCGTGCCGCGACGGGTAAGGACCAACGGTTTGGTGTTGAGGCGTCACTTCTACGCGCATCGTCCGTGGGACAGCCCCTTCCGGGTGCAGCAACCGGCGGCCGCCTGTCTGCTGTTGCGGACGGATACGTTCCGCGAAGTGGGGGAGTTCGACGAGGCGTTCAGTCCCGCCTGGTTTGAGGACGTGGATTTGTGCCGGCGCCTGAGAGACCGCCGTCTGGATCTCTGGTTTATTCCGGAAGCGCGGTTCATCCACGAAGGGGGGTACAGTGCAGCGGCATTGCCTCCGGGGGAATTCCTCGCTATCTATTGGGGGAACGCCTGCCGGTATTACACGAAACACCATCCGGCGTTCGCGGTGCTCTACCGTCGGCTACTCCCGATGGGGCTGTATGTGCGGTCGGCTGTCACGGTATCCGCCGAACGCCGCCTGGCCTTGCGCGAGGCCGGACGCCGGCTGACCGGCAGCATCCACACAACCGGCACGGACAGGAGTTGAGCCTTGGCCGCCAAGCTCGTTGTCCAACTGGTCACATTCAACTCACAGGAGGACCTCCCCGGCTGTCTCGCCAGTCTGGCGGCGCAATCGTTCAGGGATTTTGAAGTTCACGTGCTGGATAATGCATCGACCGACGGCACCCGCGAGTTTCTTGACGGGCATCAGGCGGAGCTCGCCGTGCTGGAATACGCACCGTGTAATCTGGGCTTTGCCGCGGCGCACAATCGGCTACTCGCCGGACATGGTGCCGATTATGTTTTGTTTCTCAATCCGGACACGGAGTTGGCGCCCGACTGCTTAGAGCGCGGGGTTGACCGCCTGTCGCGTCACCCCGAATGCGGTAGCTTGTCTCCGAAACTCTGGCGGCTCATGGTGACGGATGCGGGGCGTGTCCGGACGCGGGTCCTGGATTCCACAGGTATCTATTGGCTCCGCAACCAACGACACCTGGATCGGGGCAGCGGTGAGCCCGATACCGGACAATACGACCGGCCCGCCTATGTGTTTGGGGCAACCGGCGCAGCCTCCTTCTACCGCCGGTCGTGCTTGGCTGACGTATCTGTTGACGGAGAGATCCTGGATGAGGATTTCTTCGCCTATCGCGAGGACGCCGAGCTTGCTTGGCGGGCCGCCTGGCGAGGCTGGCGCTGCGTGTTTGACCCGGCGGTCACCGCCTGGCATGTCCGCCGGGTGCTGCCGGAAAACCGCCGCCGCACGCACCCGGACATCAACCTGCATTCGGTGAAAAACCGGTGGCTCATACGGGTCAAAAACATGCCGGTCGGCATGTACCTCCGCTGGTTCGTCCCCATCAGCATGCGTGACCTGGCGGTGGTGGTGTATATCCCCCTGCGTGAACCCCGCTCTCTGAGAGCGTTTGTGTTACTCGCTCGGCTGTTGCCCAGGTTTTTGGCCAAGCGGCGGGAGGTTTTTGCCCGGGCCACGGTCTCACGGCAGGAAATTGAGCAATGGTTCCACCGCCCGGAGAAGCCCCTCGCTAAGGGCGCTGAAAACCCACGATGAGCTAGATCACGTTGGAGGGGGTTACGCGGATCAGGTTTTGCGGACCCGGGTGATGCGGGCCCCCAGGGCGCGGAGTTTGGAATCCACCTGGGCGTAACCGCGCTCGATCTGGTGGATGTTCCGGATAACCGACTCTCCCTGGGCAGCCAGCGCGGCCAAAATCAAAGCCATGCCGGCGCGAATGTCGGGGCTTTCCATGTTTCCCCCATACAGTTTATTGGGACCCTGCACGATGCACCGGTGGGGATCGCAGAGCACGATCTGCGCCCCCATCGCAACCAGCTTGTCGGTGAAGAACATCCGGCTGGGGTACATCCAATCATGAAATAGCACGCTGCCGCGGCTCTGGGTGGCGGTGACGATGGCGATGCTCATCAGGTCGGTGGGAAACGCCGGCCACGGCATCACCCGGACTTCCGGGATGGCGCCGCCGAGCTCCGGTTCGACAACCAGACGTTGATCGGCGGAGACCACCACGTCATCACCGTCCACCGCCCAGTCGACCCCGAATTTGTTGAAGGTCAGGCGGATCATGCTCAAATATTGCGGCCCGGCACGACGGATTCGAACGGAGCCGCGAGTGACCGCGGCCGCACCGATGAAACTGACGACTTCCATGTAGTCAGGCCCGATGGTGAACTCCGCGCCTTTCAGCCGGGGCACCCCCTCGATGCGCAACACGTTGGAGCCGATGTGGTCAATCCGCGCGCCCATGCGGTTGAGGAGCAGGCAGAGCTCTTGGACGTGGGGCTCGGAGGCCGCGTTGCGCAGGTAGGTGGTACCGCGGGCCGTCACCGCGCCCATGATGGCGTTCTCGGTGGCGGTGACTCCCGCTTCATCCAACAGGATGTCGGCACCGCTGAGGCCCTCGCTGTGAAACTGAAACTCCTTGCGGATTCGGTCAAAGTCGGTCCGAGCACCCAACGCTTGCAAGGCCAGTAGATGGGTGTCCAGTCGCCGTCGCCCGATGACATCACCGCCCGGCGGGGGGAGGCGCAGGTTGCCGCAGCGGGCGGTCACCGGACCGGCCAGCAAAATGGAGGCGCGGATCTTCAAACAAAGTTCCGGATCCAGATCGGCGGGCCGGACTTGGCTCGCCTTGATGCACCAGGTACCGTCACCCAAGTCACGCACACTCACGCCCAGACTTTCCATCAAGGCGCGCATGGTGCGCACGTCGCCGATGTCGGGGACATTGTGGAGCGTGACCGGTTCCTCGGTTAGCAGGCAGGCAGCGAGCAGGGGCAGTGCGGCGTTCTTGTTGCCCGATGGTGTGACCTCACCCTGCAGCGGATGCCCACCCTCAACGACAAACTGCTCCATCTGTTACCTCCGTGCGGCCGTCTGCGGGATCTCCGGTCCGCTTATTGTAAACCAAACCGGGGACGATACACACCATCCCCTTTACGAATGTGCCTATGATCAGGTGCGGGGTGATGAAGAAAATCACCGATTAAACGAGATATATCGCAGACAGCAAAAACAGGTTGACGGGATGATTGCATATTGATATCATCCTAATATCTAATCGGTGGAGGTGTTGCATGGATGCCCTATTTGAACGGCCCGCATGGCGGATCAATGGTTTTCTGCTCCTGCTCATCAACCTGGTGATTTTTTTCTGGAGCGTGCTCGGAATCATCACCGCGGCCCGACTGGACGACACGTCGGTTTTCGGTCCGCTTGGCTTTGGCATTGCCGGCATGATCGTGGGCAGCATCATGACGGGTGGATTCTTCGTCGTGCATCCCAATGAGTCGAGGGTTCTCATCTTCTTCGGCCGTTATGTGGGCAGTGTCCGAGACAGCGGATTCTGGTGGACCAACCCGTTCACGGTCAAGAAGCGATTGTCCCTACGGGTGCACAATTTCAACAGCGAAAAACTCAAGGTCAACGATGCGCAGGGCAATCCCATCGAGATCGCCGCGGTCATTGTCTGGCGGGTGGTGGATTCGGCCAAAGCGATGTTCGATGTGGAGAACTACGAGCAGTTCGTGGCCATCCAGAGCGAGACGGCCATCCGGGGATTGGCCAGCACCTATCCGTATGACAGCCACGAGGAGGGAGAGAGCTCGCTGCGGGGCAGCCCGTCAGAAGTGGCGGACAATCTGCGTGGCGAAGTGCATAATCGGTTGGAAATCGCCGGTGTGGAAGTGCTGGACGCCCGCATTAGCCATCTGGCGTACGCACCCGAAATTGCGCAGGCGATGTTGCGCCGGCAGCAGGCCCAGGCGATCATCGCAGCCCGCCAGAAGATCGTGGAAGGCGCGGTGGGAATGGTTCAGATGGCACTTCAGATGCTCAGCGATCAAAAATTGGTGCAACTGGACGAGGAGCGCAAGGCGGCCATGGTGAACAATCTGCTGGTCGCCCTTGTTTCGGAACAGGAAACCCAACCCATCATCAACACCGGGACGCTGTTTGGATGAGCGAAAAAAAACGGTTCCTGTTGCGCATCGATGACCGCGTGTACACCGCCCTGGAAAAATGGGCGGCCGACGACTTGCGCAGCGTGAACAGCCAGATTGAATATGTCTTGCAGGAAGCGTTGCGCCGGGCAGGTCGATTCAGAACCGCCGGCGCAGCGCCGCCGGATTCGGCCGGGACGGCACCGGGTGGGCCGTCCCGGAAGTCGACCTAGAGCGCGGCCGGCGGATTTTGCAGGCCATCACTGGGTGTTGCGCTGGGCCCAGATGGCGGAGACGACACAGGCGAACACGGCGCCCATCCGCAGTTCCACATCCTCCGTGCACATTCGGTCATCGATTTGCCAGCGCGACCAGTCGTGGCTGTAAGTTGCCGACACATGCATGGTGCCAGCCGGTCCGGTTACGCTCCAGCGCTGCCAGTCGTCGCTGTAGACAGTGGCGACGCGGAGTGTTCGTCCGCCGCGGGTAACTTCCCATCGCTCATAGCTGCCGGAGTAGACAGTTCGGATGGCCACGTCGCCGTAGTCCCACCGCTCCATGGAATTCGAATAGGTGGCGTTGATGGAGGCACTCCGGTCGGCGATCCGTACGCTCCACCGGTCGACAGCACCGGAATAGGTGGCGGACAGCGTGCCGCCTCCTTCCGCCAAATCAATGTCCCACCGCTCCCAAGAGCCGGAATAAGTCGCATTCAATCCGGTGAGACAACCCGGAGTATCACGGCGTTCTCCGGCGGGCAGCACGCCGGAGCTCACCAGCAGCATCGAGACAATAATCAGACGGAACATGTCTTCTCTCCAACGAATGGCGGCTGACAACTCATCTGATCCCCCTGACGGGTAAAAGGTTCAGGTGTATAATGACTGCCGAAAAATGGAGGGTGAGGGAGCGACGGACATGAGCGACAAGATAGCGTTCACCAAGAATTATTCTGATCTGAGCACGAACCAGGGATTCCAGTTCGAATTCTATTGCGACCGCTGCGGATCGGGTTTCCGAACCCGCTTCCAGGCGTCGACTATCAGCCGGGTCACCGAGGCCTTGAACGCGGCCGGCAGCCTGTTCGGCGGATTGTTCGGTCAGGCGGCGGACCTGGGCGAACGTGCGCGTTCCGCCAGCTGGGAGAAAGCGCACGACGACGCGTTCACCGCCGCCATGGAAGAGTTGCGGCCCGATTTCATCCAGTGCCCGCGCTGCTCCGGCTGGGTGTGTCGGAAGAGCTGTTGGAACAGCCAGCGCGGTTTGTGCAAGAACTGCTCCCCGGATCTGGGTGTGGAAATGGCCGCCGCGCAATCCTCCCGCACGGTCGAGGAGATCTGGGCCCACTCCAAGATGGCGGAAGCAGACCGAGAGATGCTCAAGGAGAGCAGTTGGCGGGAAGGCGCGCGGGCCACCTGCCCGCACTGCGGCGTGCCACTGGCTAAAAAGCAAAAGTTCTGTCCGGAGTGCGGCGGGGCGCTCCAGCAGAAGACAGCCTGCCCCAAATGCGGCGCAACCGTTCCTTCGGGAACCAAATTTTGCGGTGAATGCGGCGCCAAAACCGGAGGGTAATCGTCCATCATTTGATGGGTTATTCGTCCGCCTTCCAATCGACAGGGCGCAGGGTTCCCGCCAATGCGCAGCGGTTACAATCCCGGCTTGCCAAGTTCCGGGAGCAGTAAAGCAGTCGTCTGATAGCGTTGAGCGTGGTTGGGATCGGACCGATCCCAGCTTAGCGCCGGCTTCAGCCGGTACGACGCAGTGTTACACCGGCAGCACCGATGGGTGTCATTTGATTGGTCGCCGGGCTCGCGGCGCGGGATCCGGATTGCGGGGCGACGGAGCGGGGCTTGCCTGGACCACCTTTAGGTTGGGCGGCCTGGGCCACCGAGGCGGGCACTTTGGATTGACTGATGCTCCCGCTCGCTGTCGCTAGGTCCTTATTGGTGAATACCCGGGCACCCGTCTTGGTGGAAGCCGTACTTTTCTTTTTCGACAGGCCGGCCAGGGATGCCGGAGAGGATGCGGTCACGTTTTGATCAGCGATGGTCGTGGCCGGATTCTGGGCGGCGCGGGTTTTTTCCTTCCGGGATAGGCCGACCAGGCTCTGTCCGGCAACAGAGAGCGTCGAGACAATCAAAACAAACCAGATCACCACGTGTCGCACGAAATTCATCCTCCTCATGACAGCTATTATTCTAGCATATTGGTGATCCCGTTGATGAGAGACCACGTCAACGGAGGCGGGGATGCAGAATCAAACGCCCGGCCCCTGGATCCAGCTCCAATCGCGCGACGGCGAGCACATCGGCGCCAAGCACGCCATCCAGCGGCGTCAGGGCGTAACCGGAAACGGGCCAAATCGCCAAATCGCGCCATATGAGTGTTTGCCCGCCCAGACTGACCGTCAATCGCGGGACGAACTGAACCTCACGACTTTCGATCCCACCGGCCCCGGCGATCTTGGTTCTCCGCCGCGGCAACGATCGGGCACCCAACTTCTCCAGGAAAGGCTGGCGCAGGCTGGTTGCAGCGGCACCGGTGTCCAGCCCGAAGACGAGGGGGCGACCATCGGCCATGGCGGCGTTGGCGCAGGGGTAACCCAACCAAAACAAATTGCGTCGACTTCCGGTAATCGGCCGTGAAGGGCCGAGCCGACAGCAGCCGGTCGCCAGGTCTAAATCGACAGCCAAGTGGCGCAACGCATTCCACCCGATCAGACCATCAAGAGAAACGGGGTGGCCCAGCGGTCCAGGCAAGCGAAGGTCCCGGTCGGACAGGACGATGGCAGGCAGATTGCGGAAGACGACACCGCCGGCGCGCAGTTCCCGGATGATTGCTCCTCGCACAGCGACCTTGTGCCGTGTGGTCGTGTCGGCAGTGGTCTTCGGTTCGGCGGGTACGATGCCGCAGCGCCGGGCGGTTGATTCGGTGAGCACGGTCAAGCCGGCACCGGTGTCCAACCAGAACCGGCTGTTTCGACCATTGACGCTGACTAAGAGGGCGGGTGTCCCAATCGGGCTGGCGTTTAGAGGTAACGTGACGGATTCGGTCGGTATGACTGCCCGAAACGGTGCCTGTCCCATAAACGTTTGGGCCAGGACACGATCGTCATACAAACCGGCGCTGTAGTACTGTGCGTAGTGCAGAAACCGATCCCAATCACCCAGAAGGAACAGGGTTTCCCCTAGCAGGTCGGCCGTCACGCGACGTTCGTCGCCCGGTTCCAGACGGTTGAGCAAATCTGCCAGTCGATCGGCGGCGGCGGCATAGTCTCCGCCCAGCATGTCAGCGAGAGCGTCAGAGAGAGCAGCGGATGCGGGATGGGCGGGTGAAGAACCAGCCGGTGCCAGCAGGAGTTCGGGCAATTGACGACCGGACAGATCAAAATCCGGCTCAGTCGGTGGATCCGGTGGTCCGTTGGGTGGCTGGATTTCCAGGCGTGGCGGCACGCACGCTGACAAGATGCTTACAAGCACGATGATCAGCGACACCAATTTTAACTGATTGAGCTGTGTCCCGAGGCAGACCATTGGGTATGCACCTAGGACGTTGTACGAATGATTCGGCACCTTGTTTGGGGGCACCGCGACAGCCTGTCTTCAGGAACGACGGCGTGAGGGCAGAACCCCCCGGCGCACGGCGACCAGTTCGGCCGCGATGCACAGCGCGAGCTCCGCGGGGGTTTCCGCGCCGATTGTCAAACCAATGGGACAACGCACCTGATTCAACTCATCGGCAGTAAACCCGGCGGTTGCCAAAGCGGTAAAAATCGTCGCCTTCTTGCGGACGCTGCCGATCATGCCGACATATCGGGCATCGGTTTTCAGTGCTTGTTCGAGCACCTCGCGGTCGTGCAGGTGCCCGCGGGTGACGATGACAATGAACGAGCGATCGTCGATGGGTAACCGGTCCATGCAGCCAATAAAACTGTTCAGGACCACGACCTCGTGGGCGTCGGGCAGGCGGGCGGAGTCGGCATAATCGGACCGGTCGTCCAGCACCACCGTCCGAAAGCCGGCGCGCCGGCACAGAGGGGCCAGCTCGACGCCGACATGACCGGCACCGAAAATGTACACCGCCTCCGGTGGCAATACCCACTCGATGTAAAGAAATCCGTCGCTTGAAGCCCGGACTTCGGGCAATCCGGCCTCAGACGGCGGCGTGGCCCAGGCTGACGCCTGGCCGGCGGTGAAGGCGGTTGCCATCACAGAACGCCCGCCAACGACCAAGTCCCAAATCGCCTGTGGGGATTGACCTTCGTCGGACAGAGCGATGACCAGAACGAAGGGTTGCCGCAAGGCCAGGGCGGCAGTTGCACCCGCAATCAGGTGGTTAACGTGCGGATCATCCGGTTGGAGCCGGTCCACCAGGACTTCGACCCAACCGCCGCACATCATGCCGGCGGCAGCAGCGTCCTCGTTTTTCATCTCGAATTCCATCCGCTCGGTCCGGCCGGTTCGCAGCACGTCCCGGGCGCGCGCCAGAACGCGATGCTCGAGTTCGCCGCCGCCCACGGTCCCCCAGATGCGTCCGTCGTTGTCCATGGCCATTTTGGCACCCGGCTCTCTGGGCCCGGACCCATGCCGACGGGTGACTACGGCGACAGCCACGGTTCGCCCCAACGCCAGTTCCCGGGAGAGGTGTTGGAAAAAGTCGGCGGCGGACTCACTCATCAATCACCTCCACGGGAGCAAGCGCCAGCGGCTTCGATGCGTCGGCCTTCCCGGATGATGCTCCGGCCCATCTTGTGGAAAACCAAGCCGTGAAACGGCAGCACGAGATACCAGTAAAGGCGCCCCCACACCCCGTTCGGATAGTAGTATGCGGTCTGGATGAGCGCGCGGTCGGTCAGGAGGAACTCGAGCCAGGCGCGGCCGGGCAATTTCATCTGGGCCTGCAGGAGGAGGCGATGGTCGGGGACCAGGTCGGCAACGGTCCAGAAGTCGAGGCTGTCACCGATGCGCAGCGCTTCCGGATCGCGACGTCCGCGGCTCAGGCCATAGCCGCCGGCCAACTTGTCGATCAGTCCGCGGAGGCGCCAGAGGATGTTGTACGAAAACCAGCCGTGCTCGCCACCGATGGCAGTGACGGCGCGGAAGACAGAAGCTGTGGATGTGCCGTTCAAGTCGTAACTGCGACGGTCCTGAAACACGGCCTGTTCCAGCGGCGCGTCAGGATCCTCGCGGAGCTCCCCGCTGCTGTCGCTCCAGCGGCTGATGACCTGGCGTTGTTCGATTTCGGCAATGGCGGTGCGTACGGACTGCGCGAAAGGCTCGGTCTGGATTCCGGGAAAGAGCTGATGTGACCGGTCGTTCGTGACCACCGTCTCCGATCGTAATCCTTCGACCAAGGTGGCAGCCAGCCGGTAGGGCACGGGGGTGAACAGGATCAGCCAGTAGGAGGACAGTTTCGGAGTGAGCACCGGCACACGGATGATCCAGCGGCGTAGACCCATGGCCTGGCCGGTGGCCAGCATCATCTCGCCGAAAGTCATCGCCTCGCCGCCGATGTCGACTTCAAAGCAACCATCCGCTGTCAGGTACCGGGCGGCCTGCAGATAGGCCAGCACATCGTTCACGCCGATGGGCTGGGTCCGGGTGGACACCCAGCGCGGTGTGACCATCACCGGCAGCTTCTGAACCAAATGCCGGATGATCTCGAAGCTGGTGGAGCCGGAGCCGATGATCACTCCTGCCCGGAAGTGGATGGTCTGAATGCGGTCAGGGCGTGATGATAGGATCGCCCCGGTTTCCATCCGGCTGCGCAGGTGCGGACTGGCACTTTCAGGCCGGCCCAACCCGCCCAAGTACACGATCCGCCGAACTCCCGCCGCGACGCAGGCGTCAACAAAATTGTGCGCACTAACCCGGTCCATTTCTTCAAAATCTGCGCCTTGGCCCATGGAATGGATCAGGTAATAGGCAAGGTCAATCCCTTGGACAGCTGCGGTGAGCGCGTCCAGCTGGAACGTGCTGCCCTCAACCACCTCGACGCGGTCCGGCAGTTGCGGCAGCTTGGCGCGCGTCCGAACCAGGACGCGCAGTGCAACCGCCGGATCGCCCGCCAGCCGCAGCAGGAGGCGCCGGCCAATGTAGCCGGTGGCTCCGGTTAGCAGGATGTGTCGCATGGGTTGCATCTGCGCCGCAGGCTCCAGGAGCATTCTGCATGGCATTATACCAGACACAAATCAACTCACGTGGAGAGCAGGGTGCGGATCTGACACCGCTCAGCAACCATCTGATCTCAGGGTGATGCGTGTTCCCGAGTATAATGGTTTGCAGTGAGGATCGAGATGACAAACACGCAACCGGCTCTCAAAGCGGGCACGGTACTGCTGGTGTGTTTCGCTACCGTCTGGTGCGGGGCTCAGAGTGTGGCCGATCTGGCTGCCCGCGCCCGCGAGACGGCTGTGAAGGGAAAACCAGCCAAGGTCTATACGAACCAGGACCTGAAGAATGCCAAGGGTCGCGTCTCCCAATCCCGCCTGTCCAAGGCCGACGCCGCGGAGACCGGCATGCCGTCGGCAGGACCGGTGGTGCCGGTTGGCTTCTCAACCGCTGCTCCAAACGAGGCGTTTTATCACCGGCTCATGGACCAATTCCAGGCGATCGAGGACGCCCGGAAAAACCTTGCCCAGGCGGAGACAGATCTGATCCGGGCGGAGTCCGCCTACCAGCTGGCGCAGCCGTTCGACGTGTTCATGCCGGGCATGCCGGGCAACGTCTGGACGATCGAGCGGGAGAAACCCGAGACCATCGCCGTCCGTCGGGAGCGGTTGGATGCGGCCCAATTGGTCCACGCCGCTGCGCGGCGGGAATTCGAAGACGCCCAACGGGGGCGGGATGCGCTGCTGCGCGAGGCGCGCCAGAAAGGGATCCCGGCCGGTGTGATCCGCCGCGCGGAAAGCGACTGGGCGAAACGATCCGGATCTTGAGGGTAAACGGACGCGGCACAGGCCCGCCTGGAGGGGCACTCAGCGTACTGAGCCGGAACCTGGTTCGCGGGACTTCGCAGCTGGCGGATCCGTCGGATTCTCGGTCCGGCGGATTCTGAAAACAAACCATTCGCTGGCTGCGAAATTCAGCACGTAGCACAAGGCAATGGACAGCAGGTTGGCCGCCAGGTAATGGAGGCGGAGCGTGCCGACGAACAGCCTCATCAGGATCAGGTTCCCCAGGATGGACGTGAGGCCGGTGACCACGTTGAAGCGGACGAGCCGCACCAGGAGGTCGCCGGGGCGGTGGCCGGTCCGGTCCGCCCAGGTCCAGCATTCGTGCCAGGCAAAATTGTGCAATATGGCCGCTTCGACGGCGACAAGAGTGGCCCAAAGGTAGTTCAGACCCAGGCCGTCGATCAGTCCCGCCAGGATCAGCAACTGGACAACGATGCCCAGCGCACCCACGACGTTGAACCGGAGCCAGTGCCGCGCCAGGTCACGCCAGTTCTCGCCGTTTGGGGCGGCGGTCACCACTTGGTTTCCTCGCGGTATAGCTGTCGGGTGTGGCGGATCGCCGTGACCACCAGGGTGGCGAAGATGCAGGCGGCGCCGATGACGCCGCCCACGTCGTAGACGAGCAAAGGCGGACCGAAAATCTTGGTCATGGGACGAAACATCAAGGCGGTGTTACCGACAATGAGCAGGAGCCGCAGCTCGGTGGGGCTGAATTTCCAGAACGACATGTGAAAAGCGCCGAGCGTATAGGTGGCGAGATACACCTCAATGTTCAGCATCAGGTAGGCGATGAGCAGAGCGGCAGCCACCGGAGGCGACATGTAACCCGACAGCGCCAGGCCGCCCAGCATGAAAAAGGTGCCGAAGGCGTCGCAGATGTGGTCCACGTAGAAACCATAGCGGGGCCGAAGCTGGTTCCGCACCCGCGCCACGGTTCCGTCGAGACTGTCGCCGAACCAGTTGACCACCAGCCAGGCGCTGGCTAGCACCAAACCGAGTCGGCTCTGGTTGGCGTACCAGTAGGACAGACCGACACCGAGCATGGCCAGGAGGCCGAGACCGGTGAGATGGTCGGAATTGACCCAGGCCGGCAAGCGCTCCGCCATCCAGATCAGCGCCTTTTTTTCCAACGGAGCCAGCAAGCTCTGCTGGGCTCTTCGCGCATCCTTGAACGAGTTTGTTGTGCTCATCTCCGACCTCGGCTCCGAACGGATGGTGGCGGTCCGGCCCAACGGCCGGCGGTCTAATTCGCATTGCGATAGGCCTGCTTCAGACCTCGCCGTGCTTGCTCGTGGGAGTCGTAAACGTTCGGCATATCCAACACGCGCCGGTAGTGCCGCGTGGCCGCATCACGCCGCCCCAGGAGATCCGACATCTGGCCGGCTCGCAACGTGGCCCTGGCCTCGAGTTCGGCGGCGGCTTTGGGCGCGGTCGCCGCCGCAACAAAGTGGCGGAGAGCCTCGTCAGGCTGCCCCTGGGCAGCCAATGCTTCGGCATACTGGTAATGGACCAGATCGGCCACGGACAACCGCGAGGGGTTATCCAGCAAGGCCTCAAAGATCCGACGGCTCTCCGCACCGCGGCCCAATTCGATCAGCAAACCGGCCCGCTCCAGCTGGAACACATAATTCTGGGGATACTTCTGGGCCAGGACGCTCACGGTTTGCAGGGCGTCCGCATACCGCCGCTCCCGGGCGTAAAAAGTCAGCAACGCGACGCGCGCATCGTCATTGGCCCAGCGCCCATGCTCGGCGACCGTGCGAATCGCCTCCAGCCCCCGTTCGCGGGAGCCCCTGTAACCGCCGAGGGCGGCCAGGATCTTCACGTAAAGCGGCAGGCTACCCATGATGTAATTATAAGTGCCGGTGGTCAGGCGCGCGTCCACATAATCGGGATCCAGTTTCAGCACCTGTTCATGAAGCCGGACTGATGCGAGCCCATTGCGGAGGGCGGAAAAAAATGAGCGGGTCACGGTCGCCTCATAACTGGCAATCAATCCGTGAGTCATGCCCTGGTAATAGAGCGCTTCCGTGTCGTTCGGATGAGCCGCCAAGGCTTGTTGGCTGCGTCCGATCGCGGCATTGGCGAAAGCGCGCAACCGTTTATCGATCGCCGGATCGACCTTCTCCTCAGCCTCGGCGAAAAAGGAGTTGCCGCTGAACAGATTGGACCTCAACCGGCGCTGCCGGTTGAGTATTTCCAGCCATAGCGTGGTGGCCTGGTACAACGGGGCAGCCGGATGCCGGGGGGCCAGCTGGCCCAGCGATTCGAATCGGTCGTGGGCGGCGGTGTAATCCATGTTGTAGAGAGCATCGAATCCTTCCCGCCTCAGGCGGTCGAATTCATCTGTCTCCTGAGCGGCCAGCCGGGGCTGGGATGGTTGGGCAGCCATCAATGTGGGAACGGCTCCGGTGCCCAGCAGAACAACAGCCGCGAATCGGATCAACACCCGGTTAACCAAGTGGTGTATCACAATACCCTCTTCAGACATTCGACGCATCCGATCGGAGGAGGTTCAGATGAAGCGGAATACCGGCGGAATCCGCCTGTATCCGGATTGGCTATAGGCAATAGCGCGTCATGAAATTGAAGCTGATGTTCAGGTGAGGGCCTGCTGTGTTTACTTGCCTGCACCGGACGCAGGGTGGCGTTATTTTCCGCCCGGAACTTCGAGGGCCTTGCCCTTTTCAAACATCTCCATGGCCTTGTCGGGAAGTCCCAATTGCTTGTAGATGAAGCCTTTTTCCTTGAACAGTCGGGCCTGACTCTCCTTTTCGCGGAGCGAGCCCAATCCCATGTCGGCCAGCTGGAGCGCCAATTTATGCTGATTCTTCTTTGAGAGGAGTTCGGACAGGATGAGGATTTCGTCGACGACGTACTTTTCATGCTTGTCGGTGAATTTGAGATCCAGAATTTTTTGAAGCTCCGGTTGCAACTTGTCATACTGGCCTTTGTCGATAAGCAGCACTAGCAGCTCATGCTGGGACACGGCAATAGCCTTCTTGTCTTCCAGCGCCTGATCAGGAGATTCTACACCCAGTAGCGTGGTGACAAGCGTCAGGCCGGTGATTAGGATCAGTAAACACGATTTACTCACCATCGTCCATCTCCATGAAAGGGTTGGCGACGTGACCGCGCAGGTAGGGCGAGAACGGGTTTTCAGGATCCCTCGCCCGGTTATCGGCGGGAGCTGCGTTGGTCTGGAAAGGATTGCCCTGGGCGACCACCGACGCGCGGTAGCGGACATGCGCCTCCAGTTCGCGTTGCAGGTTCATCGTACTGAAGACGCCGCGTTGGGTTTGCCAAAAGAAAATTCCCGCACCGATGACGGCGAGGAAGGCCGCCGCACTCCCCGCCAGCACCCAGGGGCGACTGCGCAGAAAATCCCACCACCGGTGCGGCTCCGGCGCGGACAGCGCGTCGGCGACACCGGCCCAGATGCGCGGAGCGGGTTCCAGTTGCGGTAAATTGGCGACGAGGAGTCGCTGGGCCTCGAGCAGGGCATTCACTTCACGGCGGCACGCGGCACAGCTTCGAACGTGGGCGTCAAAACGGTCGCGTTCCCCGGCGGGGAGTTCCCCGTCCAGGTATTCAGAAATCTTGCTGTCAAAGTCGCCGCAATTCATGATTCCGCAGATCCTTCGCGAAGGTAGCGGGCCAACCGTTCTCGAATCATCAACCGCGCTCGGTGAATGTCGGTCTTGACCGATTGGGGTTTACGGCCCACCAGTTTGGCCACCTCCTGGTAGCTGAAACCTTCCAGGACGGCCAGGACAAACACCTCCCGGTATTTGAGCGCCAGTGACTGAATAACTTGACGGGCCACCTGCTGCAATTCTCCCCGGAGCAGCTGCTCTTCCGGAGTGCTGTCCTCATCTTCCAGGTGGATGATCTCCCGGTTGTCCTCGTCGGTTTCATCGGTGGAAACCGTGGGTAAACGTTTCCGCCGGTACACCTGGTAAACGAAGTTCCGGGCGATCATGAACAGCCAGGGCTCGAACCGGGAAGTGTCCTTGAGCGCCTTCATGTTTTTAAAGACCGAGATGAACGTTTCTTGGGTAACCTCCTCGGCGGTTTCCCGAGATCCGGTCAGGCGATAGCTGAAGTTGAGCACCCGTTTGGAGTATTGGTCGTATAATTGATGGAACGCGTGGAGATCGCCATCACGGGTTCTACGGATCAGATTGTCAACGTCGGGACTCAACGTCAACGCAGAACACTCTCAAAATAAAATGATTCCAAAGCTCATGGGAAGTTTCAGCCGGTATTAAACTATACCCGCTTTCCGTGTGTCAAGAAATTGATCCGTTGTCCCGCTCTGCAACTTTTTGACAGCGACGGGATTTAATTATCGGACGGAGTGCTGGAGCGAACCGATGGACGCCGACGCGCAGTTGATGGAACGAGTCCGGGACGGCGATGTCGCGAGTTTCGACTTGCTGATGGATCGTTACCGGAAGCCGGTCATCAATTTCGTCTATCGGATGGTTCGCGATGCCGCAGCGGCGGAGGAAATCGCTCAGGACGTGTTCGTCCAGATCTACCTGGCACGCACTCGGTACACTGCCAGCGCCCGGTTTTCGACCTGGTTGTTTAAGGTGGCCACTAACACCACCCTGAAGCACATCCGGAAGCACCGGCGGATGGTTCGGGAGTCCGAGCTGGCGACGAACGTGCGGGAGCGTTTTCTGGACGTCCTCACTGCCGGGGAGAATGACGGCGCCCATGAGTCGCTGGAGCGGAAGGAGTTGGGATTGTTGGTGCAACAGGCCCTGGTGGCTTTGCCGGACAAGGAGAAGGTGGCACTGACGCTGCGAAAGTATGAGGGCTGCTCGTATCAGGAGATCGCCGACATCATGAAGTGCAGTGTGGCGGCCATCAAGACGCATATCCACCGTGGAAAACTCAGGCTGCGGGAGACGTTGCTCCGAGCGGAAAGCCGGCTGGATCCCACGGCCACAGATTAGGCAGGTGCATTATGGAGTGTGAAGACGTGCGCGATCACATCCTCGAGCTCGATGACGAGAATGACCCGGCCCGGAACCCGGAGGTTGCCCGTCACCTGGCGAGTTGTGCCGAATGCCGAGAGCTGCTCGAAGGGGTGGACAAAACCTGGTCCGCCTTGTCCGCCCACCCCGGACTCGACCCGTCGCCCGGATTCAACCAGGCGGTCTGGCGCAAGATCGAAGCCGCGGAAGCGCGGCAACCCCTGCGGTTGCTGCGGCTTGCTTTCCTGCCGCCGTCGGTCCGAATCGTGGCGTGGTCGGGGGCGGCAGCACTGCTGATCGCGTTTAGCCTGTTGCTCCTGCTGCCGGCGGGCCCCTCCCCGGCGCCGGTGGAGTTTTCGGCCAACGACCAGCGCGACCAGCAGCTCTTGCTGGAGGTGGACCAGTTGATGGATTTTGACGAAAGCCGCTTGATGGACGTTTACGAGGAATGGGATATGACCAATGGAACCCGTTCCTCCGAGCCCGAAGCCGCGGATCCAGCGGACGGTCAGGAGCCGTCGGGTGAAGCACCGGACAAAGCGCTGTTGTCGGGTTCCGCAATCGGCTCATTCAAAGCGTGAACATTCGGAGGTAACCATGACGATACATCCCCGCTGCCTTCCGGCCGGTATGATGCTGGCGGTCTTTTGGGCGGCTTTATGCCTGCCCTTGGCGGCTCAGGATCCTGACATGAAACGGCTGGATCTGCTGGATCTGCCCGGCAAGTGGTGGAAGCATGAACGGGTGGTTGCCGAACTGAAGCTCACCCCGGCGCAGATCGAGCAGATCGACACCGTGTTCGTGGAACACCGCAAAAAATTGGTGGATGGCAAAGCCCGTCTGGAGAAGCTACTGCTCGATTTTCAACAGGTCTCCGATCAGGTGGACGTGAACCGGGAGCAGACGCTCCAGCTGGTGGATGGGATTGCCCAGGCGCGCGCGGAAATGGTGCGAAACACCATCCTGATGCAGTTGGACATTCGGGACCGGCTGACCCCGGAGCAGCGGATCGAATTGAAACGGTTGAAAGAAGAATTCCGCGGTGAGATGCGCCGACGGATGATGGAGCGGCACAAGGAGGGCCGGAGCGCCCGCCCGCGAACTCAGGAGCGTCCGGGGGATTAGGGGAGTCCCCGGTCAAACGACACCACTGAACCGTCGCGCCGCGCCCCAGCCGGCACTTTCCAGTAGCGTTCGAAACCGCCTCGGATCAGATGTCAGCGGGGGTGGACGCGGCGGGGTGCTCGAGGATGGTCAGGCGAACTCGGCGAACCTGCCGATTGGATACTTCCTGCACAGAGAATCGGTAGTTGCCCCAGCTCAGCGACTGGTGAAGCTCGGGCACGCGGCCCAGTTGATCCATCAGGAAGCCGGCCAGGGTGGCGTAGGTTTCATCGCTCGGGAGCGGCTCGGGAAAATACCGGTTGAATTCCCGGATCGGCAACAGGCCTTCGAGCGAATACTGGCCGGGACCCAGCCGGTGGATGGGGAAATGACCCGCATCGCTCATCCGCTGGATCTCACCGACGATCTCTTCGAGCACATCGTCCATGGTCACCACGCCTTCGAACTGGCCGAGTTCGTCTACAACCACGGCGAACTGGACGCCGGAGCTCCGGAACTGTCTGAGAATGTCGTCGATGGGGGCCGTCTCCGGGACAAAGGTGGCCGGGCTGACCAGCTGCCGCAGGGTCAAATTGGAGGCGTCGGGTCCGGCCTGTGCCATCCGGCTGAACAGGTCCCGCAGCCGAACAACTCCCACAATATTTTCCGGCACGGTGTCAAAAACCGGGACTGAGGAAAAATCATGCTGTAGAAAGATGGCTTGGATTTCGTCGAGACCGGCCGCGACACTGATCATAACGACCTTGGGTCGCGGGACCATGACCTCGCGCACTGGAATGTTGGCGAATTCAAACAGCTTGTGGATCATCTCCAGTGATTCGGGCGGGATGTCATTGTCGCTGTAATGGGTGAGTAGCGTTTTCAGTTCATCAATGGACAGTCGCTGGAGTGGCGACTGCTCGTGAACATCGATGAACAGGCGAAGCAACACGCGACTGGCGGCCATCGATAAGCGGACGATTGGAGAAAGCAACCAGGTGACACCACGGATCGGCAGAATCACTCGGAAGGCATAGCGCTCCGGCTGCCGGGCGGCCAGGGTTTTGGGCGTGATTTCGCCGAAGACGAGGATGACGATGGAGATCAATATACTGGCGGCGGCTTGGGCGATCTCATTTTGGACGCGTAGGATTTCCCGAGTGGTCAGGGTGGCGATGAGATAGGATGTCATCACGGCCGTGGCGGTGTTGACCAGCGTGTTGCCCAGCAGGATGGGGGATAGCACCTTTTCGGGATGGTCCAGAATGGTCAGAAGGAATTCCGCGCGCCGGGTCTTGTTGTCTGCCAGAAACCGGATGCGGTACCGGTTGAGCGAAAGCAACGCCGTCTCGGACAGAGAGAAAAAAAACGACAGTCCGATTGTGATGAAGATTCCGATTCCAAGAAACAGGTAATGCATGCCGGCTGCGGTTTAAGCGTTTCCGATGTTCTTGGTGCCCAGGGACACCACCAGGGCCTGGTCGATCTGCCGTTCGACGGCATCTTCCGGCATGTTCTCGGCGGCGGCGAGTTCCGACACCAGAAGTCTTTTAGCCTTGTCGTACATCTTTTTTTCCCGGAACGACAGGCTTTTTCGACTGTTCACTTTGGCCAGGATCCGGACGACTTCGACGACGTCGGTGATCCGGCCGCTTTTCATCCGCTCGGTGTTCTCGCGAAAACGGCTCTTCCACTCCTTGATCTGTTGCTTCACCTCAGGATTGGCCATCTGGAGAAGGAAAAGAAGGTTGCGGGCATCCTTTTTGGTGATGATGCCACGTAGGCCGATGGTCTCGGCATTCTGCACCGGCACGAGGATCATGGAATTGTTCTCGAGCAACCGGAGCTGGTAAAACTGGATCTCCTGTCCGAAGACATTCTGCCGGGTGATGGTCTCCACAACACCCAATCCATGGTTCGGGTAGATGACCTTGTCACCGATGTTGAAATGCATGGCCGTTGCCTCTTGGAACGCCACTCATTATATCTGATTGGGTTCGGGTATGTCAAATTGACACACGGCAGCGTAACGTTGGCAGCATTGCCGCCCGGTCTGAGGAAGCGGGATTAAGCTGCAAAATGATACTGTCGTTCTGGCAATTCCGTCGGCGCGTGTCAATCCGGCCGTCTGCTCCGTCTGCCCGCGAGGTGCGGACACGCCGTTCATGTCAGGGAATCGTAAAGAGCAAGGGTCTTCCGGGCGATGGCCGTCCAGGAAAAATGTGCTTCGACGCGCCCCCGGCCGGCAAGGCCCATGGATCGAGCCAACGCCGGCGCATCGGCCACGCGGTTGATGGCGGCGGCCAGATCGCGCGAGAAGGCTTCGGCATCGACCGGTTCGAAGGTTCCTTCCCGAAGGTCCAGCGGGACCAGGAGCCCGGTTTTCTCGGGCACGACCACTTCCTTGATGCCGCCGACGGCTGAAGCCACCACCGGTGTCTCGCAGGCCATGGCCTCCAGGTTGATGATGCCGAAGGGCTCGTAAACCGACGGGCAGCAGAAGACGGCCGCATGGGAATAAAATTGGATGACCTGATCACGCGGCAGCATCTCCTGGATCCAGATCACGCCAGGCCGGCCGGCGGCAGCGCGGGTGACACCATCGGTCATCTCGCGCCGGATGTCGTCGGTGTCGGGTGCGCCGGCACAGAGCACCACCTGAAGGCCGGGGTCGATGTGGGGGATGGCACGGACCAGATGGATAATACCTTTCTGCCGGGTGATCCGCCCGACGAACAGGACGAAAGGTCTGGCCGGTTTTACCCCCCAGCGGCTCAAGGCGTCAACCGCCGCTGTGCGGCGGTATTGGTCCAGATCAATTCCGTTGTGGATGACATGCACACGTTCCGGCTGGACCTGGAAATGGCGCAGCACGTCCGCGCGTGTCTCCCGCGAAACTGCGACGATGGCATCTGCCGAGGCCATGGCGGTGCGCTCCATCCAGCAGCTGAGATGGTACCCGGCGCCCAGTTGCTCCTCCTTCCATGGACGGAGCGGTTCCAGGGAATGCACTGTCAGCACATGGGGGACGGCCCATAATTTCTTGGCCCAGAAGCCGGCCATGGCCGTGTACCAGGTGTGGGTGTGGACAACACTTGCGTCCAACCGGTCCTTGGCCATACACAGACTGCGGTGCAGCGCGTCCAGCGCGCCCTCGAATCGGGCGTCGGTGTGCCGGCCGGCCTCGGCCCATGGCCCATATCCGCGAACCGAGAGGTTGGGGTCGTCCACCGTCTGGTCGCCAAAACTCCGGACCAGCACCGGGACAAGGCGGGACAGTTCCCGGCTCAGGTACTCCACGTGAACACCGGCGCCGCCGTATACATGCGGCGGGTACTCCTTGGTGAGGATGGCGATCCGATTCGGGTGTGACAAGGCGCGGCTCCAAAGCCCTTTCGGGGATTGCGCATCTTACAGTACAATGCATCATATTGGTTTTTCCGGCCGGCCGCAAGGCCTTCGCCTGTGACCGCAACGCCGGCGAGGAAATGTACATGGCCAGCCCGACACTGCAGATCGCTCATCCTGGCAAGCCGAGCATCCGGCTATCAGCAAGCCCGCGGTCCAGCTTGGCGGGAGGGGGGAGCGTCCGGCTCCGTCCGGCTCGACATGGTCAGCAGGCCGCGTTCATCGTTGCCGTCGCCGGAACGTTTGACAGGAAACCGACACTGAGGCCCCGACAGTCTCGATGGGTGGGCGAGGCGAAGGCATGAACAAAACCACCCAACCGACTCCTGCCTGGGCCGTTGCCGTGGCCGCGCTGCCGACGGAATGGTTCCGTGCGGCCCGCTGGTTTCAGGCCAAAGCAGCGGCAGTGCGTTCGATCCGGCTGGTCGACATCCTGGACTTGTCTTCGTTGTTGCCACCAGGGAGTCGCCGCCTGTCAATCGCTCTAGTGGAAGTGGCCGCCGGCGACGGTTCCCCTGAGCTGTATCAGCTCCCGCTCTGTCTGGAACCGGACGGGGGGATGGGACCCGGACCGTCGTTTGCGGTAGGAGCGGGCTGGACGGTGCGCGAGGCGCTGGAGGAACCGGCGTTGCACGCGGTGATGATCCGGCTCATGAGTGAAGGGCGCACCCTCGCGGGCGGGCGCGGCACGTTCCACTTCGAATCATTTCCTTCGTCGCTCTGGCGACAGGTTCACCCGCTGGCGCAGAATTCAACCAATTCGCTGATGCTGGTCAAAGCCGACGTGGTCTGTAAATTCATCCGCCGATTGCCCGCCGGTCAGTCGCCGGAACTGGAGATGAACCGTATCTTTGCCGCCGCCGGTACATTCCAGAATCTGGCGCCCTTGGAGGGGGCGCTCAGCTACCGGGACGCCGGTGGCCGGGAATACACCCTGGTCATCACCCGGCGGTACGTGGAGAACCAGGGCGATCTCTGGCATGGCACGTTGAGCTTTTTATCCCACTGGCTTCATCTGCTGGCGGAGACCGGGCCGGAGACCAGCACGGAGCCGGCGCGCGAAGATGCCCTAAACTATTTGGATCGGGTGCGTCGTCTGGCGAAAGTTCTGGCGATGATGCATCGCACTCTGTCTGCGGAGGGACTGGGAGCGGCATTTGCACCCGAGCCGATCACACCGGCGGATCTGGCCCATTGGAGCGGCGCAATGGCGGCCGGAGCGGTCGCCGTCCTTGACAAGCTTGCAGCCCGTGAGCCCGGGTCAAACCCGGCCACGCGCGATGTTCCCGAAGAGCTTCCGGAAATGCGCCGTCAGATCCTGGCCGCCTTTAGCCGTTTGACCGGACTCCGGCCTGACGGATGGATCAAGTGCCGGGTCCATGGCGATTTTCACCTGGGACAAATCCTGCTGGTGGGGGACGATTGCTTCGTCATGGACTTCGAGGGCGAGCCCCTTAAAGCAGCGGCGCAACGAGTCGCCAAATACAGCCCGCTCAAGGATGTGGCCGGCTTGCTCCGTTCGTTCCACTACGCCATGTGCGCGGCTCTCTACGACTGGAAGGAGCGGCACCCGCTGCCGCGGGAAGCCTTTAACGCCTTGGAATGCCGGCTGGCGGAATGGAATCGGTCGGTGGAACAGATCTTCCGGGAAACCTATTTTGCGGAAATGGGCTGGATTGAGAACGCCGGCTTGTCCGAATTTCTGGCCGTGCTCAAGCTGGAAAAAGCGGTCTACGAGCTGGACTATGAAATCAACAACCGGCCCGCCTGGTTACCGATCCCCAGCAGCGGTATCCGGGCCTGCCTGAAAGAAATTCTTCAAACCTGAACCCCATAGTTCAAAAAACCGCATGCGCGACAGCCGCAACACCCATTGCATCGTCCCGCCGGCAGGCGCGATTTCAGCACGTTTGCCGGCGGAAACGCAACCGGGTCAGTGGCAGACTCTTCAACGTAGCGCGTTCCGCCATGGTTGACCGGACGGGAAGACCGGGAAGGTGACCGCTCGTCCATCCGGTGCATTGAGTTGAAGAGTGGGGCGTCCAAAACATTTAAAAGGGTTTGATTACTTCTGGTCGCGGGCATGAGCCGGAGCACCCAAACGTTTCAATGATCGGGCTCATGCCGGCTCGACCACTGTCACAGCCCACCAGGGACCCCGGCTGCGACCCAGCAGAGCCGCCCAGTACCAGCTGGAAACGTCGGTCCACGATCCGCCGGCTGCGTCGATGATCCGTTCCCGGATCCGCAGCCGCTCGGTGCCGCGTTCCGCCTGCAAACACCCCCACCGGGAGCCGCTGGGTGCCGCCCAGACAGACAGTGGACGGACCTGATAACCCGAACCGCGGAAACAGTCCGCTGCCGGATGCAGTCCGCGCGATGGCTCGGCCAGCCAGCGTAACAGCACCACGCGTCCGTCGAGGTGAAATCGGCCGATTTGGCCGGGGAACCGGGCGGCAACCGAGCGGTCGAATTGGGTCAGTGGCGCTGGAACCAGCGGGCGGCCCTCGAAGGTTGCCGGCCAGCCCGGGAACGCCGCGTGGCGAAAAGTCCGGTTGCCCATCGGCGCCATGACTGGAAGTCCGGCGACAGCGGCGCATGCGATCCAGAAGGTCACGCGGCGGAGCATGACGTCCTCCGATCCAGCAGGTGCATCAACAGCAGGACCGCCCCAGCCGCGGCGGCGAATGCTCCCAAACCGATGCCTTCATGTGCCCAATCCGGCATCGGCAGGATGGCACTCTCGCGGAAAAACAACACGGCGATTCGGATCCCGTTAGCCAGAACCACGGCGCCAGCGGCACCGACAAGTGCGCCCAGGGTTCGCCAGAAACCGAACCCCAGCCAGACCGCCAGGAAGCAGGCCATGAACAGGCCGGTCCAGAGCATCTGCACTCCACTGCACGGGGCGTCCAACAACACCGTCTCCCCCATCCAGTTCAGGGTGACGCCATGGGCTTCGACGGTAAAACCTGCGAGCCGTATCAATGGCGCGGCGATGGCGGTAGCCGCCAGCCGTAACGGATAGCCCAAACAGTATTGCATGGACGCACCCACCGGCAAGGCCAGGAGCAGCAAGCCAGCCAGTCCCGGGTGGAACAGCCGGGCGAAACATGTCGCGCTGGCCAGGACGCCCAGAGCCAGCATGGCCGGGACCGCTCGCACCAAAGGCGGCGCCCAACAGAGGCACAGGGCATAGACTATCAACAGCCCGGTCAGTAACGGCAGCAGAGAGGCCGGCAACCGGGTTGCGATTCTCCGGCCCAGCGCCAGAGCGATCACTGCACCCAGTGCCAGTACCCCCCACTGTTCGTCGGAGCCGTCCCCCAGCCGAAGCGCATACCACCGCCACACCGGCCAGGTGGCGGCAGTCAGACCGACGAGCAGGGCCAGGGGGTGGTCCAGGACGGCTCTCATGACAGCCATCGCCGCAGCATGAGCCAGCCCACGGCGCCCAACGCGAGAAGAATCAGCGACCAGGTCTCCGGTTCGGGCGTAGTGGGCACGTATTCGCCGACAGCCGTATCTGCCACGCCTTCGGGCAGGGGCAGTGGCTGCTTAACCTGCTGCACCTCTCCGTCTTTTCTTCGGACGACTTCATCAACCGCCACAAAAGAGGTGAACGGCGTCAGCAGGGCATACCGCAAACCCAGATCGGTGATCGCCTCCCGGAACGAATCGGTGGGTTGCAGGGTGTAATCGTCCCCGAGTTGGGCGATCCGGTGGCGTGCCCACAGATTGCGCAGTGCGGGCAGCGACGCATCGGTCTTGAAGCGATCCACCGCCAGCGTCGATTCGTACGGACGATCAGCGGCCAGGCCGGTCATCCGGATCACGCCGGCGGCGTCGCCCCGCCACTTGCCGAACACGGTCACGGGCCGTTCCGCCAGGAGGTCGGGCACCCGAAGGGGCTCCATGTCATAGGCGTCGAATCCCGCGAATTCAAGCTCCACCCGGGTCAATACCGGCGACCGAACGTATTCGCCGAACCGGGCGCTGACGGCGGCGGCCTCTGACGGTCGGGTGACTGCGAATGGCTCGCCCAGGCCCGCCCGGGCCAAGCTTTCGATGAGCCAGCGGTTGATCTCGCTGCCGATGCCGAACGCAAACACATTGGCCTGATGCAGATTGTTTCGGATCAGGCGGAACGCATCGTTTTCGACGTTCACGTAGCCGTCGGTGATCACGACGATGCTGCGTGAGCAACCCTCGTAAGCGGGCAGCTCCAGCGCCCGCCGCAATGCGGGCACGAGCTCGGTGCCGCCGCCGCCGGCCTGATCGTCGATCAGTCTGGTGGCACTGGCCAGGTTTTCAGGATTGACGGCGACGGATCGCTCCGCCATGAGTCGGGAGCCACCGGCGAACAACAGGACGTTGAATCGATCCGATGAACGCAAACCACCCAACAAATGGCGCATCAGCGATTTGGCGGTGTCAAGCGGGAATCCGTGCATGGATCCCGATACGTCCAGCACAAAAAGGTACTCGCGCGGGGTGATGACCGCCGGAGTGATCCGACGGGGCGGCTGCAGCGTCAGGAGAAAGAAATTCTCCGCCGGTCCTCGGGCCAGCAGTAATCCGGACTGGATGGTGTCGCCGGCCAGCTGATATTGCAGGATGAACGACCGGTTACCGCCGGTCCGCTCGTGCGGGACCAGATCGATGGAGGCATGATCGGTCCCCAGGTAGTCGATGGTGACTTCGTGGCTGGCACACCGGATCTCTTGGATGGGCAAACCAGCGTCCACCTGCACCTTCATGGTGAACGCGTAGGATGACGGCTCTCCTGAACGCAAGTACGGGTTGGCGGTCCAGTGTTCGACTGGCGGAGCGTCGGATGACGGTTGGCCCACGTATCGCGGTCCGACCACGACCGGGTACACAAACTCGTAGATCCCTTCTGTGGGGACGAGCAGTTCCGTATAGGCCAAAACTACCCGAATTTCGTCCCCGGACATGATGTTGGCCACATTCATCTGGAAGACGTTGGGGCGGTGTTGCTCCAGCAGCGAGGCGCTCCGGCCGCTGCGTTTGGCCGCTTCGTACTCATGGCGGGCCTGTTGCTTCTCCCGGATTCGGGCGACAATCGTGCGCTCACCAACGGTCATGGTCATGGCGTACACCGCGGCGCGGGTGGAGGCGGGAAATATATATATCGCCTCCAGCGCCCGTGTCCCTTCGTTCCGGTAGGTCTGGGTGACGGTGACGTCGGCGATGATGCCGGCGATGTGCACGTCCACCGCCGTGGACTTCAGCGGTAGCCGGTCGGTGGACGGATCGTCGCTTTGGACGTAGAAAAACGGGGACAAACTCTGGCTCGCATCTCGATCATCCTGAGCCGAGCCGGAGCCAACCACCCAACTGACGAGGAGCAGGACCCCCAGCAGCGAGCGGATGTTCATGGCGACCTCCCAACGGATGGATTCGTTTCTGGTTCGAGCATCCCGCCGCGGCGTGAACGAAGTTTGAACTGGTCAGGTGATTGTGGTGAATTTTCGGTGAAGCAGCAGCACGGCAGGAGTGGCCGGGCGCAGTCCGACCGAAACCGCCGGACCGCCGGTCAACGGCTCTACCGAAGCAGATGCTTGGCTTGGATCATCCAGCGGGGGGCGCCAGCGGCAAACGGAGGGTCGCCAGCGTGCCACCATTCGGGTGGTTGGCCAGATCGATGCTTCCACCATGAAGCGTCACCGCCTCGCGCACCAGGGCCAAACCGAGGCCGGTGCTCTTGGCTCCCGTGTCTGGACGGGGCAGCGAGTAGAAGCGTTCGAACACACGATCCAGCGCATAGTCCGGAATGCCCGGGCCATTGTCGTGAACCGTGATCACAGCCATTCCGATCTCCGCAACCGCAGCAACCCGGATGCTGCCCCCGACCGGGGTGAAGTCGATGGCGTTCTGGATCAGGTTGACCAGTGCGCTGCGGAGCAAAAAGCGCTCGCCGGGCACGGCCAGGTCCGGAGCAAGCGACAGGTTCGTTGAGATTGCCTTGGCTTGGAGCTGGGGATCAACCGTTGCCGCGATGTCATCCACCAACTCATGCAGGCTGACGGATTCCACCTGCACCAGACCCTTGCGGCTCTCCAGCGCGGTCAGATCCAACAGGCGGTCCACCAACCGCTGAATCCGGGTGGCGGCATCGGCGATGGTGGCGGCGAAGCGGCGGCGGGCCTCTGGTGGCGGCTCCTCTTGCAGAAGTTCGGCGGCGCCCCGGATGGAAGACAAGGGCGCCTTGATCTCGTGGGTCAGTGTCTGAACGTACTGCTCCACGTACTGTTTACCCTCGAGAGTATCGCGCATCTGCTCGAAGGCCTGGCCCAGAGTGCGGATTTCACTGCTGCCCAGCGGGGGCAGACTGGCGCGCCGTCCGTCGCGGACAGACTGGGCATACCCGGCCAGGCGGTCAAGCGGGCGGGTGATCCACGTGGAGACGATGAAACTCAACACCGCGGCCGCCAGAAAAGAGACCACCGCCGCCAGGGCGATTTTGCGGGTGATCTCGGTGATGAACACCTTGACGCTGTTCACTGGCTTGGCCACGGTGAGCACACCGGCCAGCCGGCCGCCGGCGTTAACCGGTGCCGCCACGTAGAGCACGGTGGAATAGAAATCCTTAGCGTTTCCCCGCGTGGCCCGAGCACCGTACCGTCCGCGCAAAGTCAGGTAGACATCGTTCCAGCGGGAGTAGTCCTTGCCTTCGTCGGCCCCGCCGTGTGAGTCGTAGATCACGATGCCGCGCGCGTCGGTGACGTACACGCGGGTTGTCACCGCTTGCTTTTCGAGTTGATACAAGCGCGCGTCAAGCTTTCGCTGGAGCGCCCGATCCATGGCGGCGCGGAGATCCATGACGTCGGGGCGCTCTTCCCTGAGATGATCCTCCAGGCCGGCCGCCAGGATGTTGGCCGTATCCACCATGGCCTCTTCCGTGGATTTCAGCGGCTGTAGCCGGATGTCCTCTGTGATCCACAGGCTCAAGGCCAGAAAGCCGGCGATGATCGCAAGACAAAACCCGAGGAAGATCCGCAGGCGGATGCTCACCAGTCCTCCCGCAACGCATACCCCACCCCCCGGTGCGTCACAATGGGGTCGGGTTCGGGGCGAACCTCTCGGAGTTTGGCGCGCAGGGTCTTGATGTGGGTGTCGACCGTGCGGTCAAGGCTCATCTCCGGGCATTCCCAGACGAGTTCCATCAGTCGCTCACGGGAAAACACCCAGCCGGGATGCTCGATGAGTTTTTCCAGGATGCGATATTCGTACCGCGACAGCTCCAGTGCATGGCCGAAGTAGCTGATTGTTCGCCGCTGGGGGTCCACGGTGAACGGGAGCGGCTGCCGGGGCTCGGCCGGTGGCCCAACGGCCGGCCGCTGCCCCCGCCGGAGCACCGCCCGCACCCGCGCGGCCACCTCCCGCGGGCTGAACGGTTTGACCACGTAATCGTCGGCGCCCATCTCCAGGCCGGAGACGCGGTCGACCTCGCTGCCGCGCGCGGTGAGAAAGATGATCGGGATCGGATGGTGCCGGCGGATTTCCGCGAACAGCTCGAAACCGCTCAGGTCAGGCAGTCCGATGTCCACGATGGTCAAATCGATCGGATCGCGCTCCAGCGCCGCGAGGGCTTCAGCGCCCGTGCTCACCCAGCTGGTTCTGAACCCGTCAGTGTCCAGGGCGTAGAGCAAGATGTCGGCAATGGACTTCTCGTCCTCAACCAGCAGAATCCGGGGACGCTCGGACATGGGGCCTCCACGTGTCGCCGCCACCCGCCGGCTCGCGACGCGGATGCCGGCATCGATCATCGGTGCGCTGCGTTCATTGTAGATGAAGCGTGGGCCGAAGACAATCCGCCCGGGACGGGAGCGGTCAGAAATCCAGGCGATTGCTCAACAGGAGCTTGTCGATCTGGAACGTGGCGTCGATCTCCAGCTCGTTCTGAATCAGCGTGCGAGTGCTGAGGACATAGGCTACATTTTCCGAGGGCCGGTTTTCGTCCTCTTCCAGGTCGCTCAGGCTCTTGATCTTGATCTTGATGGTTTGAAAACGAAGGGTTTTGTCGTCGCGCGTGACGAGAGGCACCCCGTCGTCGGCAAAGCGAGGAAAAATGAACTTGGCCCCGGAGCCGTCCGGTGTCGGGGCGATATAATCCTTGATATACACTTTCTTGCCGGAGTTGGTGGCCAGGAAGGTGTTCGAGCGCAGCTCGGGCAGGCTGAGGTTGTGCAGCGCGCGCTCGACATCAAACACAGCCGAGACTCCCTTGGGTTTGGAATCGACAGTGAGCGACACGACGATCTCGTCGGGGTAGTCCCGAGTCGCTATATCCCGATAGCGTGCAAATCGGTCTTGATCGCCCCGGGCGATCAGCGCAACGTAGGCTTGGCGCACCGCCCGCGCCGAGAACAGGTGGGCCCGGATGATGACTATAAATTCACGTTCCGAATCACCCGTGCCCGCGATGTTTTGTTGAATGTTGCCGATGTACCCCCACTGGTACACATAGGTCCAGGGCGAGCGGGTAAGGATCTGGCGCGCTTCGCTCTCACGCCATTGGGTGTAGGGTTTCTGCAGCCAGAAATCCGCGGCCCAGGCTGCGCAAACCAAGGCAACGCCAAATCCGCAGGCGATCAACGTTCGTTTCACGAATCCCCCTGAATTCGAATGTGTTGTCCGCGCCGTCCCGCCGCTAGCCGCTGACACTTGGGTAAGATACTCATCCCCGGCGATGGTCTCATCGAGCCGAGTAACGGAAACGGTTTTTCCCGCTGGATGATCCGCTCACACCGGATCCTGGCCCGGCTGCCCGTCCGGCAAACGGGCTGGCGGTCGGGCCGGCGCGCCCGGATGCCGCCAATCGTTTCAGGAGACCACCTGGGGAGCGGCGGCGACGAACGGAGGGTTGATCTCCTCGAATTCGATGAGGCCGTCGCGCAGGTGGATGACGCGCTGGGCGTGCGCGGCCACGTCCCGCTCGTGAGTGACCAGGATGATGGTGTTGCCACGCTCATGCAGCCGATGGAACAGACTCAGAATCTCATCGCCGGTTTTGGAATCCAGGTTGCCCGTCGGCTCGTCGGCGAGCAAGATGGAGGGGGTATTGACCAGCGCCCGGGCGATCGCCACGCGCTGGCGCTGGCCGCCGGAAAGTTCGTTGGGCCGGTGGCTCATCCGGTCGGCCAGTTCCACGTTCTGCAGGGCGGATTCGGCCATCTCGCGCCGTTTTTTTGCCGGTATGCCGCTGTAGATGAGGGGCAGCTCGACGTTCTGCAAGGCCGTGGAGCGGGCCAGCAGGTTGAAGGTCTGGAAGACGAATCCGATTTCCTTGTTCCGGATCTGGGCCAGCTCGTTGTCGTCGAGCTGGCTGACCAGCTGTCCGTTGAGGAAGTAGTTGCCCTTGGACGGTGTGTCCAGACATCCGATGAGGTTCATCAGCGTGGATTTGCCGGATCCGGAGGGTCCCATGATCGCCACGAACTCGCTGCGCTTGACCTCAAAGTCCACCCCGCGGAGCGCCTGGATCTCCACCGTGCCCATGCTGTACGTTTTCCAGAGTTCCTCGGTCTTGATGGTGATGTGGTTGGCCTGGCTCATGAGCCCTGCTCCTCTTCGCGGGCCGGGCCGGTGCCCGGTCGCCGTTTCTGGACAAAGTCGCCATCCTTTAGGTTGCGCAGCGTCTTGAAACTGCCGACGACGATCTCGTCGCGATCCGTCAGGCCCTTGAGGACCTCGATCTTGGTTTCACCGGTGATGCCGGTCTCCACCAGGACGAAGACCACCCGATTCTCCTTGTCCACCTTGAACACACCCTGCTTCTCGACAAGCTTCGGCTTTTTGGCGTCATTCTCCTTTTTGGCATCCTTCTTCTGCCACGGGTGGACAACACCGCCGATGCCATCCAGCTCCACCTCGCGCATCACCACCGCCTGAAGGGGGATGGCCAGGATGTTTTCCTTGACCGCGGTGGTGATTTCCGCGGTGGCGGACAAGCCCGGTCGAAGCTGGACAGGCGGATTGTCCAACTGGACCACCACCTTGAAATCTTTGGCCTGGTCAGTCGTGGTGGTGGTTCCCGTGGTGATGGCGCTGTTGCCGATCTCGGTGACGTGGCCCTTGAGCGGACGATCGGGCAGCGCATCCACCTTCACGATCACCGGCTGGTTGAGCTTGACGTTGACGATATCGGTCTCGTCGACCTTGACCTCGGTTTCGATCACGGACAGATCCGCGATGGTCATCAGGGTGGCGGAGGGATTGAACATCATGCCCGGCACGGCGCGTTCGCCTTTCTCGACTTCCAGTTTGGTGATCACGCCGGTGAGCGGGGAGGTCAGAACGGTCTTGTTCAGCAGATCGCGGGCCCGATCCAGCATGGCCTGAAACTGGCCCACCCGGCTGGCCGCGGCCTGGTAGCTGGTCTCCATCTGCTCGATGTTGACCTTGGACACCTCGATCCGCGTCTCCAGTTCGCTGAGCCGGGCTTTGGCCGCTTCAACGCGGCTTTCCGCCAATCGGAAGCTGGATCGAGCCAGGTCGTATTCCTCGCGGGACACCAGGTTGTCCTCGTGGAGTTGCTGTTTGCGCTTGAAGAGAGAGGCTTCGTGCTCCAGATTGATCTGGGCCTGGTCCAGCTCAGCCCGGGCGCTCTGAAGGTTGGCTTCCGTGATGCGCAGGTTGAGCTTGGCCTCGTCGATCTGGTGCTTGGTGTTGCGGGCCTCTTCTTCCGTGGCGCGGTACTGAAATTCCGCCGAGCGGGCGTCGGCTTCGGTCTGGAACGGGTCGATCTTCAGGAGTACGTCGCCCTTGCGCACCGAATCGCCCTCCTTGACGTACAGCTCCTGAATGACACCGGTGATCTCCGACTGGAGGTCCACGTAGTTCTTCGGTTTGATTTCCCCGGAAGCGGTGACGATAGCGGTCAATTTGTCCGCAAGCTGCACCTGGTCGGCTTCGACAATGGGGCGGCCGTTGCTTTTGAACGCCAGCAGCAGGATGACGATGATAATGACGACGAGCGCGACCCCGCCCGCAATCCACCACATGGCGCGCTTTTTCTTCTTGTCCATGGATCCTCCGCCTGTTTTCGGTCTGAGACTAGTACGGCGGAACACCCGGAAAAGTTTCATGTTCGTCAGTTTGGTGAATCCGCACGTTCTGAAATCTGTTCGGACCGGTCGTCCGGTCCGGGTCGCAATTCTCTGGGAACTGTTTGGCCGGCTGGGAATTGATATCCCGGGATCAGGCGCCGGGGGCGTTGAAAAACGCGGTGATGGGTTTGCGACAGCGGATCACCCGCTGGATGGCTGATGGTATGATCCGCTTCAAACCCAGGGTTGACGGCATCCGAGTGTACTCCAGCACCAGACGGGCCGTGGTGGGTGAATCCTTGCGCAGGGCCACCACCCGGACCCGGTATCTTCCCAGGTCGTACGATTGACCTTCCTGGAGTTGCGCCCGGATCATGTTCCGGTTCGGAATGCTGATCGTGATCCGCTGTTCCGTCATCTCCTGAACCAAGTCGGGGGCTAGCGAAACGTATACCTTGGCCATCAGGAATTCTTTGGCGTCGATGTCCATCCGCTCCATTTCCCGCGCCCGAAGGATGTTTTTAATGTGGTCGACGTCCATGTTGGAACAGTAATACTTCAAGTCAGTCGCGGCGATGATCTCGTCGTCGGTTCCGCTGCGCTCCAGCCGCTCCAGGTGGCGACCCAGGTCCCGAACGTCCATGTCCAGCAACTGCCGATAGATGGGTGACAGCTTCTGGACGTTCCGGAGGCCGCGTGACGTGAAGTCGAAGATCCGGCGCTGGTAGCTGACACTGGCAACAGCGGCCGACGTGGCGATGACCGGCTGCAAGCCGTGCCGGGAGGCCCGCCGTGGGGTGGACAACAACATCTGCACCGGCTGATCGGCGCCGATCAGCACCGGTGCGCCGTCGGTCAGGTCAATGATCTCCTTATCGCCCGGAGCCGGGAAGCTGCGGATGGCGAGGATCACGAGAACGATCACCGCAACCAGAAGCAGGAAGAGCAAGGCGAACTCCACCTTCGGCGCGTCCTTGGCAGCGATCTCCTGGACAATCTGCTTGACTTCGGGCAGGCCGGCCTCAGGCTCGATCCGGTACACGAATCGCTTCAACAGGAAGCCGTTGTTTTTTAAGAACGCGGATGCTTTTTCCACCAACGGGTTGGCTCGGGCCAAGCCGTTGGCTTTGATGGAAAACTGTTCAATCAGGTGAGGATCGTACTGGTCACCAAGGAGAATGATGTAGGTTGGGACCCGTTCGCGCTCCAGTAACTGATATGTCTGCCCACGGGCGTAGGATTGGGCCTGAAGCTTGAGTTCAAACCGCTCGTCCGGGTAATCCTCGGGGAAGGCGTCCAGAAGGCCGTCTGTGATCAAGATAAACTTGACGTCGCATTCCGGCGAGTATTCCCGACGGATCTCGACTGCGGCTTTGAAACCGTAATAGAAATCGGTATGCCAGCCGTCGTTCACGTAGCGGTCCGGCACATCCACGTCGATTTCCGAACGACCGCCGAAGAGAATCAACCGGTTCTCGTAGCCCTGGAGCAGACTCATCAACTCGCGCAGAACCTGGGCGCGCTCCACATTCGCATCAATGCGGGGGACGGAACGTGAGTTGTCCACCAGGAAGATGTTGACGCCTCTGACGCCCTCGCACGAACGGTTGGGCGGGGCGGAGAAAACCGACCGGCAGGCACCGCACAGCAAGGCCGGCAGCAGGAAGAGAAACAAGTGCCGGCTTCGGACAGATCGCAGCGTGCGTCCGAATGTCTTCATCCTGTAAGTATGAATAACAAATCCTGTTTGAAAACGCAACTGCTATCGCCGGCGGGAGCCCGCTGGCGGTGCGCCGACGCAAACTAGCCTCTCCGAGGCTTGACCGAGCGCTCCCGCCGCGGGGCGTTGATAGTGGCGATGCGCATCGTGTTGGTGGCGCCTACAGACCGCGCCTGCCCGGACAGGATGACGAAATGGGCTGGCTGGTCCGACTGGAAATGACGCTTTGCCCAGCTCTCCGCCTGCTCCATCAGATGATCGCTGGAACGCGATGTCGGGATCCGGACGGGATGCACCCCATAGTACAAGGACATGCGTCGCCAGGCGGCGGGATCCGGTGTCATGGCGGCGATCGGGCAGTCGGGCCTGAAGCGGGACAGCACACGGGCGGTTCGCCCCGAGAGCGTGTGCACGGTGATGGCTGCGGCGCGGACTTCGCGACTGGCATGGTAGGCGGCGCGGGCGATGGCGGTCAGGGGATCATCGCCGGAATCGAGCGGATCCGGGTCAGTCAGCAGATTGGGCATCTGGCGCAGGTAACGCTCCGTTTCGGCCGCAATGGTGGCCATGGTGCGTACGGTCTCCATGGGGTAACGTCCCAGAGATGTTTCGCCGGACAGCATGACCGCGTCGGTGCCATCGAGAATGGCGTTGGTGACATCGGTCGCTTCCGCCCGGGTCGGCCGGGGTTGGTCGGTCATGCTCTCCAGCATCTGGGTGGCAACGATGACCGGGATGCCTGCCCGGCGGCAACGACCGATGATCTGTTTCTGGAGGATGCCGATCCGTTCAATGTCCACCTCAACACCCAGATCGCCGCGGGCGACCATGACCGCATCGGTGGCGGCCAGGATGTCATCGAGATTGTCGAGCGCTTGCGGTTTCTCAATTTTGGCGACGATGGCCGCATTGGTGCCGGCGGCGTCAATGAGCCGACGCAACAACTTCACATCCGTCCCCTGCCGGACAAAGCTGAGCGCCAGAAAATCAGCCCCGGCGGCCAAGGCAGCGACGGCATCGGCGCGGTCTTTGACAGTCATCGCCGGCAGGCGGGTGGAGGTTCCGGGGAAGTTGACCCCTTGGCGTTCGCGCAGCCCACCCCCCTTTTCGACGGTGCAGTGCAGCGTGTCGTCCATGATCCGGACGACGCGCAGGCCGATCTTGCCGTCGTCCATCAGAATCCGTGCGCCGGGCTGGAACTCATCGGGAGTGAAGGCGTACGAGATGGATATCCCGCGGGCAGTGCCGGCGACCGCCCGGCGGGTCAGGAAAAAGTCCTGGCCGGTGGTGATGGTCACGGGCTGGTGGCCGGCCAGCTCGCCGGTCCGGATCTTCGGCCCTTGCAGGTCGGCGAGGATCCCGATGGGCCGGCCCAGTTCGTGTTCCAGACGCCGCAGTGTCCGGACCAGGCGCGCGAACTCGTCGGGCTTGCCATGGGAGAAATTATAGCGGACGACGTCGACGCCGAGCCTGAGCACCGATCGCAGCACATCTGGAGTCTTCAGCGAGGGCCCGTAGGTGGCCACAATCTTGGTTTGCTGCATCTGGGCAGGTGGTTTCATGGCGATCACCTGTTGGCGGATAGGATGATAGCATTCTATAATAACTTTGCACCGGGTTCCACTCAGCCATTCGTTCGGAAGGGGCAACCATGAAGGACGTCTTTTTAATTAGGTCGCGGTTGACTGGCAAGCGCAGTTTGCTGGATCGGCTGGAAAAATTGCTGGAGGCGGCGGGGCTCGAGTTCGTCCGGCCGCGTGACCTGGTGGGGATCAAGCTGAGTTTCGGTGAGCGCGGCAACACCGCGTTTCTGCGCCCGCTGTTTGTCCGCCGGGTGGTGGACACGCTCAAGGCTCGGGGAGCCAAACCCTTTCTCACGGATTCCAACACTCTGTACCACGGACACCGAACCAACTCGGTGGACCATCTCGTCCTGGCCGAGGAGCACGGTTTCGGACTGACACAGGTGGGCGCACCCGTCATCATGGCGGACGGCCTGAGGTCGGAAAGTTATCTCGAGACCGAGGTGAACCTGAAGCATTTTCGTCGGGTGAAAGTGGGCAGCGTCGTGGGTGAGATGGACGCTCTGGTGAGCCTCGCCCACTTCAAGGGGCATCTGGCCTGCGCGTTCGGCGGCACCCTGAAGAACATCGGAATGGGGCTGGGATCGCGCTCCATGAAACAACTGATGCATAGCGGCTCTGTCCACCCTGAGTTTTCGGACCGGACCGCCTGCACCGGCTGCGCCCGCTGTGCCACGGTCTGCCAGTACGGAGCGATCCATATCGAGAGCGCCAAAGCCCACTTCACGTACGAGCGGTGCGTCGGGTGTGCGGAATGCATCCCGGCCTGCCCCGAGGAAGCCTTGAAGATCCTTTGGGCCGAGAAACCGGAGGTCCTGGGGGAGAAAATCGCAGAAACTACCTACGGCGTGTTGCACCGGCTCAAGGAGCGGTATCTGTTCGTCAATTTCCTCCTCGATATCACGCCGGACTGTGACTGCTTTCCCTACAACGACGATCCCATCGTTCCAGACATCGGCATCCTGGCCGCCCGGGATCCTGTCGCGATCGATCAGGCGTCGGTGGACCTGCTCAACGCCGAAGAATCGATCGCGGCCAGTCAGATCGGTCGCCGCGCTGCCCGGGAGGACAAACTGGCCGCGCTGTGTCCTGAAGTCAACTGGCAACGCCAGTTGGAATATGCTGAAGAGATCGGCCTCGGCAGCCGCCGGTATCGGCTGGTCGAGATGTGAATGGATGTGGCGGTGGTGCGATCCGCCGCCAAAAGGAGAGCAGAGTTTATGAACAGCAAGCGCGAAGCCGACAAGCACATGCAGCAGTTCTACCGTTACGTCGAGGACCACAGCATGGATTATGTCCAGGAGCTGCAATCGCTGCTGCGGGAACCGTCAATCATCACCAACACGATCGGGATGACCTCGACGGCGTCTTTGATTGAACAGTTCATGCTCCGGATGGGATGTCAGGTCCGGCAGATCACCTGCGGGGACAGCAAGCCCTATCTGTACGGCGAGGTCGGGTCCGGACCGCCCACCATCCTGTTTTACAATCACTATGACGTGCAGCCCGTGGAGCCGCTGAACGAATGGGACTTCGGCCCTTTCTCCGCCGAGGTGCATGACGGCTATATCTACGCCCGCGGCGCCGCTGACAACAAGGGCAGCCTGTCCGCGGCGCTGGCCGCCGTGGAAACCTACCGTAAAGTGATTGGCGATCTGCCATTCCGGGTCAAGTTCCTCTTTGAAGGCGAAGAGGAATTGGGCAGCTTCAACATGGAACGGCTGGCCCAGACCGAGAAGGAGCTGTTCCAGGCCGATCTGTGCTTCTGGGGGTCGGGCGTGCTGGACAACAGCGGCCATCCCTACATCAGTTTCGGGTTGAAAGGAATGGCCTACGTCGAGCTGCGCTGTTCCACGCTGCGGAGCGATATCCATTCCGCGATGGCGGCGATCGTCGACAGCCCGGTTTGGCGGCTGCTCTACGCCCTGACTTCACTGCGCGATGCCCGCGGCAACATCACCATCGACGGCCTGGACGCCCACGTTCGGCCTGTTTCGGCCGAGGACCGGGACCGACTGGTGCCGTCGGATTTCGACCCGGATTATTACCGCGAACTCTTTGGCATCAGGGAGTTCCTCCACTCAAACGACCCGCGTGAACTCATGGAGAGGCTGTTTTTTCACCCGTCGCTCAACATCTGCGGCATCCGTGCGGGGTACACGAAGGGCGGCACCAAGACGATCATGCCACGGGAGGCCTGGGCGAATGTGGACCTGCGTCTGGTGCCGGATCTGACACCCGAGCTGGTGGTGAAACTGTTGCGGGCCCATCTGGACGCCCATGGCTTTGGCGACGTGGAGCTGCTGCTCAAATGTGCGATTCCCGGTTACCGACACCAGCCGTCAGCGGAGCACCTGGCCAGGATTCGCCAGGCCAGTCTCGAAGCGTTCCATGCCGAACCGTCATTCTTGCCGATGATGGCAGCCAGCGGGCCGATGTACCACGTGTGCGCACCGCATCGGTTGCCGGTGCTCTCGTTCGGCGTGGCCCATCAAGGTTCGCACATCCACGCCCCGAACGAGAACATCCGGGTGCACGACTTCATCCTGGGGATCAAATTCATCGGACGCGTGATCGATTTGTTCGGGTGCTCCAACCGACCGGGTGTTTAAGCGAGCACGATCTCGGGCCGAAGCACTCTCCGGCCTTCGTCCAGGGTGCGCACCCGGCCCACGGCAATCAACGCGCCCGCCGCATCCATCAGGCGAAACTGGGTGCCGTCCGGATGCGGATCGCTTTCGGGCAGGGGAAATTCAACACCATTCCGGACGCGGGCGGCGGTCTCCGGCGGGCACGGCCACGGGGGCAGGTGTTTCACCAGGCTGTCCGGGGGGAGCACCCGGGCGGCGATTTGGTCGGGTGCGGCGAGGAGGTCCTCCAGGGCGGCGGCGTGCTCCAGCAGAAACGGACCCAACCGCCGGCGGCACAACGCATGGAGATGGGCGCCGCATCCCGCCTTTTCTCCGAGCTCATGTGCGATGGACCTGACGTATGTCCCCCCGGAGCAGGCCAGCCGGAATTGCAGGTCGGGCGGATCCCAGGCGAAGACGTCGAAAGCATCCACGCGCACCGGTCGCTCCGGGCGGGGCGCAGACAAGCCGCGCCGGGCGTATTGATAGAGCGGACGACCACGCCATTTGATCGCCGAATAGGCTGGGGGGGACTGGATGATGTTCCCGACAAAACCTCCAACCCATTCGTCTATGTCGGTTCGCGTAAAATTAACCGGGCGAGGGTCCGCCAGTGGTTCGCCCTCACGGTCGTGGGTGTCGGTGGCCCAGCCGAAGCGGATGATCCCGCCATACTCCTTGTCGGCGTGCAGCAGGAATTGGGCGAGCCGGGTGGCCCGATGCAGCAGCACGGGCAAGACTCCGGTGGCCATCGGGTCCAGGGTTCCGCCGTGGCCGACCTTGGTGTCGGGCAGACACCGGCGTAGCCGGGCGACGACGTCATGCGAGGTCAGCCCAGCCGGTTTGTCGATGATCAGTACTCCGCTGCTCTGTGTTTGGGTCATAAAATTCCCACAAAACTGTTGTCTTTTAAAATTATATTGACTATGATAGGCACGGTTCGACATAATCTGCATCAAATAAGCAAGTCCCAAATAATTATTGAATAAAGGTATTATCCACTTCAATGCTTTTGGAGGTTCGATCATGAAGAGAAACACTATGCTGATCCTGGTGGTGCTGTCCATCCTGGCCCTGGTTCTGTTCTCCGGCTGCGCAACCAAGAAGTTCGTCCGGGAAGAGGTCCAGACGTCAGAAACACGCGTCAACCAGAAAATGGATCAGGAAGTGTCCAAGCTCAACGGCCAGATCAATGAGCTCTCCAGCCTGAACAAGCAGCTGAGCTCCCGCATCGAGCAGGTGTCCGACAAAGCGGCCACGGCCGACGCCAAGGCTGAAGAAGCGAAGCGGATCGGCACTGATGCCAAGGGGCTCGCCACCCAAGCCAACACGGGTGTCACCGAGCTGCGTGCCCGTTTTGATGCCCGCAATAACTATGCGGTTGTCGACACCAAGAACGTCCACTTTGACTTCAACAAGTCCGCCCTGACGGATGAAGCCAAGGCGACGCTGGATGAGGCGGCCCGCCTGTTCGCCGGTAACAAGAACATGGTGCTAACTCTCGAGGGTTACACCGACGGTATCGGGTCAGAAGAATACAACTACGGCCTCAGCGAGAAGCGCGTTCAGAGTGTCGTCCGCTACATGGTGGGCGAAAAGAGCGTGGATCTGAACCGGATCTTCGTCGTCGGGCTCGGCAAGACCAACCCGGTAGCCGACAACAAGACCGCCGAGGGGCGCAAACAGAACCGGCGCGTGACCATCAAGTTGCTCGAAGCCCGCTAACTGTTTTTTTCCGAGAATGTTAACAAGGCCGGGCATCGCCCGGCCTTGTTTATTTACACCGGGTTACTCTTGAATCAGATTGCATTGAGGACGGATTAAATTATTTTGTCAGATTTCTTGTAAGTGCTACACTTTTATCACATTTTGTATTGACAAAAACAATCGTTATTTGTTAACGTGCTATTACTAGTGATCAAATGAATACAATGAATTAGCTTACTGCCTACGAGGTGGTCATGAGCAAGATAGCTAAAATTGTCCTTCTTCTGTCTCTTTTGACTGCCGTGGCGGTCAGTCAGACCGTTCAGGCACCCGCGACCAACGTTCCGGCCCAGGGCGCACCGCTCAAGAACCTGAGCAAGCAGCAGGATGGTCATTGGTCGCCGTACACTGCGCCGGAGTTCGGCCAGGAGGCGAGGGTGCACGTGGTCCAGCGGGGTGATACGTTGTGGGATCTGGCTCGCCAATACCTGAACAATCCTTACCTCTGGCCCCAGATCTGGGAGTTGAATACGTATATCACCAATCCGCACTGGATCTATCCGGGTGACCCGCTGCTGATCGAGCAGCCTAAACTGGTGGATCGACCCGAGGTTCCCGCTGAACCCGAAGTGGTGACCGAAGAGCCGGTTGAAAGCATGGGTGCTCTTAAGCGGCAGTTGCCACCTACGAAATTCGAGCGCAAGCCGCTGGATCTCGTGGTGAAAGACATCGATACATATTATGCCACCGATTACGAACTGTACGGCACGGGACGCATCAACCAGACACCGATGGTCTTTGACACGTTCATTGTCGGAGCCGAAGACGAAAACATCCAGCGCTACTTCGATGAGGGTGAGATCGTTTACATCAACAAGGGGATGCGTCAGAATGTGTCCCCGGGCCAACGCTTCAGCATCCTGCGTTCCGCCGGTGAGATCCACAATCCGGTCACCAATGCCTTTGTGGGTTACTACTATCTGGAGTTGGGCACGCTGAAGGTGCTCATCGCCCATGACGACAAGGCCATTGCGCAGGTCGACCTCGCCACACGGGCCGTGCACATCGGGGATGCTCTGGTGCCATTCCAGGAGACCGACAAGCTCGTGCGGGACAAGGCCCGCAAACCGCAGCGCTTCATTGAAGACAACGGAAAATCTACCGGCAACATCGTCTACATCGAGGACAGCCTGAGTATCGCCGGCTCCGGCAACGTCGTGTACCTGAACCTGGGCCGCAACCAGAATGTGGCGCCCGGACAGATCTGCACGGTGTACCGTGTCGAGGGAAAATATAAGCAAACGGATGAGTTCTACCCATCGAACCGGTACGACAGCTACAAGGAAAAAGTGGAACCCGGCTTCAAAGCAGCCAGCCACGCGGCTACGGTCAAGCGGGAAATCCCCCGCATCATCCTGGGCGAGGTGGTCATCATCCAGGTCTTCGAAAACACCGCCAAGGCCAAGGTGATCAACGCCCGCCAAAGCCTGGATCTGGGCAATTACATCCAGCTCCAGTAAGACAGCCTGATTCAGAACGTGCTAATCCGGCGGCCGGGTTAGCACTTTTTTTTTGCCTGTACCGATGGTGGCCGTCAATCTGGCTCGAGGATACCTGTTGTGGACGGAAAAACGGCTCCTGAACGCTTCCTGGTGCTGAAAAACGCCCGGATCGTCACCATGAATCGGGATCTGGAGATCATCGATGGCGACGTAGCGGTCGATGGGAATCGGATACGTGCCATCGGCCGGTTCGACAGCTCCCTGACCAATACGATCGATCTTGACGGCCGGCTGCTTTGCCCCGGATTCATCCAGACTCACGTCCATCTGGCGCAGACGCTGTTCCGCGGGATGGCCGACGACCTGGAACTGTTGGACTGGCTTCGCCGCAGGATCTGGCCACTCGAGGCGGCACACACGCCGGAGTCACTCTATCTCAGCGCCATGCTGGGAGGGATGGAGTTGATCGCATCCGGGACGACCACCGCATTGACCATGGAAACGGTCAACCACACGGATGCGGTCTTCCGGGCCGTCGAAAAGTTGGGTTTTCGCGCCGTTGTGTGCAAGTGCATGATGGACGAAGGCGACCAGGTGCCGGCCCCGTTGCGCGAGAAGACCGCCCAATCGATTCGGGAAGGTCAGAGACTGCATCAGGAATGGAACGGCCGGGGAAACGGTCGTATTCGCGCCGGCTTGGCGCCGCGGTTCGCCCTCGCCTGTTCGGACCGGTTATTCCGGGAACTGCGAGAGTTTGCCGTCGCCGACCGGGTGCCCGTCCATTCCCATGCCGCGGAGAACCTAAAGGAAGTGCAGGCGGTTTGGGAAAAAACCGGCCGCAAAAATGTCACGTACTTCCGGGATTTGGAACTGCCGGGGGAGCTGCTTTACCTGGCCCACTGCGTCTGGGTGGATGACGAAGAGATGACCATCCTGCGGGACGAAGGAATGCATGTGCTGCACTGTCCCTCGTCCAATTTGAAGTTGGGCTCCGGCGTGGCCATGGTGCCGGAAATGCGGGCGGCCGGCATCTCGGTCTCGCTCGGAGCGGACGGGGCGCCGTGCAACAACAACCTGGACATGTTCACCGAGATGCGCACCGCGGCGCTCATCCAGAAGGTCCGGCGGGGGCCGTTGGCCCTGCCGGCGCAGGAAGTCCTGCGGATGGCCACCATCGACGGCGCCCGCGCCTTGGGGCTGGAGTCAGAGATCGGCAGCATTGAGCCGGGTAAAAAGGCCGATCTGGTGGTGCTGGAGCGGGACCCGCTCCACAGTTTCCCATCGCCCGATCCGGTGGCGGCCATCGTCTATGCGTACCGTGCGTCGGACGTGTATGCGGTTCTGGTCGACGGGGAGATTCTGTATCGCAACGGCCAGTTCACCCGGGTCCAACGGGAGACGATCCAGGAAGACATCCGCCTGGAATTGCCGCGGCACCTCGCCCGCGCCGAAAAATATGGCTTCTGATCCGCCCAGGATCGAGGAATTGAATCCGGCCGACGGCGTGCGACAACCCAAAATCGCGCTGTTCCGCCCCCTGGCTTGGGGACTCGGATTGTTGCTGATCCTGGCGGTAATGGGCGGACTGGTCGCCCCGCCTTTTTCGACATCGCCGCGTCACAAACCGGCGAAGCCAATCGGTACGGACGACTCGATCGAGCCGGCGCCGACACAGCGCCCGACCACAGGGAACCGACCGGACGTCGCCCGATTCACCCCGGCATTGGCTCTGCCGGGACAGTTGCAGCGGGAATGGTCGGCGGAAGGACCGTACCATTTCACCCGTGGTTCCCCTGGACTGCCCCTGATCAGCCTGACGTTCGATGGCGATTCGACCGACTGCGATCTGCCGGCGATCCTCCTGGTGCTGGCTCGACGCGGCATCACGGCCACGTTCTTCTTGACGGGCGAGTTCCTCGAACGGTTTCCCGAATCCGTGCGGGCCGCCGTGGCCGGCGGCCATGAAATCGGCAGCCACCTCTACCGCCACGTGCACTTGACCACCTGGGAAGAGAACCGGCACCACGACACCCGGCCGGAACTCACTCGGGAATATCTGCACGATTTGCTCGAAAAAAACGAAGTCGTGTTCCGGAGCGTGACCGGCCAGTCGATGACCAAATTGTGGCGGGCGCCGTTCGGCGAGACCAATCCGACGATCAATGCGTGGGCGGCAGAACGCGGGTACCGGCAGGTAACGTGGACACGAAATGAATCTCGCGACAAGTCGATGGATTCTCTGGACTGGGTGTCCGATCGGGCCGAACCCCGCTACCTTACGGCCCCGCAGATCCTGGAGCGCCTGCTTGCGTTCGACGGTGGATTACGGGGTGGCGCCAACGGTGCGATCATCCTCATGCACACGGGGAGCCAGCGGCGGGAGGAGCGCGGCTGGACGATCCTGGACGACCTGATCGTCGGCATGATCCGGCGGGGCTATCGGTTCGAGCCGGTATCGCGGCTCATCCAGGTGGGCCTGGCGGACGCTCGCGTTCATGCGAGGGACGACCGACCGACGGCCTCGCCCTAAACACCGAATCACTGCGCGGGCTGTGGTAAGATGGCGGCGATCATCCAGGGGAGGTGTGTACATGGCTGCAGCCAATGTCCGCGGTTCGGTCACTCGTACTCTGCGTCGCTCGTTTTTCTCCGGCTTGCTGGTGGTGGTGCCTGTGGTGATCACGGTGTACATCCTGATCATTCTGTTTCGCTTCACCGACAGCCTGCTGGCGCCGCTGATCGGCCGGACCACCCCTACCTACATCCCCGGTCTGGGCATCGCCGCAACCATCCTGCTGATTTTCATTGTGGGGCTGATCACCCAGAACATTGTGGCCCAGCGGCTGCTCGGGCTGGCGGACCGGCTGCTGGCTCAGATCCCGCTGGCGGGATCCATCTACGGTGCGATCAAGCAGATCCTGAACGCGTTCGCGCCGGGTCAGGCGGAGGAGCCGAAGGCCGTGGTGATGGTGCCGTATCCATCCCCGGGCCTATGGGCGTTCGGGTTTCTGAATGGCACCGTCACGCTGCAGGAGGGGCAGCGGATGGGCCTGGTGCTGCTCTTGAACTCGATCAATCCGACCACGGGTCTGCTGACCATGCTGCCGGTGGAACAGATCGTGCGGGTCCCCCTCACCGTCGAGGAGGCCATGAAAATGATCATTTCAGGTGGAATCGTCAATCCGCGGCAGCTCGGCGGCGAGCCGCTGATGGCAAGACTGTGACTGCTCCGCAGCGGACGAGCCTCAATCCGTCTTGATGTCGAGGATCGCCAGGAAGGCGTCCTGAGGGATGTCCACCCGGCCCACCCGCTTCATCCGCCGCTTGCCTTCTTTCTGTTTCTCGAGCAGCTTGCGTTTGCGGGTGATGTCGCCACCGTAGCACTTGGCCAGGACGTTCTTGCGCATCGCCTTGACGGTGGTCCGGGCGATGACCTTGTTGCCCACCGCCGCCTGGACCGCCACCTCGAACAACTGGCGGGGAATGACTTCGCGCATCCGGGCGGTGAGCGCCTGGCCGCGCCGGAAAGCCAGGCTGCGGTGGACGATGCTGGAGAGGGCGTCCACCGGCTCGCCGTTGACCAGGATGTCCAGTTTGACCAAGTCGGACTCGGCATAACCGGCGAAGTGATAGTCCATGGAGGCATACCCGCGACTGACTGATTTGAGCCGGTCGTAAAAATCGATGACGATCTCGTTGAGCGGCAAGTCGTAAGTGAGCATGACCCGCTTCTCACCCACGTACTCGAAACCGCGCTGCGTGCCTCGTTTTTCCTCAAGCAGACTGAGGATGCCGCCGAGGTACTCGTCGGCGGTCATGACGATGGTGGTGTAGATCGGCTCCTCGATCCGGTCGATGTCGCCAGTGGGCGGCATATGGGCGGGATTTTCGACGAACAGCTCCTCGCCCGTCCTGCGGATGATGCGGTAACGCACGCTGGGCGCGGTGGTGATCAGGTCGAGCTCGAACTCCCGCTCCAACCGGCTCTGGACGATGTCCATGTGCAGCAGGCCGAGAAAGCCGCAGCGGAAGCCGAAACCCAGTGCGGTGGATGTTTCGGGATCGAAGCGGAAGGCGCTGTCGTTGAGCTGGAGTTTTCTGAGGGCGTCCTTCAGGTCGGCATACTGCTCGCTCTGCACCGGGTACAAGCCGCAGAACACCACCGGTTTGATCTCCTGAAAGCCGGCCAGGGGTTCCGCCGCGGGGCGGTCGGCTTCGGTGATCGTGTCGCCCACCTGGGCATCGTCGACGTTTTTGATCCCAGCCATGATGAAACCCACCTCGCCTGTCTCCAGGCGACCGGTCATCTGGAACTTGGGCGTGATCACGCCGACCTCTTCGACGGTATAGTCCTTGGCCGTGCTGATGAGGCGGATGCGCATCCCCTTGCTGATCCGGCCGTCGACCACGCGCAGCAGGATCACCACGCCGCGATAAACATCGTACCAGGAGTCGAACACCAGGGCTTTGAGCGGGCCGTCGGGATCCCCCTGGGGCGGAGGAATGCGGGCGACGATCGCCTCCAGGATTTCCCGGACGCCGCGGCCTTCCTTGGCGCTGGCCAGTAGGACTTCGCTGCGCTTCAGGCCGACCACCTGCTCCACCTGCAGAGAAACACGCTCGGCGTCGGCTCCGGGAAGGTCGGTTTTGTTGAGAATCGGAATCAGCTCCAGATCGTTTTCCACGGCCAGGTAGGTGTTGGCCAGCGTCTGGGCTTCGACGCCTTGTGAGGCGTCCACGACGAGCAGCGCGCCTTCGCAGGCGGCCAGGCTGCGCGACACCTCGTAGGTGAAATCCACGTGACCGGGCGTGTCGATGAGGTTGAACTGGTAATCGCGGCCGTCCTGCGCGCGATAATTCAGCCGGACGGCGTGGGCCTTGATGGTGATCCCGCGTTCCCGTTCGAGGTCCATGTCATCCAGCACCTGGTCGGCCATCTCTCGGGCGGTGAGGGCGCCGGTGAGCTCGAGGATGCGATCCGCCAGCGTGGATTTGCCGTGGTCGATGTGGGCGATTATGGAAAAATTGCGGATGTGGGTGAGCGGTTGTTTCATATCTGTCGCTTGTCCGGGTGAATCGGCCCCTGACGGCGGCCGGTAGGCGAAGAGCGGGGTATGATAACAAAAGACCGGTGGGATGACAACATCTGTCTCAGGCGTCAGGATCGCCGATCCACCCGTGCCAGTCATCGCCGAGGCGGCCGTTGCGCGTGTAACGCCGCATGGCTTGGGCGCACGGGCAATCGCGGGGCGCCCCGGCCAGCAGTTCCATGGCGCGGCGGAACAGGCGGGGAAAGTGCTGGACCGTCCGATCGACCGCGTCACGCTCGGTCTCGCTCAGCATCCCCCCGAACAGCATGTCACCGCGATAGGCCCGTTCCACTACGCCCTCGGCGTAATTGGTGACGTAGCAGAGCGGGGCGTAGCAGATCTCCAGCTCGCGAGCCAGGAACGCCTCGGGGGCCAGCGTCATGCCCACCAGGTCCCCACCGTCCCGGCGGAATTTCCGGATCTCCGCCGCAGTCTCCAGGCGGGGGCCCTCCGTGCACACGTACACCGCGTCCATTGCGATGTCCAGCCCGGCGGCCGACCCGGCAGCCAGAAAGGCCGAGCGGATGCCGGGGCAGAAGCAGGGCGAGGAGCGGATGAACCCCCAACCGCGACCAGCAAAAAACGAGGCGGGGCGCCGGCGGGTTTCGTCGATGATATCGGAGGGCAGGACCATCTGACCGGGATGGTGCCGGTCGGCGTGGAGCGTGCCAGGCCCCGACCAAGCCAAAATGCGGGCCGCCCCCAGCTCTTTCAGCGCATAGATGTTGGCGCGGTAGTTGACGAACGGGGCACTGATGGCGTAATTCTCCTGGCCGTGACGGGATAAAAACCAGGCGGTCAATTCTTCCGTCACGGCGATCCGCTGGATCGTGGAGACTTCACCGAACGGCGTCGGCACAGCGACTGTTTCGAGGATACGCCAGGCTCCGGCCTGGAGCAGGCGGTAGGCGTCGCTTCCCCCTATCACGGCCAGGACATCGGACATCGGTAGCTCCTATACCCTGTGTACTTTCGGGTAAAACGAAATTATAATATACCCATTCCGTGTGTTCTACGGCCTTTGATTCATACGACGGAGCTCAACCTGCAATTCTGACAACAGAGGAGATATTTGTATGTCCGGACATTCCAAGTGGCATTCCATCAAACACAAGAAAGCCGCAGTGGATGCCAAGCGGGGCAAGGTATTCACCAAGTTGATCAAAGAAATCACCGTGGCCGCCCGGGTCGGCGGCGGAGATCCCGACGGCAACGCGCGGCTCCGCAAAGCCATCCTGGACGCCAAGGCGGCCAACATGCCCGCCGACAACATCAAGCGGGCCGTCATGAAGGGCACCGGCGAACTGCCCGGGACGAACTACGAGGAGATCACCTACGAGGGCTACGGTCCGGGCGGCGCGGCGGTCATGCTTCAGGTCATGACCGACAACCGCAACCGGACCGTTTCCGAGATCCGCCACCTGTTCACGAAATACAACGGCAACCTCGGCGCCAGCGGTTGCGTGGCCTACCTGTTTGACCGCAAAGGCTATTTCCTGGTGAAAGGAGGCCAGAAAAGCGAGGACGAGCTGATGGAGATCAGCCTCGACGCGGGCGCCGAAAACATCGAGGAGTATGATGGCAATGTCGAAATCACGTCCGCTCCGGAAGCCTTCGACACGCTGAAGGAGAAGCTGGAGGGCGCGGGGCTTGAAATGCTGGAGAACGAGATTTCCATGATCCCCCAGAACACGGTCAAGCTGACGGGCAAGGAAGCCCAGCAGATGCTGAAACTGATGGAATCTCTGGAAGACCACGACGACGTGCAGAACGTCTACGCCAACTTTGATATCGACGAATCGGAAATGCAGGAATAACCTGCGATTGGTTCGTCGGCCGGTTTTCGCATCAGGCGCCCCCTCCGGGCGCCTGTTTGTTTCAGCGCCGACCGCCGGAAGACGACTGCTATGCCGGGATGACCGCGGAAACAAAACATTTGATCAACCGGCGACTCCGGCGCGGGTCGGGGGATTCGTGATTCGGCCTTGGCCGCCGGGACGCTTTGTGGTGAAATAGGAGCATCCCCCCGGGGCGGGACGATATTATGCGTGTGATCGGGATCGATCCGGGCAGCGAGGCGACGGGTTACGGCGTGATCGAACACCGGAACAACCGGCTGGCGGCGCTGGCCTGGGGTGTGGTCCGTCCCCGCGGTGCGGCGACGTTCTCCGCCGGACTCCGGCAGATTCACGAGGGTCTCCGTCAGGTGCTCGAGGCATATCCTCCGGATTTCGCCGCGGTTGAGGATGTGTTCTTTGCGGCGAACGCCCGCTCCGCCCTCAAGCTGGGGCAGGCCCGGGGGGCCATTCTGCTGGGACTGGAGCTGGCGAACGTCCCGGTGGTGTCTTACACTCCGTTGGCCGTCAAGAAAGCACTGGTTGGATACGGCCGCGCCGAGAAAGAGCAGGTGCGGGAAATGGTCCGCCTCTTGCTTGGCCTGCGCGGGCAGGAGCTCCCCCTGGACGCTTCGGACGCGTTGGCCGTGGCGCTGTGCCACGCGCACACCTACCCCACCCAGGTGCGGATGCGCGACGATCCGCCCCGTGCGGGGCGCTGAGATATCGAGTCCGGCCGCCGCCGCCGGCTAGCTCAAGCGGCCGCGGCCCCATCAGACAGGCCGGCTTTCAATCATCGGATCGGGAGGAACGGGCATGAAAATCAAAAAGGGCTGGATCATCACCCTGGTTGTCCTGATGATGCTGATCGGGGTTGGGTTGATGGTGTACTTCGCGGTCCAGGCGATGGTTCAGGCCGAGCCGTCGGTCAAGGACCGGACCGTGCTGGTGGTGGAACTGACCGGAGAGCTGCCGGAAAATTCGCCGTCGGATTTCACGCTCAGCCTGTTCGAGCCGCCCGCCCTCACCTTTCAGCAGGTGCTGAGCAGCATCGACAAGGCAACGAGCGACAAGCGGATCACCGGCGTCTGGCTCCGAATCGAGAGTCCCAACCTGGGCTGGTCCAAGGTGGAGGAATTGCAGAACAAGCTGACCGCGTTCAAAAAGAGCGGCAAGTTTATCTATGCCACCACAGTGGTCTGCAACGAGCGGGATTACGCCTGCGCCCTGCCCGCCGACAAGATCTACATGCCGCCGGAAGGCTTCTTCGAGCTGAACGGTTTCGTTGCCCAGGCCATGTTCCTGAAGGACACGCTCAACAAATTCGGCATCGATCCGGAAGTCGAGAACATCGGCAAATACAAGAGCGCCGGCGACATGCTCAAACGGAATTCGGCCAGCGACGCCCAACGCGAAGTGATGAACAACATGCTGGACAAAACCGTCGCGTCGTTCAACGGGATGGTCGCGCGCTACCGGAAGATCCCCACCGAGCAGGTGGCGACCATGATGGAGGAGGGGCTCAGCCATCCCACCGAAGCGGCCGCGCACAAACTGATCGACGGCATTCTGTACCCGGACGAGGTGGACGCGCTGCTTCGGGAGAAGAACGGGGAAAAGGGACGCGACAGGCTCACCACCATCACCTGCAAGAGCTACCGGCGGGTCAGCCGGCCGGCGGTCACCGACGGCGCGGCCGATCAGATTGCGGTGGTATATGCCGTCGGAACCATCATTCGGGGCAAGGATGCCTACAGCCCGCTCATGGGGCGGGTAATGGGTTCGGATACCGTCATCGAGTCGCTGCAGAAGGCCCGCCAGAACAAGTCTGTCAAGGCGATCGTGTTGCGTATCGACAGCCCCGGCGGTGACGGAATCGCCTCCGACCTGATGTGGCGGGAGCTGCGGATCACCGACCAGAAAAAGCCGGTCATCGCGTCCATGTCCGATGTGGCCGCCTCCGGCGGTTATTACATCGGTATGGGCTGCCGCCGGATCGTCGCGGAACCCGCCACCATCACGGGCTCCATCGGTGTGGTCAACGCCAAGTTCAACATGAAAGGGATGTACGATTGGCTGCAGCTCCGGTTTGAGACCGTCAAGCGCGGCCAGTGGGCCGACATGATGGACGACACCCGCGGGATGACGCCGGCCGAGCGGGAGCGCTTTGCCGCCATGACCCGGGGCTTCTACGAGCGGTTCGTGCAGAAGGCGGCCGACAGCCGGAAAAAGAAGTTTGCGGAACTGGAACCATTCGCCCAGGGGCGCGTCTGGCTCGGCTCGGAAGCCATCCAGCATGGTCTGGTGGACGATCTGGGCGGCCTCGAGGAGGCCGTCGCCATCGCCAAGAAGGAGGCGGGGATCCCCGCCGGCCGGTCGGTGAGACTCGTGGAGTACCCCGTGCCGAAAAAGTTGTTCGAGCAAATCATGGAATCCATGGCGGAGACGCAGTTGGCGCAGGTCCACCCCGGCCTGCGGCACGATCTGGCCTTCCTCGGGCGGTTCGTCCTGCCGGGTCCCGGAGCCATGCTGGCCGTGATGCCGTACGCGCTGGACATCCATTGAAACGGTTTCCCGGGGCGGTCGCGGTGCGCGCCCGCCCCGGGCGTCACCAGCCGCCTGGCCGGTCGGGTGGCGGGAGCATGACGAATCCAGGAGAGCAGGCAGGAATCCCATGGCAGCCGCGCATATCCGGCGGTATTTCTGGTTGGCGCTGATCGTGATCATACCGGCGGCGTCAGGCGCGGCCGAGCGCCGGACGGCGCGGGTGGACGTCACGGCGCCGATGGATATGCGCCTGCTGCAAAAACTGGGTGTGGACATCGACCGCGTGGACGGCCGGACCGTCCATGCCTATGTCAACTCCGAGGAATTCGAAAAGGCGAGCGCGCTGGGGCTGGCAATCGCCTGGGAACCCGACCCGGCCGCGGAACGGTTCCGTACCCTTCTGGCACAGGGGGAGCGGTCGGGCAATCCTCTGGAGGCGTACCACGATTACGACGAGTTGACCGCGGAGCTCCAGAACCAGGCGGCGAGCCGACCGGACATCTGTCTTCTGTTGTCGGCCGGACGCTCGGTCCAGAACCGGGAGCTCTGGGTGCTGAAAATTTCTGATCACCCGGCCACCGAAGAGGACGAGCCGGAGTTTCGCTACATCTCCACGATCCATGGGGACGAGCCCGTGGGCACGGAGATGCTCATCTATCTCATCCGCCACCTGATCGACCAGTACGGTGTGGATGCCGCCATCACCGGGTTGGTTGACGAGACGGAGATCTATATCCTTCCCCTGCTCAACCCTGACGGCAACGCCTTGGGATCCCGGTACAACGCCAACGGAGTGGATATCAACCGGGACTTTCCGGACCGGATCAGCGATCCGGACAACACGCCGACCGGTCGCGAAGCGGAGACGCGGCGGGTGATGACCTTCTTCGGCGATCGCTGCCCGGTGATGTCCGCCAATTTTCACGGCGGCGCCCTGGTGATGAACTATCCCTGGGACAGTACCACGCTCCCCTCGGGCATGTATGCCGCCTGCCCCGACGATGACGTGTTCATCCACCTTGCCGAGACTTACGCGGCGGCCAACTCGCCGATGTGGAACAGTCCGTACTTCGAGCATGGCATCACCAACGGCAACGACTGGTATGCGCTGTTTGGCGGGCTCCAGGACTGGAACTACAACTGGATGGGCTGCCTGGACCTGACGGGGGAGATCAGCAACGACAAGTGGCCGGGCGCCGCCGCACTGGCCGGACTCTGGGAGAACAACCGGGATAGCCTAACCGCCTACCTGGCGGAGTGTCACCGGGGCGTCCGCGGGGTGGTGACCGACGTGGATTCCGGCCAGCCTGTGGCCGCCGTCGTCACCGTAACTGGCCGGGACATGCCGTTCTACACCGACCCCGACGTGGGTGATTTCCACCGCTGCCTCTTGCCCGGAGCGTACCAGCTGCGGTTCGAAGCTGACGGCTACCAGCCGGCGGTGGTCGATGGAATCGTGGTCGAAGATGGTCCGGCAACTCGCGTGGATGTATCCATGTCCCCCCTGGCGAAGTTGGAACTCGCCGACGTGGGCGTGGCGGAGATCGAAGGCAACAACGATGTGTTCCTGGACCCGGGCGAAACCTGGGGTGTGGCGCTCACCGTGTGGAATGGCGGCATGGAGTCTGTCCACGGCGTGACCGTCGCGCTGGAGGTGGCTGATGGCCCGGCCTCGATCCGCAGTGGTATCGTTGTGGTAGGTACGCTGGCGCCCGGTGCGGCCGCAGCGGTTGCCGCCACCGACCTGCGCTTTAAGATCAACGGAGACGCATCGTGCGCGGCGGAAGTCGTGTTGCGGATGACAGCCGACTCCGATCAGGGGTCGGTGATGGACACGTTCGCCGCCTCACTGGGTGAAGAGACGGAATGGACGTTCGATGGAGCTGACGTCCCGAAACCGATTCCGGACGGCGATCCCGCCGGCACTGTCACCTGGATCGCGGTGACTGATCTGGAGGGGTCGGTGGCCGCCGTGACGGTTCGGGTAGACGTCACGCATCCCTATGTCAGCGATCTGAGCCTGTTTCTGATCGGTCCGAACGGGACGGTGGTCGAACTGTCCAGCGAAAACGGTGGGTCCGAAGATGATTACATCCACACGGTTTTTGACCAGCGGGCCGCCACCGCCATCACCGCGGGGCAGGCGCCGTTCACGGGCGCGTATCGTCCGGAGGAGTCGCTGGACATGTTGCGCGGCGTGGCGGCGGCGGGCATGTGGGGCCTGGCGGCGGTAGATGAGCGGCAACCGGATGCCGGGACGATCATGGGCTGGTCGGTGGCACTGTCGGTGCGGACGTGCCGGCGGTACGCCACCGGCGACGTGGACGGCGACGGCGCGGTGACGGCGGCGGACCTGGCCTTGCTCGCGGGTTATCTGGCCGGCAACGTGTCGACCGGTTCACTCGATCCGGCAGAGGGGGATCTGGACAACAGCGGCGGCGTCTCGGCCGCGGATCTCTATCTCCTGAAGCGGCGGCTCTGAGGGCAGTGTTCCGGCGGCGGCAGGCGCTCGAGGAAGCGGGCCAGGTCGTCCGGCAGGGGGGCGTGAAACTCCATTTCCCGGCCCGTCCAGGGATTGAGGAAGCGCAGCCGCCGGGCATGCAGGAAGAAACGGCCGGGCGGGGAGATGGTCCGCACGGCGCCGCCCTGCCGGATCCGGATGGGCCGATTGCCGCCGTACAGGCCGTCACCGACAATGGGATGGCTCCGGGCCGACAAGTGGACGCGGATCTGGTGGGTTCGGCCCGTGTGCAGGACCACCCGCAGCAACGTCAAGCCGGCGTATGCCTGTTCCACAAACCACTCGGTTCGGGATGCCCGCCCCCGCGGCGCGTGAACGGTCATCTTCATGCGGTGGACGGGGTGCCGGCCGATGGGCAGGTCGATGATCCCGTGCGGTGCCTCCATGGTGCCGTACACCAGCGCGACATACTCCTTGTAGATCTCGCGCTTCTGGAACATCGCCGACAGTCGCAGCATGCTCTCCTCGGTGCGGGTGACCAGGAGCAACCCGGAAGTCTCCTTGTCCAGGCGGTGAATGATGCCGGGCCGGAGCGACTCGGTTCCCGGCAAATGTCCGAAATAGTGGACCAGCGCGTTGGCCAGCGTCCCGTCGGCCACACCCGCGCCCGGGTGCACCACCAGGCCGGCAGGCTTGTTGATCACGACTAGCTGTTTGTCTTCGTACATGATCTCGAGCGGCAGCGCCTGGGCCTGGAGTTGGAGCGGCTCGCGGGGCGCCAGTCGAAGGACCACCTTGTCGCCGGGCCGCAGCATGTCGCTCGGCTTCACCGGCAGCCCGTTCACGGTGAGCAGCCCCTCGTGGATAGCCTTTTGCAGCAAGGCTCGGCTGACGCCGTCGACGTGGAAGAGCACCGCCCGATCCACGCGCAGCCCGGCGTCGTCGGGTCCGGCGGTGAATTTTTTAATGCGCTCCATGCGGCCTCCGGGAGCCGGCCCAGGTGCAGAACACGCCCAGCAGGATCAGGGCGGAGCCGGCCAGCAGGGATGGTGAAACGGCTTCGCGCAGGAAGATCCAACCGGCGATCATCGCCACGATGGGAGTGATGAAGGTCATCATCGCCACCCGGGTGGTGTCCACCCGCTTCAGCAGCCAGTAGTAGGCGATGAACGAGATGACCGTGCCAAAGACCACCAGGTAGAGCGTGGCCAGCGCGCCCGCGGCGGTCCACGCGCCGGGCGTCCGCCGTTCCGCCAGCAGCCAGATGATCCAGACCAGGAGGTTTCCGTACAGCATGCTCAGGCCGTTGAACATGACCAGCGGCACGGTGTTGCGCAGCAGCAGGCGCTTCCCCACGATGTTGCTGATGGCGGATGCCAGGCTGGCCCCGAGGATCATCAGCACGCCCAGCGGGGACTCGCCGGCACCCAGCTCCTGGCGGAACAGCACAAAGATCCCGACGAAACCGAGGCCGACCCCGATGAGCTTCAGCGCACCCAGCCGTTCGTCGGGCAGGCCGAAGTGGGCCAGGAGGGCGATGTAGAAAGGAAACGTCGCAAACACGATCGCCGTCAGCCCCGAGGAGATCCATTGTTCGCCGATGTAGACCAGCAGGTAGCTGGCGCAGAAGGAAAACGTGCCGACGACGGCGATGCTGAGATGGGTGTTGCGGTCCCGGGGGATGGCCTCGCCGCGTAGCCGTGCCAGGACGAGCAGCAGGGCGGCCGATGCGGCGAAGCGGATGGCTACGCCGAATACGGGCGGGATGGTGGCCAAGGACAGTTTGATGGCGAGCCAGGTGGTGCCCCAGAATAAGCACAACAGGAGGAATATGCCGATTTCCAGTCGGTTGGCGGCAATCTTTGCTGGCATGGGCGCGACCGAGGGGGATCCGGATCAGACGCTCAAGATCTTGTAGAAAAAGAGTACGCCGATGACGATCAGGGCCAAACCGCTGTATCGGAGCATCCGGATCAGCTTGGCTTGCGTGGCCTCCGGTGGGCCGTTCCGGCGCCAGACGCCGAGCAGGATGCGCGGGATGATAATGAAATCCACCAGACCGGCGATTAAAAAAATGTAACTGATCAGCGTGTTTGTGGACATGGACGCGCTGCACCGCGAGCAACGGATTGCCCGCATGGCGGGTCGGCTGCGGCGCGCCTCATGTATACCACATTCACGCCGACGGAGGCAAAGAATCTCCAGGCTGGGCCTTGGGGATGGCGCTTCGAAAACAGGCCCGCCGGCCGAAAGATTTTGCACATGGCGGGAGGCTCCCCTATAATGGGGCGAACCATGAACCCCGGGCGCGACCGGCCCGGGTCCGCCACCGGGGGAGATCGTCAGACGGCGCAGCCAGCCGGCCGGCGCCGCGTCAAAGGAGACACACCGTGCGCAAACTGCACCTGATTCTGCTGCTGCTCCTCTGCGGGGCGATGGTGACGGGGGTCGGGGCCCAGGCCCAACCCCAAACCCGCAAGGTCAGTGTCGACGGGCTGATTTACGACCTGAAGCATCCGGACCCGGACCGGCGAGTGGAAGCGGCCCGGCTGCTCGGCGTCCACAAGCTGAACCAGGCAGTCCCGGCGCTCATCGAGGCGGCGGCCGACCCTCAGCCGTCCGTCCGCCTGGCGGTGCTCGAGGCGCTGGCGAAGATCCGGGATCCGCGCGCGCTGCCCACCTATATCACCCTGACGGCGGATTCCGAGGCGGACATCCGGCGAAAGGCGATCGCCGCCATGATCGAGGTGTATGTGGTCGACGCCAGCGGTTTCGTGGCCGGGACCATGAAGGTGATCGACTTCCTCAACCCCTTCGACAGCGACTACAACACCCTGGTGGTGGAACCGTACGTGCCGGTGTCCGCCGAGGCGATCCAGGCGCTGGCCCAGCGGCTGGAGGACCCGGAGACGGGGGTGCGCAAGGCGGCGGTGATGGGTCTCGGCACCCTGCGCGGCCGGGCGGCGCTGCCGCAGATGAAGGACGTCCTGTCCCGGGAGCCGGAGAACGGCATCAAGATCGAGTACTTCCGGTCGTTCTATAAAATCGGTGACCCGGACGCCTGCGTCCGGCTGGTGCCGTACGTGAACGATCCGGACAAGGCGGTGCACGACGAGGCGATCCTCACCAGCGGCCTGCTGCGCTGCAAGGAGACGGTGGACGCCATCATGGACATCTACCAGATGGGCGTCAAGGAGCGGGAGAAGGTGTTCGGCGTCATCCCCGCCTCCTCGGCCGACGACCTCCAGATCAAGTGCCTGCAGGCCCTGGCGCTGATCGGCGACGCCCGGGCGGCCAAACTGTACCTGCCGGCGCTGCGCCACGACAAGGAAGATTTCCGCGTGGCCGCGGCGGAGGGCCTGGCCCGCCTCGCCGACGCCCAGTACATGCCGGCGCTGACGGAACGGTCCGCCGGCGCCAAGGGCAAGCGGTTCCAGTTGGCGCTTGCGTACGCGTTCTACCGGCTGGGGCACAAGGAACGCCTGGCGGAGCTGGTGCGGGAACTGGGCGGCTCGAGCCACGGCGACCAGGTGTACGGGTACCTCGTGGAGCTGACGCCCGACCAGCTCACCGACCTGTACCCGCACCTGCGGGCCAGCAAGGGCAAGACCCGCATCCGCATGCTCGAGGCCTTCGGGGTGGCCGGCAGCTCGCACAACCTGTCGGAAATCCAATCCTACACCAACGACAGCGACGCGGACGTCGCGTCGGCGGCCCTGGTAGCCGTGCGGCGGATCCAGGCCCGTCACGGCATCTGAGCCGCCAGCGACCGACTCATCGGAGACAGCGCGTGGCCTATCGCGACCTGCAGGAGTTCATCGCGGCGCTGGAGCGGGCGGGACAGCTCCGGCGCGTCCGGGAGAGCGTCTCGCCGCTCCTGGAAATCACCGAAATCGCCGACCGGGTGGTCAAGGCGGGCGGGCCGGCGCTCCTGTTCGAGAGCGTCCAGGGATCCGAGTTCCCGGTCCTGATCAACGCGTTCGGCACGCTGGAGCGCGTGTGCCTCGCCCTCGGCGCGCCCGATCTCGACGCCGTGGCGGCGCGCGTCCAGGAATTGCTCGAGTTCAAGAGCCCGGCGTCGCTGGCGGACAAGATCCGGATGTTGCCGAAGTTGGCGGATCTGGCCAGTTTTTTCCCAAAGACAGTTCGCAATGGACCCTGCCAGGAGATGGTGCTCGCCGAAGGGTTCTCCCTGGCGGACCTGCCCGTGCTCCAGTGTTGGCCCGACGACGGCGGCCGCTTCATCACCCTTCCGCTGGTGTTCTCGCGGGATCCGGTCACCGGCAAGCGCAACTGCGGCATGTATCGGATGCAGCTTCACGACGCCACGACCACCGGCATGCACTGGCAAATCCACAAGGGGGGCGCCCAGCACTACCGCACGTGCCTCCGCGACGGCCGCCGCCTGGAGGTGGCCGTGGCGATCGGGGCCGATCCGGTGGTCACCTTCGCCGCCACGCTGCCCCTGCCCGAGGATTTCGACGAGATGATCTTCGCCGGATTCCTGCGCGGCGGCCCGGTGGAGATGGTCCACTGCCGGACGGTAGACCTGGAAGTCCCGGCTACGGCGGAGATCGTGCTCGAGGGCTACGTGCAGCCCGGCGAACTGCGGCGGGAGGGCCCGTTCGGCGACCACACCGGCTTTTACTCGCTGGCGGACGACTATCCGGTGTTCCACGTCCAGTGCGTCACCCGGAAGCGCCAGCCGGTCTATCATACGACCATCGTCGGGCGGCCGCCCATGGAGGACTGCTGGATGGGCAAGGCCATCGAGCGGATCCTGCTGCCGGTGATCCGCAAGCAGTTTCCCGAGATCGTGGACATTCACCTGCCGTTCGAAGGCGTGTTCCACAACCTGATCATCGTCGCCATCCGCAAGGCATATCCGGGGCACGCACGCAAGGTGATGCACGGCATCTGGGGGCTCGGCCAGGCGATGTTCTCCAAATGCATCCTGGTGGTGGACGACACGGTCAACATCCAGGATCTGAGCGAAACCGCCTGGGCGGCGCTGAACCACATCGATCCGCAGCGGGACACGGAGTTCGTGCTGGGTCCCGTGGACAGCCTGGACCACGCGTCCCGTCTGCCCGACTTCGGATCCAAAATGGGCGTTGACGCAACCCGCAAGTGGCCCGGCGAAGGCTTTGCCCGGGCTTGGCCCGAGCCCGTCCGCATGAGCCCGGAGATCCGGGCCCTCGTCGACGGCAAGTGGGAACGCTACTGGCGCTGATCCGCCGGTGCGCCCGCAGATGGCCCGTCCCCGCATGATTCTATGGAGGCAAACCATGATCCGCAGCGTCCTGACCGCCATTGTCCTGCTGGCCGCGACGCCGGTGGCGCTCGTAGCCCAGGGACCCGCCGAAGGCAGTCCGCCGAATCTGGCCGAGCTCATCGATAACCTGTCCAACGCCCAGCACCGCGGCAGCTTCTTCCGCGACCGGTGCGTCTATTTCCAGCGGTTGTATGTGGAGCGGTTCAAGGAACGCACGCTGGAAGGCGTCTACGAGGATTCCATCTACCAACGGTTGTCGGTGGCGGAAGTGAGCGCCGACAAGGACCGAGAAGTCATCGCCCGTCTGGTGTCGGACACCGACGGGAAGCTCAAGCCCAAAACGGTTTCCGAATCCAGCCGGAACGTGTTCGGCGCGCCCCGCTTTCTCGAACTGCTGTTCTTTCCTCTCTATCCGGAGCGGAAAAGTCTGTTTGAGATCACCGATCTGGGCGAGGCGGTGATCGGCGAGCGGAAATGCCGAATCCTGCGGATCTACCCCCATTCCGATGCGGAGCCGCTGGTGGAGGGGGTGTTCTATGTGGATCTGATTACCGGCCATCCGGTCCGGTTGGTCGTCGACCGGCTGCACCATTTCGAGCTGTTGGACGACAATCTGGACGGCCTGGTGGAACTCCATGCGCAAGTGGAGTACCGAACCCTGCCCAACGGCGTGACCGTCCCCCAGGCCTGCCGGGCGGACGGCAACTCACGGATCTCCAGATACAAAGGATTTTTCAAGATTGACTTCCTGGAGTGGGGCTACCGGCCCAATCCGCTCTATCCCGACGTGGTGCCGTATTTCGAGAAGATGCCCGATTTCAACGACCCGGCGCCCGCAGCCTTCCGGCGCCCCGACACGGAAGTCACGAGCCCGGAGCAACCATGAGGATCATCGCCGGCCGCCTCAAGGGGCGCCAGCTGTTCCTGCCGCCGGACTTGAGCATCCGGCCCACCATCGGCAAATTGCGCGAGTGTTATTTCGACATCATCCAGGACCGCATCGGCGGCGCCCGGTTCCTTGACCTGTGTGCCGGGAGCGGTTCCGTGGGGATTGAAGCGCTCAGTCGCGGGGCCGCGGAGGTGGTGTTCGTCGAGATAAGCGAGCGGTCGCTGAAGTATCTCCGCAAAAACCTGGCGCACTGCGGGGTCGACGCCGGCGTGCGGGTAATCCGGGGTGACATCCAGGCGCAGATCCACCGGCTGGACCGGGACGGTGAACAGTTTGACTTGATCTACTTCGATCCGCCCTATTTCGAGGGATTGTACGACAAGGCGCTGGCGGCCGTGGCCGGTTCGAGCCTGCTGGCTCCCGGGGGGCTGATGACGGTGAATCATTTCAAGAAGGTGACGGTGCCGGCTTCTTCCGGGGGGCTGGAGTGTGTCCGGACCGTCCGGCACGGCGATTCGTCGCTCAGCTTCTATGTCCGGCAGCATCCGCCGGACGCGGGGTCATGATCGGACGTATTCGAGGCCGGTCTTGCGGCGGGCCTTACGCAGGGTGGGCCGGGCGATGGCGCGGGCCTTCTCGGCGCCTCGGGCGAGGAGCTGCTCCACGGCGTCGCGCTGGGCGGCCAGCTCCAGCCGCCGCTGCCGGTAAGGCGCAAAATACGTCCGGATCTTCTCAAACAGCATCTCCTTGGCCACCGCATAGCCCATGCCGCCGGCCCGATAGCGCCGATCCAGATCGGCCAGTTCGTCCGGCGTCGCGAACAGCCGGTACAAGGCGAACACGGTGCACTTGTCGGGGTCTTTCGGCGCCTCCACCGGCGTGGGATCGGTGACGATGCCCATCACCTTCTTGCGCAGCACCTTCTCGTCGGAGAAGATCTCGATGGTGTTGCCGTAGGATTTGCTCATCTTCTGGCCGTCGAGACCGGGTACGACGGCGACGTCCGGATCGATGGCCGGTTCGGGGAGAACAAACGTGTCGCCGAACACGTTGTTGAACCGTTCGGCGATGTCCCGGGTGACCTCCACGTGCTGCTTCTGGTCCTTGCCCACGGGGATGAGGTGGGCCTGGTACAGCAGGATGTCGGCGGCCATCAGCACCGGGTAGGCGAACAGGCCGTGGGTGGGGATCAAGCCGCGGGCGATCTTGTCCTTGTAGGAGTGGCAGCGCTCCAGCAGGCCCATGGAGGTGACGCAGGACAGGATCCAGGTCAGCTCCGTCACCTCGGGCACGTCGGATTGAACCCAGAAGATCGACTGCTCGGGATCCAGACCGAGGGCGAGGAAATCCATGGCGGCATCCACGGTGCCCTGGCGCAGCGTCTTGCCGTCCTGGACCGTGGTGAGCGCGTGATAGTTGACGATGAAGCAGAACAGTTCATTGTGGGCCTGAAACTCGATCATGCGCTTCATCATGGCGAAATAGTTGCCCAGATGGAGCTGGCCCGACGGCTGGATCCCCGACAGGACCCGTCGGCGTTCTGCAGTTGACTCAACCATTCGCGTTCCCTCCGGCGGGAATTCAAGCCCCCAAGATAGGCAATTTCACACCCGTTGTCAAAGCTTTCCCGCCCGCCCCGCGGCCGGCGGTTGATTGGTCAGTGCGGAGAATGTACAATCAGACCGGCTGAATCAACGAACGGGTGAGAACATGGCGCGTCAGAACCCTGGGCAGGGATCGGCCGCCGCCTATGCCCTCCGACGGCTGGCGCTGGGATTCGGTCTCATCGCCGCGGCCGCCGGGGTGCTGCTCGTCTCGGACTGGCCGAACCGGCAACGAATACGCGGCGATATCCCGCGCGTCGCCATCTTCCAGATCTCCAGCCGGACCGGTGTGGATCTGAGCCGAGACGGGGTGCTGGCCGGCCTGGCCGACGAAGGGTTTGTAAGCGGCCGGTCGCTGACGTTGCAGTTGTTCAATGCCGAAAATGATCTGCCCACCGCCGGCACGATCGCCCACGGGATCGTCCACGGCGGTTTCGACTTGGCGATCACCCTGACAACCCCCGCACTGCAAACACTGGCGGCGGCCAACCGCGACGGCCGCGTCCCCCACGTGTTCGGGGTGGTCACGGATCCTGTCGGGGCGGGCGTGGGCATCGGTACCCGGGACGCGCTGGATCATCCCCGCCACCTGGTCGGCATCGGCACATTCCAGCCGGTCCGCGAGATCTTCCGTCTGGCCAGACGGATCCATCCCCGGCTGCGCACCGTGGGAGCGGTGTGGTGCCCGGCGGAAAAATGCTCCGAAGCCTGCACGCGGATTGCCCGGAAAATCGCCGCGGAACAGGGGATTACCCTGTTGGAGGCGCCCGTGGACAACTCCGCCGGCGTTCATGAGGCCGCCGTGTCACTGACGGCCCGGGGCGTGGAGGCCATCTGGGTCGGCGGGGACAATACCGTGGAAACCGCCATCGGTGAAATCGTCACCGCGGCGTCCCGGGCCCGCGTTCCCGTGTTCGTCAACACCCCGGATCATGTGAAGGTGGGGGCGTTGTTCGGCCTCGGCGCCGACTACGCCGTGGTCGGGCGCGAGGTGGGCCGACTGGCGGGCCGGGTGTTGAACGGGCTGGCGCCGGCCGAGGTGCCTATTGAAAACGTGGTGCCCCCCCAGCTCAGCGTGAACCGGTCGGTGTTGGCGACCCTGGGCGGGAACTGGCAGATCGCTCCCGACGTGATGGCGGCTGCGTCGCTGATCGTCGACGATGCCGGGGCGCACGTCCGGCCGGATCCGGATCCATCCGTGTTGCGGACGCTGCGGGATCCCGAGAGTGTGACAACGGCAGCGGACGACCGCCGGGCCGGCAGGGCCGTGGGCGGGCGGTGCTGGCGGTTGCACCTGCTCAACTACAATGAGTCGCCCATCGCGGCCGACTCGGAGGCCGGCTGCCGGGAGGCCTTCGGGCAGATGGGGCTGGTGGAGGGGCGCGACTACACCCTGCGCCGGCATTGTGCGCAGGGCGACTTGTCCACGCTGATCGCCCTGGTCGACGCAGCCGTGACCGACGGCGCCGACCTGCTGCTCGCCCACTCCACCCCGACGCTGCAGACGCTGGTCAAGAAGGAGCGCCGCCTGCCCATCGTCTTCAGCGTGGTGGCCGATCCCGTGCGCGCGGGGGCGGGCCGCAGTTTCACCGACCATCTGCCCAACCTCACCGGGATCAGCACCCGATCCGATTACGAAGGTATGGCCCGGGTCATCCGGGAGTGTCTGCCGGGAGCCCGGCGGATCGGCACGCTGTTTGTGACGAACGAGGACAATTCCATTTACAACAAGAACGCATTTGAGGCGGAGTTGCGACGGCTCGGCATGACGCTGGAACCGGCGGGCGTATCGGCGGGCACCGAGGTGCTGGATGCGGCCCGTTCAGTGGTCGATCGGAACGTGGACGCCCTCTGTCCGGTGACCAGCAACTTGCTGGAAATTGCCTTCGCCGGCGTGAGCCGGGTGGCCAAAGAATCGCGGACGCCGCTGTTTGCCTTCACGTCCACACCGGTGGAGCAAGGCGCCGCGGCGGTCGGAGTGACGCGGGACTACCGGCAGGCCGGGCGTGACATGGCCCGGCTCGCTGTCCGGATCATGCGCGGGGAAGCGCCGGCCGCGATACCCATCGAAGTGGTGAGCCGGACCCGGATCCTCGTGCACCTGCCGAATGCGGCCCGGTGCGGGCTGGCCATTCCGCCCGCCCTGCTCCAGCGAGCCGACCGGGTGGTGAGGCAGTAATGGAAATCCGGCGGGTGCGCCATTCCGATGGTCTTGAATTCCGGATCAGCGGCCGCTTCGATGCCTACCGCGCAGGCCAGCTCGAATCGGATCTGGACGAAGCGGTCCGCGCCGGCGAGTACCAGGTGCGGGTGGATTTGAGCGGCGTGGATTTCATCAGCTCGGCCGGCATCGGTCTACTGGTCCGGTTTCATAACCGCTTGAAGGGCTGTGGCGGGTCGTTCGGCGTCCGGGCGGCGTCGGAACCAGTCGCCAAGCTCCTGCAGATCAGCGGGCTGTGGGCGATGTTGGCTTCGGATTTTCCGGGCGGCGAAGGGTCGGGCGGTTCGGAAGCGCTGGTGGCGTCGCGATTCCGTACGGTGGGACCGCTGGCGTGTGAAATCCACGGGCCGGAAACCCTCCGGCGCGTGAGGTGCCGGCGGGTGGGAGATCCGGCCCGGCTGGCGCGGGGAGGCTATGGCCCCGACGCGGCGGTGCGTCTGTCTCTGCCGATGGAAACCCTGGCCGTCGGACTCGGAGCATTCGGGCCCGGATACCCGGAGTGCCATGCCCGTTTTGGCGAATTTATGGCCACCGGGGGCGTGGCGGTTTGCCGCCCCACCGACGGATCGGGCGTACCCGATTTCATGCTGGCGCGCGGCGGCCTCGTTCCTGAAGTGGTGGCCCTCTATGCCCTGGCGGTCGATGGCGGGCTTGATCACTTTGTCCGGTTTCAGGCAGCGGGACCGGCCGGGGCGGTGACCCTCGGTGAAGTGCTGACCGCCGTCCTAGACATCCTGGGTGAGCCGGCGGCGGCTTTGGTGATGCTCGCCGACACCGCCGGTTTGGTGGGGACCGCGTTGAGGCGGTCACCGGTGCAGGACTCCTGTCCGGAGTGTGTGTTTGGGTACCCGGCTGTCCGCGACTGGTTGACTTTCACGCCCGAGCGGGAACACGCGCGCCATCTCACCCTGGTGGCGGGAGTGGCGGCAGCCGACCCACCCGAACCGCTGGCGGCGTTCCTTCGGCCGGCGGCGGATCCGGACATCCAGGCCCACTGCCATGCGGCGGTGTTCAGCTTCCGTGCGTTGCCCCGCGGTCGCCTCGATCTGGGAAACACGGTCCGGGAGCTGTTTGAGGAGGAACGTGTGCTCGAACTGCTCCACTTGGTGAGAGACCATCGCGAGATTGTCGGCATCGGCGACAGTCTCTTCATGCGCGGCGTGATCTGGGCAGGGGCCCTGGACGTCGATGCGGGAGTCGGTGCGCCATGAGCCTGCTCATCAGCGCAGCCACCATCGGGTTTTTTCTTGCCTTGATGGTGCTGGGTGTGTACATCACGTTTCGGCTGTTCGATTTTTGCGACCTCACCACCGACGGTTCCTTCGCCCTGGGGGCGGCGGTGGCTGCCGTCCTCCTGACGGCGGATATCCATCCGCTGTGGGCGACCTTGGCCGGCGCGGCCGCCGGATGCGCCGCCGGAATGCTGACCGGTCTGCTGCACACCCGAATAGGAGTCCATGGCCTGCTGGCCGGTATCCTGGTCATGACCGCGCTGTACTCCGTCAACTTGCGGATCATGGGCAAGAGCAATGTGCCCCTGCTGTCGACGCCGACGCTGATCACGCTGGCCGAGGAGTTTGCCGCACACCGCCTGGGCGCGCCGGAGAATGTGATGGTGCTGGGCTGGGCCGTCGCCCTGCGGGACGTGGCGGCTCTGGTGTTGGGCGCGGGAGTGGTGGTGGCAGTGCTCCTGCTCGCGTTCGTGTTTTTCCGCACCGACCTCGGGACAGCTATGCGGGCCACCGGCGACAACCCCGTCATGGTCCGCGCTCTGGGGGCGGACACCCGGAACATGCTGCTGGCCGGCGTGGCGATCGCCAACGGCCTGGTGGCTTTATCCGGGGCCTTGTTGGCCCAGTACCAGGGATTCGCCGATGTCCAGATGGGTTTGGGCATGCTGGTCTGGGGATTGGCCAGCGTGATTATCGGCGAGGCGCTGGTACGGACGCGCCGCCTGGGCCTGGTGTTGGTCGGCGTGGTCATGGGATCGATCCTCTTCCGTCTGCTGGTGGCCATCGCCCTGCGTTGGGGAATGGAGCCCAACGACCTGAAGCTGATTACGGCGGTGTTCGTGCTGGTGGCGCTGTGCCTGCCCGGCCTTCTGGAGCGCTTGACCCGAAGGCGAGGTGCCGCCGATCATGCTTAAAGCCACCGGTCTGACCAAGACGTTCAACGCCGGATCACCCAACGAGGTGCGCGCACTGGACGGGGTGACTCTCGGATTCGACGACGGCGCATTCGTCGTCGTGGTGGGAACCAACGGTTCGGGAAAAAGCACGCTGCTCGGCGCGCTGGCCGGCGAATTTGCGCTGGATGGCGGCCGGATCGATCTCGACGGGACCGACATCACGGGCTGGCCGGTCTATCGGCGCGCCCGCTGGATCGGCCGGGTTTTCCAGAATCCGTTCGCCGGCACCGCGCCGGGCATGACCATCGCCGAGAACCTCACGCTGGCAGCCCGCCGGGACCGCCGCTTCGGCCTGGCGCGGGCGCTGTCCCGCCGGCGCCGCGACCTGTTCGTCCAGAAGGTGCGGTCGTTGAACATGGGTTTGGAGGGCCGGCTGGATCACGAGATCGGCAGCCTGTCGGGCGGGCAGCGCCAGGCGCTGACCTTGCTGATGGCGACTTGGGTGAAACCCCGGTTGCTGCTCCTCGACGAGCACACCGCCGCGCTCGATCCCAAGACGGCCGCGGTGGTGATCCGGCTGACCCGGGAGATCGTGGACCGGGACCGGCTCACCACTCTGATGGTGACCCATTCCATGCAGCAGGCGGCCAATCTGGGCGACCGTCTGATCATGATGCACCGCGGCCGGATCATTCACGACATCCGGTCAGAGGAAAAGCGCCGGCTGCGGGCGGAAGACCTGCTGGAACGGTTTGAGGACGTGCGGCGGATCGAGGCCCTCGACGCGTCCGCAGCCGACCTTCTGCGGAGCCGCTACGTCTGAGCGCAAATCCCGCGCGGACCTACGGCTTGCAACCGGGGCGGCCCGGCCGTATAATCGGCCGCGGCGCGGTTCGCGCGGCTGCGCGGGCCCGCCTGCCGCGGAGGAGTGGCCGAGTGGTCTATGGCGGCGGTCTTGAAAACCGTTGTCCCTTTACGGGGACCGTGGGTTCGAATCCTACCTCCTCCGCCAATCCTATTTAAACAGGCTGTACAGAGCAGGCACGACTCGGCCTCCGCAGTCCGCACGATTTCTCTCCGCCTGACGGCAGAGACCGTGGTCAATCTCGCTGTTGGTTAATGCGCACGGAGCAGCAAGCGGGCGCCGCAGTACGAACAGACGGCAGATTGGGGACCGGTCCAGCGGATTTTTTGACCATCGACGGGCCCGCCGCAGCGGGCGCAGGTGTCCGGCAGCAAATTCGGACGATATGCAGGTGCCGGCGACATCGCCTCAATCGGCGGGACTGGAGCGGCCGGAGCGGGTTCCGCTGCGAGGGGTGGCGGCGCCATCGCCGCGACCATCCGCTTGGAGACCACGCTGATCGCCACCAACACCAGAATGCCCGGCCACCACCAACCATGCCAGGCCAGAACGGCCAGGCCCACCAACCAAATCACCGCTTGGATGCTGCTCCAGGGGCCGGCGGGTTGTTGCATTTCCTTGGTTTCAATCATGGCGTGTTGTCCTCGTTGAGGAACCTGTTTGAGCTGTCGGTCGGCGATAACACCGATGCGTGCCGCCGTGGTTGAACGGGCGGACCGAGTCTGGGATAATGTGAGCCATCATGAAAATCGTCATTGCCGGTGCCGGCGGGGTCGGGTACCAGCTGGCCAGCCAACTCATCGCCAAGGAATACGATGTGGTCCTGATCGAAAAGGAGGCGGAGGTGGCCAAGCATGTGGCCAACCACCTGGACTGCATCGTCATCAACGATGAGGCCAACCGGTTGTCGGTTCTTCGGGAGGCCGGGCTGGCATCCGCCGATTGCTTCATCAGCGTGACCGATTCCGACGAGGTCAACCTGGTCACCGCTCTCATGGCCCACAGCGAGTTTCACGTTCCTCGCAAAATCGTGCGGGTGGGCAATTCCGACTATCTCAAAAGCAAGAGTTTCGGCACATCGGATCTGGGCATCAACCACCTCATCAATCCGGAAATGGAGGCGGCGGCGGCCATCGCCCGGACGGTGCGGGAAGGCGCGTACAGCGACGTGTACCTATTCAAATCCGAAGCCGTTCAGATGCGCACGCTCGCCCTGACCGACGAATCCCCGTTTATCGCCCTGTCGCTGCAGGAGATGCGGACCGCGCACGGCGGCGATTATCTCGTGGCCGCCATCATTCGGGACGACGAAGTGCTGATACCCACCGGGCACACGGTCCTGCGCGCCGGCGACCTGCTGCAGATCGTGGCCGACAAGGAAACGCTTGAAGAATTGTTCGAGCGTTCAGGCCATTCCGTGATCGACAATTTGAGAGAAGTCATCATTGTGGGGGGCGGCCGGATCGGACGGCAGGTCGCCCGGTCGATCAAACAGCGGAAGCGCCACGTCAAGATCATCGAGAGCAGCTACGCCAAATGCAAGCAACTGTCCCAGGAACTGGCCAACGTCACCATCATCCACTCGGACATCACCGACGAGTCGATCTTCGACGAGGAGCAGCTTCACAACTACGAGCTCATCATCACCACCACCGGCAACCAGGAGCTCAACATGCTCTCGGCCGCCTACGCCAAGTCGTTGGGCGTCAAGCAGGCCATCGCCCTGGTGCACAATTCCAACTACGTCAGGATCGCCACCCGGGTCGGGATTGATTCCACGGTGAGCCCCAAAGGGAGCGCGGTGGATGCGATCCTGTCCCTGTTGACCGGCGGCAAATTCCGATCCGTGCACACCATCGCCAACGGACAGGCGGAGGTGGTTGAGATGACTTTGTACGAGCACTGCCCGGTGTTACAGTCGCCGCTCAAAGACGTGCCGATGCCCGCGAATTCCCTGATTCTGTCGGTGGTCCGGGACAATCAGCACCATCTCCCGGATGGCAATTTCTGCTTGCGGGCAGGTGACGACATCATCGTGATCAACCTGCTGGCGAGCAGCGGCGAGATCGAGCAGCTCTTCACCGGTTCAGCATGAACATCCGCCAAGTCGTCCGCCTCATCGCATTCATCGTTCTCCTCGTTGCCGGTTGCATGGCCTTGCCGCTGGCGGTGGCCCTGTTCCACGGGGACGCCCGCAGCACCTGGGCCTTCGGCGTGACGATGGGATTGGGGATCGGCGGGTGCCTGCCGGCGATCATCGGGCTGCGGCGCGAGAAACGCGATTTTCTGTCCACCCGCAGCAGTTTCCTCCTGGTGACCGGCGGCTGGCTGGCAACCGCCCTGTTCGGCGCAATTCCGTTCATGGTGTCGGGAGCGATCCCCGCGTTCAGCGATGCCGTGTTCGAGACGATGTCCGGCCTGACCACCACCGGCGCCTCGATTCTCACGGATGTCGAAAGCCAGCCCGCCGCGATTTTGTTCTGGCGCTCCTTCACCCACTGGCTGGGCGGAATGGGCATCGTGGTGCTCGCCGTGGCTATCCTGCCGCTGTTGGGGGTGGGCGGTCTGCAGCTGATCCAGGCCGAGGCTCCGGGTCCCACTGTGGACAAGATCACACCGCGCATCGCCGAAACCGCCAAGATCATCTGGCTGATCTACACGGTCTTCACCATCGTCGAAACCATTCTGTTGATGTGCGGCGGTTTGAACCTGTTCGACGCGCTGACGCACACCTTCGCCACGATGGCCACCGGCGGTTTTTCCACGAAGAACGCCAGCGTCGGGCATTTCAATTCCGCGTTCGTGGACGGCGTGGTGACCGTGTTCATGCTGCTGGCCGGCACCAATTTCATTCTCCACTATCGGCTGCTCACCGGCCGGTTCCGCGACGTGTTTCGCAACGGCGAACTGCTGGTGTATCTCGCGATTTTCGCCGCGGCCACCTTGCTGGCCACCGCCAGCTTGCATGGCGGCACCTACGCGCAGCTCGGCACGAGCCTGCGCTACGCGGCGTTTCAGACGGCTTCGATCATGACCACCACCGGATTTGCGACCGCTGATTATGAAGGGTGGCCGGTCCTGGTCCAGGGCGTTCTGTTCCTGCTGATGTTCGTCGGCGGGTGCTCCGGATCCACCGGCGGCGGGATCAAGGTGATCCGCCTCATGATCCTGTTCAAGCAGGGTCTCCACGAAATGAAACACCTGCTGCATCCCCGGGGTGTCTTCACTCTGAAAGTCAACCACCAGATCATCCGGAAGGACATCGGCTACGCCGTGACCGGCTTTTTCTTCCTCTATATGCTGACGCTGGGCGGCGTGACCCTGGTCATGGCCATGGCCGATCAGGACATTGTCACATCGTTCTCCTGCGCGCTGACCCTGGTGGGCAACATCGGCCCCGGTTTCGGCGCGATCGGACCGGCGGAGAACTATGCGTATCTGCCCGGAGCGGTGAAACTGGTGCTCAGTTTGGCTATGCTGGCCGGCCGCCTGGAGCTGTATACCGTCCTGATCCTGTTCACGCCCATGTTCTGGCGGAAATAACTCCGGGTGCGGTCGATTGTAAAAAGTTTCTTGACAGCACCCAGGGCGAACCTTACAATCCCGCCGATGATGCGTAATCAGCTCGCCGACATCCGGGTCACGTCCTGCGCCAACTGGTTTTGGTGGCCTTGGCATTTTACCGACGCGGCGTGGGTTTCGCATCGCCCCCTCTGATCTAAATCTCCAATCCAACTGACGACAACCCACCCGCGAGGGTGGGTTTTTTGTCGCCTCTCCGACGCCCACCCCAACCGGTGCGGCGGCCGCCGTGGAGCGGACACAGGAGAGTGACGGCATGATCATCGTTCTGAAACACGAGGCGACCCGGGCGCACGCCGATGCCATTCTCGCGGCCATCAGCCGGGAGGGACTCAAACCCCTGTACATGCCCGGCACCGAGCGGGTGGTGCTGGGCGCGCTCGGTGACGAGCGCGTGCTGGCGGGCCTGCACCTGGAGAGCCACCCCATGGTGGACCGGGTGGTGCCCATTTTGTCTCCCTACAAGCTGGCCAGCCGGGAGCTGTACCCGTCGGAGACAGTCATCGACGTGGGCGGCCGGCTGGTGGGCGCTCCGAATTTTTCCGTCATGGCCGGCCCCTGCGCCGTGGAGAGCGAGGCGCAGATCATGGACACAGCCCGCCGGACGAAGGCCGCCGGGGCGACCTTCCTGCGCGGCGGGGCGTTCAAGCCGCGCTCGTCACCCTATTCCTTCCAGGGGCTGGGCGAAGCGGGGCTGCGGCTGCTCCGGCAGGCGGGCGATGCCACCGGCCTGGCCGTGGTCACCGAGGTGATGGCGCCCGACGAGGTGGCGCTTGTGGCCGCCTACGCCGACGTGCTCCAGGTGGGTGCGCGGAACATGCAGAATTTCCGTCTGCTGCGGGAGGTCGGGCAGGCCGGCCGGCCGGTGCTGCTCAAGCGCGGCATGGCGGCGTCGCTGGACGAATTTCTCATGAGCGCGGAATACGTCCTCAGCGAGGGGAACCCGGCGGTCATCCTGTGCGAGCGGGGGATCAAGACATTCGAGACGGCCTACCGGAACACGCTGGACCTGGCGGCCGTGCCGGTGCTCAAGAGCCGCACCCATCTGCCGGTGATCGTGGATCCGTCGCACGCCGCCGGATACCGGGAATACGTCATCCCGCTGGCCAAGGCGGCGCTGGTGTGCGGCGCCGACGGGATCATCGTCGAAGTCCACCCCGAGCCGGAGCGCGCCCTGTCCGACGGGCGGCAGTCGCTGTACCCGGCTCAGTTCGAGGAGCTGATGAAAGGGCTCCGGCGGCTGGCCAAGGCCGAAGGGAGGGTTCTGTGATGCCGCCCTACATCACGCCGGGCACGCTGGACACGGTCTACAAGGTGCTGGACACCACGGTGGATCCGGTGGGCCTCTTCCAATGCTTGCGGCGGGGCCCGCATGCATTTCTTCTGGAATCCGCCGACCTCATCGAGAAGTACGGCGACAAGAGCACCGGCTGCGTCGATCCGTCCCTGCGGATCACCGCGAAAAACGGCCGCTTTGCGGTGCGGGCGCTCAACGCCCGCGGGCGCCGTTACCTGGCGCATCTGGGCGGGGCATTCCCTTTCGCCGTCGAGGTGGCGGTGTCCGACGAGGCCATCACGGGACGGGTGCCCGTGGCGACGGGCTTTCAGGATGAGGACGCGCGGCTGAAGTCGGGCGACATCTTCGACGTGCTCCGAGCCGTGGTGTTCCGGTTGGAGCCGCGCATCCGGCTGGATATTCCCTTCGGCGGTCTCTACGGCGTCATCGCCTATGACGCGGTCCGGGCATTCGAGACGCTGCCGCCCCAGCCCGACGGCGGTCTGCCCGACCTGGACTTCTACTTCGCCGACAACCTGTTCGTGATGGACCACCTGCAGAACAAGACCTATCTCATTTCCAACCTGCCGGTGCTCAACGGCGCGGACAGTGATGCCCGGTACGACTGCATGGAGACGATCCGCCGGTTGGAGGAGGCGGTCCGGACGGCGAAGCCGTATCACTGCCCGCCGGCGCCGGAGGCGGGCCCGCCGCTGGTGTCGCCAACTGACGCTGAGTTCGAGGAGCGCGTGGTCCGCCTCCAGAAACACATCGGCCGGGGCGACGTGTTCCAGTGTGTTCTGTCCCGGAGCTTCCGGTTGCCGTCGGTCGAGCCGCCCCTCGATGTCTATGCCCGGCTCAAGGGCATCAACCCTGGGCCATACATGTTTCTGTACCAAACCCCGGAGTATGCGTTGCTGGGCTCCAGCCCCGAGACGTGTCTCAAGGTGTCGGCCGGGCCGGAGCGAACCGTCGAGATCCGGCCCATCGCCGGAACGTTCCCGCGCGGCCGTCGGGACGGCCGCATCGATCCGGAACTGGATTCCCGCTTCGAGCTGGACCTGCTCCAGGACGGCAAGGAGCTGGCCGAGCACTGCATGCTGGTGGATCTGGCCCGCAACGACATCGCCCGCGTCGCCGCGCCGGGTACGCGCCACGCGCCCGAGCTGCTGAAGGTGGAGAAGTACTCCCATGTCCAGCACCTGGTCTCCACGGTGCGGGGTCGGCTGCGGGCCGATCTCGACGCGCTTCACGCCTACAAGGCCACCATGAACATGGGCACGCTCACCGGGGCGCCCAAGATCAAGGCGATGGAGCTGATCTGCCGCTACGAGCCCGACGCGCGGGGCTTTTACGGCGGGGCGGTCTGCTACCTGACGCCGCGCGGCGACTTCGATTCCTGCATCGTCATCCGCTCCATCCTGCTGCGGGACGGCATGGCCGAAGTCCGCGCCGGCGCCGGCATCGTCTATGACTCGGTGCCCGAGCGCGAGTGCGAGGAGACGTGGCGCAAGAGTCGGGCCTGCCTCGAAGCCCTGGGGGTGATGTCATGAACGTTCTGATGATCGACAACTTCGATTCCTTCACCTACAACCTGGTGGATGAGCTACGCAGCCTGGGTGCGGCGGTCCGGATTCACCGGAACGACATAGCGCCGGCCGACCTGGAGCGGATGCTCGGTGAGCTGCAGCCGCGCCTGATCGTGCTTTCTCCCGGACCGTCCTCCCCCTCCGAGGCCGGCATCTGCGTTCCCCTGATTCGGCGGTACCATTCGAACTATCCCATCCTGGGCATCTGCCTGGGACATCAGTGCCTCATTGAAGCGTTCGGCGGCGTCGTGGAGCGGACGCCGCTGCCGGTGCACGGCAAAAAATCGCTGGTGACGCACACGGGAACGCCGCTGTTCGACGGCGTGCCGCGGACCTTTTCCGCCGGCCGGTACCACTCGCTGTGCGGGGCGCGGATCCCGCCGCCGCTGGTGGTGACCGCGGTGGCCGAGGGGATCCCGATGGCGGTCGAAGAGCCGTCCGGTCGGCTGACGGGGCTGCAGTTCCATCCCGAGTCGATCCTCACCGCCCACGGCAGCCGGATCCTGGCCAACGTACTGCGGAGGCTGCCATGAGCACTGCGGAGGCCATCCTGACGAAACTCAGCCGGCGGCAAGACCTGACCCGCGAGGAGTCGCTCGGCTTCATGCGCTCGGTGATGGACGGCTCCTGGTCCGACGCCCGCGTGGGGGCGGCGCTGATGGCGCTGAACCTGAAGGGGGTTTCGGTGACGGAGCTGGCCGCCTTTGTGGAACTGGCCCGGTCCGCGGCGGTGCGGATCGCGCCGCGGGCTCGGCCGCTCATGGACACCTGCGGCACGGGGGGCGACGGTTGTCGGACGTTCAACATCTCCACCGCCGCGGCGTTCGTGTTGGCGGGCTGCGGGGTAGCGGTAGCCAAACACGGCAACCGCTCGGTCTCGTCGCGCTGCGGCAGCGCTGATGTGCTCGAGGCGCTCGGCGTGAACGTGCAGTTGCCTCCGGAAGGCGTTCAACGGTGCATCGAAACCGCGGGGATCGGTTTCCTGTTCGCGCCGGCGCACCACCCGGCGTTCCGGCGGGTGGGAGAAATCCGCCGGGACCTGGGCATCCGCACCGTGTTCAACCTGCTGGGGCCGCTGCTCAACCCGGCTGGAGTGAGCGCGCAGCTCATCGGCGTCTATGACCCCGAGCTGACAAACCTGTTTGCTCAGACGCTGGCGCGGCTGGGACTGGAGGATGCCATGGTGGTCCACGGCGACGGCCTGGACGAACTCACCCTGGACGGTCCCAACCGGATCGCCTGGTTGTGCCGCGGCTGCGTGCAGACGTTCATCCTCCACCCGGCCGAGACCGGGTTGGGGTGCGTCCCCCGGGAAGCGCTGGCCGTGGACGGGCCCGGGGCCAGCGCCGCCGTTGTGCAGCGCGTGCTGGCGGGTGAGCGGTGTCCCGCTCGGAGCGTGGTGCTGCTCAATGCGGCGGCGGGCCTGCTGGTCGCGGGGCGGGCCGCATCGTTCGCCGATGGCATCGCCCGAGCCGCAGCGGCCGTGGATTCGGGTCGGGCTGCGGCCAAGCTGGAAGACTTGAGGAGGTACAGTCATGATTCTGGATCAGATCGTCGCCCATAAGCGGACCGAGCTGCCGCGCGGCACCGACTTCACGCGGCTCAAACCCGCGGCGCGGAGCCTCCGTGCCCACCTGCGGGGGCGGCACCATCTCATCGCCGAAATCAAGCGGCGGTCGCCTTCGGCGGGCGAACTGGGCGCTCGGTCCGTCCGGGAACTGGCGATGGCATACGACCGCTATGCTTCGGCCATTTCGGTGGTCACCGATCGCCGCTTCTTCGGTGGCGACCCGGCGGACATCCGTCGGGTGAAAACGGTCACGATGCTGCCGGTGCTGCGCAAGGATTTCATCATCGACGAGACCCAGATTCTGGAGTCGCGGGCGCTGGGCGCCGACGCCGTGCTCCTCATCGCCGCGCTGTTGTCGGCGGCGGACCTGCGGCGTTTCATCGGCATCGCCGCCGGTCTTGGCATGGATAGCCTGGTGGAGGTGCACACCGAGGCGGAGGTGGAAAAAGCCCTGGCCGCCGACTCGGCAATCATCGGGATCAACAACCGGGATCTGTGCGATTTTCGGGTGGACCTGGAGACCACGCTGCGACTCAAGGCGTTGATTCCCGCCGACCGCCTGGTGGTGAGCGAGTCGGGCATCGCCAGCCTGGCCGACATCATCCGGCTGGACACCCACGCCGTGCTCGTGGGCACGGCGCTCATGCGCGCCGCAGATCCGGCCGAGCAACTGGCGGCGCTGCGCCGGCCGAGAGTGAAGGTATGCGGCGTGACTCGGGCTGAGGACGCGGCGGCGGCCGTTGCAGCCGGCGCCGACTACATCGGCTTCAACTTCCACCCCGGCAGTCCGCGCTACATCGAGCCGGAATGCGCGGCGGCGATCGCCCGGGGGCTGCCCAACACCGTGGCGACGGCAGGCGTGTTCGTGGACGCGCCGCGGAGGGCGGTGCGCCGCATCGCAACAGAGGTCGGTCTCGACGTGCTTCAGTTCCACGGCTGTGAGAGCGCCGCCTTTTGCCGCGGCTGGGAATGGCCGGTGATCAAGGCATTCCGCGTGGGCGAGAGCCTGCCGGAAACGGACGGCTACCGCGTGTTCGCCCGGCTGTACGACGGCGGCGACGGGGCGCGATTCGGCGGGACTGGCCGTTCGTTCGACCACCGGCTGCTGGCCGGCGTGCCCGGCAAGGTGTTCCTGGCCGGCGGCCTCGGGCCCGACACGGTGACCGACCTGCCGGTGGATCCCTTCGCCGTGGACGCCTGCTCCGGCCTGGAGACGGCGCCGGGGATCAAGGACACGATCGCCGTGGAGCAGTTCGCCCGCGCCGCCAAGGACCGCACCCGCTTCGGCCGGTTCGGCGGGCGGTTCGTGCCCGAGACGCTCATGGCCGCGCTCGATGAACTGGAGGCGGCGTGGGGACACGCCTTAGCCGATCCGTCGTTCAAAGCCGAGTTGGCGAGGCTGCTCGCGGACTACGCCGGCCGGCCCACGCCGCTGTACCTGGCAAGGAACTTCTCTGCGGCTGCGGGTGGTAAGGTTTATCTCAAACGTGAGGACTTGCTCCACGGCGGCGCTCACAAGACCAACAACGTGCTGGGGCAGATGCTGTTGGCGCGCCGCATGGGCAAGACGCGCGTCGTCGCGGAGACCGGGGCCGGGCAGCATGGTGTCGCCGTGGCCATGGCCGGCGCCCTGTTCCGGCTGTCGGTGGAGGTGTACATGGGCGTCGAGGACATGGCCCGCCAGCGCGTCAACGTGGAGCGAATGCGCCTCTGCGGCGCGACGGTGCAGCCGGTGGAGACCGCGCCCGGGTGCGGCACGCTGAAGGATGCGGTGAGCGAGGCGCTCCGCGACTGGACGACGAACGTCCGCACCACGTACTACCTGCTGGGGTCGGTGGCGGGCCCCTATCCCTACCCGGCGGTGGTACGGGATTTCCAGAAGGTCATCGGGCGCGAGGCGCGGGAGCAGATTTTGGCGGTCGAAGGGCGGCTGCCCGATGCGGTGGTGGCGTGCGTGGGCGGCGGGTCGAACGCCATCGGAATCTTCGACGCGTTTCTGGGAGACGCCGGAGTCCGGCTCGTGGGGGTGGAGGCCGGCGGCGACGGCGTACGCCATGGCGCGTCGCTCGGCGGCGGGCGCGAGGGAATCTTCCAGGGAGCCCGGACCATGGTGCTGCAGGACGCCGACGGCCAGATCGAGGAGGCGCACAGTGTCTCCGCCGGCCTGGACTACCCGGGCGTGGGCCCGCAGCATGCCCATCTGCACCGGACCGGCCGGGCCGACTATGTCACCGCGACCGACGCCGAGGCGGTGGCGGCCTTCCGGCTGCTGGCCCGCGCCGAGGGGATCATCCCGGCGTTGGAATCGGCCCACGCCCTGGCCCATGTGCTGAAGATGAACCTCGGATCCGGCGACCTGGTGGTGCTCAACCTGTCGGGCCGGGGCGATAAGGACTTGGCGACCGTGGAGGCGCAACCATGAACCTGACCCAACGACTGCATGATTGCCACCGGACCGGCCGGCTGGCCTTCATGGCCCATGTGTACGCCGGCTATCCAGACGCGGCGTTCACCCGGCGGCTGATCGACGCGCTGGCCCCGGCGGTGGACATTCTGGAACTGGGCATCCCGTACAGCGACCCGCTGGCCGACGGGCCGGTGTTCCAGGCCGCCTGCCGTCGCGCGCTGGAAAACGGGGTGCGGCCCGCCGATGTGTTCCACCTGGCGGCAAGACTGAAGCCGCCCGGGTTCCACCGGCCCGTCGTGCTCACCACGTATGCCAACCTGGTGTTTCAGACGGGACCGGCCGATTTCGCGGCGCGGCTTGCCCTGGCAGGCGTCCAGGGTCTCATCGTGCCGGATCTGCCCGTGGACGAGTGCGGTGAGTTGCACCGGGCCTGTGTCGGCGCGGGGGTGCACCTGATTCAGCTCGTGGCGCCCACCACGCCGCCGGCGCGGCTGGAGCGGATCCTAGCGGCGGCATCCGGATTTGTCTACTTGGTGTCAGTGGCGGGGGTGACCGGAACCGATCAGGACGCGGACACCGCGTTGCGGGAGCAGGTGGCTCGAATCCGGATGCGGTCGGACTTGCCGCTGCTCGTGGGATTCGGCATCAGTCGCCCGGAACAGGCGATGGCGTTGCAGGACGTGGACGGATTCATCATGGGCAGCGCCATCGCCCGGCGGGTGGAGCCGGGCCGGCCGGCCGACGAGGTGTTGGCCGACGTGGCGACGTTCGTCCGCCAGTTTCGAGGCCTGCCGCAACGCAGCGGCAGAGGCAACGGGGGTGAGGCGTGAACGTGCGGGTGATGCCGTCGGCGGTGTGCGGCACGGCGGCGGCGCCGGCGTCCAAGAGCGCCATGATCCGGGCGGTGGCGGCCGCGCTGCTGGCGGACGGCCGGACGACCATCGGGAATCCGTCCCGTTGCGACGACGCCTGGGCGGCGCTGGCGGTGGCCCGGGCGCTGGGGGCGCGGGTGGCGGCGGGGCGGGATCGTGTGACCGTGACCGGCGGCCTCGCCCCGACGGGCGTGCCCCTGGACTGCCGCGAGTCGGGGCTGACGGCGCGGCTGTTCCCAGCCATCGCGGCGCTCGGCACAGAGGCGGTGACCATCACGGGCCGAGGATCGCTGCTCCGCCGGCCGGTGGGGCCCGTGGAGAATCCGCTCCGGCAGCTGGGTGCGGAGTGTGTGAGTACGGGCGGGCACTTGCCCCTGCGGGTGCGGGGACCGTTGCGGGGCGGACCGGTGGAAATGGAAGGAGCGCTCACGTCTCAGTTCCTGACGGGCCTGCTCATGGCCCTGCCCATGGCGCCGGATGACTCCATCCTGACGGTGCAGCGGTTGGCCAGCCGTCCGTACATCGACCTGACCCTGACGGTGATGCGCGCGTTCGGGGTGATTGCCGAGCACGAGGAATATGGGGAATTCCGCATCCGCGGCAATCAACGGTACCGGCCGGGGGAATATATCGTGGAAGGGGATTGGAGCGGGGCGGCGTTTCTCCTGGTGGCCGGGGCCGTAGCCGGTGACGTCGTCGTGACGGGACTGGACCCGGCCTCCACCCAGGCAGACCACCGAATCCTGGAGGCGCTGGCAGCGGCCGGGGCGGCGCCCGAGTGGGACGCTGTGCCGGGAGGACTGACGGTGACGGAACGCGTGCGGATCGTCCGCGCGGAACCGCGCGCCTTCGAGATCGACCTGACCGACGCACCCGACCTGTTCCCACCCCTGGTGGCCCTGGCGGTCCACGCCCGTGGGCGGAGCGTGCTGGGCGGTGCGGACCGTCTGGCTCACAAGGAAAGCGACCGTGCGACGGCGCTGATCCGGATGTTCACGGGGCTCGGCGGGGATGTCCGGCGAGAGGGGGATGTTCTGGTGGTGGTCGGCGGCCGCCGGCTGACGGGCGGAACGGTGGACGCCGGGGGCGACCACCGCATGGCCATGGCCGCGGCGGTGGCCGCGCTCGGCGCCGCCGGTCCCGTGACCATCGTCGGCGCGGAGTGCGTCCGCAAGTCATACCCCGACTTCTTCGCTGACCTGGCCACGCTCGGCGCCCGCCTCGTCCGACCGGCAGCGCAATCATCGCAATGATGATCGCCATCGATCGCCGGGTCGTGACCGCGGTTCGCCACCGGCGTCTTTCCACCCCCCATCATGTTATACTGCCGACGCCGGTGTTGGCCCCCCAGAGGAGACGCGATGCCGAAGATCGATTACCGGAAGAAACTGAAATCGCTCTACAGTCCGTCCGCGCAATCGGTGGTTCAGGTCGAGGTGCCGCCCCAGAGTTACCTGATGGTGGACGGCGCCGGCGACCCCAACGGCTCGCCGGAATTTGCCGCCGCGGTGGAGGCGTTATTCGCCGTGGCGTACACCGTCAAGTTCATGGTGAAGAAGGGTCCGCTGGCCGTGGACTACGGCGTGCTGCCGCTGGAAGGATTGTGGTGGGCCGATGACATGGCCCGATTTTCGATTCATGACAAGTCGCACTGGCAGTGGACCCTCATGATCATGCAGCCGGACCTCGTCACCGGGGAACTCGTGGAGCGCGCCATGGCCGAGGTGCGGCGCAAGAAGGCGCCCGCCGCCATCGACCGGCTCCGCTTCGAGGTGCTGGCCGAGGGCGCGTGTGCCCAGATCCTCCATGTCGGGCCGTTCTCGGAAGAAGGTGTTGCGGTGGAGAAGGTGCACCGCCACATCGAATCCCTTGGACGGCGGCCGGCGGGAAAGCACCACGAGATCTACCTCAGCGACATCCGCAAGGCCGCCCCGGCCAAATGGAAGACCATCATCCGCCAACCGATGAGTTGATGGTTGCGAAGCAGCCGACGACCAACCGTCGGCGCCGATGATTCGGTGCAGGAGGCAGGTGTGTTCCCTCGATCCGTCGTCGTCACGGGCGCCAACGGGCAAGTGGGCCGCCGGCTGCTGGTCGAACTGGTGCGGCACGGCATCATGCCGACCGCGCTGGTTCGTGAACCGTTCTCCATGGAGGGCTGCCGCTCCATCCCCAACTGGCTCGCGGTGGACGCGGCCCGGGACGCCATCCGCGGGGCCGAAACAGTCGTGCACCTGGCCGGGACGTTGAACCCGTCCGACCACGACTACATGAAGGCCAACGTGCTTCCCGCCGACCGGCTGATCCAGGCCCTTGAAGGCGGCCGGACGCGCCTGGTGGTGTTCCTGAGCTACCTCGGCGCAGCGGAAACCGCCGCCAATCCCTACCTCCAGACCAAGGCGCGGGCCGAGCAGTTGATTCGGGACACCCGGATTCCGCTCACCGTGTTCCGGTGCGCCCACATCATCGGCCCGCCCGAGGCGCCCGGCCCCACGGCGAGCGCCATGATAGCCGGCCCGAAGGGAAGTGTGTCCGTCCTCGGCAGCGGCCGGCAGCGGGTCGCGCCCGTCTATGTCGATGATGTCGTGGCCGCCATCCTCGCCGCGCTCGAGTCGGGCGAGAGCGGGAGCTTCGACCTGCAGGGTCCCGAGGAGATGGCGATGGACGACCTGGTCCGTCTGCTCAACCGTTCCCGGGATGTGTCCATCCGCCATGTCCCGGCGCTCCTGGCCCGGCTGCTGCAGTACGTCGGGCCGAAGCTCCCCGGCGGGCTCATCGACATCATGCTCCGCGACAGCCGCAGCGAGAAAGCCACGGCAGTTCCGGCTTTTGGCCTCACGTTGACCTTCTTGCGCCAGGTGTGGTCGTCGGAATTCACGTCGTCGAAGGCGCCATGATTTTCGATACCCGTGGCATCACCCGTCGTTTGAACAAACAGTGAAGCTTCGAACATCCGGCGATCGTGGACGGTTTCCATGCTCAGTATCATGCTCTGGTCAGTGGTGGCGTTGTTCCCCGTGTCGGAGATCGCATTGTCGATTTTCAAGCGGGCCGACGCAGCGAGCGCTCGACGGGAGGACCGCGGTTCCCTGCGGCTGCTGTGGCTCATGATCGCCCTCGGCGTGATCCTGGCGGTAGCGTTCAAATGGGTGCCCGCCGCCCGGTTTCGCCTGCCGGGCAATTGGGACCAGCTCGTGGCCCTGGGGCTCCTGGTGTCGGGGCTGGCAATCCGCTGGCTGGCGATCGTGACGCTCGGCCGGCAGTTCACGGTCGACGTAGCCATTCACACCAATCATGAATTGGTGCAGCGGGGCCTGTACCGCTGGGTCCGCCATCCATCATATACCGGGCTGCTCATCGCCTTTTTGGGTTTGGGGCTCGCGTATGCGAATTGGCTCAGCCTGGTGATGCTCATGGTGCCCGTCACGGCGGCCGTTGTCCACCGGATCGTCCGGGAGGAGCAGGCTCTCCACTCGGCTCTCGGCCCGGCCTACGCCGCCTACTGCGCCCGCGTGAAGAAGCTGGTTCCGGGCCTGTTCTGATCGCGGTCACTCGCGCGGCGGTTCGGCCGGACTCTTGTACCACTCGTCGCGGGGAACCACCTTCGGCTGGTCGGGGTCGCCCTCGTAGGCCGGCGTCATGATCTGCACGCCGTACTCGTTGAACACGTCCAGGATGGACCGGTGCAGCCGGGCGTAGAGCGGACCCATCTGCTGCGGCTGGTCGCAGAAGGCGTTGATCTCGTAGACGACACAGAAGTCGCCCAGCGAGTTCAGCAGGACGAACGGCGGGGGCGTTTTGAGCAGGTCGGGCGTCCGGTCCGCGGCCTGGAGGAGCATGGCTTCCACCTGGCGCCAGGGGGTTTCGTAGCCGATCCCCACCGTCGTATGCAGAATGAGCCCGGGCGATTGGGCCATCGAGCTGTAGTTCGTCACGTCGCCGTTCAGGATGGAGGAGTTGGGGATGATGACCTCTTCGTTCTTGGGAGTGCGCAGATGGGTGACCTGCAGCCGCATGGTGGTCACGTCGCCCACCACCTCCCCGATTTTGACCCGGTCGCCGAGCTTGAACGCCTTGCGGTAGGTCAGGGTGAAGCCCGCCAGGAGGTTGGAAATCACCGACGAAGACCCGAGGGAGAAGACGACGCCCAAAAACAGGGAAATACCTTTGAATGCCGCCGACTCCGAGCCGGGAATGTAGGGGTAGGCGACCACGAGGCCGAAGGCGACAATCAACAGCCGGACGATCTTGTAGGTCGGATGCGCCCATTCCGGGTCAAAGTTGGCGAAGGTGATGGTCCCCTTGGCCACGGAGTCGAAAAACAGGCGCACCAGCCCAAGCACCCAGCGCAGGACGAAGAACAGGATCAGGAGAAAGATCAGGTTCGGGAGCTGGTTGACGACCGAATTCCCCATGATCTGGAGCGGCTGGATGACCCATACGCCCAGTTTCGCATGGATGGAGCGGGTCCAGGGTAACAGGCCGAGCACCGAGTGGGCGTAAAGATAGACGGCGACGAGGATGATCAGGGTGAACACGCTGCGCAGCCCGCGGCGGATGATGCTGCCCACCCGCTGGGCGCTGCCCGACTTGAGTGAGTCCACGCCCAGGGACCGGACGCGCTCTTCGATCCGGGTGGCGAGGCGGCGCATGATCCGGCGCCACACCCAGGCCAGCAGGAGCAGGGCGACCGCCAGGATGCCCGTATACAGGAGGGCCGTCAGCACGTCGTCCTGGATCGCTTCGGGTTGGCGGTCCGCCCGGTACTTGATGATCGCCTGGCGGATCCGGTTGCAGGTGAAGCCCGCCAGCGACTGGCGGGACACGCCTTCCAGCTCGCCGTCGGCGTCGACGAAGCTCACCAGCCGGAGCTTGCCGGCCATCAGCGCGCTCATCGTCTCCTCCTCGACGACGGCCAGCTTCTGCGGGTCGAAGGTCCGGTCGCGGGCGACGGTTTCGAGCCGGGCCTCGACCGCAGCAGCCCGGTCTCCGGCGGGAAAGGCCGAAATCCCGCGAAGCGAGAACAGGACCTGGCCGTCCAGCCTGACCGGGGCCGTCTCGATGGCCGCCTGGAGTCCCAGGCGCGCCGCGTCCGGTGGGGGCTCCGGCGTCTGGGCCGCGACTGCCGCGGTGGCGGTCCACAGGCACATCAGGACGAACAACCCTAGCGCGCGCGGTCTCATCGTCATGGATCGCCTCCCGGGTATGCGAGTTCGCTCATTATAATGGGGATTCGAGGGCAAGTCATCAGACGGTTGGGCGGTTGAGAGATGAAAAACGGCATCGCCGGGCGATCCGGTCGGTCCGGACCGAGCGGCGCGGCGGCCGGAGACCCGTGAGCGGTTCAGGGGCGAAAAGGCGAAGGCGGACCGATCGGGAATCCGGTCCCATCGACCGCCGCCGGATGAGCGAGGATCAGCACTGCGACTTCTTGCCGGGGATGGGGGTGCCCACGGGGTAGCGGCCGTCGAAGCAGGCGGCGCAGAACTGGGAGCCGTTTTCCACGATGCCGAGGAGATCCTCCAGCTCGAGGTATTTGAGCGAGTCCGCTTCCATGTGGATGCGGAGCTGCTCCTGGCTGATCTGGTTGATGATGAGCTCCTCGTAGGTGGGCGTGTCGATGCCGTAATAGCAGGGGAACTTCACGGGCGGGGAGCCGATCCGGACGTGCACCTCGCGGGCGCCGGCCGAGCGGATCATGCGCACGAGCTTGCGCAAGGTGGTGCCGCGGACGATGGAATCGTCCACCAGCACCACCCGCTTGCCGGTGAAGAAGCCGGCCAGCGGATTGAACTTCTGCTTCACCGACTCATCGCGGAACTGCTGCACCGGCTTGATGAACGTGCGGCCCACGTAGTGATTGCGGATGAGCCCCATGGAGTAGGGGGCGCCGCTGGCCTCGGAGTAGCCCTGGGCGATGAAGTTGGACGAATCGGGGACCGGCACGACGCAATCGGGCGTGAAGTCGTCGTAACCGGCCAACGTCTGGCCGATGCGTTGCCGGATGCGATAAACCTGCTTGCCGTACTGGAAGGAGTCGGGGCGGGCGAAGTAGATGAGCTCGAACACGCAGTGTGCCGTGCCGGGCCGGCGGTCGCCGCGGAAGAACCGGGCGTCGGTGCGGATCGAGGTCATGCCGGTGGGCCGGAAGACGAGGATCTCGCCCGGTTCCACCTCGCGGATGTTGGTGGTGCGCAGGATGTCCTGGGCGCAGCTTTCCGAGGTGACGGCCCAGCCGTCCTCAAGCTCCCCCAGCAGCATGGGGCGGAAGCCGTACGGATCGCGGAAGGCGTACATCTCGTCGGGCGTCATGAACACGGTGGAGAACGCACCCTCGAGTTGAGTGAACAGGGTCTGGATGGCCGCGACGGGGTTCATCCCCTCGCGCTCCAGCAGGTGGACCAGCAGCCGGATCATGGCCTCGCCGTCGTTGCGGGACGCCAGGTACACATGGTTCCGGTTCAGCTCCTCGCGGAGCGTGGCGTAATTGATCAGGTCGCCGTTGGACGTCAGGGCGTAGCGGGGGCCGTTGAGGGTTTCCACCAGGTGCGGCTGGGCGTTTTCCAGCGTTGCGCCGCCCTGGGTGGGGTAGCGGACGTGGCCGACGGCGCAGTGGCTGTGCAGCCCGGCCAGCACGTCGGAGGTGAAGACCTCTTTCACCAGGCCCATGGCCTTGAGCAGCCGGATCCGGCCGTCTTCCGCCCAGGCCAGGCCGCAGCTTTCCTGGCCGCGGTGCTGCTCGGCGAACAGGGCCAGCGACGCCTGTTCCGGGATGTCACGCCGCTGGTGCGTGTAGATGCCGACGATTCCGCACATCGATCCACCTCTCGGCTCAGAACTGCTGGCGGAACAGCTCCGCCAGGATTTCCAGGCAGCGGTCCACCATGGGGAAGGTGATGTCGCGGTAGGCCACCAGACGGATCCGGTCGCCGAAGCCCGAGGCGATCACGTCCTGCTCGGCGAGGAGGCGGAGCAGATCCGCGGCGGACCGTCGCGGGTGATCTACCCCGAAGACAAGGATATTGGTCTGAGTGGCCGCCGCGTTCAGGCGGATGAACGGGTATTGCTGGAAAAACCGCACGAAGCGCCGGATCTTCTCGTGATCGTCAGCCAGGAGCGGGGGGATCGTGTCCAGCGCCACCAGCCCCGCGGCCGCGAGCACGCCCGCTTGACGCATGCCGCCGCCCAGGCGCTTGCGGTGCACCCGGGCCCGGGCGATGAACTCGCGGGTGCCGGCGAGCAGGGAGCCGACGGGGGCGCACAGCCCCTTGGACAGGCAGAACATCACCGAGTCGGCGTCACGCGCCAGCTCCGCCACCGGCACGGCGAGGGCCACGGCAGCGTTGAAGATCCGGGCACCGTCCAGGTGAACGGGCAGGGTGTGGGCATCGGCGACAGCCCGCACGTCGGCCAGGTAGGCGGGATCCAGCACGGTGCCGCCGGCCAGGTTGTGGGTGTTCTCCACGCAGATGAGGCCGGCGTTCGCCCGGTAGTACACCGGCGGCTGGACGGCGGCGCGGATGTCCGCCGGCGCCATCCGGCCGTCCACACCCGGCAGCACTCGCGGCAGCAGGCCGCCGAAGACGGCCATGGACGCCAGCTCGTAGTTGTAGACGTGGGAGGCCGATTCGCAGATGACCTCGCTGCCCGGCGCGCAGTGGCTGAGCAGCGCCGCCGCATTGCCCATGGAGCCGGTGGGCATGAACAGCGCCGCTTCCTTGCCGGTGAGCTCGGCGGCGCGGGTCTCGAGCGCGTTGATCGTGGGATCCTCGCCGTAGACGTCGTCGCCCACCACGGCGTCCATCATGGCGCGGCGCATCTCGGGTGTCGGCTGGGTGAGGGTGTCGCTGCGCAGATCAATTCGCATCGAAGAGTTCCTGGAGGATTTCGTTGCTGACCAGCATCCCCTGGGGGGTGAGGCGGAACGTGCCATTATCGTCCAACACCAGGGAGGGGACAATATTTTTTTTCAACACCGCCGCCCACTCCGGCGGAAACGGCCGCCCCATGCGGCGCTGGAACTCGGCGCGGGAAACACCGTCCACCAGGCGCAGCCCCAGCATGACGAACTCGCGGGCCCGTCGGGTCCAGTCCCACGCGTCTTCGCCCGCTTCAGCACGTCTGCTTGCGGCCGTACGATCGACGTAGACCTGCAGCCGGCGCTCGTTCCACCAGCGCCGCCGGCCGTCGAAGCTGTGGGCGGCCACGCCCAGCCCCAGGTATGGCGCCAGCCGCCAGTACTTGAGATTGTGCCGGCTGCGGCGCGCCGGCGCGGCGAAGTTGGAGATCTCGTACTGGGGCAGTCCGGCGGCGGCCAGGCGCGCCGAGGCGTGTAGGTAAAAATCGGCCATCGCCTCATCGGGCGGCATCCGCCAGCGGCCGTCGCGGATCCGGCGCGCCACTGCCGGGTGTTCGTCGGCGTCCAGCAGGTACATCGAGACATGATCCGGCCGGAGTCCAAGGCAGAACTCCAAGCTTTCCGCCCAGCGGGTCGGCCCCTCATCGGGCAGCCCCACAATCAGGTCCAGGGCGATGTTCCCCACGCCCGCCTCGCGGAGCGCCGCCACCGCAGCGGAGACCGCTGCGGGGCCGCCGGGGCGGCGGACCGCGGCCAGGGTGCGGACGTGAACGGTCTGCACCCCCACCGTAACCCGGTTCACCCCGGCGGCGATCCAGGCGGCGGCCGCCTGCGGATCAACGTCTTCGGGATTGGATTCCAGGGTGATCTCGGCGTCTGCTGTGATGGTAAAAACAGTGTGCAGGCGATCCAGCAGGCGGGCCACCGCCGCCGCCGGCAGCAGCGACGGCGTACCACCGCCGAGGTAGACGGAATCGAACCGGGCGAACGCCGGATCCTGCTGCGCGCCGATGGCGATTGCCTCCCGTTCCACCGCGGCAAGGTACGGTTCCGCCTGTCGCCCCAGGGAAAACGTGACGAAATCGCAGTACAGGCACTTGTTCCGGCAGAACGGCAGGTGGACGTACAATCCGGCGGCATCATCGGTCCGAATGCGATCGAAATCAGTTGTGCCGGTTTGCGCGCGGAAATCCGTGTCCACGTTGTCCCCGTCCGGGTTGTGCCTCATGCGTCGGGTGCGTGCGGGAAGCTAGAACGGCGTGGGGATGTCATAGAATCGGGCTTCCACGAGCCCGCGCTCCTGCAGGTGGCGCATCACCGCCAGCACCCCCCATTTCTCAGTCAGGTAATGGCCGGCGAAGCAGACGTTGAGGCCCACCGCCTTGATCTGGTGGTAGGCGCTGTGGGACGTCTCGCCCGTCAGGTAGAAGTCGGCGCCCGCCTCGCGAGCCTCCAGGGCCAGCCGGGCGCCGCCGCCGGAGACGATGGCCACGCGGCTCACCCGCTCAGGGCCGAAGGGGAGGACGTGCACGTCGCAGGAGATGGTGGCGCGAATCTTGGCCAACACCTCTTCGCGCGGCACCGGCCCGCCGGTGTGGGCCAGGATGCCGACGGGTGAGCCTTTGTAGTCGATGATGGGCGCGGGATCCCGCAATTCCAGCAGCCGCGCCATCTGGATGTTGTGCCCCAGCTCCGGGTGCACATCCAGCGGCAGGTGGGCGGCGTAGAGGGAGATGCCGTGTTCGATGAGCGGCTTCAGGTAGGCCAGCGTCACTCCGCGCACGTGGCGCAGGCCGCCCCAGATCATGCCGTGATGGACGAACAGCAGGTCCACGCCATCGGCGGCCGCCTGGACAGCGAGCTCGGGCGAGTAGTCCACGGCGAAGCCGGCGCGGCGGACTTCGGCGCGACCCTCCACCTGGAGGCCGTTGGCCGACTCATCCTCGATGGCGTGGATGTTCAGCAGCCGGTCAAGCTCGTCCACCAGTTCGGTCAGTTTCATGTCACGCTCCTTGGAGATCGGCGGGTTCCTTCACCACGGAGGCATAGAGGACACAGAGAAGGACACGGCAATTGTATCAAAAGTTTTGGATGCACGGGCAGATCAGCCGATTCTTTGGATCATGCGCCCTCCGGACTCGATCCGGTCGATGGTCGCGAATATTAGTTCACGGCATCCATGTGCCGCCGCGTCTCGGGAGTGAATGCATAGGGAGGGGGTGGACGACCGAGGGTCAGAGGCCGGTTTCGAGTCGGGCCTGCCACTGCCCCAGCGTGACGACGGCGCCGGGAGTGAGCCAACCCTTGGTGCAGCGTTGGCTGTTGATGAACACGCCGTTCATGCTGCCCGAATCCTCGATCCAGAACGTCCCCTCCGGCGTGCGCCAGATCCGGGCATGGTGGCGGGACACCCCTTGCACCGCCAGCACGATGGCATTGTCGGGTGCGGATCCCAATGTGGTGCACTCGGCGTCCAAGTCGTGCGTCCGGCCCAGGTTGTCCCGGAGCAGGGGGCCCGGTCGCGCCGCTGCCGGCGCCGGCATCGGCGCGGCGTAGCCCGGGACCGGCGGCGGCCGGTATGCCGGCGATGCGGCGGACGGGGCCGGCGGAGTCGACGTCGGGTAAGCTGGAGCCGGTTGTTGGGGAAGTGCAACCGCGGCTGCACGCCGGCGGGAGCGCCGCGACAGAGCCAGGCCCAGGACCACGGCCGCGAGAACGACGACGAGCACGGCGCCCGCCGCGAACCACACCCAGACAGGCCAGCGCGAGATGAAGCTGCCCTCCGTCTGCCGGCGGATGTTCTCGACGAGGACGGTGTCGGCGGCGGCGGGCAGGTCGTCGATGCCGGCGGCCGTCTCGTCCAGCACTTTCTGGAAGGCATCCGTCTCCGCCTGGAACTGCTTCACCGACCGATCCCATTCGCCGCGCTCGGCCGCGGTGAGGGGTCGCTCCAGGCCGCGCAGGGCCAGGAGGCGGAGGCGCCGCCGGGTTGTCTCCCACCGCTCGACGCCCGCGTTGTACGCCTGCATCTGCTCGGGGGCGCCGCCGTGCAGGGCCATGAGACCGGAGGTCGTCCCCATCTCCCAGGCGGCGACGACCTCGCCGGCTTCAATCAAGTAAGCCAGCGCGTCGGCCGACACCCGGCCGCCGTCGGCGACGAAGACGTCCCAGTCCATGTTGTCGGCGAGTTCCAGACGGAACGTTTCGGGTTCCTCGCCGCCGGAGAATAGACCGGCCTGCACCACGCGGAGCGAGCCGTCGGTTCCGGGCCGAGGCAACAGGGCCTGGACCGGCGTGCCGGCCAGGTCGGCGGTGGTGGTCATCACGATGTCGAGCGATTTGTTCAGAATGCCCACGAACCGATAGCACTCCTCGACGAAGCGGACGCCGGCCATGGCGTTGTCGAACACCTTCTGGATTTTCTCCAGCGTCTCGGCGTGCTTCACGATTTCCGGCTGCAGGTAGATGGTGCCGATGATTTTCATGGCCACCTGGCCGCATTCGCTGATGGTGTCCACGAGCACGGTGACCCATTCCTCGGCGATGCGCCAGTTTACTACCCGCTGGTATTCGGTGGCCAGCCCGCCGTGCCGGACCTTGAGCTTGGCATAGCTCCGGGCGTAGGCGTCGCGGACGGCGTCGTAATCGTCGATGTCCAGGAACAGGAGCAGGTACTGGTTGGCCAGGTCGTCGTAAGGTTTGAGCAGTGCATTGGTGATGATGCCCTTGATGTCGGGGAACGGCATCTCGGGCACATACTCGCCCAAAACCTCTGAGAGCTGCTTGATGATCTGGGGGAGCATCAGCTCGTTGAGCATGCTGCGGGTGACCCGCCGGGTCTGCTGGTTGTCCACCAGCCGCTCGACCGGGGGAGTTTTGAAGAACCATTTGAACAGCCAGCGGTAGATCCGTCCCGAGACGCTGGCCGGTGCGCTCTGGCTCTTCTCCCAGCGGGCCTTCAGCGCCCGGAGCTTGCGCAGCCCGACGGCCTTTTCGAGCTGCTTGTACTTGTCCTTGACGTATTTGTCCAGCTTGGAGTCGGTGTAGAAGTAGCTGGCCGCTGCCTGAAAGAGCGTGTAGGCATGGCCCAGCAGCTCCTGGCCGGCGTCGGCGGCATCCTTGCGCGTGTCCTTGAGCACCAGGAGCGTCCAACCGAACAGCTCCATCTTGTTGACGAGTCCCTCGGCGTCCTCGGCGCTCAATTCGGCCACCTGCGCTTGGGCGCCCTGGACGAAATGCAGACTCCGCTCCTTGACCTCTTCGGAGGCCTCACATTTCTCCAGGTGTTGGAGCGCGTTGTGCTGCAGCCCCAGCAGCCTCGCCGAAGGCGCCACCAGGAAGGGCTGCTTGAGTTCCTTGTCCCAGCGGGGCCAGTTGCTCATGTGCATCTGGATGGTGAACTGGCCCTCGTCGTCGGTTTTCACGACGTCCACGGCGGCCCACTTGAGGATCTTTTCGTCTCCCTCCAGCTTCACCGTGGCGTCGTTGACGGGGACGCGCGTGGCCGTGCCCGGGAGGCGGTGGGTGGTGACCTTGAGCAGGACCCGGCCCTTGATGAATCCGTTGAGGCTGGCGATCTGCAGCGGAAGCACCGAGCGCTCCAGCCCCGGTTTCTCGACCACGAGACGAACCGGCGCGGCCTTCATGACGCCGATCTGGCAGATGACCCGGCCGGAATCCTCGCCGGCGGCGTACTCGACGACGACGTCGCGGTTCTTGATGGAACCGGTCTGCTGCATGTCCTTGGCGCCGATCGCCGGCGACTGGTAGACCGCCCGGGCGGTGCCGTCGGCTCCGGTCACCGGGTCGTTGGATAGGAGGCGGCCTCTTTGGTCGGCCGAGAAGACACCGTGGAAATCCAGTTTCCAGGTCAGGCGCACCCCGGCGCGGGGACGTCCTTGGGCGTCCATGAACTGGAAGACCACCGGGGTGGTGCTCTGGCCGTCGCCGGCGACGGGGTTGTCGCGCGCGGTGAGCGTCACCGTCGGTTTGGGCTTCACCTCGGAAACGGTCGCACCATCCGTCTGGGTCCGTCCCACCCGATGGAACAGAATGGGCGGGGCGATGAGAAAGAACTGGTCGCCCGGCAACGGGATGAGCGATGTGCCGATCCCGCCCACGCTCACTCCATAAAAGCCCATGTGGCTCTCGCCGGTATAGGCTACCTTCACCTCGTCGGCATAACCCGTCTGCTTGAGGATCATGCTGCCGGTGTCGAAGGTCCAGTTGGAAGCTCCGGTGATGTCACTGCCCTCGTAGTAGCCGAAGACCGCGGACGCGGGGGTGGGCGACGGGTACAGGTCGATCTTGGCCTTTCCCTTGATTCCCTGGAACTCGGCCACGATGAGCACCCACGGTTTGTCACCCTCGGCGGTGTTGAGCGCGGCTGCGTTGGGTCCCTTGAGCGCTTCCTCCAGGGCGATCGCCTCGTAGTCGGCACCCGGTCCGGCGCCCATCACCTTCCGGATGATGATGGAGGTGAGCTGCAAACTGCGCAGGAGCATCTTGGAGCGATCGTCCAGGATGGGCACCTGGAGGTTGGATCGGGCGATGCCGTTCGACATCTGGATCCGTTCGGCCGCCAGACGGCCGGCGTTGATGCGGAGACTCACCGGTCCGGCCAGGTGATCCAGCAGCCGGCCGTCGGGATTCCGGGCGGAGACGGTCACGGTGGTCACCGTGTCGCCGTCGCCGGGGAGCCGGTCGGCGCCCGGTTCCACCAAGAGGCGGATTTCATCGCGGGGCGGTTCGTCCTCGTCTTCGGGCTCCGGCTCCTCGGTCTGGGGCGTCTCGGGCTCCTCCTCGTCGGGCGGCCGGGCGTCGTCGCCGGGCTTGCCCACGTGGGCCGTGGCCGTGAACACGGCCGCCACCGCATCCAGGAATACGCCGCTTGTGGAAAACGGCGGGTCGAGTGGTTCGTCAAAGGCGAAGCGGATGGTCACGCCGCGGGTCCCGTTGGGCGCGGTCACGGCGAGATCCACGGTCCGCTCGCCGAAGGTGACGCTCTGGACGCGCACGGGCTCGCCGGCCGACAGCAGCGCGTTGAGGCCCCCGCGGGAGGGAAGCACGAAACGGTCCGGGGACACAGACACCGTGTACGGGTTCTCGAAGATGTTGACCCGCAGGTATTGCAGGCTGCCGGCGTACTGGCGGCGGTAGAGTTCCGCCTGGCCGGGATCGACAGCGGCGACCGCCCAGGCGGCGGCCAGCAGGATCATCAGGAATGTCAGGATTGACGTGCGGCGGCGTTCAACCACGGGCCGCCTCCTCGACGAACCGGTGGTCAACTGGTGGTGCCGGACTCGCTGTTCGGTCCAGAGCCGCGCGCTGGGCCGGGAAGTACTCGGGAATCGTCTCGTACTCCTCCTCCACCGGGTTGGCCGGCGGCTGGAGGTAAAAATAGGCGAAGGCGACGAAGCCGGCCGCCAGAACGAACAGCAGGAGCAGCACCCACAGGCAGCAGCTGCAGCAACCCTTCTTCTTGGGCGGGGCGGGAGGCTGGGGAGGCGGCGCCGCAGGGGGCGGATAGTAGGCAGCGGGTGGGTACTGGGCCATGCGTCCGTCGCTTCCGGGTGCGTTGGGTGACCGGCAGGGATATTGTAGCAGGAAGGCGGGGACCCGCAAGCAGGAACCTCACCGTTCAGGTGGTGACCATGTTTCGCGGAATATCTGACCGCGCGGCCGGCGACCGGTGTACAATGGCGCCCAAGCAGTCTGAGCAAGGAGTGAGGGCTCATGGAAAAAGCAGGCGCGCGCAAGCTGGGGGTGGGGATCGCCCACATGGTCATTCATTTCATGGACGGCACCAAGATCGTGTTTCGTTACCCGAAGCAGGCGGGGCACGATCCGGCCACCATCGCCGCCACCGTCAAAAAGGCGCTGGATGCGGAAAAGGTGGTGGTGGAGGCCCAGGGCGCCCTCCTGGTGATCCCGGTGCGCAACATCAAGTACATCCAGGTCACCCCCGTGCCGGACGAGCTACCCAAGGGGATTCTCCGCCACGCCGAGATCGTGGGATGATCCCGGCCGTAGCGGCTTGCCGGTTGGCCTGCCGGTCGGCCGTCCATGGCCCTGTCGCTTTGTTGCCGGTCTCCAATCCCCGGGCTCGGTCGCCGGTCGCTGATGGTTGATGGCGGGCGGACAGCCGAAGAACCGGGATTGGATCCGGAATCTCCGGTCCGCCCCGTACACCCATTCACCTGATTACCGAACGATCAGCTGCTGCCGTAGCAGGGTCGCATCGGCCACGTCCAGCCGGCAATTGCCGTTTAGGTCGCCCATGGGGGGCCAGGCGCAGGGTGGGTCTTCCGGCCCGATGTTGCCGGCCAGCACCTGAGCCAGCACCACCAGGTCCAGGGCATCGGTGACGCCGTCGCCGGTGAGGTCGCCGTCGGGCGGCCGGATCACCTCGGCGAGAAATTCCTGGATGTGGTTCACCAGGCCGTCGTACTGGCCGTTGTAATCCCCGGCGGTCGAAACCACCACGAGGTCCAGGGCCGGGACGACGAAGATGTGCTGACCGCCCCAGCCCCACGCAACCCAGATGTCGGGACCGGCGCCGGGCGCGGCGCCGGCCTCCAGTGGCAGCAGCCACCATTGATAGCCGTAGCCGCTGCCGTCGGCGAAGGTGGAGCGGCGGATCATGCTTTCTGCGATCCACGATGCCGGCACGAGCTGTTGGCCGCGCCACGCGCCCGCCCGCAGGTAGAGCTGGCCGAACGCGACCATGTCTCGCGGCCGGAGCCAGAGGCCGCCGCCCGTGTCGGTGAGTCCCCCGGCGCCCAGCGACCAGCTCCAGCGGGTGATGCCCAGCGGCGCGAACAGGCGCTCCGCCGCGAGCTCGTGGGCCTGCCGCCCGGTGGCGTGGAGCAGGAGGCCGGAGAACAGGATGGTGCATCCGCTGTTGTACTGAAACGCGGTGCCGGGCCAGTGGGCCATCCGACGGTCCAGCATGAACTCCAGCCAGTCTGGGCTGGCCATGAGCTGGCGGTACGGATTGCGCGCGTCGGTGTACGGGTACTGGAATTCGTTCCAGTCGAATCCGGCGCGCATGGCCAGCACGTCGGCCAGGAGGATGGCGTCCTTGCGCGGATCGGGGTTGGCCACGGGCGTGTATTCGGGAAAGTGCGGGAGCAGTGGGGTGTCCAGGCCGTCCAATTCGCCGCGGTCCAGCGCCATCCCAACCAGCGCCGAAGTGACGCTCTTGGTTACGGAATAGACGACGTGCAGCGTATCGGCGTCAAAGCCGTGATAGTAGTGCTCCGCCGCCAGCCGGCCGTGACGGATGACCAGAAAACTGTGCACCGGGCCGAAGTCGCCACGGGCGATGGCGTCATGGTAGGCGTCGAGCACGACGTGGTCGAGCCCGACGGCTTCGGGTGCGACGACCGGCCACTGGGGTGGCGCCTGCGCCGACACCCCCGCCAGCAACATGACCCAGCCGATGAACGTGGCGGCAAGTTCCCGATGGCCCGGGCGTAGTGGCCGCATGCGTATTTTCCCTTCCGCCTGGTGTGAAGAGGTATACGTGAATCAGCGGAAAAAGTCGCGCCCGCCGGATTGGCGCGCCAGGGCTCAGCGGAAAAAAGCCCCGGTCGCGGGACCGGGGCAATTCATATCAACCATCAACCATCAACGTTCTATCGGACTTCGACTTCGACGCTGGCCGAGTGGCTGTTGAACTCCGGCGCGTACATGCACTCGATGTGGGCCAGTCCCGTAGGGTAACGGCCCTTGTGCGTCACCCGCAGGTTGTACTCGAAGATGTAGGTCCCCACGGGGAGATAGTCGATGAAGAAGTGGGTGGCCGTGTCGCGGGTGGACTGATAATAGAAGAGACCGTCCTGGAAGCGGTAGCCTGACAGGACATCCGCCGGTTCGAAGCCGCTGCCGCGGTGGTCTTTCATGTGGACGTACTCCATGTCGCGGTCCACCCGCAGCGTAACCCGGACCACCACCAGGTCGCCCACGGCCAGTGGCCCGGCCACCGGCTCGATCACCGGGCCCTGCTTCGTGTCGCGCCGGACGAAAAGTGCCTTCTGAAGCTGCAGCGGGGTGCCGGCGTACGGAGTGATGCGGCCGATGTCCTCAAGGTACTGCCAATGCAGGCCGCCCCAGGCAATCCCCGGGTCGGTTTTCTCCAGCTTCACCTCGCCCATCTCCGGCCGGATCTCGGGGCCGCTCCACCGCTTCTCGTAGCAGCCGGTGCCGGCTTCGACCGTGTCCGGCTCCACCCGCTGCCCGCCGAGGGTCACCCCGACGAGCGCGTCGGCGGCGAGCCAATCCTCGCCCCGGCGCAGCAGGGCGTAGACCGCGTCGGCTGTGGCGGTGGTGGTTTTCCAGTTCTGGGTCTGTTTCTGCTTGAGGAGCCAGATCTTGCATTCCTCGACCGTCTGGACGTCGCGGGCCACCTCGTCAAAGGCCTCGATCATGAGCGCCTGCGTTTCGATGGGGGCATGGTACCACCACCAGGAGAGCTGGCCCTCCGCCCAGTAGCGGCCGAGCTCCGGATGAACCTGGCTGCGCTCCTTGAGCGAGCGCAGGATCTTCATCGCCGGGACAGTGCCGCCGAAACGGTGCTCGGCCAGCGCCAGTTGCGCCTGGGCGCGGCGGGAGTCGAGCTTGAGCCAGTGGGTCTCGCCCTGTTTGAGGAAGTAAAGCGCAGCCTTGGCGGCGTCCCCCTGGAGCGGCTTGTCTTCGAGGTAGAAGCTCCGGGCGTACAGGTACATGGCTGCGGTGGGCGTGAGGTTGTTCTGACGGAGCCGCTTGTTCTTGATGATTTCCTTGTGCACGTCGACGATCCAGCCGTCGAGATGGTCGACGGCCTTGAGGGCCATCTCCTGCGGCACGGCCTGCACCCCGAGGTGCTTGAGGCGCCCGAAGCCGGTGACCAGGTACAGGGTGATGTAACTGTTGCCGCGGCCGCCGGGGAACCAGGGCCAGGAGCCGTCGGGGAGCTGCATCTGTTCGAGCTTGCGCAGGGCGGACGCGAGTTCCGACTGGATCCGGTTCTCGTCGAAGAACAGGGCCGTGTTGCGCCTGGCCTGGGTTTCGTCCCGCGCGTCCAGCACCCACGGCGACTCTTCCAGCAGCACGCTGCGCAGGTCGGTGTTCTTTTCGAGGTTGGAGGCCAGCGCCTCGGGCTGGGCGGTCCGCCAGGCGTCCAGCACCTTGCGGATGCGCGGATTGGCGTGGGCGATGTGGTGGCCCAGGGCGTTGGCGTAGAGGCGGTTGAACACCTGTTCGGAGCACTCGTACGGGAACTCCATGAGGAACGGCAGGGCCTGCACCGCATACCAGGCCGGATTGGACACCATCTGGAGCACCAGCTTCAGGTGAGCCAGCGAGTCGGAGGCGCCGGAGGACAGAAGCTTGTCGAAGCGGAACGCCTTCTCGCCCTGACCGCTGATCCAGAGCGGCAGCGATTCCTGGACCAGGATCCGCCGGCTGATGACAGGGAGGAGCCCTTCCTCGCCGTCGGAAAACTCGCCGGCGCGGGCCACGGCGCGATAAGTGACGAGGTCGAGGCGGCCCGGGACCTTGATCCGCCAGGCAAACGAGCGGGACTGCTTTGCCGGGATGGCGCAAGCCTGGTCCGGTGTCGCGTTGGACAGGGCGCCGTCGAGGGACTGCTCGCCGAAGGCGTCCAGGAAGTTCAAGGTGACGCCGCCTTCGATCGCGTTGTCGGTCAGGTTGATCACCTTGACGCTGAACTCCAGCTCGTCGCCTTCGCGGAGGAACCGGGGCGGATTGGGCTGGACCATCAGCTCCTTCTGGGTGACCACCTCGTCGGTGAGGGCGCCGCTCGCCAGCTCACGCGTGTGGGCCAGGCTCAGGAACCGCCAGCGGGTCAGCGCCTCGGGCATGGTGAAGTTCAGGGTGAACGAGCCGTCGGCGCCCGCCTCCAGTTGCGGGAAGAAGAAGGCGGTCTCGTTCAGGTTGGTGCGGAGCTGGACCGGACCGGTCGGCGGAGGCGCAGGCTGGGCGGACGCGTCCGCCGGTGCGGCAGAGGCATCGGCGGCTTCCGCTTCTCCAGGGGCCGCCATTTTCGCCGCGGGCGCCGGTGCGGGCGGCGGCATGGGCGCACCGGCCATCATCGAGGGTGCCTCGGCCATGGTCCGCCGCATCTCGTACATGAAGTAGTTGTTGGTCACGTCCGCCGGGAACCGGAGGTAGAGCGGCTCCTCGTAGGGCGCGTAGCGCCGGAACTCGTCTTCCCACATACGCAAGCCCTGGCCCTTTGTGGAAAAGAACGGATGGATGTACGTCCGGTCCTGGCGGAAAAAGCCGGACAGGCCGGGAAATCCGTGAGGGTAGAACTGGTCGAGCGAAGCGTCGTAGAGCGTCGCCACGAGTTCGGCCGCGGCGGCTTCGGCGCTCGGGCCGGAGACCTTCAGCGACCAGGTCTCGGCTTGGCCGGGGCGGAGCTTGGAGCGGAAGGTGCCCCACTCCAGGCGGAGCGCCTTGTTGGTCCATGGCACCGCGACGCGCGTGGTGGTGGTGTAGAGGCGGTTTTCCTTGACGAAGGTGGTGACCACCGTGAAGCCGCCGCGGTGGCGTTCGGTCACCGGGTAACTGATCCGGTGCTGCGTCTCCTGCGGGTGGATCCAGTACTGCTGCAGCCACTCGCCGTCGGAGAAGATCTCCACGAGCGCGGGGCCCTCGACGTAGCCCGTGGCCCAGAACGCTTCGAACGAATCGCCGGGTTCCACCGTTCCCGGTCGGGCGCCGAAAAACGCCGGTGTCCTGACCGGAAAGGTTCGGGCCGCCGGGTCCAGCACCAGCAGCGGCTGCATGGCGCGCACCGGCGAGCCGTAGCGGTCCTGGGTGTGGAGCTGGGCGCGGTAGACGCCGGGGGGCAAGGCGAGGTCTACGGCCAGCGTCCCGTCCGCGCCGGTGGCAAACTCGCGGGACAGCGCCTGGTCGCCCGCGGGCCAGCGCTGCCACTCGGCGGTGCGGACCGACGCCGTCTCCCCGGCGTCGCGGCGGGCGCCGAACAGCTCGGCGGGCACGGGGGCGTCGGGCATCTGCAGTTTGAAGACCGTCAGGGTGCCTGTGGCCGGTGCAGGCTCGCCGTCGAGGGTGGTGGTACGGAGGTTCAGCCGGATCGGCCCGATCGACTCCTGCCATTCGGCGGCGGCGATGTCGGCCTGCAGCGCGGTGTAGCCCAGCCGGACCACCCGTTCACCGCTGCGCGTTTCGCCGGCGGTGTCGGTCACGTCCACCTGGATCCGGTACACGAAGGTGGGATTGTCGCCGGCGGGGATCTTCTTGTCGGGTCGCGCGGCGAATGTCACGCGGAACCCGCCGGCGGCGTCGGTGGTCAGCGTGCCGCTGGCGATTTCCTGCGGCTCGCCGATGCGCCAGCGCGGGTCGCGGTAGTAGTAAAACCAGGGGGGCAGCTGGGCCAGTCGGACGACCCGATAGCGAACGGACGCACCGTCGATGGGCGCGCCAGCGTACGCCTGGGCTTCGCCGGTAACTGTGACCGCGTCGCCCAACCGGCATTCGCCGTCGGGCGGTTTGAGCTCCACAAAGAATTTGGGCCGCTTGTACTCCTCGACCCGGAGGGTGGCGCTTCCCGGCGGATCGGCGGTGACGAGCCGCATGGCGCCCAGCAGCCGGCCGGTCGGAGCCGTCCAGGTGCCGCTGAAGGAGCCGAAGTCGTTGGTCACGAAATCGGTCTTGGCGATCTCCTGGTCGTTGACGTCGCGGAAGGCCAGGGTTACCGCCCGTCGGGGCAGGACCCGGTAACTGCCACCGCCGGGATCGGTTTCGATGCAGAGGCCCTTGAAGTGGATCATCTGTCCCGGCCGGTACAGCGAGCGATCGGTGAAGAGAACGGTGCGCGTCACGGCTTCTGCCCGCGTGACGCGGGCATAGCCGACGCTGTCGTCGTGAAGGTAGCGCGTACCGTCGGGCGCCCGGAAGAAGAGCATCTGGTCCCGGCGGTTCTCGCCGGGCTGGATGAAGAAGTAGCCGTTGGCATCGGTGGTGGCGGCGCCCGTCTGCGTGTAGGCGCGCTTGGCGTAGTCGTAGGCGTACGCCGTAACCGCCACGCCGGCCAAGGGCCGGCCGGTGGCATTGCCCAGCGCATGGCCTTCAATCCGCTCCCCGCGGGCGCGCAGGACCACCCCGAACGGGCTGCTCCAGAAGGTGGTGTGGGCGATGGCATTTTCCTTGAGCCGGAACGCCTTGTCGTAGCTGGCCAGGACGCGGTAGAAGCCGGGCGCCAGTCCCGGCAGCTCGACATCCTGAACCGTTTCCTTGTAGTCGGTGGTGGGCGGAAGGGTCTTGTGGATCTCCCAGAGCGGCTGGCCGCGGAGCAGCCTGTCCAGTTCTTCGGTGTTGGGCTGCTGCTCCCGGTATAGCTCCTTCGACGGGGGGAGGGGTACGGGGTAGATCCGGAACGTCAGGGCGGTCACGTTGCGATAGGTGACCCGGACGTGCCAGGGGCGCTCCGGCAGGGTCACCGTCTCGGCCTGCAACTGGTAAGCCGGCTGCCGGATGGTGGTGATCAGACTGCGGCAGTTGGCGCCGCCCACCGACTTGGGCGCGGTCTCGGCACCCGCCTCGGCGACGGCCAGGGCCGCGGTGAACGCTTCCTGCGACTGCAGCTCCCGGGCCCAGTAGTAGCGGGCCAGGGCGGACACATCGTCACCGGCCGATTCCGCCAGCTCCTGCAGCCGTTCGATGAAGCGCTCGGCGGCTGTCTCGCCGGCGGCGACGTTGCGCGCCCAGTGGAGCCGGCGCAGATCGGCGTCGCGCCGCGCCGCCGGATCGGCGTCCTGGGCGTGGACGCGCAGGATGCGCTGGAACAGCTGCAGCGCCTTGAACAACGGCGACTCCGTGTCGGTGGTCGTCGGCTGCCACTGCACGAAAGCGGCGGCGGGGGCCAGCACGTCGGAGTCGGCGGTGATCTCGAAGGCGTCCTGGGGCTTGGGCCGGAAGGTGTCATTCGAGGTGTAGAAGACGATGGCCTGGTCGGCGATAAAATCGAAGAGGGTAGGCCGCAACGCGTTGGGCATGTTTCCCGGTTCCAAAAACTCGCGGAAGTCCGCGGTGGGGATTCGACGCAGCCGCTCTTCGTCGGCGAGCACCGACTGGTAGAGCGCGTCCATCTCCCGGAACAGCCGCGGCAGATCCCAGGTCGTGAAGTCCTGCTCATCCAGCTTGGCGGTGGCGTCGCGATTGAGGAAGCGGTACCGGTTCCGCTGGTAGTAGTGGTCGTACCACTGGGCCAGGATGACCCGGAGCAGCGGCTGGATGCGCTCGGGTGCCCGGGGCAGCGCCGCCTGGAGCCGGCGCACCTTTTCCTCGGGGTGGTTGCCACCGGTCACGGATTCCATGAGGATCTTCTTGACCAGCGCCCGAAGCGCCTCGACGTCGGCGCCGTCGCGGCAAGCGCCGTCGTAGATCTGGCCCAGCAGCGTCGCGGCGGTCTCGGGCAGGCCGTCCGCCTCCGCCTGGGCGACCTGGTCCCAGAGTGCCTTGCGGCTCCTGCCGTCCGCGGCGTCACAGGCGATCCCGAACAGCAGGACGCACCCGATCATCAGAATAAACGCCCACATGGAAAACTCCTTGGTGTTGCTTCGCATGCCAGATTGTCCTTTTTATTTTGAGAATACTCTGAACAATGGGGAGTGTCAACGTGGCCGAAGCGACCGCGGGGCAAAGGCGGTTGCGGGGTGACGGAGTCTGGGAGCCGGAAGCCGATCAGTAGCCGGGGCGCCACGCGCAGTTGCGGTTGCGTTCGTACTCGCTCCAGAGGCAATATTCGGAGGGGATAGGCTGTGGGAACAACTCCTGGTATGCGCCCTGGTCGGGACCGGTTCCCTGGTCGTTCAGGTTCAGGTTCCGCTCTGACGCCTTGACTAGGCCCTGGCTGGACAGGCGGTAGTGGATCAGCCGGCCCAGGCCCTTGCCGGTGCGCTGGAACACGGACACCCGGCCCACGCCCGGACGGATCGTGTCGATGGCGATGGCCTTAGGATGGAACAGCAGTTGCGCCACTCGGAAGTAGCGGCCGGTCGGTTGGCTCAGGTAGATGTCCCACGTGCCGCCGGCGCCGCCCCACGTCTGGCTGCCGGTGACGGCGATGTCGGTGCGGCCGTCGCAGTCGAAGTCAGCGTAGAGGCGGATGAGGCGCAGGTCGGGTTCTTCTTGGGCGAGACCGGCCATGCCGATGAAATAAAACGTGACGGGATCCGCCACGGCAGGCGAAATCGGTAGGGCCACCGTGGCGAGCAAGGCGATCCAGAACCCGGCGATCCAACGGCGCATGGCAGGACCTCCACGGCAGGTTGGCCGCATTGTAACGCCGGCATGCGGGGCTGTCAAAAAGTCCCCTATGCGACGACGCGGGTCACCGTGGTGATCTCCGGCGGGTTTTCCAGGTGTTGCTTGACCTTGCACTGGTCGGCGGCTCGGATCAGCGCGGGGAGGTATTTTTCGGGGAAACTTGCCGGGACCTGGATTTCCAGCTCGATGGTCTCCACGTTTTTCGTGCCGGCCGTGAAATGAATACGTTGGACGATTCGGATGCCGTCCAGGCTCAGCTTCCGCTGCTGGCAGAAATACAGAACATAAATGCCGGCGCACGTGCCGATTGAAGCCAGGAACAAGAAAAAGGGAGCCGGGGCGCTGTCGGTGCCGCCACCCTCTGGCGGCTGGTCCGTGACAACGGTGTGATGGCCGAAATGGGCGTTGACCAGTGTGCCGCCCGGGAAGTCGATTTGCATTTCTAGCATGCTGCCTCCCTCATCGTGTGTGTTGGTTTCATTGTCGAGTGAGCGCGTGATACGCCGTCGGTTGCCACAAACGAACCAACATCCGTCATTATACGGGCGATTGGATGGTGGGATCAATCCGGCGGATTCCACCGGGCCCCGGCGCGCAAGGCCGGCCCGTGGTCGACGGCGTTGTCCGAGCTGTCTCAGCCGGAACTGCGATGGATGGTCCGGATCCGGCACGGTGCAAGCGGTTTCAGTCCAGGGCGGCGGTGAACGTGTCCACCAGCGGAGCCGCCGGCTGGAAGCCGAAATGGCGCAGGGCTGCGTCGAGGGCCTCCAGGGCCCGGCTGACTCTGTCCACCCAGCAATTCTCGCCCATGTGGCCGATGCGGATCACGGGATCGGTGAGCGTGCCCAGCGAGCCGGCCAGCAGGATGCGGTGTCGCTCCAGGATCTCCCGCCGGATCTCCGATTCTTTCAGTCCGGACGGCGGCAGGAAAGCGGTCACTGTGTCGGACCAGCCGGACTTGGGGAAGAGTTCCAGGCCGCCGGCGGTGATGGCCCGGCGCACTGCCTGGCCTACACGGCGGTGGCGTTCGTAAACGTCCGCATCCGCCAGCACCCGGTCCAGCGCGGCGTCCAGCCCGAACAAATCGTTCACCGGCAGCGTGTAGGGAAACCACTTCCGCTCGTACCAGTCGGCCCAATGGCTGAGGTTGCAGTAGTAGCCGGCCACCGGCTGCTTCCGGCGGTGGATGGCCGCCCACGCCTCGGGGCTGATGCTGAGGAAAGCCAGACCCGGCGGTGCCGACAGGCACTTCTGGGAGCCGCCCAGCAGGATATCCACCCCCCAGGCGTCGGCGGCGATGGGGATCCCGCCGATTGAAGAGACCGCGTCCACCACCGTCAGGATGCCGTGCTTCCGCAGCAGGGGTGCCAGCAGCGGCACCGGATTCAGTAGGCCGGTGGGCGTCTCGCAGTGCACGAGAGTGGCGATCTTGAAGCCGGGATCGCGCTGGAGCAGCGTCAACACCTCGTCCGGATCGAACGGGTGTCGCTCGTCGCCGTAACAGAACACCACCTGGCCGCCGTAAAGCTTGACGAAGTCGGCGAAGCCGTAGCCGAACACGCCATTGGCGAAGCAGAGGACCCGGTCGCCGGGCTCGATGAGCGAGGCGCAGGCGGCCTCGAGGCCGAGGATGCCCTCTCCGCCCAGCACCACAGCCTCGTGTTCTGTGCCCACCAGCCGCGCGATCTTGCGGGTCACTCCGCGATAGAACTCGAAAAAGACGGGGTCCAGATCCGGATTGATCACGGATCGGGACATCGCGGTGAGCACATCCTCGCTGACCTCGGTGGGTCCCGGCGTCATGAGCATGGGCGGTTTCATGAGGGCGCCTCCTGGTAGCGGTTCAGCGGGACACGGTTCGGCACCCGCTGCCGGATGCGGGGCGCCGCGCGCGGCGCCCCGACTGAATACGCCGTGTAGAGAATATCATAAAACTGTTGCCGGGATGTTGCAAATGGGCGATTTGGCCGACCGGCCGGGCACAGATCCCCCGGCCGACAGAACAGTACCGCCGGCAGGGGATCGGATGAGCCGCGCGGCTCCCCTAAAAGCGGATGTATAAACCTCCGGAGGCTTCGAGCTGGTGGAAAAACTGCCCCGCCGTGACGATGTACACTTCGCCCGGCAGAACGCCGACAACCCGGGTCTCCTCGCTGACGTAGGTGGGCACGTAGCACCCCTGCACCCGCACCCCCGCGTGCTTACCGATACCCAGCTTGACTCCGCCTCCCATGCGCACCGACAGGTGCAGGGAGCCGTCAACGTCGGCGGGCACCGGATCCAGGTAAGTGGCGCCGATCCCGAAGATGAGGAAGGGCCGGACCCGGCCTCCTTCAAAGATCCAGTGATAGAGACCGTTGAACTGGTACTGGTCCACGTTTAAATCGAACAGCCGGACGGACGGCGACAGCGATCCGGTTTCCTCTCGGAGTTCCGACTGCTGCCGGAGCCAGGAGAATTCCAACTGGTAATGCTGATCGTAGTCTACGCCGAATGTAAAACCAAACCCCGGCCCACCCTCGAGCAAAAGATCCCGCGTGACCTCGCCGTCTTCGGCCTCGAATTCACCGCCGATCCGATACAGGGCCATGGGGGTGATCTCAAAACGCCCTGCGGCAGACAGCGCACCGGCCAGGGCCAGGCCGATGAGCAGGATAAGCGTGAATCGATGTGGCATGCGGCATTCCTCCTGTCGAGAGCTTGGGCGTCCACCATCAGGCCGGTCCTGCACCTTGGCCTCCGTCTATGGACGATAGCTGGATTTCCGTGACTCCATTGTAGCACCGATCAGGATGGATCAGTTGTTTCGGCACGGATCGATTCCGGGGTGGGTGAGGCGGTCAGCCACCGGCGGAACCAGTCGCGGATGATCTGCCGGGTCGTGCCGGTGCCGCTGCGGGTGATGGAAAAGTGGTCTTCGCCGTCCAGCAACAGCAGCCGGCTGCCGGGCGGGGCGGCGGCGTGCAGGCGGATGCTGTGGGCGCAGGGGATGTTGCGGTCGTTTCGCCCGTGGATGAACAGGACGTGCGCCCGGGCGCTGCGGATGGCCCGCAGCGGAGCGGCCTCGGCTGGTTCGAAACCGGCCCGACGTCCCGCCCGGGCCAGACCGTCGTCCACCAGCCGGTCCGGAATGAGCTCACCCAAACCGGGCAGGTAATGTCGGAGGTAGTCCCGCACCACATCGCGCAAGCTGGTGAACGGGGCGACGGCGACCACCGCCGCCAGTCGCGGGTCGCGGCCCGCCCACTGAATGGCCGTGGCCGCGCCGTACGAGGGACCCATCACGCCCGCCGGCCCGGACACCCATCCGCGGGCGGTCAACTCGTCGAGGAGCCGGGCGAGATCAACCGATTCCCGCACCCCGTAGCTGAGCCAGTCGCCTTCCGAGCGGCCGTGGCCGCGCAGGTCCACCAGGACCACCCGGTGGCCGTCCGCCGCCAGGGCGCGGCCCAGCTCCAGCAGGTGGTCTTTCCGGTCGCGGATCCCGTGCAGGACGAACACGGTCGGCGGTGCGGCGCCCGCGGCAGCTGGCGGATCGATGATCCAGATGGAAAGTGCGGCCGGAGGTTCTCCCACCCGGATCCGCTCCTGCTGCGAGACGCCCAGGCGTCGCCACCCCGCGGGGCGGGGATCACCGGCCGGACAAGGCGGCCGGTTATGATTGGGCGCGTAGGCTATCCCTCCGGCGAGAACTTCCGGGAACCACCAAGAGGCGGTGGCTGCGGCGAGACACGCGCCCAGGCCGGCGAGAACCGCCGCAGCCAAAAGTGCGCGGTGGATGCGAGAACACCGGGCGGACCGTGATGGTGTTGTTCCGGACATAATGCGGGTCAGTCGTCCAGCGAAACCCCTTCCAGGGCCAGCATCCGCACTTTCAGATCGAGTCCGCCCGGACCGGAGAATCCGCCGAGGCGCCCGCCGGCGGCCAGGATCCGGTGGCACGGGATGATCAGGGCCACCGGATTGCGGGCCATGGCCTGTCCCACCGCTCGGGCGCCGCCGGGCGATCCGCAGCGCTCGGCAAGCTCCCCGTAGGTCACGGTCTGCCCGGCCGGGATCGTGCGGGCGGCCTCGTAGACGCGGCGGGTGAAAGGCGGCAGACCCTCCAGATCCAGCGGGACGGCGCTGAAATCGCGACGGCGTCCCGCCAGGTGATGACGCACCCGTTCGATCACGCGCACCATCGACGCCGGAGGCGAGGCGGGCTCCGCGGCGGGATCCTCCCTGCGAAGCCGGGCGGCCGCCGTCGCCGGATCGGCCGCGGGCAGTTGGAAGCGGCAGACCCGGGTGCCCCGCCAGGCAATCGCACAGAAACCCAGAGCGGTCTCGAAGACCGTGAACTGACAGGCTGATGGTCGGGCCATCGGCAACCTCCGCGGAGAGGATTAAAAACCGGCCGCCAGCCCGGCGCCGCGCGGATCGGAAGCGCCGCGCAGCATGGGCCGTCCGTCGGCGCCCCAGTCGACGACGATGCCCTCCACCAGGCCGAGCCGGCCGCTCCGACTGTAAGTCTTGAGTTCGTAGCCCATGCCCGCCAGGGCCTGCCGGACCGGCTCGGCGAGGCTGGCCGGCTCGTGGTACAGGACGTCGGGCATCCACTGCTGGTGAATGCGGGACCGCTGCATGGCGGCATCCAAATCGAGGCCGAACTCCAGCACGTTGAGCAACACCTGGGCAACCGCCGTGGCGATGGTGGGCCCGCCGGGGCTGCCCAGCACCAGCACCGGCCGGCCGCCTCTTCGAGCCACGACGGGTGTCATGGAGCTCAAGGGGCGCTTCCCCGGGGCGATGGCATTGGCTTCGCCCTGGATCAACCGGAACATGTTGGGTTGACCCGGCGCGGCGGCGAAATCATCCATTTCGTTGTTGAGGAGGAATCCGAGTCCGGCGGCCACCGCGCCGCAGCCGAAATTGTCATTCAGCGTGTAGGTGAGCGAGACGGCATGTCCTGCGGCGTCCACCACCGACAGGTGGGTGGTTTCGGTGGCTACCGGTTGCGGCGTCGGGGCCGCAGAGAGGAAGTACCGGCTGTCCAGCGCCACGCCCGGCTTGATCAGCAGCCGGAGCCGCTCGATGTGCGCCGGGGCCAGCAACGCGGCCGTTGGGTCGGGAACGTGGTCGGGATCGCCCATCCGGTTGGCGCGATCGGCGTAGGCCAGGCGCATGGCCTCGGCCAGCAACTGAAGGTAGGCGGGTTCGGGCAGACGGGCCAGGGCATACGGTTCCAGGATCTGCAGAATTTCCGCCAGCACCACCCCGCCGCCGGGAAGCGGCATGGTGACAATCTCGAACTCGCGGAAACAGAACACCAGGGGTTGGCGCATGGCCACGCGGTAATCGCGCAGGTCCGCCCGGGTGATGAGGCCGCCGTGACGGGCCGACTCGGCCGCCAGACGCTCGGCCGTCTCGCCGGTGTAGAACTCGGTATCACCGCCGGCGGCGATCCGGCGCAGGGTAGCCGCCAGGTCGGGCTGGACGAGTTGTTCGCCTTCGCGCAGCGGGCGGCCGTCGCGGAAGAACACGGCCGTCGTGGCCGGGTGCACGGCGAGCCGCGCCGACTCGGCCGCCAGGCGGCGGGCCAGATCGGCGCTGACGGGGAAGCCCTCCGTGGCCAGAGCGATGGCCGGCTCCAGGAGCGCGGCCCAGGGAAGTCGGCCGGCGTGTCGCCAGGCGGCATTCAGTCCGCGGACCGTCCCCGGCACGCCGGCGGCCCGAAAGCCGTCGGTGGAGGATGCGGGGATGTAACGCCCCGCGGCGTCAAGATACATGGTCCGCGACGCGGCGGCGGGTGCGGTTTCCCTGAAGTCGAAGACGGCGGGCGTGCCGCCCGTCGTCGGCACGTACAGCAGGAAACCGCCCCCTCCCAAATTGCCGGCGTTGGGGTAGGTCACGGCCAGCGCAAACGCCGCGGCCACGGCGGCGTCGACGGCCGTGCCGCCGGCGCGGAGCGCCGCCACGCCGGCCACGGTGGCATGCGGTTCGGCGGTGCTCACCATGCCCTGTGACGAAAGCCGGGGCAGGCCCTCCTGCTCCAGTTGTTTCAACAGCACCCGGTAATGGTCGATCACCCGGGGCGGCTGCGACAGGACAGTCAAAGACAGCAGCCCCAGAGCCAGCACAATCAGAACCGGTCGGCGCATCGTGTGTTCTCCCGGAGATTTCATGGGCATTATCCCAAATTATTGATTCGGGTTCCATTCCAGAAGATGGCTGTGTGGAAATATTTCCGATTCCGGCATCGAGGCAAGATGTTAATTTAGCTCATGGCCCCAACAGATTGGTAATTAATAAATATAATAAATACAGATAAATAAATTGATCATAAATAAATTATACCAATCGGTATGTTTTTTGTTGACAACCAAGGCAGAATTTATATACTTACCGTTCGGTATATTTGGGCTGGAGGCAAAAGATGCCGGAACCAAAACGGAAGAAACGGAGCATGGGGAACGATCACGGCACCGAAGGATCCACCCGCATGCGCCTCTTCCAAGCGGCCGCGGAGCTCTTCTCGCAAAAGGGATACACCGCAACGTCGGTGAACGAGATCGTCGAGGAGGCCGGCGTCACCAAGCCCGCCCTCTACTATCACTTCGGCAACAAGGAAGGGTTGTATCTGAAGATGCTGGAGGAGGCCTCGCGGGATCTGGAACTGGAAATCCAACAAGCCGTCGCCACGCCCGGCGACGCCGTGACGCGCATCCGGACGCTGTGCGACCGCCTGATGGAAATGGTCATCACTCACCTGGCCTTGGTCCGGCTCATGCACGCCATGTACTACGGCCCCCCGCAGGGCGCCCCCTATTTCGACTTTGAAGCGGTGCACCAGCAGGTTTTACAAGCGACAGTGAAACTGGTTGAGGAAGGCATTCGGGAAGGATCCATCCGGACCGGAGATCCCACCGACATCGCCTGGGTGATCCTGGGCGTGACCAGCACCTGCATGGACCTGCAGCTCTGCCATGCCGACATCGCGCCGGGCCGGGAGGGCCTGCAGCGCCTGTTGAAGCTCATCGGAACGGGCATCGCCACATCGGAATCCACGGCTCGAGGAGAAGACTCATGATCTGCCGAATCACCCTGAGTGTCTGCACCGCCGCCCTGCTGCTCGTTGCGGCCGGCTGTTCCAATCTCGAAGCGGATCGGCCGCCGACCGCGGGGCGGCCGCCGGTGGCCGTCGACGTCGTGACCCTTGCGGCTGAGTCGTTGGAGGAGGGCATCGACGTCGTGGGTACACTGGCGCCCAAGTTCCAGACCGAGGTCAAGTCGGAGTACACGGGCATTGTCACCGACGTGTACGTGACCGAATGGGTGCGCGTGCGGCAGGGGCAGCCGCTGGCGCGGCTGGACACCCGCGAGGGGGATGTCATGCTCCGCAAGGCGCAGGCTGCGGTGGAAGCCTCGCAGGCCAACGTCCTCCAGGCGGAGGTGGCGCTGAGCCGCGCCGAGCGCGAACTGGCCCGGCTGACCAACATCAAGCAATACGGCCTGGTCACGCAGCAGACCGTGGATGACGCCCGCAGCGCCCGCGACGCCGCCGAGGCCCAGGTGGCGGCGGCCAAGGCGCAGCAGCGGCTCGCCGAGGATGATGTCCGGCACACCCAGACCCGTCTGGACAAGGCGGTCATCCGCGCGCCGATGAACGGCACGGTGGCGCTGCGCGGCGTCAACGTGGGCGACCTGGCGGGCGAGATGGGTTCGCCGAAGGTCATGTTCCAGATCGTGGACAACCGCATCCTGGAACTCACGGTGACGGTACCCGAGGCTCGACTCAGCGAGTTGCGGCTGGGTCAGCCGCTGACGTTCACCACGGACGCGGTGCCCGACCGGACGTTCACCGGCGAAATCAAGCACATCAATCCGGCGGTCTCGGTGGCGGATCGCTCCGTCCGCGTGATCGCCGAAGTGCGCAACGAACCGGAAGTGCTCAAAGGGGGGCTGTTCGCCAAAGGGCGCATCGTCACCGGGCGCCGGGAGAATGTCCGCCAGTTGCCGCGCGAGGCGCTGCAGGGCTGGGATGTCGCCGCCGGCCGGGCTGATGTGTTCATCGTCGAAAACGACACCGCCCGTCGCCGCTCCGTGCAGACCGGCGCCGTCGCCGGCGACAACGTAGAGATCCTCGCGGGGCTCGCGGTCGGCAACCGGGTGGTGGTGCGGGGCGCCTTCAACCTGAAGGACGGCGATCGCATCCAGGTCGGCCGCTGAGAAGGAGAGGCCCGATGCTGCTATCCAACCTGTCCATCAAGCGGCCCGTGTTCGCCGCGGTCATGATGCTGGCGCTGGTCACTTTGGGCATCTTCTCGTACCGCCGGCTGGCCATCGACATGTTCCCCGACGTGGAGATCCCGGTCCTGTCCATCGTGACGGTGTTTCCCGGTGCGTCCCCAGAAACGGTGGAGCGGGAGGTCACCAAGCGTATCGAGGAGGCGGTCAACCCCATCTCCGGCGTCAAGCACGTCACGTCGACGTCCCGCGAGGGGGTCTCCACCGTGGTGGTGGAGTTCGAGCTCGGCGTCAAGATCAACGACGCCTCGCAGGAGGCGCGGTCCAAAATCGGCGCCATCCGCGGCGAGCTGCCCCAGGGGATCGATGAGCCCATCATCAACAAGCTGGACTTCGCGGCGGTGCCCATCGTGTCGGTGGCCATCCGTTCGGAGAAACTGTCGCCTCAGGCGCTGACCACGCTGGTGGACAAGAAGGTCAAGCGGCGCCTGGAGAACATTTCCGGCGTGGGCAAGGTGGACATGGTGGGCGAGTCGGAGCGCGAAGTGGCCATCCAGCTCGATCCCGTCCGCCTGGAAGCGTTGGGAATGGGCGTGGATGAGGTGGTGCTCGGCCTCCAGTCGGAAAACGTCAACACCCCGCTGGGGCGGATCAACCGCAACGGGACGGAATTCCCACTGCGCGTGGCCGGCAAGCCGAAGGATGTCGAGGCGTTCCAGCAGATGGTCATTGCCCAGCGCAACGGCCGGCCCATCACCCTGGCCGAGGTGGCCCGGGTGGAGGACGGCATCCAGGAGCAGCGCTCGCTGGCGCTCATCAACGGGGTGCCGGCGGTGGCCCTGGATATCCTGAAGCAGTCGGGCGCCAACACCGTGGAGGTCGTGGACACGGTCAAGGCCGAAGTGGTCCAGCTGCAAAGCGAGATGCCGGCCGGCACCACCCTCGAGCTGATCCGCGACGGCTCCATTTTCATCCGCGATTCGGTCCGGGATGTCCAGGAGACGATGATTCTCGGCGGCCTGTTGACGGTGTTCATCGTGTTCCTGTTCCTGAACTCCTGGCGCTCCACCGTGATCACCGGCCTGACCCTGCCCATCTCGGTGGTCTCGTCATTCATCGTCATGAATTTCATGGGGATGACCCTGAACATGATGACGCTGATGGCGCTGTCGTTGGCCATCGGACTGCTCATCGACGACGCCATCGTCGTCCGGGAGAACATCGTCCGCCACCTGGAGCGGGGCGAGGACCACTTCACCGCCGCCCGCAACGGCACGAGCGAGATCGGGCTGGCGGTGATGGCCACCACGTTCTCCATCGTGGCGGTGTTCGTCCCGGTGGCGTTCATGAAAGGGATCATCGGGAGGTTTTTCTTCCATTTCGGGATCACCGTGACCTTCGCCGTGCTCGTGAGCCTGTTCGTGTCGTTCACCCTGGACCCGATGCTGTCATCGCGCTGGTACGACCCGGACGTGGAGCGGAAGGGGAAGCGGCACCTGATCGCCCGGATCCTGGACCGCTTCAACGGCTGGTTCGACCGGTCCGCCGACGGCTACCGGATGCTGGTCGGCTGGGCGCTGGATCACCGCAAGACCATCGTGCTGCTGGCTGCCGTGGCCTTTATGGGCGGCGTGGCCCTGTTCGGTGTCCTCGAGACGGCATTTCTGCCGCCGTACGACCAGGCGGAATTCCAGATCAACTTCAAGACGGCGCCCAACGCGTCCATCGCCGAAACCCGCAACCGGGTGGAGTCGGTGCTGAAGGTCCTGGGAGAATTCCCGGAGGTCAAGCATACCTACGCGACCATCGGGGCAGGAGACTGGGGCACCGTCCGCGACGCCAGCGTCTACGTGAAGCTGGTGGAGCGGGACGCCCGGACCCGGAACCAGTTCCTGCTGCAGCGGGCGGTTCGAGAGCGGCTGCTGCACGTGGCGGGCATCGTGCCGTCGTTTGCGGAGCCGGGCAACATGGACTCCCGCAAACCGCTCCTGGTGAGCATTCGGGGCGAGGACCTGAATCAACTCAAGCAGCACGCGCTCCGGTTGAAGGAGGCCACTTACTCCATCGCCGGGGTTGTCGATCAGGAGGTCAGCCTGGAGCAGGAGATCCCCGAGTACAAGATCATCGTGGATCGCGAACAGGCGCTGGCCACCGGGGTCATGACCATGGATGTGGTGCGCACCGTCGGGGCCCTGGTGGGCGGGCAGGTGGTGTCCACCTACGAGGACGAGGACGGCGACGCGGTGGACGTCCGCGTGCGCCTGCCACAGGAACTGCGCCGCGACCCCGGCCAGGTCCAGCAGCTCAAGGTGACGGTCCGCTCGCCCGGGGGGCTGCCGGTCCTAGTGCCGCTGCTGAGCCTCGTCCGCTACGAGGTGAGCACGACTCCCTCCGAGATCAATCGGCAGGACCTGAGCCGCGAAGTGGTCTTCTCGGCGAACATGGACAACCTGCCGCTGGGGACGGCGGTGCAGCGCATCGACGCCGAGGCCGCCAAGCTGGATCTGCCGCCCGGCTACCAGGTGGTGTTCGGCGGCGAGAACGAGATCATGGTGGAATCGTTCGGCTACATGGCCGAGGCGCTCCTGCTCGCGGTGATTCTGGTGTATCTGATCCTGGCCGCGCAGTTCGAGTCGTTCATCGATCCGCTCGCCATCATGCTATCGCTCCCATTGTCTGTCGTCGGCATGGCGGGCATGCTGTTCCTCACCGGCGACACGGTGAACATCATGTCGCTCATCGGGCTCATCATGCTCATGGGTCTCGTCACCAAGAACGCCATCCTGCTGGTGGATTTTGCCAAAACCCTCCGGGCGGAGGGGCTGAGCCGCCGCGAGGCGCTGATCCTGGCGGGCCGGACCCGGTTGCGTCCCATCATGATGACCACCCTGGCCATGATCTTCGGTATGCTGCCGCTGGCGTTCGCCATCGGTTCCGGCGCCGAGATGCGGGCGCCCATGGCCCGCGCCATCATCGGCGGCCTGATCACCTCCACCTTCCTTACCCTGCTGGTGGTGCCGGTGGTGTACACCCTCCTGGACGACGTCGCAGCGTGGTTCGGCCGCCGCCGCCGGATTCCGACTCATGATCCGAAAGCGGAGCCGGGCGCAGCGGAACCGGCGGCTGAGGAGACGGTGTCATGAGCGGATGGTTTCCATTCCAACTTTCACTCACGCGAAGAGAGTCCATCATGAACAGGATAACCGACCGACAGTTCGTGCACGTTTTTGGTGCGCGGCTCCGGGCCGTCGCCGCCACGGCGCTGGCGGCGCTGCTGCTGGCCGCGACGTTGCCGGCGCAAACCGCGGACGGGGCGCCGGCCGTCGCACGTGTGCTCACGCTGGACGAAGCGCTCCGCATCGCCGCCGCCGAGAACAAGGACATTCAGAAAGCCAGGGAATTCCGCCGGAAGGTAATGGGACGTTACCTCGAAGAGCGAGCGGCGGCGATGCCCCAGGTGACGGTGACCTCGTCAGCTTCCCGCGACAGCGACGAGAGCCAGAAGGCCTTCGGCGGGGGTTTTCTCGAGGATTTCGATTTCGACGTGACCCGCAACCTGTACACCGCCGAGGCCGGCGTGTCCCAGGCGATCTACACCTGGGGTCAGGTAGGGGCGGCCATCCGGGCGGCCAAGGAGGGGATGGCCGACGCGGAGGACCAACTCGTCATCTATCAACAGGCGGTTGCCCGGGACGTCACGACGGCGTTCCACGGAGTGTTGCTGGCCCGCGAACTGCATGCTCTGGCTCTGGAAAACGTGGCCATGAAGCAGCGGCACCTGGATGAAGCCAGCCGCAAGTTCGACGCCGGCCTGGCCACCGACTACGACGTGCTCGCGGCGGAAGTGGATCTCGACAACGCTCGACCGGCGGTCATCCGGGCGGAAAACGCCATCCAGATCGCCCGGGAACAGTTGCGCTTCCTGCTGGGCCTGGAGGGACATGTGGTGGACGTAACGGGAACGCTCGAAGCGCCCGTGGGCGCCTATCCGGCGTACGCCCCAGTGCTGGAAATCGCCCTGCAGAACCGGCCGGAGATTTCCGAACTGGGCCACCAGTCCAACATCGCCAAGGAGCTGGTCAAGATCTACGGTGCGGGAGACAAGCCGCGAGTCGATTTCCGCGGCGGTGCCGGTTGGCGGGGTCAGACCATCGGCGAAGGCCAGGCGGACGGGCTGGCCTACTCGGTGGGCATATACCTGACGTTCCCCGTCTTCGACGGCGGGCGAACCAAAGGGAAGGTGATGCAGGCCCGCAGCGACCTGGAGACACTGCGCATCGAGCAGGCCAAGCTCGTTGACTCCATCGCGTTGCAGGTGCGCCAGGCGGTGGACAACGTCCACGAGGCGGGCGAGATCATCCGGGCGCTCGGCGGAACGGTCACCCAGGCGGAGCGGTTGCTGGCCATGGCGGAAAAGGGTTTTGAGTTCGGCGTCAAGACTCGGCTCGACGTGGACGACGCCCAGCTCAACGTGCTGCAGGCCAAGATCAACCTGTCCCGCGCCAAACACGATTATCTGGTGGCGCGGGCCAATCTGGAGTGGGTGTCCGGAACCATCACCACCGGCACGCCCTGAGGGGATGGTAAATCGGGTGGAAGCGAGGCTGGGGGCTCGAGACTCGAGGCTCGTTCCCCTCCCCGTGCTCGTAACTCGTCATCGTAATCGTTATCGTAATCGAGCCCGGAATCCCAAGCCGGCAAAGACGGAACTTATCGGTTGTGATTGTGACAGTCCGGCTCCGCACCCTTTGCATGTGTTTCGGCGCACCGCTCGGATCGCCACGAGCATAGCCCGGCGCAGACGGGTAACACCTGCATGAGTTAGTGTTTAAAGGATGCGCCAGCTGCGTCGGGCAACCTCGCAATCCACGCCCAGACTCGCCGTCTTAGTGAAAATTCCTCAGCGTCACCCGCACGGCGCGCTTGTCGTGCGGCTTGAGCACCTCGCCCACCGACAGCACCCACGGCTGGTGCTTGGTGAGCCGGACGCTGTTGGTCCGCGTGTTCACGTCCAGTTCGAAATCCGGCTGGCCGTCTCCAGTCACGTCGATGGCGTCGGTGAGCCGCTCCGGCAGGGCCTGGCCCTCGGCGGGTGCCCAGGTGATCTGGACGAACCCTTCATCCTGCTCCCCGATCAGTGCGTCGAAGACCGGTTTGTGGACCTGGGTCTGGTAGCCGGGGCGATGGATGGCCTGCATCACCTCGCCGCCGTCGTACCACGGATTGATCTTTAGGCCGGTGACGTTTACGAACAGGCTCGCCCAGCCATTCATCCCGAAAAACGTGGCCAGAACGATGAAGAGAGCCGCAACGGCCCAAGCATATCCTAAAAACGTGCGAAATCGTTTCACCATGATGGTCCCTCCAGGAGGTCACTGGATCATCCGGCCGGTGGTGACCAGGAGCAGGATGCGATGGAGCCCGTCGACGATCATGCCGCCGCCGATGGTGGCCAGAAAGATGAACGCCGGGTAGAGGAACAGCAGCCGCGCCCGCTCCGGCGGGGACGCCGTCCCTTTGATGTGGTAACCGATGGCGCCCTTGGTGCAGGCGTCGACGCACTTGCCGCATTTGCAGCAGGTGATCTTCGGTTGGCCCGCCGCGATTGACGCCTGGTCGAGCGAGAACGTCGGGCAGGCCTGGACGCAGCGCTGGCAGTCGGTGCAACGGGTCCGGTCGATCCGGATCGTGAACGCATCGATCTTGTTCGTCACGGACTGGAAGGCGCCCATGGGGCAGAACAGTCCGCACTGGGTACGCTTTTTGGTCAGCGTTGGCAGCACCACCACCAGCCCGGCGAACAGCGAGACGAAGATCACCGCCTGGATCGCCGTGCGCGTCGAGGTGACCTCGTTGTACTCGGTCACCGTCTTGAACGGGCACAGCCATTCGCAGTACGCGGGCGAGAGGGTGGCCGCGGAGAGGATCACGACGGCGACAAGCACGGCGTACGGCAGGTACGACCAGTAGGGGGCGATCTTGCGGATAACCGGCCGGCGCAGGATGCGGGAGAAACCGTCCTCGAGTCCGCCGAAGAAGCAGCCCCAACTGCAGAACCCGCGGCCGATGGCCAGCGACACGCCGATCCAGAGCACGAACATGGCGGCCACCGGGGCGAAGCCGCCCAGCATGTGCCCCGGGAAGATGATGGTCTTGGTGAGTGCCGCCGGGATGATGGTCACGGGGATCACCATGTGGCAGAACGGCGTCTCACCGGCGGCCATGTCCGATGTGGACAAGGCCATGCTGCCGCGCATCTCGATGAGGTTGGCGATGAAGCCGATGACGAACGTCACCGCCATGGTCACGAACAGCACGGCCCGGTAGCGGTCGGTGCGGCCCGTCCGCACCATCAGGTAGAAGAGGGCATTGATGAGAACGTAGGTCGCCAGCACGGATAACAGCACGGGCAGAGTGCGGGGCGTTGTGGGCCCGCCCAGGAGCAACACGAACGTGAGCAGTGAAACCGGCAACGTCAGCAGCAGCGCCTTGCCGCGGCTGCGGAACGGCGCGGTGGCGGATCTGTTCTCTGCAGCACGCACACTCATGGTGTCTTGAAACCTCCCGATGGATCGACTGTGGATGGATACGGTTTACAATACGCCAAACAGGAACGATTTGTTCAATGGTATCGGTGGTGGTGTACCTGTGTAAAGAGTCAACTGAGCATGGTCAGGCCGCGATACACGTAGTAGACCCCCACCACCCCGGCCGCCAGACGGCCCACCGTCCGGACCGCGGGAAACCGGCCGAGCGTTCCGAGCAACGGCAGCGGCACGAAGAAAAGCGAGGTGGCGGCGTAGAATGTGAGAAAGAACAGCAGGCTGCCGGACAGGGTGCCGGCGCCGGCCGCCTCGGTAAATGCCAGCAGGAACGGGGGACACAGGTTCAGCCCCGTCAGCAATCCCAGCAGCGGCGGCAACAGGGCGGGCCGCCGTTCCGCCAGTCGGCGGGCGGGGCCTTCGGCGGCCGGCAAGAGGCACGGCTCGGTCCGAGGCGGGCGGAAGCCGTACACCGCCAACAGCAAACCCAACACCAGATAGATGGCACCGGCCCAGCGCAGGCGACCGGGCAGCGCCGCCGGCAGGGCCAGGCCGAAGAGCCAGGCCAGCAGCCCGAAGGCGAGGTAGCCCACCAGCCGACCGCCCAGAAATCCAGCCAGGACGACGGCGTTGCGCTTCAGCCGCTCGCCCTCGCCCACCAGGTACGGCAGCAGCACCGGCACGCAGGCGGCCAGACAGATTGCGCCGTTGGTCAATCCCAGCAATGCGCCGCGCCAGCAGAGCTCCATGTGTCCTCGGGCGGAAGCGTTCGAGAGACGGTTTGTCCCGGCTTGCACTTTGCAGTGTTTGCCGAAACCGTTATAATATCACCGAATCGTTGACACCACATGTTTTGGTATCCGTGCGATGACGGCCAACCTGACGCCCCAGTATCTGGACGCGGAACAGCGTTTCAAGCAGGCCGCAACGCCCGCCGAGCGGCTCAGCGCCCTCGAGGACATGTGGGCCACGCTCCCGAAACACAAGGGCACCGAGAAGCTCCAGGCGGAGATCAAGAAGAAACTGTCGCTGGCCCGCAAGGAGCTGCAGGCCAAGAAGGGCCCCAAGCGTCTGGATCCATCCAACATTCCGCGCGAAGGCGCCGGCCGGGTGGTGTTGACCGGTCCGCCCAACGCGGGCAAGTCCGCCTTGCTCAAGGCGCTCACCCGCGCGGAGCCGGAGGTGGCGCCCTACGCCTTCACCACCCGTGAGCCGCAGCAGGGAATGATCGAGTGGCAGGATATCCAGTTCCAGCTGATCGACCTGCCCGCGCTGAGCCGGCAGTTCATGGAGCCGTGGGTGATGAGCGTCATCCGCAGCGCCGATCTGCTCCTGGTGGCGGTGGATCAAGCCAGCGCCGGAGTGCTAGAGGAAATCGAGGACGCCGCCGCCTTTCTGGCCGAGCAGAAGGTGTTCCTCCAGGCACCGGCCGGCGAGCTGCCCCGCGGCGGGGCGGTGGTTCCGTCGCTGTTGCTCCTGAACAAGATGGATCTGGCGGGCGCCGGGGACAATGCGGCGGTGGTCGAGGAGCTGTTCGGCGGGCGGTTCACCGTGCGGCGGGTGTCGGCGGAGACGGGCGAGGGGCTTGAGCCGCTGAAGGACGAAATATTCGCGCGGCTGGGCATACTCCGCGTTTACACGAAGCAGCCCGGCAAGCCGCCCGACCAGGGGCGCCCCTACGTGCTCAAGATCGGCAGCACCGTTCTGGATCTCTGTCAGATGGTCCACCACGACTTTGTGGAACACTTGGCGTTCGCGCGGGTGTGGGGAAAGCAGGCATTCGATGGGCAGCGGATCAACCGCGATCACGTCCTCGCGGACGGCGACGTCATCGAGCTGCACCGCTGAATCGGATGCGCGAATCAGTCAGCTGGTGTCCGGGATTCGGCGAGCCGGCGAACGGGTGAACGGACGAGGGTGCGGTGGCACCGCCCGCGGAGAAATCAATAAATGGCGTAGATGGTTTCCAGCAGGTCCGGGGGGATCTCGTTTTCGGTGATGAGGAGCGCGTCGTTCATGGCGCCGATTTCCAGAGCCAATACCGCCTTGCGGATGATGGTTTCGGTGGTGTCGTGCATCCGGCAGCAGGCGATGCCGCAGCGAACGGTCAATTGATGGGCGCCGCCCTGGGCGCGGAACTTGAGTTTCTGGACCGCGGCCAGGAGCTGCTCGCCGAACAACCGGGCGTTGGCGAGGGATGTGTTCAGCAGCAGGATGGCCAGCGTTTCGTGCTCCAGCCGGCTCATGAGGTCGTTGCGGTGGAGGTTCTGACAGCAGGCGGCCACGAGGTGCTTGAGCACCCGGAGCGACATCTCGTGGCCGATCTGTTGTTCCAAATCGGCGAGGTTCTGCACCCGGAGAAGCACCAGGGTGACGTTGTCGCGCTGCAGCCGGGTGTTCTGGAGCACCATGCGAAACTTGTCGCGGAAGGCCTGGCTCTCCAGGAGCTGGCGGGGTTGCGCGGCGCCACCCTTGACCCGGATCTTCTCCAGCTGCTGGCGGAGCCGCCCGATGCGGCGGTTGGCTTCCACAAGGCTCCCGTACAGCTCGGCGCCCTGCCCCTTGATATGTTCGGAGAGGGCCACCAGATGCTCCTGGATGACTTCCATCTTCTGGGTGCTGTCCAATCCGTCCAGCTTGTTGCGGAATTCGTCCAGGATCTGCAGAAAGCTCTTGCCTGTGTTATGCAGAGTCAGGATCGAGGCGCTCAGATCGGTGAGGAATGTCTCGAGCTGGGTCCGGTCATCTTCCAGCTCGGAGAGCGTCTTGCGGAAGAAATTCAGGAACAGGTTCAGGGAAATCTTGAATTCGTCGTAATCGTCGACCGTGCGGCACTGGAGCAGCTCGGCCATGATCTCGTTGAAACGGGATTCCTGCTCGGCATCCAGGGAGATCTCGACAAAGAAGCGCAGCAGCTGGCGGGCGATCTCCTTGAGGCTCTGCTCCAGGGCGGCATCGGCTGCGGGGGCGGCATCGGCCGCGCCGGAGCGGCGGAGCTGCTCGGCGCACAGGTCGGCGAATTCCGTTTCCGACGCGGTGAAATTCCCCTCGGACATGATCTTGGCGGCATTCAGCGCCGCCTTCCAGTATTGCAGCGTCCCCTGATCGTCCATGCCACGCCCTTGCGGTCCGATGAATATTGCAATCATATCAGCTTGTTCGGGGGAGGCGCAACGGGGAAATGAATCCGCAGCCGTTCGGGCCGCATCGGAGCCGGCACCATGCCGGCACAACGACAGCGTTTGACGCCGGTTGGAACAGCCAGGAATCGGCTTGACATTATTGCTGTTCGATGATATTCAATAAGCTCTTTCGAGTCCGTGTGTTAGCTCCAATCGCCGGTCGCCGGGGTTGTTCGCACCATGTACCTGCTCAGTAGTGCCACCGAGGCGTTGACTCTGAATCCTTCCGTCGCGCTGGTGGCGCTCGTATTCATCCTCTTTCATTTCATCATGAGCCGTCTGCTGTACCGGCCGCTCATGGGCGTGCTGAAGGAACGCGAGGCGCGCACCGATGGCAAGCGGGCCGCGGCGGCGAAATCGCTCGAGGAGTACGACGCGCTGCTCCGACGTTACGAGAACGGGATCAAGGCCGCCCGTCAGGAGGGCTATGGCCAGATGGACGCCGTCCAGCGCGAGGCGCTGGAACGCCAGGCGCAGCGGCTGGCCGCAGCCAACGCCGAGACGCGCAGCCGCGTGGAGCGGGCGGTGGCCGAGATCGGCGACCAGCGAAACGAGCTGCGCCGCTCGCTCGCCGACGAAATCCAGGAGTTCGCCCGGCTCATCGCCGCCCAGATCCTCGGCACCGGGAGGCCGTCATGAGTGCCCCCCGGCGGCTGGTTCCGCTGCTCGCCTGGTTGCTCCTGGCCGTGGCCGGTCCGGGAGGCGTGGTCCGTGCGGCCGACTTCCCGAGCTCCTTCAGCCACGAGGTTCTCGAGGCGGGCCGGATCTTCAACTTTGTGGTGGTCGCCGGCGCCCTGATCTACCTGCTGTGGGCGCCGCTGCGCAAATTTTTCCGCTCCCGCACCCAGGAGATTCAGAAACAGCTGGCCGACGCCGAAGCGGCCCGGGTGGACGCCCTGCGGAAGCTCAATCTGATGGAGGAGCGGCTTCTGGCGCTGGACGAGGAGATCCGCGAAATCAAGGAGCAGGCGAAGGCGGACGCGGCGGCGGAGAGCGAGCGGATCCTCCAGCAGGCCGAGGCCGAGGCCGCTCGCATTCAGGTGCGCGGCCAGAGGGAGATCGAGACCCTGAAACAGCAGGCCATGGGCGAATTGCGCCGGTTCGTCGCCGAAGAGGCCAGCCGGACCGCCGAGGAAATCCTCCGGCGGGAGATCACGCCCGAGACCGAGGAACGGCTGGCCGAGCGCTTTCTGGCCCGGATGGGAGACAAGCGGTGATCCGGAAATCATTGTTGAGGCGGTATGCCCGTTCTCTGGCGGAGGTGGCGCGCGAAGTCAGCATCACCGACGCCGTCCGCCGCGACCTGCGCGTCTTGCAGGCGGTCAGCGAGCAGGTGCCGGAGTTCCTCGCGGCCATGCGCAATCCGGTGGTGCCCCAGGAGACGAAGCGGGCGATCGTGGATGACCTGTCCCGCCGCTGCGGCTTCCAGAAACACTTCGCCCAGTTCCTGCGGGTGCTGGTGGAGCACCACCGCATCGTGCACGTCAACGCCATCGGCGTGATATTCGACGAGGAGGCCGATGTCCTGAGCGGCGTGGTGCGGGCCCGCGTGGCCACCGCCCGGGCGCTGGAACCGGCGCGGCGCGACCGGCTGGCCGCGGACTTGCGCCGGATCCTCGACCGGAACGTGGCGATGGAGGCGACGGTGGACCCCGCGCTGATCGGCGGCCTGCGGGTCCAGGTGGGTGGCACCGTGTACGACGGCAGCGTCCGCAGCCAGCTCGACCGCCTCAAGCGCCGGCTGGCCGGATTCTGATCGCAGACGATCCAAACGCAACGGAGAACCGAAAGCCATGGAATTCAAAGCTGACGAAATCACCCGCTTCATCAAGGACGCCATCAAGGGCTTCGACGCCGCAGTGGACGTGACCGAGGTGGGCAGCGTGATCAGCGTAGGCGATGGCATCGCGCGCATCTACGGCCTCGACAAGGTCATGTACGGCGAGCTGCTCGAGTTTCCCCACGACGTGTTCGGCCTCGCCATGAACCTCGAAGAGGACAACGTCGGCGCGGTCATGCTGGGCGAGGCCTTCGCGGTCCGGGAGGGAGACACCGTCAAACGCACCGGCCGGATCATGTCCGTGCCGGTGGGCGAAGCCATGGTGGGTCGGGTAGTGGATGCGCTGGGCCGGCCCGTCGACGGCAAGGGGCCCATCGTCACCGAGCTGTTCAATCCCGTCGAGCGCCTGGCGCCCGGCGTCGTGGATCGCCAGCCCGTCAAGGAGCCGCTCCAGACCGGCATCAAGGCCATCGACTCCATGATCCCCATCGGCCGCGGCCAGCGGGAGCTGATCATCGGCGACCGCCAGACCGGCAAGACGGCCATCGCCGTCGACACCATCATCAACCAGAAGGACACCGGGGTCATCTCCATCTACGTGGCCATCGGACAGAAGCAGTCCACGGTGGCCCGGGTGGTGGACACGCTGCAGAAGCACGGCGTCCTGGAGCGGACCGTCGTCCTGGTGGCCGCCGCCAGCGACCCCGCCCCCATGCAGTATCTGGCGCCCTACGCCGGTTGCGCCATCGGCGAATATTTCCGCGACCGGGGCCAGCACGCGCTGGTGATCTACGACGACCTGTCGAAGCACGCCGCGGCGTATCGCGAAATTTCCCTGCTGCTTCGGCGGCCGCCGGGCCGCGAGGCGTTCCCGGGCGACGTGTTCTTCCTCCACTCCCGGCTGCTGGAGCGCGCGGCCAAGCTCAACGACGAGTTCGGCGGCGGCTCGCTGACCGCGCTGCCCATCATCGAAACCCAGGCGGGCGACATCTCCGCGTACATCCCCACCAACGTCATCTCCATCACCGACGGCCAGATTTTTCTGGAGACGGACCTGTTCCACAGCGGCTTTCGCCCGGCCATCAACGCCGGCATCTCGGTGTCCCGCGTCGGTGGTTCCGCCCAGATCAAGGCGATGAAACAGGTCGCCGGCCGGCTCCGGCTGGACCTGGCGCAGTACCGCGAGCTGCAGGCGTTCGCCCAGTTCGGGTCCGACCTGGACAAGGCCACCAAGGCCCAGCTCAACCGCGGGGCGCGACTCATGGAGCTGCTCAAGCAGGGTCAATACAAACCGCTGAAGGTGGAGAAGCAGGTGGTCATCATCTATGCCGGCACCACCGGCTATCTCGACGACTTGCCGATGGACCAGGTGCCCGCCTTCGAACAGGCGCTCTTTGAGCACCTGGATGCCCGCGGCGGCGGGTTGCTGGCCAGGATCAGCCAGAAAAAGAGCCTGGACGCCGAGTTGATGGAAGCGCTCAAAACGGCGGTCGCGGAATTCAAGAAGCTGTTCATGGAACAGCGCGCCGCGGCCGGCCGGTCCTGAGGTCGACCCCGATGCCGAACCTGTTGGACATCCGCCGGCGCATCCGCAGCGTCCGCAACACGCAGCAAATCACCAAAGCGATGAAATTCGTCGCGGCGGCGAAGCTGAAGAAGGCGCAGCAGCGGGTCATGACGGCGCGACCGTACGCCCGTCGGATGCTCCAGCTCATCCAGCACCTGGCGCTGCGCCATCCCGACCAGTCCCATCCGCTGCTTCAGGCTCGGGGCGACGCGAAAATCGTGCTGCTCGTCATCTCCGGCGACAAGGGCCTGTGCGGGGGATTCAACACGAATATCTTCAAGGCCGCCTACGCCTTCATGGACCGGTCGCCCGGCGCCGAGGTCGTCCTGGACGTCGTGGGCAAGAAGGCGTACGAGCACTTCAGCCGGCGCAAGTACAACATCCTCTCCTTCTATGTGGACCGCCTGTCGTTCGTGGACCTGGAGTTGGCGCAGCAGGTGGCCGCCCCGCTGCTGGAGCGCTTCGTCTCCGGTGCGGCGGACAAGGTCTTCCTGGTTTACAACCAGTTCAAGTCGGCGGCGCAGCAGGACATCACCGTGGAGCCGCTGCTCCCCATCGTCGACCTCGGCCTGGAGCCGCCGACCGCGGGAGCGCTTCCGGCCGGTGTGGACTACATCTACGACCAGCCGCGGGAGGCGATCTACCGCGACCTCTTCCCGCAGCATGTGATCACCCAGGTCTACCGGGCGCTGGTGGAGTCGGTGGCCAGCGAGCAGAGCGCCCGGATGACCGCCATGGACGCGGCCACGCGGAACGCCGGCGAGATGATCGATCGGCTGATCCTGACGCGGAACCAAATCCGCCAGGCGGCCATCACGAAAGAGATCATCGAGATCGTCGGTGGCGCCGCGGCGCTCAGCTGAGCGCCGCCGCCGTCCGGAGCAAATTGAAAGGACAGGGAGACGAGCATGAACATAGGGAAAGTGGTACAGGTGATCGGACCGGTGGTGGACTGCGCCTTCCCCGAAACGAGCATCCCGCCGATCTATAACGCGGTGCGCATCGTCAGCGAAGGGTTCGACGTGCAGACCCCCGTCGACATCACGACCGAAGTGCAGCAGCACCTGGGCGAAGGCCGGGTGCGTTGCGTGGCGCTGGAGCCCACCGAGGGCCTGGTCCGCGGGATGAAGGCCATCGACCTCGGGGAGGCCATCAGCGTTCCGGTGGGCCCCAACACCCTGGGGCGGGTGATGAACCTGCTGGGGAAACCCGTGGACAAGGGCGGGCCCATCACCTCCGACATCCGCTATCCGATCCACCGTCCCGCACCCGAGTTCGTCGACCAGAGCGTCGCCACCGAGATGCTGGAGACCGGCATCAAGGTCATCGACCTGATCGAGCCCTTCCCCAAAGGAGGCAAGATCGGCCTGTTCGGCGGCGCCGGCGTGGGCAAAACCGTCATCATCATGGAACTGATTCACCGCATCGCCAAGCAGCACGGCGGCTACTCGGTGTTCGCCGGCGTGGGCGAACGGACCCGCGAGGGAAACGACCTGTGGCTGGAGATGAAGGAGTCGGGCGTCATCGACAAGGCCGCCCTGGTGTACGGCCAGATGACCGAACCGCCCGGCGCCCGCCTCCGCGTGGCCCTGACGGGACTCACCGTGGCCGAATACTTCCGCGACGTGGAGGGCCAGGACGTCCTGCTGTTCATCGACAACATCTTCCGCTTCACCCAGGCGGGCTCCGAGGTGTCGGCGCTGCTGGGCCGGATGCCCTCGGCGGTGGGTTACCAGCCGAACCTGGCCACCGAGATGGGCGAGCTCCAGGAGCGCATCACCACCACCAGCAAGGGGTCCATCACGTCGATCCAGGCCATTTACGTGCCCGCCGACGACTACACCGATCCCGCGCCGGCGACCACCTTCACCCACCTGGACGCCACCACCAACCTGGACCGGGCCATCGTCGAGATGGGCATCTACCCGGCCGTGGATCCGCTGGCGTCCACCTCCCGGATCCTGGACCCGCACGTCATCGGCGAGGAGCACTACCGGACCACCCGCGAGGTCCAGCAGATCCTTCAGCGGTACAAGGAGCTGCAGGACATTATCGCCATCCTGGGCATCGACGAACTGAGCGACGACGACAAGCTCGTGGTCAGCCGGGCGCGCAAGATCCAGAAGTTCCTGTCACAGCCGTTCTTCGTCGCCGAGCAGTATACCGGGTTCACCGGCAAGTACGTGCCCGTGAAGGACACCGTGGCCGGCTTCCGGGATCTCTGCCACGGCAAGTATGATGACATCCCGGAGCAGGCGTTCTTCATGGTGGGCGGCATCGAGGATGTGCTCGAGAAGGCTGAGGCCATCGCCAAGTCGTCCGTCTGATTCCCGCAGGAGAACGGCACCGCGCCATGTCCACACCGACCCTTTACCTGGAAGTGCTCACCCCCGTGAAAACGCTGCTCTCGGGCTTCATCCGGAGCGTCACCTTCCCGGGGCCCGACGGTGAGGTGGGCGCCCTGCCGGGCCATGCCTTGCTGGTCTCCAAGCTGGGCGCGGGGGTGGTCACCGCCGTGGACGAGAACGGCGACACCATCCGCTTTTTCTGCTCCGGCGGTTTCGTCGAAGTGTCCGGCGGTGACATCGCGGTATTGGCCGACGTGGCCGAGCGGGACACGGAGATCGACGTGGATCGCGCCGCCCGGTCCCGCCAGCGGGCTCAGGAGCGGATCGCGTCGGGTCGGCCCGACATTGACTACGTCCGGGCCAACGCCAGCTTGCGCCGCGCTCTGGACCGGCTCCGCGCCGCGCATCGGTAGCCGGCCGCGCGGCGCGCCGATCCCCGCAGCGATCGCCACAAGCAACCCGGTTCGCTGGGAATCGTCGGTTCAGCCTCCCCACCAGCCGGATGCTCAGGATATGCCATGTCCCTGGAACTGGTGATTTTCGACCTCGACGGCGTGTTATTCGACTCCGGCGACCTGGTGGTGGCCGCCGTGGGGCGGGCGGTGGCGCGCCTGTCGGCCGAGCTGGGCCGCTCCGTGGCGCCGCCTGCGCCGGAGCGGATCCGCGCCCTGATGGGCGTGCCCAACCGCGAGTACGCCCGCGGGATGGGCCTGGAACTGGACGAGGCCGGCTGGCGCCGCTTTCAGGCGCTGGTCCAGGAAGAAGAGGTGGCGTGCATCGAGTCGGGTGACGCACGGATGCCGGCCGGCATCCCGCCGCTGCTGGACGCGCTCGAGGAACACTCGGTCCGCTGCGCCGTGGCCAGCAACTGCGGCCGGCCGTATCTCCTGGCCTTCCTGGACTATTTCAACCTCGCGGAGCGGTTCACGCTCGCGGTGTGCAATGACGACGCCCCCGACGGCGACAAGGCCGAGCTCCTGGACCTGGTGCTGGAGCACCAGGCCGTCTTGGCCTCGGAGGCAATCTACCTGGGCGACCGGCGGCGCGACCTGGACGCCGCGCGGGCGGTGGGCACGGGCTTCATCGCCTGCCTGTGGGGCTTCGGGGATCCGCAGGAGTTCCCGGCGGGAACCTCGCTGTGCGCGACGCCTGCAGAAGCGGCCGCCGTCCTGACGGCACTCATTCGAGGAGGAACTGCGCGATGACGCACGAGGCGGTGCATGACGTGATCATCATCGGGTCGGGCCCGGCCGGGCTGACCGCGGCCCTGTACACGGCCCGCGCCAACCTGCGGCCGCTGGTCTTCGAGGGACTGCAGCCGGGCGGCCAGCTGACCATCACCACCGAGGTGGAGAACTTTCCCGGCTTCCCCGACGGCATCATGGGCCCCGACATGATGGAGCTGTTCCGGAAACAGGCGGCGCGCTTCGGCGCCGAGCTCCGGCCGGCCGCGATCGTCCGGGCCGACCTGTCGCAGCGGCCGTTCGTCCTCGAAGACGACGCCCGGAACGGGCACCGGGCCAGGACGGTCATCATCGCCACGGGGGCCTCGGCCAAGTACCTGGGGCTGGAATCGGAGCAGCGGCTTATGGGCCACGGCGTGTCGGCCTGCGCCACCTGCGACGGGTTCTTCTACCGCGGCAAGGATATCGTGGTGGTGGGCGGCGGTGACACCGCTCTCGAGGAGGCCGTCTATCTCACCCGGTTCGCCGCGAAGGTGTCCATCGTTCATCGGCGCGACGCCCTGCGCGGCTCCAAAATCATGCAGGACAAGGCGGCGGCCAATCCCAAGATCGCCTTCGTCTGGAACTCAGTGATCGAGGAAATTCTCGGCGACAAGGAACACGGCGTGCACGCCGTGCGCCTGAAGGACACGGTCACCGGCGCCACGCGCGACTTTCCCTGCCAGGGCGTGTTCATCGCCATCGGTCACCAGCCCAACACGGCGCTGTTCGCCGGGCAGCTCGACATGAACGCGGTCGGCTATCTCATCACCGAAGGGAAAAGCACCCGCACCAACATCCCCGGCGTGTTCGCCTGCGGCGACGCCCAGGACCCCTACTACCGGCAAGCAATCTCGGCCGCGGGCTCCGGCTGCATGGCCGCCATCGACGCCGAGCGCTTTCTAGAAGCCAACGAGTAAGCCCGGCTGCCGGATCCGTCGGGCGGCGCGGCAGCCGGCGCACGGCACCGGCCCCGGGCCGCTTCGACTGCGTGTGGCGTCCGATCACGCTCCCAACTCCGCTTCGTCGACTCGGGCCAGTTGGAACGGCGGCGCTACGGCGCCGTCGTCCGGATCCTCGTCAGCCGGCGACACGCGGGGCGCGGCCGCCTCGGGAAACCGCGCGCCGGGATGGCCGGCCTGGTGGTGCGCCATGATCCGGATCCAGACGGGCAGCGCCACCGCCGAGCCGGTTTCGTTGGCACCCAGCGTCCGGTTGTCGTCGTAGCCCACCCAGACGCCGGCGGTGATGCCCGGTGTGAAACCGATGAACCAGGCGTCGGCGAACCGGTTGGTGGTGCCGGATTTGCCGGCGATCTCCGAACCGAGGGTTCGGGCCTTGACGCCCGTGCCGTAGCTGATGACTTCGCGCATGTTGCCGGTGAGCGCCCAGGCCACCGCCTCCGGCAGCACCTCGCGGACAGTGGGCGCGTGGACCTCCAGCACCCGGCCCTGGAAATCCTCGATGCGGCGGATGAAGTACGGCTCGGCGCGCAGGCCGCCGGTGGGGAACGCGGTGTAAGCGGACACCATCTCGGCCAGCGAGATCTCGGCGGCGCCCAGGGCGGTGGACGGATATGGCGGGATGGGCGCGGTGATGCCCAACGCGCGGGCGGTCCGGATCACGCGGGGCATCCCCACCTGCTGTCCGAGGCGGACGGCCGGCGCGTTGAGGGATCGGGCCAGCGCCTCGTGGAGGGTGACGGCGCCACGGTACTGGTCTTGAAAGTTTCGGGGGGCGTACTCCGTCCCGTCGGGCAGCGCCACGGTCACGGGTTCGTCGAGGACGGTGTCATCGAGGCTCAGCCCGTCCATGAGCGCTGTGGCATAGACAAACGGTTTGAAGACCGACCCGGTCTGGCGCCGGGTCTGGGTGGCCCGGTTGAGCTGACTCGCCGCCCAGTCTGCGCCGCCCACCAGCGCCTTGATGGCGCCGGTGCGGTTGTCCAGCACCAGGCAGGCGCCCTGGACCTCGAACCGCTGGTCCAGCTCCACGATGAGGCGGCGGGCGGGGGCGTACACCTGCCGCACCTGCAGCGGCACCAGATCGCCGGGACGGACGAGGCGGCGGAGATCGACGCGGCGGGTCCAGGCCACGGCCGGCGCGTCGAGGACGGCGCGATAGGCGCCCACCCGAACGTCGGCCTGCCGAGCGGTGACGGCCAGCACCAAGCCGGTGACGCGGCTGCCGGGCTGCACGGGCCGGCGCCATTCCCGGCGGTCATAGGCGGCCAGGTTCGTCACCCCGGCGGCAGTCACGTTGGGCAGCGGACCCCGCCAGCCGTGCCGACGGTCATAGGTGCGCAGGCCGTCGTCGAGCGCCGCTTCGGCGCACCGCTGCAGGTCGGGATTCAGGGTGGTGTACACCTTGAGTCCCTCGGTGAGGACCTGCCGATCCGAATAATGCCGCGCCAGGTGGAGCCGGACCATCTCGCGGAAATAGGGGGCGATCCCGCCGGGGCTGGGCTGCGGGGACAGGCGGATCGGCTCGGACAGCGCGGCCCGGAGCTCCGGTTCGGAGAGGCTGCCGTCGCGGCGCATGGCGCGCAGCACGCGGTTGCGCACCGCCCGGGCCCGGTCGGGGTGGGCCAGCGGCGAGTAATACGCCGGGTTGCGGATGACGCCCGCCAGCAGGGCGCTTTCGGCGGAGGTGAGGTCGTGGACCGGCTTGCCGAAATAATATTCGGCGGCGGCACCCACGCCGTAATTTCCGTGGCCGAAGTAGATCCGGTTCAGGTACAGCGTCAGGATGTGCTCCTTGGCGTAGTGGCGCTCGATCTGGAAGGCCAGCAACACCTCCCGGGTCTTGCGGCTCCAGTTGCGGTCCTGGTTCAGAAACAGGTTGCGGCTCAACTGCATGGTGATGGTGCTGGCGCCGCGGACGACCCGGCCATGGCGCGCCGTCTGCCAGGCCGTGGCCGCCACCTGGACCCAGTCCACTCCGGCGTGCTCGTAGAAGCGCCGGTCCTCGGCGGACACGACGGCGCGGCGGAGATGCCCCGGCATGTCCCGGGTGGCGACGAGCTTTCGGCGTTCCAGATAAAACTGGCCGATGGGGTGGTCGTCGTCGCCGTAGACTTCGGTGACGACACTGGGACGGTAATCCTCGAGGCGGGCCACCGCGGGGATATCTCGCCACACCGTGAGACCCAGTCCGGCCAGCACGCCGGCGAACAGGGCGCATGCCAGCAGGGCGAGATACAGTTTGGCCCGCAGGCTGGGTGGGCGTCGCCACCGGCCCAGGGTGTCCCAAATCTCCACGACCGCAGTCCGGATGTCCGACAGAAGCGAGGCGAGTCTCATGGCGGGCACCTCCCGGCTCATTGTCTACTCCAATCTTCGGCGCGATGTGTGAACGGCGTGTGAAGCCGCCATGAAATCGAGGCGGAAACACGGCCGCGGTGAAGACCACCGCCGCCGGAAGTCAGTGGGGACCGGATACTCTTTGAAACGGAGAGGCGAATGTGCTCAAATGGGCGGATCACGCGGGAGGAGGACGGTATGGCCCACAACGGCAATCAGGTGGCGATGACCCGGGGAGTCAGTCCGGCAATGGCGCGGTGCGAGCTCACCCACCTGGGCCGCCAGACCCTCGACGTCGACCGGGCGGAGCGCCAGCACGCCGCCTACGAAGTCTGCCTGGTGTCGCTGGGCTGCCGGCTGGAGCGGCTGCCCGCCGATCCGGACCTGCCGGATTGCGTCTTCATCGAAGACACGGCGGTCGTCGTGGCTGAGGTCGCGGTGATCACCCGCCCCGGCGCGCCGTCGCGGCAGCGGGAAACCGATGCGGTGGCCGACGCGCTGGCACAGTTCCGAACCTTGCTTCGGATCGAGGCGCCGGGCACTCTCGACGGCGGGGACGTGCTGCGGGTCGGCCGGGTGCTCTATGTGGGAGCGTCGGGCCGCACCAACGCCGCCGGCATCGCCCAGCTGACGGGGCGACTCCAGCCCTTCGGCTACACAGTGGTTTCGGTGGCCATGTCAGGTTGCCTGCATCTCAAGACCGCCGTCACCGCGGTCACGGACGGCACGCTGCTGGTCAACCGATCGTGGGTGGACCCGGCCGCGTTCGCCGGCTTCCAGCTCGTCGACGTGGATCCGGCGGAGCCATGGGGCGCCAACGTGCTCCGGGTGGGCGACGCGCTCGTCTACCCAACCGCGTTTCCCCGCACGCGCGCCCGGCTGGAGGCGCTCGGTCTGGATGTGCGGTTGGTGGAAGTCGACGAACTGGCCAAGGCGGAAGGCGCGGTCACCTGCTGCAGCCTGGTTTTAACCGCTTGATGGTATCTTGCTCACAGACCGATCAATTAAACGCCGCCGAGTCCCGGCGGGACTCGGCGGCGCATTGCGAAGGCAGGGGATTGTATCCCGGTTATTTTTTCTTTTTTAACGAGATGCGGGCGATGGGCTGGATGTTGAGCTCGGGGGACAGCTCCTGGTACGACAGCACGTTCAGGCTCTCGAAGTCCATCTCCACCAACCGGCGCACATAGCGGCGGATCTCCATGTCGGTGACGATGACCGGCCGCTGGGCCGTGGGGGGCAGGTTGCCGAACTCCTGGCGGAACGTGTGCAGGATGTCCTGGGTGGTGTCGGGGTCCAGGGCCAGGTAGTTGCCGGTGGTGGTGCGCTGGATGGAGCCGGAGACCAGGTCTTCGATCTCCGGATCCAGCAGGTAAACCACCAGCACGTTCTTCCCCTCGGCGTACTTGAAACTGATGTAGCGCTTGAGGTTGGAGCGGACGTATTCGCAGAGCTGGACCGGGTCCTTCTCGACGCGGCCCCATTCGCTGAGCGCCTGGAGGATGGTGCGGATGTCGCGGATGGAGATCCCCTCCTGGACCAGGCGCTGAAGAATGTCGGTGAACGTCTGCAGGCTGACCACCTTCGGGACCACTTCCTGGACGAGCGTGGGGAAGGACTTGCTGAGCAGATCCAGCAGGATTTGGGCTTCCTGGATGTCCAGAAATTCGGCGGCGTACTTCTTCATGAAGCCCGATAGAAAGAGCATGAGGATCTCGGCCGTGTCCCACACCCGCAGGCCGGCGCCCGCCAGCTGCGCCTTGTGCTCGGCGGAAACCCAGCACGCCGGCCGACCCGTGGCCGGATTTTTGATCTCTTCCGCGGGGATCTGGTAGATGCCCAGGTTGGCCCGGGCCTCGTTGACCAGCACCATATTGGGCCGGAGCTGGCCCACGCTCACCGGCACCTCCTTGAGCCGGATCTGGAAGGCGTGGGGCGGCAGGGGGGCGTCACCGCGGATCTGGACGCCCGGGTAGCGGACACCCATCTCCATGTACATGGCCTGGCGCAGCGCCGGCATGATCTCGCTGGTGAGCCGCTCCTCCTCGCCCTCCCTGCTCTTGATGGCCGCGTAGAGTTCCTTGGATATCTCCATGGCCAGCGGGATGGTGAGCGAGAACATGGCGTCAGCTTTCTTCTGGGCGGGCAATGCGCCGGCGGCCGCGTCCTTGCCGGCCACTGCGCCCGCCTCGCCCGGCTTGGCCGGCAATTTCTTGACGGCGGGCCGGCCCGATATCTCCTTCGTCTTGTACAGGCCGTAAGCCACGCCGCCCGTGATTCCGGCGAGGATGAAGAAGGGGATGAGGGGCAGCCCCGGGACGAGGCCTAGCGCCACCAGGATGCCGGACGAAATGGCGAACGCCTTGGGCTGGGCCATGAGCTGGCCGCCGATGTCCTGCGCCAGGTTGGTGCTCTCATCCTCGGAGGCGACGCGGGTGGTGACCATGCCGGCGGTGACCGAGATGAGCAGCGCCGGGATCTGGGAGACCAGGCCGTCGCCGATGGTGAGCAGGGTGTAGGTCTGGGCCGCCTTGACCAGGGTCATCCCCTTCATCAGGACGCCGATGATCAGGCCGCCGATCACGTTGATCAGGGCGATGATGATGCCGGCGATGGCATCGCCCTTGACGAATTTCATGGCGCCGTCCATGGAGCCGTAGAGTTGCGACTCCCGCTGGATGGCGGTGCGCCGCCGGCGGGCCTCCGCCAGGTCGAAGGCGCCGGCGCGCAGGTCGGCGTCGATGCTCATCTGCTTGCCGGGCATGGCGTCGAGGGTGAACCGAGCCGCGACCTCGGCGACGCGCTCGGCGCCCTTGGCGATGACCATGAACTGGATGAGGGTCAGGATGAGGAAGATGACCGCTCCGACCACGTAGTTGCCGGCCACCACGAACGTGCCGAACGAGTTGATAACTTCACCGGCGTAAGCGTAAAGCAGGATCAGCCGCGTGGAGGACACGTTCAGCGCAAGCCGGAACAGGGTGGTGATGAGCAGGATCGTGGGGAACGATGCCAGCTTGGTGGCGTCGGGGATGTACATCGACACCAGCAGCAGGGTCACGGCGATGGTGATGTTGAGGGTCAGCAGGATGTCGAGCAGAAACGTCGGGAGCGGAATGATCATCATGCCGACGATGAGCACGACCACGAGCGCCAGCACAATGTCGCCGTACTTGTTCATGAGTTGCTGCACGTCGCCGCTTTTCAGGTCGGCGACCATTCCGTCGAACACGCCTTTGATGTCCAGGGCCATAAGCGCTCACCTTCCCGGGATTGAATAAGACGGAAGATACCCTGCAAGGGGTATCTTCCCTCTGCCGAACACCGAACTTTTCAACCAACGAACGGGCATGGAGCCGGACGCACCGGCTTACGCCTGTTTTTCCCTGGCCTTCTGGGCCACCGCGGCCAGGCCCACCAGAATGAGGCGGGCCCGGTTGGCCGCCGGGCTCTTCCGCTCCGGATCCATATCCAGGGCCTTTTTGAAGTCGTTTGCGGCCTCTTTGACCTTGCCGAGGCGGATGAGCACCTCGCCGCGGTTCACGTAGATCGAGATGTCGCCGGGGTTCAATTTGGCCGCCTTGTTCAGCGCTTCGAGGGCGGCGTCGTTGTTCCCCTTCTTGGTGTAAACGGCGCCCAGGGCGGATTGGACCAGCCGGTTGTCCGGATCCATCACCGCCAGTCCCTCCAGGATGGTCTGGGCGGCGTCGAACCGGCCCTGGGTGTAGTAGAGCTGGCTCACCTGGAGCAGCCCGATGATGTCCCGATCGGTCATGCCGGCGACATCCTTGAAGGGGACCTTGCCGTCGAACTTGCCGTTTTCGAATGTGCGGTACTTCGCTTGGGCCATCTTTGCCTCCTGTGGCGTTCGAGGGCTCAGCCCTTGATGTTGCGGATGATGGACATGCTCATCTCATGCAGGTCTTTCTGCAGGTTGCTGAGCAGTTCCGTCATCTGGGTGTACTTCGACATGGCCAACTGGATATTCTGCAGGTCTTTCTGGTACGTGTCGCTCTCAGGATCCAGGTTGTTGATCTGTTGTTCCAGGTTTGAATACATGGAGTCGGTCTTTCCGGCCAGCTGGGACATCAGCGTGTCCAGATTGCCGCCGCCGGAGCTGGCCTGGGTGCCCGCCGCCGCAGTCGTCGCGGCGCCCGCCGCCGCGCCCATCGCGCCCACGATCGTCGGGGGCGGGGCGCCCAGCATCAGGCCGGGGTTCATCATCTCGAGCTCAAAGGGGAACGGGTTCAGGAGAGAGACCTGCGGCGGCTGGCCCGTGGGCGCGCCGAACAGGTTGCCCACGATGTCGCCGATCCCGCCGAACAGGTTGCCGGGCAGGATGCTGTCCACGACTCCGGTAGCCATGTCGAAGATGCCGCCGATGCCGCCGCCGAGGATCCCGCCAAGACCGCCGGCCACGCCGCCGAGCACATCGCCTACCAGGTCGCCCACCATGCCGAACGGATTGAGGGCGTCCATGACGCCGCCAAACACATCGCCGATTGCGTCTAAAGCTCCTCCGAAATACATAGCTAAACCTCCTTGCGGGTGATATTGTCTGTGTTCGCCTTACTTATCGGACATCACCCGCCGTTGTTGCGGGAAAAATCACTCCTTTTTCGACATCTGGTACACCCAGTTCAGCACCTCGGCCACGGCCTCATAGAGGTTCTCCGGAATCTCGTCGCCGATCTCCAACTCGTGGAGGGAGTGGGCCAGCGGCACGTTGCGCATGATGGGGATGCCGTACTGCTTGGCGATCTCGATGATCTGGTGGGCCCACAGGTTCAGACCCTTGGCCGCGATTCGCGGCGCGCCCATGGTGTCCTTGTTGTACTCGATGGCGACGGCGATGTGGTCCGGGTTCACCACCACCACGGTGGCTTTCCGGACGTCCTGGACGGTGTTGTGCTGGGTGATCTCCCGGAACAGGCGCTTGCGCTGATGCTTGGTGTGGGGATCGCCCTCCTGCTGCTTGTGCTCCTGTTTCACCTCTTCCTTCGACATCTTCATGTTCTTCATGAACATCTTTTTTTGGATGAAGAAATCGGCCGCGGCCACCACGAGGAAGAATATGGCCACGTACAGGAACAGCTTGAACATGAGCGCGCCCACCAGCTGGGCGGTCTCGTTGAGCGGGTGCTGCGCGGTGAGCACAATGTAACGGAAGTGCTGGGCGATGACCATGTACACCAAGGCGATCACGACCGTCATCTTGAGGATGGATTTGGCCAGTTCGATGTAGGTCGTGGGCTTGAAAAAGAGCTTCTTGAATCCTTCCACCGGATTGAACTTTTTCAAGTCGGGCTTGAGCGGCTCCACGGTGAACAAGCCGCCCACCTGGATGTAGGAGACGAACAGGGCCAGGACAAACATGGTGCCGAAGATCGGGGCGCAGATCTCCAGGAGGAGTGAGCCGCCCTTGCCCAGAACATCAAACACGTTGATGCTGTCGACATCGCGCAGCTGGCTGCCCTGGGTGAAACAGTAGGCCATGAACTGGCGCATCTTGTCGGCGAAGGCCGGCAGGGTCATGGCGCCCATCAGGAAGCCGGCGACGAACACGGCCCCGCTGGCCAAATCCTTGCTCTGGGCGACCTGGCCCTTCTTGCGGGCCTCCCGCAGCCGTTTGGGTGTGGGTTGTTCGGTCTTGTCGCCGGACATGCTTCTGCCCCGTGATCGGCTCCTACTGGTTGACCCGACGGTACGTGCGCAGGATGGCCTGCACGCGCCGCCGCTGCGGCGCCTGCGGTTGCTGGCTCCGGAACAGCTGGTCGGCGCGCTCCAGATGGGCCAGACCCTGGTCGGCGTTGCCCTGGATCAGGAGCACCTCCCCCAGGTTGGCCCAAGTCTCCGGTTCCTGGTCGTTGAGCTTGAGCGCCCGCTGGTAGTAGCGCACGGCCGCGTCGAGCTGGCCCAGACGCTGGTTCACCGCGCCGAGCGCCCGGCAGTGGTACGCGTTGCCCATGTCCAGCGCCATGAGCCCCTCGAACAGTACGCGGGCTTCATCGTACCGGCCCTCCTCGAAGTAGAGGTAGGCCAGTTCCGTGAGCAATTCCAGCCGGCCGGCGCCCAGGTCCAGCACATCCTTGAGCTGCTTTTTCCCTTCGAACACCAGGGCCAGTTCTTTCTCCAGGTTCGGTTCGGTCATCGTGGCTGCTCCTCAGGTTTTCTGCTCGCTGGCCAGTCGGCCGAGGATGCTGTCCTGGTTGGCCAGCACCGTGTCCAGGTGGCCGACGAGCCGGTCCACGTAGCCGAGGCGATTGTGCACCGACTGCACGTCGGGGCGGTCGCCCTGCATCGCGGGGAGCGAGCGCAGTTGCTGGATGTTGAACTCCAGGTTGACCGCCATCTTGCGCAGCGCGCCGCGCACCTGGGTGCCGCTCTGGGTGCCCAGGGATTGGTCGGTCGGCGCCGGCGGAGAGAGGGCGGCCGCGTGCGGTGCGATCTCGCGGAGGCCGAGCAGTTTCTCGAAGGCCTGGATTTCCGCCAGTTCCGCCGTGGCGGCCGCGGCGGGACCGGCCAGGGCATCGAGCTGGTCCAGCGTTTCGGAGCGGTCCAGATCGTACACAGGACCGATGCCGGCGGCATCCGGTCGTTCGATGTTGGTCATGGCGACACCTCGTTTCACGCGTCGTCGCGGCGGCCGCTCCCGGCGGCCCCGCGGTGCGGTCTAGAACATGCGGATCCAGCGGTTCACGTCGCGCAACATGGTCACGAAGAAGGAACCCATCTGTTCCGCCAGGAATCCCAGCACGAACAGCGCCACCACCAGGCCCACCATCATCTTGGTGGGCATGGCGAGGAAGAAGACGTTGATCTGCGGCGACACCCGGTTGATGATGCCGAACACCCAGTCGGTCAGGAACGTGGCCACGGTGACGGGCGCCGCCAGCAGCAACCCGATGAGGAACACCTGGCCGGAGACGTGAGCGAGGTGCTGGGCCGAGGGAACGGTGCGCGTGACGAAGTCGGGGAACGTCTCCAGCGGCACCAGCTGGAAGCTCTGGAAGATGGCCCGGAAGAAGAGATGATGTCCGCCCAGCACGAAGAACAGCACGATGGACATCTGGAACTGCAGCTCGCCGAAATACGAGACCTGATCCTCCGTCTGGGGCGCGAGCATGTTGGCCATGGAGGCGCCGCGGGACAGATCCAGGATGCGTCCCCCCGACTGGATGGCGAAAAAGACGAGCGAGGAGATGTAGCCGATGCTGGCGCCGAACAGGATTTCCTTCAGCAGGAGCGCCATGTACGGCAAGGTGTCCTGGGGGATGGGCTGCACCAGGCTGGCGGTGATGGGCTTGTAGACCAGCGCCGCGATCAGGATGGTGAAACCCACCTTCACGTTCTGGGGCATGATCTTGCCGCCCAGGAAGGGATTCATGATCAGGATGGGCAGCATCCGGCCCATGATGAGACCCAGCACCAGCACGAACGACTGGAACGAGTCGAGAATCCCCATCTCCCGGAGCAGCGTCTCGGCGCCCATGCGCTCCTCACTTCGGCAGGTTGGCGATCAATGTAAAACAGGCCGCGGTGAACTTCACCATCTGGCTGATCATCCAGGGACCCAGCACGGCCAGGCTCAGGAAGACGGTCAAAATCTTGGGCACGAAGGTCAGCGTCTGTTCGTGGATCTGGGTCACCGCCTGAAACAGGCTGATCGCCAGACCCACCACCATGCTGAGCACGATGGGACCGGCCGACAGGATGAGGACCATCAGCAGGCCCTCGCGGAACACTTTCAGCACCAGTTGCTCGACCATGTGGCCTCCGTCAGAGATAGCTCAACACCAAACCACGGACGATGAGGTACCAGCCGTCCACCAGCACGAACAGCAGCAACTTGAAGGGGAGCGAGATGGTGGTGGGCGACAGCATCATCATGCCCATGGCGGTGAGTATGTTGGCGACGATCATGTCGATCACCACGAACGGAATATAGATGATGAAGCCGATGAGGAAGGCCTCCTTGAGCTCACTGATCACGAACGCCGGGATGATCACCTGGAAATCCTTGGGCCCCACCTCGCGGGCCTTCTCCGGGTCCTTGGCCAGCCGCTGGGCCAGTTCCACGAACAGGGCGCGGTCCTTGGCGCCGGAGTGCCGCAACAGGAAGGTGCGGACCGGCTCCTTGCCGAGGTCCGCCGCCTTGAAGGCGTACGTCACCGTGGACTGCGAGAACATGTCCCGGCCGCCCTCCAGACCCTTGATGTTGTCGTAGACGTCGCGCCCCACCGGGGTCATGATGAAGATGGTCAGCAGAAAGGCCAGGCCGGTGATCACCTGGGACGGTGGCACCTGCTGGGTCCCCAGCGCGTTCTTGAGCAGACCCAGCACCACCACGATCTTGGTGAACGAGGTGATGAGGATCAACACGAACGGGGCCAACGACAGGGCGCCGAACACGATGATCATCACCAGCGGATTGCTCAGCTCGACACTGCCGCCGCCCTGGGCGTAGGCGGGGGCGCCCGCCAGCAGCCCCAACAGCAGGGCCAGGACCGGGCGGGAGATGCGGGGACGGGTGGGGCGGTTACTCATGGTTTCTTCCTTACCAGGACCTCGATGAAGGATGGCTTGCGCTCGGGGACGGCCGGCGCCGGCGCGGCGGGCGGCGTCGGGCCGGGCGCGGCGAGCGCGTCCAGGTCTTTCTCCACGCGGGTCAGAAAATGGATACCCTGCTCGGAGGCGGCCAGGAGCAGGATCTCGCCGGCCACGCTGACCAAAAACAGACTGCGGCGGTTGTCCAGCCGGTAGTTCTCCAGGATCCGGATGTGGCGGACATCGCTCCCCGGGCTGCCGTAGAGCCGCGGCAGGACCCACCGCAGGCTGAGCCAGGCCAGGCCGCAGATGCCGGCCAGCACCAGCAACAGCTTGAGCAGCATCCAGCCGTATTCCACCGGCGTGGTGTCCATCAGCTCGGGATTGGCCGGATCGACCGGGCGTTGCGCCGGGGCTTTAGCGTCACCGGGCAGGAGCCAGAGTCCGGCCGCGACCATTGCGATCAGGACGAGAACCGGCAGAAAGCGTTTGTAGGGCTCGAACTTCATAGGCGGTCATTTTTTCAGCGACAAAATCTTCACCCCGAGCGCGTCGTTGATCTTGACCAACTGGCCGCGGCCGACGAGCTGGTTGTTCACGCACAGGTCCACGGGATCGGCGGGCGCGCGCTGCAGCTGGATGATCTGGCCGGGCACGAGCTGGACCAGGTCCGACAGCTTCAGGGTGACGCGATCCAGCTCCACCTCGAGGGTCAGCGACAGATCGGTCATCAGCTCGCCGGGAGTCTCCGCAGGCTTGGCGGCCGGCGTTTCGGGGGTGTTGGCGGGCGGGTTGTCGGACATGATGGCCTCCGCGTGTCGGCGTGTGAAATGTTTAAATTCGATCGAGTAGCGGCCGTCGGCAAACCGGAGCGCACCGGTGCCGGTGAATGTGGAACCGGCGCGCAGCGCCAGCCGGACCGGTCCGGTCAGGCCCGTCTCAGGATCGCCGGCCGGGGCTTCCTCGGGCATCAGGATGATGTCGCCCGGTTCCAGCGACATCATGTCGTTGAGCGACAGGCTGACGCCGCCTACCAATGCGGCCAGCGGCACCGACAGCCAATCCCAGCCGTCGAGCCGGTCCAGCCAGTAGGCGGTCGTCGGCTCGGCCGCACCCAGTCCGATCTCTTGGCCGTGCTCCGACCAAAACCGGACCACGCTTTCGGGGATGCGCAGCCAGATGTCCCCCTCGGTGTCTTCAAACCGGATGGCGAAGTGCGCGACCACGGCTTCGGCCGCGGGTGTCAGGGACTGCAGGGGGGAATCGAGCGCGGCCAGGAAGAACGCCTCGTGGCTGCCGGCCCCGGTATGGCGGTGCACCAGCTGCAGCATCTTGAGCAGCAGAAATTCGGCCAGGCCCTTCTCGACGTCGCTGAGCGGCTCCTGGACACTCTCTTCGCTGTACCGGAGCCCGACGAGGGACTCCAGCCACATGCGCACCTGGCGCGTGGGCAGCAGCAGGTCGGCCAGCTGGGCACAACCGTGCAGACCGATTCGGGCGTTGGTCAGCATGATGGTTTCCGGCGGCAGGTTGAGGGTGCTTTCGAATCCGCGGAAGGCGAACGCCACCTGCGGCGGCCGCAGCTCGGGCTCCTGGAGCTTGAATACCATTTCGGTGCCCATGATGGCGATCACGTCGCCGCTTTTCAGCGGACAGGCCGTGTCCTTGGCCAGCCGCTGGGTGTTGACGACGGTGCCGTTCACGCTGCCGGGATCCACGATCTCCCACCGGTCGCCGCGCCGGAGGATCTGGGCGTGCACGCCGGAAACACCCACCTCGCCGAGCACGAGGTGATTTTCCTTTTTCCGGCCGATGGTGAACACGGCGGCGTCCACCGAAATCTCTTTCGGCCCCGGGCCGCCCTTCTTGACCACCAGGAGCGGCGGCTGGCTCTCCTTCACCTTGCAGTATCGCCGGAACAGCTCGATGACGGTGTGCTCCACGCGCTTGCCCGACAGCAGCGGCCACCACAGCCCGATGACCTGCCGGATGTTGCCCGTGCCGGCGCCCGGCGCGACCGGCAGGTCCTGAAAGAGGTAGGGGGTCGCCCGCGTGCCCGAAGCGGAAAGCAGGTGGAGTTGGTTGGTCATGGGTATTATCCGGTCGCCTTATATTTTGGTCCAGTCCTCGGACTCGTCTTCTTCCTGCTGCTGCTGTTGTTGCTGCTGCTCCCGGGACTGCTGGTCCTGCTGCTTGGGCGGCTCCTTGTACTGCACCTCGACGGAGGCCACCTGCAGGCCCTTTTGGGTCAGGGTGTGCATGAGTTCCCCCACGTGGGCTTCCAGCTTGTCGCGCACATCCCGGCTGGTAGCCTCCAGGATGGTCACGACCCGGTTGTCGTGGATGCTCACGCGGATGGTCATGCCGTCCATGACGGTGGATTTCAGGTCGAACTGGAGTTCCTTGTCGCCGGCCCGGTTGACGCCCACCCGCACGGCCTGCACCACCTCGTCGATGACCTTCCGCGGCAGGGTCGCGTCCGTGCGGAGATCGCCGGCGGCCGGCGGTTCGATGGTCCGGGTGCGCAGATGGTGATAGACGGGGAACTCGCGCAGGGGGGCGTCCTTGTCGGCAGGCGCATGCTTCAGGGAGGCCCGGTCGGCGCCTTTGCGGACGTCGTCCCGGTCGTCCCGCTCGCGCTCCTTCCGGTCCATGACCTTGTCGAAGGCGGACGGCGACTCCTTGTGCTCCACAGCCGGCGCGGCGCCCGTGTCGGCTGACGGATCGACGGGCGGGCCGCCCGAAGTGGAAGAGATCTTGTCGGTGGTCATTGGTTGTCACCCCTCCGTTTCATGAACTGAATCATCCCGATCTCTTCCATCAGCTTCTGTTCCTTTTTCTGCTCCTCGAGCTTGAGCTGCTGCAGCCACCCCTCCTTGTGCTTGTTCATGGCCTCGAATTCCTTGGCGCAGCGGATGAGTTCGGCCTTGGTCTTTTCCACCGCCTCCGCGGCGCGCTCCACCGCCTTGGTCTGCTTGTAGATCCGGACGTCCAGCTCCTTGCGTTGTTCGTGGAGCCCCTGGATGTACATCTTGTACTGCTGGGACTCCTGGACGGTCAGCTCGCCCTCCATCGCCTTCTGGTCCCGCTTCTGGCGGGCGTCGTCGATCTGGGCGAGCAGCCGCGTCTTCTGCTCTTCCAGCTCCCGCAGCTTCCGCTGCTCCTCGGCCAGCGCCTGGTGCGCGCGGGCGAGCGCCTTCTCGGCGTCGGACTTGGCCTTCTCCTTCTGGTCGAGCACGGGCTGGAGGCGGTACTTCGGCTTCTGGGCCATGGTCAGAAGAGTTCCTTCAGTTTTTTGACCGTCTCCTCGAAACCCATCTTCTCTTCGGTGCTCTGCTTGAGAAAGGTGTTGACCGCGTCGATCTTGTCCATGGCGAAGTCCACCCGCGCGTCGCTCCCTTTCTGGTACGCGCCGATCATGATCAAGTCCTTTTCCTTCTCGTACGTGGCCAGGACCTCGCGCAGCTTGGTGGCCGCCTGCCGGTGCTCGGACGGGACCACCGAGGTCATCACGCGGCTGACGCTGAGCGAGACGTTGATCGCCGGATAGTGGCCGCGGGAGGCCAGGTCGCGGGACAGGATGATGTGCCCGTCCAGGATGGAGCGGACCTCGTCGGCGACCGGTTCGTTCATGTCGTCGCCCTCGACGAGGACGGTGTAGAACGCGGTGATGGATCCCTTGTCGGAGGTGCCGGCCCGCTCCAGCAGTTTCGGCAGCTCGGAGAACACCGACGGCGTGTAACCGGCGCGCGCGGGCGGCTCGCCGCAGGCCAGGCCCACCTCACGCTGGGCGCGGGCGAAGCGGGTGACCGAGTCCATCATCAGCATGACCTTCCGGCCCTTGTCGCGGAAATACTCGGCGATGGCCGTGCCGACGTAAGCGCCCTTGAGGCGGACCAGGGAGGGCTCGTTGGAGGTGGCGACCACCACGACCGACTTGGCCAGGCCTTCGGGTCCGAGGTCCTTCTCCAGGAAGTCGCGCACCTCGCGGCCGCGCTCGCCGATGAGGGTGATCACGTTGACCTCGGCCAGAGCGTTGCGGGCGATCATGCCCAGCAGCGTGCTCTTGCCCACGCCGGCCGCGGCGAACAGCCCGATGCGCTGCCCCTCGCCGCAGGTGAGCAGTCCGTCAATGGCCCGGATGCCCACAGTGATGGGGCTGAGGATCCGCCGCCGTTTCAGGGGATCAGGCGGGTCGTTGTATACCGGGTATTCGTCGACGTAGTCGAGGGGCCCCTTCTCGTCGAAGTCCATCGGTTCGCCCAGGCCGTCGAGCACGCGGCCCAGCATGCCGTCGCCCACCTTGACGGTGAGGGGGTGGCCCGTGGGGATGACCTCGCAGTTCATGCCGATGAAGCGCATGTCGCCCAGCGGCATGAGCAGCACCTCGTTGTCGAGGAAGCCCACCACTTCGGCCTTGACCGGTTCGGACGTGTGGGGCGTCTTGATGAGGCACAGCTCGCCCACCCAGACGTTGGGGACCACCGCCTTGACGATCAGGCCCACCACCTCGGTGACCCGGCCGCGCACCTCGACCAGCGGGGATTCGTCCAGGTCCTGGAAGTACTTCGAAAAATCGATCGGGGCGGTGAGGTCGCTCATGGGCCATCCATTCCGCTAACGGCCGCCGGCACCCATCTCCCGACGGAGTTGCAGGTAGCGGCTCTTCTCGCTCTGCAGCTTCAGCACCAGCACCACCATGACGATCACCAGCACGAGGCAGAGGCCGGCCAGCACGATGATGAAGATGGTGGGATCCTGCCCGGCGATCACGGTGCTCGTCTTGGCCATCCGGGTCAGCTTCCCCTGGTCGATGAGGATGGGCTTCAGGACCACGGCTACGCGGTTCGGGTCCAGGCCGTCCACGGAGTGGGCGACGATCTGCTTGATCTCCTCCGGGGTTAGGGGGAGCTGTTCGCCGCGGTACTTGATGAAGACGCTCGCGGTCGCCGGGGTGCCGCCGCCTTCGGCCAGCGGGTCCTTCTCCGGCATCACGATGTGCACCCGGGCGGCGGCGATGCCGTCCACGGTCTCGAGGGTGCGGGCGATCTCGCCCTGGATGGCCAGCAGCATCATCGCCTTTTCCTCGGTGGCCGTGGGGATCAGCCCGCCCTGCGTGAAGATCTCGCCCAGGCCCTTCGGCTTCTCGCGGGGCAGCTCGTACTTTTTCAGGATCTGGTTGGCGCTGGCCACTTCGGCGGCGGGCACCGTCACCGAGAAGGTGGCTTCCTCGCCCTCGCCGACCCGCACCTTTTCGGCCGAGACGCCGAACTGCTGGAGGGTGACCACGGCTTCCTGGGCCTCCCCTTCGGTGAGCCCGGAGGCGATCTCGGTGGCGCCGCAGCCGAGGAGGCCGGCCGCCAATAGGACGAGCAGGGATGCGCGCAGGAGCCGCATCCGGCTTCCGGCAAACGAACGGATTGTGCTCATACCGTCTCCCGAAAATGGATTTTGTCCGTCACACCTGGGTGCGCAGGATGGTCTTCATTCCGTCGACCACCTTGTCCACAACCTTGCTGAGCATTTCGATGTTCTGGCTGATGCCCTGGATCTGCATCTGCATCTTGAGCAGGTCCTGGAGCGAGTGCGGCCGGTCGCCTGAGGAGATCTCCTGGTACATGGAATCGAGCGCCTTGAACCGGGTCTCCGATTCCTTGAAATAGTTCTGGACCGCGCCGCTGAATTCGCTTTTGTCCACCGCCGGCAGGGTGGCCCGGGTATTTTCCAGGCTGGCCTGCGTCTTCTGGATGTGCTCCGAGAGGACTTCCAGCTCCTTTCCCTCACCGCGGGCCTGCACCTGGCGCAGAAAGTCGTTCTGCACCTGGCGGGCGTCCATGCGGTTCAGGATGTTGTCGTTGTACTGGATGTCGCTGGCCTTCAGGCCGGTGACCTGCTCTTCCTGTTCGAGCTTGTCCATGCGGACCTTCTCGAAATCCGATGTTTTCCCGACCGCCTTGTCCTGGCCGCCACCCACCGCCTCGGTGCCTTCCAGGCCGGTCTGGATGATTTTGCCCACATTCTGAATGTCCATCGGCCCTCCTGAAGTCGGATGCGTTCGCACTATTTATCGGATCATTCAGCAAATGGTTGCTAACAAGTGGCTGTATTATAGCACGCCGCAAGGAGATAGCCAACCACACCGGGTCCGGTCAACGGACCGGATCCGGCGGCGGCGCCGCGAGTGACCGCTCGTGGCCCAGGACGAGGATATAGAGCCCCAGAATGATGACCAGGCCGCCGGCGATTTCGCGGGGCGCGGGGACGCTGTGGAGAAACAGCGCGGCGTTGATGAGCACGAAGATGGGCTGGGAGGCCCGCACCAACGACGTCTTGGAGGCCTCGAAGTACTTCAGCGAGTAAAAGTAAAACAGGATGTTGAGGAAGGGGCCGAACAGGGCGCCGGCGGCGGTGTACGCCAGCAGGCTCGGGCTCACCGGCTCCAGTCCCGGGCCGGCCAGGGCGTAGATGTTGAACACGGCCATGAGCGCCACGGCTCGGTAGAGGGCGATGGTCAGAGGCGGGAGATCGCCCAGGTTTTTCTTGACCAACACGACGGTGCACGAGAAGCAGCCGGCCGAGAGCAGCGTCAGCGCCATGCCCAGCAGCGCCGGTTCCGCCGACCGGTAGGAGATGAGGAGGATGCCCCCCAGCGCCACCGCCGTGCCCAGCGACTCCAGGCGGTTGAAGCGCTCCTTGAGGAAGACGGCGCTCAGCACGATGATGAAGACGGTCTGGGAGTTGTTGAAGAACGAGGCCAGCGTCGGATCCATGAGCTTGACGGCCGTGAACAGGGCGAAGACGCTGACGCTTTCCAGCCCGGCGATGAGCAGCAGCTTGCCGGCGGCCCGGGGCGGGATCCGGAACAGCGTCCGCTGGCGGGACAGCGCCAGCCAGGCGGTGAAGTAGACGGCGGCGAACAGGTAGTAATAGCTGCAGTAGGTGGCCGGGCCCACGTAAGCCAAAACGTGCTTGCTGAAGATGAACAGGTAGGCGCCGCTGATCGCGGAGAGCAGGGCCAGGATGGTGCCTCGGTGGAAGTCCTTCATCGTTAGGTGCTGCCGGTGGTCCCGTCCGGCACTATACCTCAAGGCGGGGCCGAAAGCAAAGGCGGCTGCCGCGACGCCGGCGGTTCTGCGGTATTGGAATGATCGGCGGGGCGGAAGGTTCAAACTGGGCCTTGACTTTTTCGGGTGAAAAACCTATGGTGGGGCTTCGATTTTGCGGGCGGGATGGGCCGATGGCCAGGAAGAATCCGAAAAAAGAGACAGGCGGAGACAAACCGGCGAAGGCGAAGGCCAAGGAGCGCCCCAAGGCGACGCTGGCCGAAACCGTCCGCGAATACGTGGTGGCCATCCTGGTGTGTCTGGTCATCGCCCTGTTCGTGGTCACGTTCATCGTCCACCCCATGGCCGTCCCGACGCCGTCCATGGACACGCCCACCGAGCGGCGGATCCCCGGCACCGACCAGACCCTGGGCGACTACAACCTGCTGGTGGGCGACCGGCTCATCGTGGACAAGTTCACCATTCTGGCCAACCACTTCCCCCTCTGCCGCTGGCTGGGGCTGAACCACCCGATCCGTCGGGGCGAGGTGGTGGTGTTCAAGGCGCCCGACCGGAAAAACGGCCATTACCTCACCCCGTACGTCAAGCGGGTGATCGGCCTGCCGGGCGAGACCATCGAGGTTCGCCAGAACCAGGTGTACATCGACGGGCAGAAGCTGGTGGAGCCGTACCGCTACCACGCCATCGGCGAGGACGTCCCCACCACCTTTTCGGAGATGGCCCCGCTGCGGATTCCCGACGGCCACTACTTCATGATGGGCGACAACCGCGACCACAGCTCCGACAGCCGCGACTGGGGCACCGTCCCCGAGGAGTTCGTGTTCGGCAAGCCGCTGTTCATCCTGTGGTCGTTCCCGGACACGCTGGTCCTGGAGAAGGCCTTCCCCGACGGACGCTATCGCGGCGTGCACGAGGTCAACGACGCCCTGGACATCGTCACCCTGTACGCGTACCGCGTTCTGTACTTCTACAAAACCCGCTGGAGCCGGATGTTCCACTTCGTGCCCCGCGGCATCTACACGCTGCAGCCCGCCCCACCCGCTCCGGCGCTCTGAGCGCGAGATATGGAGCTGGAGCCCCGCGTCAAGCAATCGGCCCGCCGGATCCTGCCCCGCTGGCTCCTTGACCGGCTCGATCCCGTCGAGGCCCGCATCGGGCGGGCGGTGGCGGCATTCGCCGCCCGGCGGGGCGACGGCGAGGTGGTCCTGGACGCCGGCTGCGGCGAGAGCCGGTTTCGCACCCTGTTTTCGCGGCAGCGCCTGGTGGGCTACGACCGGGGCGTCGGCGACCCGCGGTGGGACTACGGCCGGGTGGACGTGCGGGGCGACCTGGGCGAGCTGGCGCTCCGCGACGCGGCGGCCGACGCGGCGCTCTGCGTGGTCACCCTGGAGCACGTGCCCGACCCGGCCGGCACGCTGGCCGAGCTGGCCCGGGTGCTCAAGCCCGGCGGCGAGCTGCTGCTGGTGGTGCCGTTCCTGTGGGAAATCCACCAGGCGCCCCACGACTACTTCCGGTTCACCCGCTTCGGCGTGGCGCGCCTGCTGGCCGGCGCCGGCCTGGCGGCGGAAGCCATCGGGCCGCTGGGCGGATTCTTCGCCGTGCTGGCGCGGCGCAGCGTCGCGGCGCTGGCGCTGTTCCAGGGCGGCTGGCGCTGGCTGCTGTTCGTGCTGCTGGCGCCCGTGTTGGGGCTGCTCGCGCCGCTGGTGCTGGGCTGGCTGGACGGGCTGGACCGGGAGCGGGCGTTCACCCTGGGCTACGAGGTCCGCGCCCGCAAACCCGCGCGCGCCGGCGACGGCGCCTGATGGGACCCACATGATCCCGCGCCGCCGGCCGTCCCGCCGCGAGACCCCGACCCGTCCGCCCCGGATTGACCTGGTCGTCGCCGGATGCCGCATCGAGCTGGGCATCGGCGCCCACCTGCTGGATCCGCCGTTTGGGCTGTACCGGAGCCCGGCGGATGCCGCCGTCCGGCCCAACTTCGTGCTGGACGTGCAGGAGGCCCCGGACGTACTCCCGGATGGCGCAGATGCGGTCGCCCCACTTGGCGTGCGGCGGCGCGCCGGGCGGATCACGGCGCGGGGCGCGGGCTACCGTGTGGAGCTGGAGCCGGCCGCCGGCGACGGCCGGGCACGGGTCGCCCCCGGGAGCCGCTTCCATCGGGTGCTCCTGCAGCTGGCTTTGACGGAGTGGCTGGCGCCGCGGGACGGGGTGCTCCTCCACGGCTGCGGCCTGGCGGCCGGGGGTCGGGGCTGGCTCTTCATCGGCCCGTCGGGCGCCGGCAAGAGCACCGTGGGTGAGCTGGCGGGACTGCCGGTGCTCAGCGACGAGACGTGCGTCGTCCGGCTGGCGCCCGCCGGCGGTGTCACGCTGGCCGGCACGCCCATCGGGATCGGCACGGCGGCGGGGCCGGTGCCCCTGGCCGGGATCCTCTGGCTGGAGCAGGCGCCGGCGGACGAGCTCCGGCCGCTCGATCCGGGGCAGGCGCTGGCGCGGTTCATGACCCAGGTGGTGGCGGCGGGCCGCCAGGACGCCGAGCTGGCGCCCCTCCTGGAAACGGCCGCGGCGGTGCTGGACCGGATCCCGATGCAAACGCTCCGCTTCACCCGGTCCCGGCGGTTCATGGACGTGCTGGGGTTGAGTTGATGGACCTGGGACCTGGGTGCTGGGACCTGGGCTTTGGAACCTCGGTTTTGGGACTTGGGTTCTGGGTGCCAGGACCTGGTTTCTGACAGCGGGTTCCGGGTTTTTTATTCTGGATCCTGGTTTCCGGATACTGGATGATTGGTGTCAGATTCCCCTTTCATGTACCAGGCCCCAGAACCCAGTTCCCAGGTCCCCTACGATATTCCGAGAACTAACTATGAAGGAACCCACGCACTACGAACGATTATTGGCGCAGGCGGCGCGCGACCGGATTCCCATCTCGGTGCTGGCGGAGCTGACGTACCGGTGCGTCCACCGCTGCCGGCACTGTTACGCCAGCGGCGGCGACACCCGGCCCGACGCGGCGGATGAGCTCGCCACGGCCGCGTGGCTGGACATCTTCGACCAGCTCGCCGCCGCCGGCACCCTGTTCCTCACCGTAAGCGGCGGGGAGCCGCTGCTGCGGGCCGACTTTTGGGAGCTGCTGGACGAGGCGGTGCGCCGCGGCTTCCACACCCGGGTGTTCACCTCGGGCTACCTCGTCGACGCGGCGGCGGCCGGGCGGCTGGCGGCGTCGGGCGTCGCGGGCGTGGACGTCAGCTTCTACAGCTCGGACCCGGCAGTGTTCGACGCCGTCACCCGGGTGCCGGGGAGCTTCGACCGGGTGATGGCGGCCATCGAGCGGCTGGCGGCGGCCGGGCTGCCGCCGCGGCTCAAGACGCCGGTGATGCGTACCAATGCGTCCACTTTGGCCGCAACCTGGCGGTTCGCCGCCGCGCGCGGCTGGCCCTTCCTGGTGGACTTCATGCTCTTCCCGCCCCCCGGCGGCGACGAGCAATACCCCGAGCGTCTCGACGGCGACGAGCTGGCGGCGGTGCTGGCCGAATGCCGCGAATTTCTGCAACCGGCCGATCCGGAGCGGCGGGACACGGACATGACGCTCTGCTCTGCGGGTTTCCGTTTCTGCACCGTCGACCCGGCGGGCCGCGTGTGGGGCTGCAGCTTCCAGGACGAACCGGCCGGCGACCTGCGGCGGGAGCGGTTCGTGGACATCTGGCGCGACTCGCCGGCGCTGGCGGCGTTCCGGCGCCTGAGCCGGGCGAGGTGGACGGCCTGCCGCGCCTGCGCCCTGGACGCCGTCTGTCGGCGCTGCCCGGCGTTTTCGGCCCGCACCGGCGGCACCCACACGGAGCTGTCGGCCGCCGCCTGCCGGCTGGGCCGCCTCGTGGCCGAAGCCGCAGGGAGAATCACCACGGAGGACACAGGGGACACGGGGGACACAGGGGACACGGAGTAGGGGTAGGGGATCGGGCCAGTAGTGAACGGTGAACAGTGAACGGTGAACAGCACCTGGAACCTGCGAACCTGCGAATCTGTGAATCTGTGAACCTGTGAACCTGTGAACCTGCGAACAGTCTCTCTCTCTGATCAACGCGGTCCCCGCCCCCCCATGAGTGTGACGCGCGGCACTAAATCTGTAAAAATGTGCGCAAATTGTGTTTTCTGAACGAGTTAACGGGGAATTTTTTGTTGACTCCGTGGCGGTGGAGCGTTTACATTTATAAAGGACGATTGCGTTGCGGGAACGGCCGGCGTTTTTTCAGCGTGCGGCGCCCGGTGGCGATTCCCTGAAGCATCCGGCGTTTGTCGTCAGTTGTTTCTCCAGCGCATCGTGGATTGGGCAGGTCTGGCTTCGGCCGGCGGAAGCCGGCGCGGGACGGGCCGCGGATTTTTTCGGGTGAGGTCAGCATGAGCAAGTGGCCCCGTGTGGAGAAAGGCGTGTCGTGGCGGCAGGTGGGCGAACAGGGGGTGGTGATCCATCCCCGGCGCGAGATCATGGTGGGTCTGACCGGGACGGGCTGGCGCTGGTGGGAGACCCTGGCTTCGGCGGAGCCGGGCGCCGGCGCGGTTGCGCCCGACGAAGGCTTCGTGCAGTTTTTCCGCGGCCTCGGATTTTTCACCGACAGCCCGGAACCCGCGGCCGCCCCGCCGGAGCCGCCGGCGCTGCCGCCGGAGGTGAGCTGGCTGGAGCCGTTCCGGCCGCTGGCCTTCACCGCCTCGTGCGGCCGGGTGCCCGCCGGCGGCGGCCCGTGCACGGGCAACCCTCATGAAGGGAATTGAACGGATCGTTAATTGAAATATCGGTCGGGATTCGGGTGTCGGACTACGCGGAGGTGGAACGATGGCTAAGAGCATTCTGATTGTGATGGTGCTGCTGTGCCTCTTTGGGATGGTGCCCCAGGCGGCGTCCAGCGTCGGCCAGGCCCCGCCCCAGGCGCCGGCGGAGGATCTGTACCTCGTGCCCAACGAGCAGATCGCCGCCCTGCCCACCGGCGCCCGCATCATCCATTATTACGGCGAGAGCGTGCTGGCCTATGTTCCGGGGAACGACAAGCTCGCCCTGCCCGTCCGGACCCGCATCACCGCGGTGCCGCGGACGGACCAGCTGGCCTATCGGAGCTGGTCCGGCAACCTGGCCGACCGAGCGGCGGCAGCCGTGCGGCCGGCGGGACCGGGGTACTACCTCCTCGGCCTGGTGGGACCCACGGATCAGGCGTGGCTGGAGATGCTGACATCCGCCGGCGTTCAGGTCCTGGATTCCTGCTCGGCCCCCACCGTCCTGGTCAAGGCGGACAACGCGGCCCTGCTGCGGTCGTTCGAGCTGCGGACATCCGAGGGTTTCCCCATCGTCCGGGGAGTGGAACCCGTTCCGCTCCATGCCCGCATCGATCCGGAGTTGCTGGCGCTGGCCCGGGGCGAAATCGGTATCCGTGATTTGAAGGGCGCGCGAATCGATGAGTTGGGCCGGCTGGTTGTTCGGGTGGATGGCTTTCCCGACCAGGCTGAAAAATCGTTGATCGAGAAAGTACGTGCCCATGCCGAACATGCGGCGCCCGAGTGGGCGTACAGCTGCCCCACAGCTTTCTTTGTTAACGGGCCTGAATTGCTGTCCATTCTGAACGACATCCGCGAAGTTGCTTATATCAGCGTCGTGGGCGAACGGGAACTGCACAACAATCTGGCACCCAAAGATTACATTCTGAACATCACTCCTGTTTGGGATCTTGGATATAACGGCACAGGAATCATCGTCGGGCACAACGACGGGGGAGTGAATTTGACACATCCGGATTTCCCAAGCGGGGTCATCATCGCCACATATGGTGCGATGACCAACACCGACAACGAGCACGGCACGCACACCGCCGGCTCCGTCCTGGGACGCGGATTGGCGGCTTCGTCCCCCACCAACACCTCCGGTTGTGGTGATCAAACCACGCCGCTCTCGACCGTTCGGGGTATGGCCCACGGCGCCCGTTTGGTAACCAATAACATGTTCGACAGCGGCACTAGTGTCCTAAAAGATCTCGAATAGATTCTTCTGGTTAGCGGCACCCCTTGGTGGCATCAGGTCGGCCGATTCGGTCAACACCTGATACAGCGGGCGTTTTTCGGTCAAAGTGACTTCCAGAATGTGCAGGATCGTG
>JAKQOW010000049.1 GCA_029565065.1 Acidobacteriota bacterium | reverse complement strand
CTCGTCGTAGTACCGGGCGATGAGCGCCTCGGGGGTGATGCCCTGGCGGGCGGCGTTCACCTCGATGGGCGTGCCGTGGGTGTCGTCGGCGCAGCAGTAGATGGCGTCCTCGCCCATGAGCTTGAGGGCGCGGACGTAGATATCCGTCTGGATGTACTCCACCAGGTGGCCCAGGTGGATGGGCCCGTTGGCGTACGGCAGGGCGCTGGTGACGACGATCGGGTGCTTCGGCTCCATGGGGTGCTCCGGGTGACAGAATGACGGGCGATTCTACTGGAATCAGCGCGGGGTGTCAACGCGGGGAAGCGAACTGTGAACAGTAAACAGTAAGGGGATAGGAGATAGGAGTCTCGGGCCCGTCGTATTCGTAATCGTTTTTCGTAATCGTAAATCGTAATCGTAATTCGTAATCGTGATCGTAATCGGGGATCGGGGATCGGGGTTCGGGGATCGGGGCTCGGGGATCGGGGCTCGGGGCTCGGGGTTCGGGGCTCGGGGCTCGGGGCTCGAGGCTCGGGGCTCGAGGCTCGAGGCTCGGGGCTCGAGGCTCGGGGCTCGAGGCTCGTTCCCGTAACGCGGACATCGGACATTGGAAATCGGACATCGGAAATCGGACCTGGGCCCTAGGTTGTGGATCCCAGTTCCCAGCACCCAGCACTCAGCACCCCGGTCCCCCCCATTCACCCATTCACCTATTCACCCATTCACCCATTCACCCATTCTCCATGCCCCGATCCGTGGCCGAATCCGCAGCCGGGCCCGGCTGATTCAGCGCGGCAGCGGTTCCACGATAAGACCGCTCTCGGGGTGGCGCCGGTCGTAGCGGATCGCGACCCGTTTCAAGCCGTCCTTGCCGTACCGAGTGGTGACAAGGGCGAGCCGGCCGTCCCGGAGCACCGGCTGAAACTCATATTCGCATCCACCGTCGCCCCCCGTGTACATTGCCTCCCCCCGGGTGCCGCCGTGCGGTTCCATTTCCTCCGTCTCGATGGATTCGAAACACGATTCGTAGCGCACCGATTGCACGTTCAGCGCCTTCCCGTCGGGAGACAGGCACAGCCAGATCAGGTCGCCCTCGGTGCCCGCTCCGCACATGGTGCTACCCCCCGGCCAGCGGGAGCAACCGATCACCCAGAGCAGCACATACACGCAGCCGCCGCCGGCCGCCCGGTCCAGCAGCCCGTAGGTCCAGCCGCCCGCGGCGCCGATGCGCTCACCCAGGTCGGTCACGACGCCCTCGCCCGGCCCGACGAGCAGTTGCTTTTCGTACAGCCACAGGCGCCAGTCCGGCTCGTCCGCCAGGCGGGTGACAGTCGGCCGCACGTAGGGCGCCGGCAGGAGCATCCGTTCGATGCCGTAGCTGCCGCTCTGGGGATCCTCCCCGCGGGTGACCCACTGGAGAGATCCTCCGGCCAGGCGCAGGTAGCCGGGGACCAGCCGGGCCATCCGGGCCGTCTCGTCGGTCATGGGCAGGCGGACGGGCGTGCCGAACGCCATCTCCCAAAAGGTGGCTGCGTCGGCCCACCGCCGGCTCGTTGATGAGGAGACGAGCTTTTCCTGGACAGTGGCGGCGGGGTCGTCCACATCCAGCGCGTCCACGAGATAGAGCAGGCCGCCGAGCTCCAAACCGCCGCGGCTGATGGCGCCGGCGAGCTCCACGCGGAGCCACACGGAGTAGCCCTCCGCCTCAGGGCGGAAGAGGTGGCGGACGGCGCCCGCGACGGGCTCCGGATCGGCGGCGCATGCCCCGGGGTGGAGCCGGAGCTGGGTCAGGCCCAGGGGCCGCCGGAGGGCGCGCCGCGTGGCGCTCAGGCTGGCGTTGACTTTCCGGCTGAAAGAGTCCGCCTCGCCGCCGGTCTCCATGTCGGCGCCCAAGTCGTCCACCGCGGCGCGCAGGACGTCGATTTCCTTCACCACGGCGGGATCCGCCAGCCAGACCTCCAGGTGGTCGGACACGAGCGCGGCGCCCTCGCCGAAGCACGGGCGGTCGTCGCGCACCCGGGCCTGGAGGTAGAAGACGCCCTCGTGCACGGTCAGCCGGTAACGGAGGGACAGATCGTCGGGACCGCGCCATGGCGTGCGCTGCAGCCGGACGTGGGCGGCCGTGGTGTCCGTCCATGCGGCGGCCCCCAGCGCCGACTCCACCTCGGCATCCAGGGCCGGCGCCTGGGCCATGGCGGCGGCGGTGGCGACGACGATCGACCCGATGGTCAGGATACGAATGACAGAACGCATGGTCACCTCCGGAAAACATTCAGGCGGCCACGGGTACCGCCGGCGTCCATCATGGCGGCCGCAGTTGAAAATAATATGAAGTCGCGGCGAAATCAAAGTGGAATAAATTCGGTGAATGGGTGGGGAGGTGAATGGGTGGAGAGGTGAATGGGTGAATGGGATGGGTGGGACCTGGGTGCTGGGTGCTGGGAACTGGGATCCACAACCTAGGGCCCAGAACCCAGGTCCTAGGTCCCAGAACCCAGGTCCGGTTTCCGATGTCCGCGTTACGGGAACGAGCCTCGAGTCCCGAACCTCGAGCCTCGATTACGATCACGATTACGAGCACGAGGGATCGGGAACGAGCCTCTAGTCTCGAGCCTCGAGCCTCGATTACGATTACGATTACGATTACGATTACGATCACGATTACGATTACGATTACGAATTACGAGCACGATATCAGATGTCCACCTACCGCACGCACGCATTGAACCAAAGGCGGAGTTGGTGCATCATGAGAAAGGGATAATCCGGTTTTCGGGAGGCCAACATGGCACGCTGCTTCGTTCGCAACGTCTGGCTGGTCTGGATCGTCGCGGCCATGGCCGCCTGGATCTGCGCCGCGCCGCAGGAGACCGCGGCGACCGCCGCCCCGGCCGCCACGCCGGACACCGAGACCACGCTCCGCCTCACCTGCGCCGGGATGGGCTTTCAGAACGGCTACCTCGACGGTTTTGAGAACGGCGTCAACGACAAGCGCTACAACCGCTACAGCGACTTCAAAACCCACCCGCTCTATGAGAAGGCCACCCGCGGCTACAACGAGAAGTGGATGTACGAGGTGATCTACCAGATGGCCTTCCGCAACGGCTTCGGCCGGGGCTATGAGGACGGTTACAACGGCCGAACCAACATCGTGGTCGAGCGGTTCACCCAGCTCGAGGAGGCCCTCCAGCAGGCCGGCGCCACCGGTGCGGTCGGCGAGCGCCGGTCCGCGACGGGTCCCGTGGTGCTGCCCGCCGGAACATCGCTGCTGCTCCAGCTCAACGACTACCTGACCACGCGCATGAACCAGCGCGGCGACCCCTTCACTGCGGTGGTCGCCCGGGACATCTTCGTGGGCAACGCTCTGGCCATCCCCGAGGGCTCCATCATCGAGGGAACCGTGGGGGCGGTCAGCCGGCCCGGCCGAGTGTCCGGCCGCGGCGAGATGACCCTCAAGTTCGAGCGCCTGAAGCCGAAGTACGGTTCCGAGACGGTCATCTCGGCCACCCTGATCGGCGTGGGCTCAGACCAGGGCCAGGTCGTGGACCGCGAAGGCCGCTACGAAGGGAAGGACAACGCCGGCCGTGACGCCGCGGTCATCGCCGGCGGCGCCGGCGCCGGCACCGTGGTGGGCGTCATCGCCGGCGGCGGCAAGGGCGCGGCCCTCGGCGCCACCATCGGCGGCCTCATCGGCCTGGCCGGCGTCCTCACCACCCGCGGCGAGGACGTGGAGCTCGTCAAGGGCACGTTGCTCGAAATCATGCTGGATCAGGATCTCCAGCTGGAACCCGCCACTCCGAAACAGCCCTAGCCGACCCTTCGGGCCGGTCGTCTGTCGGTGGCTGCCGGACCGGATGCGCGCGGCCGTCAAAAAACAGTACCGGTTTCACGCAATCGTGATACAATTTTTTCAGTATCACACGCCTTCCGACACGGCCGCGAATGAATCCCCTCGCCGACAGCACCTGTCGTCCGACGGGATGTCCGTGCCGGAACGTTGAACCGACAATCGTGCGGTAAGGAGGGAGATATGGCGGACAAAAAGTACAAACGGATCATCGACGGCAAGTTCGACGGCAAGACGACGTTCAAGGAAGTGGCGGGGATGACCGACGCGGAGTTTCAGGGGCTCCTGCAGCTCGGCCATCTGTACTACACCCAGGGCCGCACCGAATCGGCCCAGAAGGTGCTGGAGGGACTGGCGGTGCTCGATCCCGACCACAAGCTGGTCCAGTCGGCCCTCGGCGCCCTCTACACCCGGACCGGCGACAACGAGGCGGCGCTCCAGGCGCTGAACAAGGCCGCCAAGCTCAATCCCAAGGACATCACCATCTACGTCAACCGCGGCGAAGTCCATTTCCGCCTGGGCAAGGTCAAGGAAGCCGCCGATGACTTCAAGCAGGCCCTGGCCATGGACCCTGATCGCAAGAACCCGGCCGCCAACCGCGCCCGCCTCATCCTGGTGGGCCTGGCCGCCGTCGCCCAGAAGCTCAAAGACAAGAAGTGAACCCCCTGCCGGCGGCCTCTCCCCGGAGGCCGCCGGTCGCCCATTGATTCCCAATCCGTCTTGTGAAAACATGGCCGTCTGAAATTATCCAGGAGGCGGCCATGACCCATCGCGAAGAGAACGACAGCCTGGGCGCCCGGCAGGTGCCGGCCGGGGCCTATTACGGCGTGCAGACCCTGCGCGCCGTCGAGAACTTCCCCATCACCGGCGTGGCCATCGGCCGGTTCCCCCTGCTCATCCGCGCCCTGGGCGCCATCAAGAAGGCGGCGGCCCAGGCCAACATGGACCTGAAGATCCTGCCGCCGGACCTCGGCGCGGCCATCGTCCAGGCCGCCGACGAGGTGATGGACGGCCGGTACAACGCCGATTTCGTCGTCGACGTCATCCAGGGCGGCGCCGGCACGTCCACGAACATGAACGCCAACGAGGTGATCGCCAACCGGGCGCTGGAGCTGCTGGGCCGGCCGCGGGGCGACTACGCCGCCTGCCATCCCAATAACCACGTGAACCTGTCGCAGTCGACGAACGACGTGTACCCCACCGCGCTCAAGCTCGCGGCCATCTGGAAGATTCGCCGCCTGCTCGACGCCATGGGCCAGCTGCAGGACGCCTTCGCCCTCAAGGGGGAGGAGTTCAAGGATGTGCTCAAGCTGGGCCGCACCCAGCTCCAGGACGCCGTGCCCATGACCCTGGGCCAGGAGTTCGCCGCCGTGGCCATCACCATCGGCGAGGATATGGAGCGGCTGCGCGAGGCGGCGCGACTCATCCACGAAATGAACATGGGCGCCACCGCCATCGGCACCGGCGTCAACACCGTGCCCGGCTACACCGACCGCGTCCGGGCCCGCCTCATCGAGATCACCGGCCTGTCGCTCATCACGGCACCCAACCTCATCGAGGCGACGTCCGACGCCGGCGCCTATGTGCAGCTGTCCGGCGTGCTCAAGCGGATCGCCGTCAAGCTCTCCAAGGTCTGCAACGACCTGCGGCTGCTGTCGTCGGGGCCGCGCGGCGGTATCGGCGAGATCCTCCTGCCGGCCATGCAGCCCGGCTCCACCATCATGCCCGGCAAGGTCAACCCGGTCATCCCCGAGGTGGTGAATCAGGTCTGCTTCGAGGTGATCGGCCTGGACGTGGCCATCAGCATGGCGGCACAGGCGGGCCAGCTGGAGCTCAACGCCTTCGAGCCGCTGATCGGCTTCAACATTTTTCTCTCCATGGACATGCTGGAGCGGGCGGCCACGGTCCTGCGGGAGCGCTGCGTCGCCGGTATCCGGGCCGACCGCGAGCGCTGCCGCGAGCTCCTGGAGCGCTCCACCGGCATCGTGACGGCGCTGGTGCCGGTCATCGGCTACGAGGCCGCCGCCCGGCTGGCCCACGAGTCGCTGCACACCGGCCGGCCGGTGCGGGAGCTGGCGCTGGAGCAGGGCCTCCTGGACGAGGCCGCGCTGGACGAGCTGTTGAATCCGGTGCTGATGACCCATCCGCGGGCCATCCCGGGGCGGTGACGCTGCCGGCGGAGTGTTCCACCGGCGCCTCGATAGGCAGACGATGGGTCCGGCCGGTTCAGGTCCGCCGACGGGACCAGCGGCGGCGGACGATGACGGGCGCCGCCGGCGCCCGCTGGGCCAGCAGCTCGCGGAAGCGCGCCTCCCTCCCCTCGCCGCCGAAGGCGCGGCGCGGCAGGATGTAGAGGAAATCATCGTTCTGGCGGAGGATGTAGATGTCGGGCGTCTCGTAGACGCGCCGCAGATCGGCCCAGGCGGCCGTCTTTTCCAGCGCGGCCGCCCGCAGGGTGACGCCGTCGTCGCCCAGGAGCACCGTCCGCTGGTCGGCCAACTGCGGGTTCGCCCGCCAGGACCGGGCGATGAGGCGGCTGGGCAGCCGCAGGAGCACGATCCCCGCCAGCAGTCCGGTCACCCCCAGGGCGTAACCCAGCAGTTGATGCGGCGCCAGCACGACAAACCATGCGGCCGTCGCGCCGGTCAGCACGATGGTGAGCCCGCCGGAAATCAGCATCCACAGGAACAGGCCGCGCTTGAGCACGCGCAGCGCTTCGGCAAATTCCTCAAAGCGGTAGTAAAAACGCAGGCGCATCACCGGTTGGGTCACGGCCGTCACTCTCCCGGGGGACGTGCCGCCATGAATACCAGAAATCGGCCGCCGGATCAACGCCGGCGTGATTCCGCCGGCCGGCCGAGTGATGCCGATCACATCCCGAAAAATCCGTGCGACAAACGTGCAACTCCCGGATTCAATTCTCGTATATTCACTTTCACAAATGCGAATCCGGACGGAGTACATGGTCATCGGCAGACAATCCAAAATGGCACAGTTCGCCCGACGTACGGCATGGTTGATCCTGTTCCTGGCGGCCGGGATCGCCTCCCCGGCTGCCCAACCGGACACGCCGCCACCGGTGGTTGAGATCCCCCGGCTCAGCGCCGAGCCGCGACTGGACGACTTTCTGACCATGCGGCCCGAGGGCGCGGTCGCTCGGGAGATGGCCCGGGTGGAGGGTTTCGTCCAGGCCAGCCCCCGCGACGGCGAGCCGCTCTCCGAGCGGACCGAGGTGTACCTGGGCTACGACGCCGAAAATTTGTACGTCGTGTTCCTGGCGTTCGACCGCGAACCGGACAAGGTCCGCGCCCGGCTCACCCGCCGCGAGAATGTCTTCCTCGACGACAATGTCGAGATCATGCTGGACACCTTCAACGACCGGCGCCGCGCTTACATGTTTCTGACCAATCCCTTCGGCATCCAGTGGGACGCCATCTGGACCGAGGGAGAACATTTCGACGATTCCTTCGACACGCTCTGGTACTCCGAGGGACGCCTGACCGCCGAGGGTTATGCCGTCTGGTTCAAGATCCCGTTCCGGTCGCTCCGGTTTTCCAACGCGCCCGAACAGGAGTGGGGCATCATTCTGAACCGGGCGATCCCGCGCACCACCGAGAACGCGTTCTGGCCCCGCATCTCCAGCCGGTTCTCCGGTCGGCTCAATCAGCAGGCGCGGGCCACCGGCCTGCGGGGCATTTCCCCCGGCCGGAACCTGCAGTTCATCCCCTACGGCGTCCTGCGCTCCTGGCGGAGCATCGACGAGGATGCCGTGAACGGCCCGGCCTGGACCAGCGACTGGGCCGATGTCGACGGCGGCCTGGACGCCAAGGTGGTCCTCAAGGACAGCCTCGTGTTTGACGTGGCCGTCAACCCTGACTTCAGCCAGGTGGAATCGGACAGCCCCCAGGTCACCGTCAACAGCCGCTTCGAGGTGTATTTCCCGGAGAAGCGTCCGTTCTTCCTCGAAAACGCCGATTACTTCAACACGCCCGTCGACCTGGTGTTCACCCGCCGGATCATCGATCCCCAGTTCGGCATCCGTTTCACCGGCAAGGCGGGCCCCTGGGCGGTGGGCGCCCTGTGGGCCGACGACGAGGCGCCCGGCGAGATGGCGGATCCGGATGATCCGGAGTTCGGCAAGCGGGCGCAGTTCGGCATCATCCGGGTGCGGCGGGACATCTTCCACCAGTCATCGGTGGGTTTCATCTTCACCCAGCGCACATTCAACGGCGGATTCAACCGGGTGGGCGGACTCGACGCCCATTTCAAACTCAACGACAACTGGGCGCTGGACCTGCAGGGCGTGGCCAGCGCCACCGAGCGTCCCGACGGCTCCACCAAAGCCGGCCCCGCGTACCAGGTGGAGCTCGAACGGGAGGGCCGGTCGTTCGACTACGTACTCCGGTACGAGGACCGCAGCGCCGGTTATGACACCCAGGTGGGCTACAATCCCCGCAGCGATATCCGCGAGATCGGCCAGAGTGTCGAGTACAGCTTCCGGCCCGAAGGGCCGGTGCTCATCGCCTGGGGCCCGGATGTCTGGGCTTCCTGCACCTGGTCCCACGACGGCACCCGCCTGGACTGGGAGATCATCCCCGAACTGGAGTGGGAGCTTGCGGGCAACACCCGGATCGGCCTCGGACACATGTTCCTCCGCTCCTGCCTGCGTCCCGACGAATTTGACAGCCTGGAAACCGACCGGGACTACGGGTACGGCCGGACCTATGTATCCTTCGGCACCAACCTGTGGTCCTGGCTTGGCGTCGAAACCGATCTCAACTGGGGCACCGGCATCAATTACGTCCCGGCCGAAGGCGCCGAGCCCGAGGTGGCGAACCGGATCGGCAGCGAATTGAACGTCACCCTTCAGCCCAACACGTGGCTGCGGGTTGACAACACCTACCTCTTCTCCCGCCTCACCGACCGCGCCTCGCCGGCCGCCATCTACAACAACCACATCTTCCGCTCCAAGTGGAACCTGCAGTTCACGCCGGAGATGTCCCTGCGGCTCATCGGCCAGTACGACACCACCCTGCCCTCCACGACGCTCTCGTCGCTGGAAAAGACCAAGCGGTTCAACATCGATTTCCTCTTCACCTACATGTGGCACCCGAACACGGCGCTCTATGTGGGCTACAACTCCGACCACGCCAACCTGAACCTGGTCGAATCGCATGGCAGCCGGGAGCTGATCCGCACCAGCGACGAGTTCATCAACGACTCCCGGATCTTCTTCGTGAAATTTTCCTATATGTTCAGGCTGTAGTTCGTAATCGTAATCGTCATCGTCATCGTAATCGTGATCGTGATCGGAATCGTAATCGAGGCTCGAGGCTCGAGGCTCGAGGCTCGTTCCCAACTGACGGACATCGGACATCGGATATCGGACCTGGGACCTGGGTTCTGGGACCTTGGCCCTAGGTTATGGATCCCAGTTCCCAACACCAATGTCCTGCCTTTCCCCTTCACCTATTCACCGATTCACCCATTCACCGATAGCCCCACTGACTGTTACCCGACGATGAAAAAACACCAGCCGGGCGCCTGGAGGGACGCCCGGCCGGTTTTCAATACTCAAATTCGAATCGTTTGACTGACTGCCCGTGGGTCTCCTAGCGGCCCATGTACTTGATGGTGCCCGTGAGCGCGATCTCGGTGCCCACCTTCTCACTGCATCGCAGGTAGCCGTCGACCTGCGTGCCCGTGACTTTCAGGTACATGTCCTCGCAGCCGAACTGCTGCTTCTTCTGCTCCTGCTGACGGGCGTAATCAGGCGAGGCCATTTTCGCGTACTCCGCCTGCAGTTCCTGTTGGATTTGTTCCATGCGAGCCATCAGCTTCGTCATCTCCGCATCGGACAGGTTGCCCGACTGGAACTTGCGGGCGATCTCCTCCATCTCTTTCTGGGCGTTGCCCCCGGCATACTCCTCTTCGATGTCGAAATTGTACGGCGTCGTGGTGCTGTACTGATCGTAGCGCAGCGTCGCAGTGCGGGTCTCGAACGGCTTGGTCTCCGCGCCGCGGTAGAACTCCACGGTGTACTTCATCTTGCCGCTCTCCACCTGGCACCGGTTGTCCTCCAGCAGGAAGGCCCGGATCCGCCAGCCGTTGGCGGCCTTGAGCAGCCACTCGTACTTGCCGGTGATCACGACGACGTTGTTCCGATTGGCGTAGGCGGCGCTGACCGGGGTGATGACCTCGATGCGGACCGACATCGGCGTGATGTCCGGCGGCACCTTGACCGTGGCGCGGTACTCGGTGGGCGTAATGTTCTCCCGAAGCACCTCGATCCGGTCCGAATCGAACAGAACCTTGGTGCCGGGCGGGAACTGGCCCTTGAGAATCACTTCTCCGGTCTCGCCCGGCGCCAGGCAGGCCGCGGTCACCAATCCGATCTCCGGCGTCGGATACTTGGCGTACAGCGTCTTCCGGTCGTTGATCCCCAGCCGGTTCCGCTCCGCCTCAGCCTTGGCGATGATCGCTTGGCGCTGCTGCTGAAACTTCGTCAGCGCCCCCCGGGCAAAACCGAGCACCAGAGCCAGGCCCACCAGGGCCACGGCCACCTTGCGAATCAAACTACCACTCATACGGGTCCTCCTGTATTGGCTTCCGGAACGGCCTGCCGGGAAACCGCCTGCGGTTTCGACGGCGCCGTCGGAAAAGATAAGATCGCGTCGCATACCATGCTTAGATAGAGCCAGTAGAAAAACGTTTCAGTCGGCCGGTGAAATGGGAAATCCGCGAAGGCCACGGCCAGGACGCCCACCGCCCCGGCGGCCGCCCCCTCGGCGGCCGCTGCCGGTTCGGTCTTGCGGGCGGCCGCGAATCGCCACAGCATCACCGCCGGGAACGCCACGAACAGCACCAGTCCGATGACGCCGTGGTCCACCAGCGCCTCCACGTAGTCGTTGTGCGCGTGGGCCGCCAGTCCGGCGAACCGCCGGTCGGTTTCGGCGGCGGCCAGCCGGTCGGTTTCCCAGCGCGGGAAGAAGAGCTCGAATCCGCCCGGACCGAAGCCGAGCCACGGCGCTTCCGTCGCGTGGGACAGCGCGGTACGCCAGATGTGGACGCGGCCCCGTACGGTCTCGTCCAAAGGCCGGGCCGTCGAAAGCGCCACGACGAGCGCGCCCGCCGCCGCCAGCCCCAGCGCCAGCCCCAGCGCCAGCCGCGGCCGGCGCGCCGCGCCGCGGAGCAGGGCCCAGCCCGCCCAGGCCAGCACGGCCGCGACCGGAGCACGGGATCCGGTGGCGAGGATGCCGCCGGTCACCAGGGCGGCACCCGGCAGGACGAGAGCCAGGCGCCACGGTGGCGCCAGCGTCCGCGCCGCCGCCCACACGGCGGGCAGGGCTGCGGTGAGAAACGCGGCGACGAAGTTGGGATTGCCCAGGGTGGCGAACACCCGCAGCCGGTCCGAACCGCCCGCCGGCCCCGTCCACCCGAACAGGCGGAAGGGGTCGGCCCCGGCCCACTGCAGCACGGCGATGAGGGCCACCGCCAGTCCGGCGGCGGCCGCGGCGCGCATCAGCCCGTCCGGCTCCGGGCGCAATCCCAGCAGCACGATGAACGCCGCCGCCGGGAGCACGGCCGCCAGAAGCGCCGCCGGCGACGCCGCGGCGCCCGTCAGGGCCGACAGGCCGACGACCCCCAGCCAACCGGCCAGGAGGGCGAACAGGACCGGGTCCAGCCGCGCCAGCGGGTTGACCCGCGCCCAAACGAGCGCTGCCAGGCCGAGCGCCACCCAGGCCGCGAGCACGATGGTTTTGGGTGTCGAGAACGGCGTCGCCAGGCCGGGAATGACCATGAGCGGAACGACGACCACCACCGCAGATGCGGCTCCCCGCATCCAGCCGGCCAGTTGGTGGTGCGAAACGTTGTCTGAGTGCCCTGCCATACGGCATCCAAGTGTTCGAATGAGACGACGGCGCCACCGGGGCGCGTCACAAAACGCTAATGGTACCGCGCCGTTCCGCCGGGCGCAAGCACCGACACCGCGCCGCCTGCAAAATGTTGATGCGAAATAGGACATGGCGACAGGCACCGGATTTTCGCGATACAATAGAGTGAATCCAACCGGAGGACACCGCCATGCCCAGAATCCTTGCCTTCTCGGGAAGCGCCCGGACCGAGTCGTTCAACCAGCGGCTGGTCGGCATCGCCGCCGCCGGCGCCCGCGCCGCCGGCGCCGAGGTCACCCTCGTCAACCTGGCGGACTACCCCATGCCGTTCTTCAACCAGGATCTGGAAGATCGCGACGGCATGCCGGAGCACGCCCGCGCCTTCAAGCGGCTGCTCGCCGCCCACGACGGCTTCCTCATCGCGTCGCCCGAGTACAACAGCGCCTTCACGCCGCTGCTCAAGAACACCCTGGACTGGGCCTCCCGCACCGAGAGCGACGACGAGCCGGGGTTGATGGCGTTCAAGGGCAAGGTGGCGGTCATCATGGCCGCCTCGCCGGGCGGCTTCGGCGGCATCCGCAGCCTGATGCTGCTCCGGCTGTTTCTCAACCATCTGGCCGTGCTGGTGCTCCCGGACCAGCTGGTCGTTCCCTTCGCCCACAAGGCCTTCAATCCCGACGGCTCGCTGGCCAAGGCCAGCGAGCAGGAGGCGGCGCTGGCGCTCGGGCGGCGGCTGGCCGAAGCACTGGGCCGGCGGGCGTGAGCATCGCCGGGCGCGCACTGTATTTCTGACCACTGATCATCGGACACTGTCATCAGTCACACACATGCTGGATGGGAGCCATCGTCGCAAGGGTGTCGTGGTAATACTTCTTCCCCCGCGCGACATCAATCACCACGCGGGCAAACAAATTCATCACCATGACCGGCGGCAGCCACCCGGCGGACTCGCTGACGCCGGGGATCGCCACAAGGGGGGACGCATACAATGGCTGATGAACAATTGCCTGATCCGACGCAACCCGCTTCGGAGGACGACCTCGAAGAGGCGCGCCGGCACTGGGAACAACTCCACGACGACGAGTGCTACCGCGACGTGCACGGCGTGCCGACAGGCTCGTGTCTCAGCCTCGTGCTCGCGATTGTGATCGTACTCGTGATCATAATCATGATCGTGATCTAGAGCCCAATTCCGCGGAGCTGGAATCCTGCGATCGTTCGGGTGGCGGAGCGTGCCAGCAGGCATCACCTCACACTGGATGCGCCCGTGTATCTACGCCCCGCCGGTATCCCTCCGGCGACCCGCGGCACGCGGGTCGAATATGGGTAGCCCCGGGTGAAACCCGGGGTCTGTTCGGCCACGTCTTGAGCCGGAGCGACCCGCGAAGCGGGTCGAATGTGCCGGGGGCGTGAAGATCGCCTGGGCAGTTCCGCTGCCTCATGGCCACCTATCCGTGGCTCTCCACAATTGCCCTCGTGGGCTGAACCACGTTCGACCCGCTTTGCGGGTTGCGCCTTGGCGATGGTCGGCGACACGAACCCCGGGCTCGCTCCCGGGGCTACCAATGTTCGACCCGCCCGGCGGGCCGGGGGCTTGAGCTGTTCCTGTTTCCAGGTGCGGTCCCACATTCGCGGGACTGCGCCTTGCTAATGGCATCCCAAGCGTGTGGATAGTGCCGAGCGATGATGGGGTGGGCGACCCGGCCGATGACGCTGTGAACATCCTGCCTGTAATAAACAGAATATCGAGAATATCTGAGTCACCGGGACTTGGTGTTTGGCGTGATTGTCCGAAGATTAGGCGTGGGACTTAAGAACCAAGAGGTATCGACTCAGCGTCGCCTCCGGCGAGATAGTCATTCCGACTATTCATTGACCGTTGACAACTCAAACACCCCCTGCAGCTCGCCGATGATCTCGCCCAGATCGTTGCGGTTGGGCGCCGCCGCGAACTCGGCCAGGGCCGCGGCGTCGTCCGGCGTGAGCACGCCCAGCAGCACCAGCGCGCGCATCGCCGCCGGCGGCACCGCCCGGAGCGTGCCGTCCTCGATCTTGAGGGCGATGCCCAGGTTCGGCTTTCTCACCCCGATGCAGTAGACCCCCTCGGCGCCGAGCTTGTTCACCCAGCGGCCGCCTCCGGCGGCGGCCAGGGCGGTGCAGAAACCGCCGGTGCCGGCCAGCATGAACGGATGGGCGGTCATGGCGCCGGCGATCCGCCGGGCCGCGGCGGCCAGTTCCGGCGGCAGGCCGGACGGCTCGGCCAGCCGCGCGTAGGCCCGCGCCATCTGTCGCAGCGGCAGGGCGAACACCGGCACCGAGCAGCCGTCCACGCCCACGCCGATCGACGCCTCCGGCTCGCCGCTCACCGCGGCCAGGATGCCGCGGATCATGCGCTGGACCGGATGGTCGGGCCGGTGGTAGCCGTCCACTGGAAAGCCCCGGTGGACGCACACCGCCAGGATGCCGGCGTGTTTGCCCGAGCAGTCGCTCACCAGCGGCGTGCGCGCTTCCCCCGCCCGGGCCTGCGCCAGGGCGATCTCGGCCCGGATCGACGGCGGGGCGCCGCAGTGCAGCGCCGACGGTCCCAGTTCGATCTTGTCCAGAATCGACGCCACCGTCCGCCGGTGGTCCGGTTCGCCGTAGTGGGAGGCGCACATGACCGCCAGCTCCTCGTCGGTGAAGGCGAAGCGGTCGGCGGCGCCGCTGGCCACCACCGCCAGGGCCTGAATCGGCTTGGCAGCCGAGCGCATGTAGGTGACCGTGTCCGGGTCGCCGGCCCGGCGGATGAGGCGGCCGCCGCCGTCCACGACGGCGACGCTGCCGCGGTGGCGGCATTCCACACGGCCGCTGCGGGTGACGGTGACGAGCACTTCGGGGGTTGCGTTCATGGATCCTTCCTGCCCTGGCTTAGGCAGGACATTTCATCACACCCGCGGGGCGTTCGCCAAGGGAAGAATGGTATCGGGCGGCACCGTTTCGGGACCAGCCGAACGCTGCCGGCGGCGGCGTCTCCGGCCGCCAGTCCGGCGTCCTTCGCCTCAGGCCAAGTCGACCTTGAAGCGGCAGGCCTTGCCGCCGGTACGGAGCGACTCCAGCAACGCCACGCGGACCGGCCGGCCGAGGCCGGTTTCGAACAGTTGGGTCACGTACCCCACCGAGCAGAGGCAGAAGGTGGGCGAGAGTTTCGCCGGCCCCTTCTCCACCAGCGGGCAGAGGCAGCCCCCGTCCGGACCCGCCTTGTAGGTGAAAACGACCGTGTCTCCGTCCCGCCGGCAGCCGTCCGGCCCGGCCCAGGTCTGGAGTTTGGCCACGAGTTCGTCCACTGGCATCGGCTTGACCTCCCGGCCCGCGTGCGACTCCTGGTAGCAGGCCCGGCCGTTGGCGGTCATGAGTCGGCGGCGCGTCGCCTCGTCCACCTGTCCGTCCAGCGTCTCGAAGAACCGGCGGGTCCAGTTCTCGGTCCATTCCAGCCGCTTCTCGCACGGGGTTTTCGGCGGCTCGCCCGCGGCCGTCTGAGCCAGGCAGGCGCCCGCGCCGCCAACTCCCAGGCATCCGGCCGCCAGTCCGGCGCCGGCCGCCCTGAGGCACAATTCGCGACGGTCCATCATGTCCGCTCCTCCATTGGTGAGACTGGCAGAGTATACGGATCAGCGCAGAACGGGTTCCACCCATCTTGCCATTACCGGCTCGCGCCGGACATGGCTGACCGAAGGTCGCGCAAAATGGGTTACAATGCTGCCGCCAGTCCGACCGAGGAGCGCGCCCATGAATGATCGACCTGCCGACACGTCCACCGTCGCCCCGGCGGAATTAACCCCGCAGCTCGCGGACGTGCGGGCCGCCGCCGAGCGGATCCGCCCGTACGCCCACCGCACCCCCGTGCTCACGTGCGCCGGCCTCGACGCGCTGGCCGGCGCCCGGCTCCACTTCAAGTGCGAGAACCTGCAGAAGGTGGGCGCCTTCAAGTTCCGCGGCGCGTGCAACGCCGTCTTCTCCCTGTCCCAAGAAGAGCTCCGCCGAGGCGTGGCCACCCACTCGTCGGGCAACCACGCCGCCGCCCTGGCCCTGGCCGCCCGGCTGCGGGGCGCGACGGCGCACATCGTCATGCCCCGCACGGCGCCGGCGGTGAAACAGGCGGCCGTGGCCGGCTACGGCGGCCGGATCGTCTTTTGCGAGCCCACCCTGGCGGCGCGCGAGTCGGCCCTGGCCGAAGTGACCGCGGCCACCGGCGCCGTTTTCATCCACCCGTACAACGACCCGCGCGTCATCACCGGTCAGGGCACCGCGGCGCTGGAGCTGCTGGCCGACGCGCCCGCGCTCGACATCGTCATCACCCCGGTGGGCGGCGGCGGACTGCTCAGCGGCACGGCCATCGCCGCGAGCGGCGCCGCGCCCGGCATCCGGGTGCTGGCCGGCGAGCCGGCGGCCGCCGACGACGCCTGCCGGTCGCTCCAGGCGGGCCGGATCCTCCCCTCCCTCGACCCGGTCACCGTGGCCGACGGTCTGCGCACCTCGCTCGGCGACCGGACCTTTCCCATCATCCGCCGGCTGGTGGAGCGAATCCTCACCGTCAGCGAAGACGGCATCATCCGGGCCATGCGCCTGGTCTGGGAGCGCATGAAGATCGTCGTGGAGCCTTCCGCCGCGGTGCCGCTGGCGGCCGTCCTGGAGCACCCCGAGGTGTTCCGGGACCGGCGGGTGGGCATCATCCTCTCAGGCGGGAACGTCGACCTCGATCATCTGCCATGGGGAGTTGATGGTTGATGGTTGATGGTTGATGGTTGATCTTGATTCGTAATCGTAATTCGTAATCGTAATTCGTAATCGTAATTCGTAATCGTGATCGTAATCGGGGCTCGGGACTCGGGGTTCGGGACTCGAGACTCGAGACTCGAGGCTCGTTCTTGTAACGCGGACATCGGATTTTGGACAGCGGAATTCGGGTTTCGCGGTTCGGGGTTTGCGGTTCGCTTCTTCCCGTTCGTCTGACGTTTTCCGTCTGACGTTTCCCGTTTCCCGACTCACCGACTCACCGTTTCCCTGTCTAATTGAATCCCGGCGCGCTGATGTCGATCACGCGGAAGGCGCCGTATTTTTCCAGCTGCGTCCGGATCGTCTCGGCCTTGCCCAGGACCACGAGGACGTAGGCGTCGCCCGGGAGATGCTGTTTGGCGGCGGCGTTCACGGTGTCCGGTGACACGGTGCCGACCGCATCCAGGAGCCGGGCGTAGTGGTCGAAGCCCAATCCGCCGGCTGCCAGCCGCACGTACGCTTCGGCCTTGGCGGCGCCCCCTTCGAACCGGGGCGGGAACTGGCCCAGGATGTACGTGCGGGCGCTGGCCACCTCATCCGCGGCGAACCCCTGCCGCCGCGCCTTGTGGAGCAGCTCCCGGGAGATGTCCAGCATCTCGCCGATCGCTTCGCTGCGGGTGTAGGAGTTGAGCTCGAACATGCCGGCGCCGCGCCAGGATTCGAAATCGCTGTGGGCGCCGTAGGTCAGGCCGCGCTTGATCCGCAGCTCGGTGTTGAGCCAGGAGGTGAAGCGGCCGCCGAAGATGGTGTTCAGCACCTCCGCCGCCGGCTCCGCCGGATCGCCCAGCGGCAGGCCCCGCACGACCATCATGAAATTGGCCTGGGTGGCCTCGGGCATGTTCAC
>JAKQOW010000040.1 GCA_029565065.1 Acidobacteriota bacterium | reverse complement strand
TTGAATGTTCGCAGGTTCTCAACAATTGATCGTTGATGGTTGATCGCTGAGCGTTCGGCACGCACCCGGCCCGCAGGGCCGGACCGCATTAGCCAGGGGCGCAGCCCCTGGTGCGAGGCCCGTCGACGCAGGCGCCTGTCTTCCTCACCCCGAGCCCCACCGGGGCGACATCGGGGCGTTCGGAAAACCCGGCGCTTCAACGAGAGCTCGATCGATCGGCGCCCACCACGATTCACGCCACCTGCCTGTCGCCCCGCTGGGGCGACCACGCGACAAACCACCGCCCACCAGGGGCTGCGCCCCTGGCTAATCCGGTCCGGCCCTGGCGGGCCGGGATCGTGGCGCGATGGCTGATTGATAGGAACCCGTCACCGACTTCGGACATCGGATTTCGTGCTCGTAATTCGTAATCGTCATCGTAATCGTAATTCGTAATCGTGCGCGTGATCGGATCTGGGACCTGGGTGCTGGACCCTGGGTGCTGGGATCCGGATTCCAGGTACCGCGAGCGGGAGCGAGCGGCGCGATGGGCCCATCGCCACGCATCACCCCGGCTGCGATTCCACTCCGTCAATGTAGCCAGACTACACAACGATGCGTCGGAGATGAACGCTCGGAAACGTTATCTCTCCTGCTCGTTACCGTAGCGGGCTTCGACATCCACCCAGTTGTCCAGATCCTCACCCTGTTCGTCCCGGACGTACCGGCATGCAGCGTCAAACTGGCTCTGGCGGTACAAGTACACCGTTGACCCGTGGCGCGACCATGGTTTCAGATCGGCTGAGATGAGTCCGGCTTCACGCAGTTTTCGGGTACACCACGACTTGAGCTGGTTCATCGCATCGTCCGGCGATATCGAGCAGGACAGAACGGCGTGGACATGCTCGGTGCGGATGCGCAGCGCATGAAGCGGCCAGCCTCGCCAATCGCATTTGTCCACTATAGCGTCGTGCACAATCCGACGCATGGCGGTATCAAGGGTGACGGGTGGATGCCTCAGCCGGCAGGCTTCTTCATCCTGCCAAGCAGGGGTATGGCTGATGCGAGGTGTGCCGTATTCGTTACGGAAGCGGTCCTGAGAGCCCCGAGGATCGCCGTGGAGCCAGGTGCCACGAGTGCGAAAAGTCAGAAAGCATGATTGCAGGCCGAACGTTTTCATTGAGGAAAACCTCCAGTGGATTCAATCTATATAACGTTTGACTTTAAAATGTTCCGAGCGAGAGACGTTATCCCTGATGGAATCGCGTCACCAGCCGGTTGCTCGCAGCCGGGAGCTCATCCCGCCGCTCGCTCCCGCTCGCGGTACCTCAGGGGTGCCCGCCGGTGGACATTGCCCGTTTTCCTGCCGCCCGAATTTTGGATTGACTTTCCCGGCCGCTTGAATACAATATGGCCTTCCCGCGCCGCGGGAGATTGTCGCGATCTTTCGGCGCTATCGTCTAGGGGTTAGGACGCCGCCCTCTCACGGCGGTAACCGGGGTTCGAATCCCCGTAGCGCTACCAATACCCAAGCCGCCGGCATCTCTGCCGGCGGTTTTTTTTCTCTCGCCGAAACGCGAAGTCGCAAAGATTCTGTGAATGCCGGGGATGCGGGTGAATCACTCCGCGGCGGGATCGGCCAGGCGGCGGCAGGCGGCGGCCAGGTCGGTCTTGGCGCAGAGGAGCTCCCCGAACAGCGGCAGGCGCGGCCGGACCGCGGCCATCATCGCCCCCGCCAGCTCGCGGATGTCCCACTGGGCGTGCTCGTCCAGGCGGAGCCGCGCGAAGTGCGCCAGCTCGCGCACGCTGACCCGGAACAGCACCCGGCGCCGGTGCGCGTTGGTCAGGGCGTAGGCGGCCGCCGGCGGCGCCAGGGCGCCGATGCGGCCGGCCGTCACGGCGCTCGCGTCCGCCAGTTCCCGCAGCGCCGCCGCCTCGTCCACCGCCGCCACCGATGCCGGCACGGTGACGCCGAGCCGCGGGTCGTAGTCCTGCGGGATCAGCGTGCCCATCCGGTGGCGCTTGAGCTGGGCGAAGCACGAGGCGCTCACCACGCACTCGAACGTGGCCGCGGCCAGTTCGAACGCCCGCGGCAGCGACTGCCACGGCGGCAGGTGTTCCACGAGTCCCGCCAGCAGGGCGCGCTTCTCCGCCGCACCCGTCGTCTCAGCCCAGCGCCGGCTCGCCGCCGCCGACCGCCCGCCCGCCTCGTGCATCAGCGCCGCCCAGACCGGCGTCTCGTCCAGGCCCGTGTCGTCCACGACGCGGCAGCCGGCCGCCGCGCCGGCCGGCTCCGGCGCTTCCTCCGCGGCGGCGGCGCGCAGGCGCTCCCGGGTCAGCGGCAGGTCCAGGCGGTGGTGCGCCGCCGGTTCGGTGTACTTGATGAGCGACGGGGCGATGCCGCCCACGGCGCGGCGGAGGCGGTCGCCGTACTCCCGCACCTCGCCCAGCGGGTGCGCGGCCGCCGCCTGGATGATCCGCTCCAGGTTGCGGGCGTTGGCGGTGAGGCCGAGCTGGGTTTCCGTGGCCAGGCTCAGGCCGTAGCGGGCGTCCTCCTTGGCCCAGCCGTCGAGGGTGCGCCGGCCGTCCTTCGCCCCGGCCAGCTCCGGGTGCCGCGTCGGGAAGTATTCCGCGAGCTTGCCGTAGCAGCGGTGGTAGAACGCCACCTGGCGGGCGACCAGCGCGTGGAACTCCGCCTCCAGCGGCGTGCCCAGCACTTCCACCGGCGTGACGTAGTCACCGGTGAGGGTGATGTAGCGCTGCGACTTTTCGGTGTAGGAGCAGAGGCGGAAGCGCTCCACGAACTCGGCGGCCAGGCGGCTGGTGCCCAGGACGTCCAGGTTGAACACGGCGTGCTCGGCCACCGAGGCGTGCCCCAGGCCGAAGATGATGGTCTCGTTGGACCGGCGCGCCCGGTCCACCTCGGCCCGGGCCGCGGCGCGCAGTTCCGGCGCCGGGCGCGGGTCGCGGCTGATGCGGGCGTAGGCGGCCGACAGCGTCTCGGGCGTCAGGTTCCGGCGTTCGGCGAGCGCGGCCAGCTCGGCGGCCAGGGCGGCCCGGTCGGCGGCCGCCGCATCCGGCGCCAGAGCCTGCCGGGCCCGCTCCAGGAGCTCCGGGAACTCGCGGAGGAGTTCCGCGTCCACGTTCAGGCCCGCCAGAATCACGTCCACGCTGTCCCGCGCCTCCTCAGGTTCTCAGGCCCGCCGTCGGGCCGGCCGGCGGCGCCGGCCGGTCTCGCTCATTCGTCGCCGAGGCCGTCCACCTCGGCGCCGGGGTCGATCCGGCGGATGGCGTCCACCACCTCGCGGATGAGCACGTCCGGCGTCGAGGCGCCGGCGGAGATGCCCACCGTCTCGACACCCTCGAACCACTCGGCGCGCACGTCCGCCGCGGTCTGGACCTGGTAGGTCCGCGGGTTGATGCTCTGGCTCAGCTCGGTGAGCCGGCGGGTGTTCGCGCTGGTGTACGATCCGACGATGATCATGATGTCGTTGTGGCGCGGCATCTGGCAGATCTCGCTCTGGTGGTCGGTGGTGGGCTTGCAGATGGTGTTGATGAAGCGGATCTCCCGGCTGAAGCGGACGAGCTGCGGCAGGATCTGCTGCACGTTGCCCAGGCTCTGGGTGGACTGCACCACCACGCCCAGCTTGGGGTAGCGCCGGTCCCAGCCCTCGAGATCGGCCGGCGCGGCCACCACGCGGGCGCCGGGCGCCTGCCCGGCGATGCCCCGCACCTCGTCGTGGTTGTGGTCGCCGATGATCACGATCTGGTACCCCTCGGCGTGGAGGTTGCGCACGATCCGGTGGATCTCCAGCACCATGGGGCAGGTGGCGTCCACGATCTTGAGGCCGCGCGCCTCGGCCTCGGCGTACGTCTCCGGGGTGGAGCCGTGGGCGCGGAACAGGAGCACGCCGGCGGGGATGTCGTCGATGCGGTCCACCACCCGGATGCCGGCCCGTTGGATCTGGTCCACGACGGATTCGTTGTGGACGATCTCGCCCAGCATGTAGACGTCCTGCTCGGTGCGGGCGGCCTGCAGGGCGATGTCGATGGCGCGGCGCACCCCGAAGCAGAAGCCGGCGCTCTGGGCCACCTGGATCTTCATCGGCCGCTCCGCGGCGCCGGCGCCCCGGCGGCCGGCAGGCGGTACAGGATCAGCCCCGCCGCGCGCGCGGTGAACGCCTCGAAGAACCGGCGGGTCTCGGTGTAGTCGGCCGGCGGCAGCGTCCGCCGGGTCACCGCGACCTCCTCCTCCACGCGGATCACGCCCCGCGCCGCGTCCAGGCGGAAGGTCCGCCGGGCCGACCAGGCGGGCGTCGTGCGGGCGGTCTCGGCCGGCAGATGGAGCACCTCGCTCCCCGGCGGCAGCTGGATCTCCGTCACCGTGCGGCTGACGGCCGGCTCGCCCAGGTCGAGCGGCGTGCGGCGTTCCGGTTCGCCGAGCCAGAAGCTGACCTCGGCGAACGGCAGCGGGAGCGACGGCGTGTCCAGCACGACGACGTCGCCCTGCCGCACGGTCAGGTCGCCGCGGGCCACCGCCTGCCGGAGCTCTACGCCGCGGTCGGACGCTTCGAGCCCCGTGGCGTCGCCGCCGCGCGGCACGGCGCCGGCGGCCCAGCGGGAGGCCAGCTCGCGAAAGGCCGCCTCGCGCTCCGCCGGGGGCAGCCGCCCCAGGAGTTCGCGGGCCCGGGCGGCGAAGAGGCCGTTGAGCGCCGCCACGACCTCGATCGCCGCCCCGCCGTCGGCGTCCAGCCGGATGGTCATCCGGTTGTCGGCCGCGTTGGCCGGGCCGGCGGCCGCGCCGGTGTCGGCGAACGCCGTCCGGTCGCGGCCGACGAACAGGCCGTGGTTGTCCGCCGCGGCGGCGCACCAGCCGAAGGTGTCGGTGCCGCCGGCGGGATCCAGGTAGACCGGGGCGCCGTCGGGCAGCTCCAGCCGCAGCACCAGCGTGTCGAACTGCTCCATCGCCGGCACGTCTTCGGCCAGCGGCAGACGGTCGCGGTTGAGGAAGACCGGCACGGCCTCGAGCCCCGCCGCCGCCAGCATCGCCCCGAGCAGCGCCGCCTTGTCCTTGACGTCGCCCGCGCCGGCGGCCAGCGCCGCGTCCGGCTCCGCCGGCCGCAGCCCGGCCATGGGCACGGTCACCGGGACCAGGGCCAGCTCGCGGGTCACGAAGTGGAAGAGCCGCTGCGCCCGCTCCCGGGGCGTGGCGGCGCCGGCGACGAGCGCCGCCGTGCGCGCCGCCGTCGCCGGACCGGGCGTGGCGACGGCCCGCCAGTAGGCGTCGGCGAACGGCGCCGCCGCCTCGCGCCAGCCGGCGTACGACGAGTAGACCAGCCGGGCGGCGGAGCCCGCCAGCGGCGGGGCGAACGGCTCTGTCGCCGCGGCCGGCACGTCCCGCACGAAGAAGGAGTGCAGCACGCGGCCGCGCTCGCTGTGGCGGAGGCTCTGGATGAAGTCGCCGTTGAATGCGCGATACTTCAGGGCGGCGCCTTCGGGCAGCCCGATGTGGAGACGCTTGTCCCGCAGCGGATCATCCGCCTGGAAAAACTCGACCCCGCTGAAGCCGCGGGACGCAGCGGCGGTGGTCCGTTCCATCCGCACCTCGAGCAGCCGGCCGGGCGCCACGTCGGGCAGCGTCACCACCCGCTCCAGCACCTGGTTGTAGGCGGGATCAGCGATGCCGTCGGGCACGCGGTCGCCCGTCGCTGCGGCGTCGGCGGGCACGAACTCGCTGGCGTTTTCATACGTGACCGCCTTGAGGAGCCGGAGCTGCTGGTCGGCGGGGCGCCAGAACATCCGGTAAACGCGGTATTTTTCCGCCGCCGGGGCCTGCAGGATGTGGACGAAGGTGTGGAAGTCCTCGGTGAGCCGGCCGTCGGGGTGCCACGCCACGGTCTTGCGGGCGCGGAGCACCACCGCGTCGGCATCGGGGAAATCCCGGGCGGACGCCAGTTGGGGGAACGGCTCCGTCTCCTCCGCCGCAGCCGGCGTCGCGGCGGGCACCGCGACCAGCGCGGCCGCGAGCACCCAGCCGGAGATCCACCGCCGCCGCCGGGTCTTCATGACCCACCTCCCGGTTGCCGCTCCAGAATGATCAGGCTGCGCTGGCTCCGCACCCAGCGGTCCAGCAATTCGCGGAGCTGTTCGTAGTCGGCCGGTGAGAGCACGGAGCGCTCCAGGCTGAACTCGCTGCTGAACACCACGCGCTCCCCCTCCTGCCGGCAGCTCAGCCGCAGGCGCGCCGGACCCGCCGCGAACTCCACCGGATCGGGCAGCGCCAGCACCGTGCAGCCGGGCGGCGGCGTGATCCGCTCGGATTGGATGACCTGGACCGGCGCGAACAGGTCCATGGGATAGCGCCGCGGCCCCGGCGCCATCATTCGGGGGAGGCCCAGCGAGTAGAGCTCGAAGCCGTTGGTCATGAGGCACGGGCGCAGCAGCAGGAAGCGCCCGGCGGCCAGCGCGTAGCCCGGCGCGTCCACGTCGAACGCCACCGCGAACGGCACGGCCAGGTCGGCCGCATCGCTGACCTGGAACTCCCGGACGCGGGCGCCGGCGTGCACCCGACCGGCCAGCTCCTGCCACACCTGGATGAACTGCGGACCGCTGAACCGACGCCCCAGGCCGCGCAGGATGAAATCGTAGTACCCGGCGCCCTGGATGCCGATGCGGGTGTGCGCGCCGCCGTCGGCGTCCACCCGGGTGTCGGCGTCGAGCCGGCCCAGGCTGCGCGAGGCCGGGCCGGGGGGCACGGTCTCGAGGCCGGCCCCGTCCGCCGTCAGGCGTAACACCGGCCGGCCGCCGGCGTACGTCTCGCCGAGGGTGCCGTGCGCGCCGAAGGCCGGATCCAGGTACGCCGTGCGTCCGTCGGACAGGCGCACGGCGCACAGCGACCGCTCGAAGTAGACGGACGGGATCTCGGGATCGGGCGCGCGCGACACGTTGATCAGCGCCTCGTCGGCTTCCAGGCCCAGCACGCGCAGCATGGCCGCCAGCAGGACCGCCTTGTCGCGGCCCACGCCGTAGCCGGCGGCGAGCACCTCGGCGGCGGCATGGGGTTCCAGGAAGGCGCCCACATCCAGCGACGCCTCCAGATAACCGACGTCGCCGGCGACGAACCGGACCAGGGCCAGAATCCGGCTCTGCTCGCTCGTCAGGCCATCGGTCAGCTCACGAACCTTTTCGGCCAGCGTCTCGTCCGGCTCGAATTTTTGCCGACTCTGCGCCCAGCCCTTTCGCGACAGCTCCGGCCAGCCGGTCAGGGTGCTCACCACCACCCGGCAGGCCACCTCGGGCAGGCCCGGCATACCAGTCTCGCGGAAGATCATGGGCAGCTCGCGGCCCGTCCAGGTGTAGACGATCCGGTCGCCCTCCCGCCCCTGGGTGAACGTCAGCTCACCGTCCCGGACCGCGTGGCGCAGCGGGCGTGACGCCGGGCCGCGGATCACCAGCCGTTTGTTCAGGATGGGGCTCTCGTGCTGGAAGAGGAAAAAGTCGGCATAGTGCCCGGGGATCTGGGCGGCCGATTCGATCCGCACCGTGGTCTCTAGCGTGTCCTGCACCTGCAGGTCCGGGTAGCGGGCCACCAGCCGGCGGTACGGCTGGTCGAACGCATGGGCGGCCGCGCCCAGCGGCTCTTCGCGCGCGCGGTCGCGGTCGAGGGGGATGGTCTCGCCGGTGGACCGGATGATCCGTCCGCCGATGAACTCCACCCGGGCCTGCGGCTGGTAGTACGCCAGTTGGTCGGCGGCGTACGTCTGGAGGCCGCGCTCGTCCAGAATCTGGACCCGGCGCCGGATCTCCTGGGTGAAGCGGCCGTCGGCGTCGAAGATGACCGCGACCTCCTCGTCCAGGACGACGGCCGGCGCGCCGCGGGTCAGCTCCACGTTGACGGGCGCGGCGGCCATGTCCGCGCCCCGGGCGGCCGCCGGCCCGGCGGTCGCGGCCACCGCCGCCGCCAGCGCCAGCCGGCTGATTCCGATCGTCCAGCGTCGTGTGTGCATCCGCCCTCCCGATCGCGACCGATGCATCCCTTTATACACAGGGATCCGGAATCCCGTCAAGCTTTTCCCCGCCCCGGCGCCCCGCGGCGAATCCGGCCGCAAAAGCGTTGCATTCCGCCGATTTTTGATTATAATATCGCCCTTTGAGCGGGCCAGCGTAGCTCAGTGGTAGAGCAGGCGATTCGTAATCGTCAGGTCAAGGGTTCGACTCCCTTCGCTGGCTCCAGTTCCTCTCCAACGGACAACGCAAACAAATCGGCCGGGCCTGCGCCCGGCCGGATCGTTTTCTGCTATCCCTGTGACCATCACATCGTGGGGATGATGGCGATCATCTCGGGCGAGTTCTGGACCGACTTGGCCAGGAAGGGCCGACCGTTGGTGCTGTGGGCCTTCATGTAACCCACGAAGTCGTCCAGGCCGCCCGCGGGGCCGAAGATGTCCGGATCCCCGAGGAAGAACACGCGGGCCCCGAGGGGCGGCACGACGATGTCGGCCAGGGACACGGCCGCCGGCAGGCCCTGGGGGTCGAGGATCTCCAGAGCCACGGTCACCGGTTCGTCTCCCGGGTTGTACAGGACATAGGAGGTCTCGAACGGGGCGATGGTGATGGTGTAGGGGAAGATCAGGTCGAGCACGGCGTCGCTGTCCAGGGGAGTCGCGTCGGCGGCCATGTTCCGGTACAGAAAGTAAGGCGGAATCGTCTCAGTCTCGTCCGGATCCGGAGGGTTCCACAACTGGAACGAGAACGCGCTGCAGACGTTGTCGTGGTCCACGGTCATGACGATCGAGCCGGTGTGGAAGACGGTGTCGAACCGGTCGAGGTCGAGGGCGTCCTCCTCGGACAGGTACACCTCGAACCGCGACTGGTTGTCGAAATCGTACTCCCGCGTGGTCACCAGGTTGCCGTCAAAGTCGTAGAAATCCATCCGGACGTGCGTTTGCAGAATCTCCGGGTCTTCCTCTTCCTCGTCCTCCTCGGCCACCCGGTCGTTGGAGCTGATCAGGATGACGGACGTGTCGAAGCCGTTGCCCACCGCGTAGTACGGCACATGGAACGTGTGCGAGGCGGACGGGAGCACCGGGTTGAGCGGCGGGCACGCCATCACGAAGGAGTTGTCCGGATCGGTGTTCTCCATCGTCAGGTACGCGTACGTGATCAGGTTGTCCAGGTTGAACAGCCGCATGTAGCCGTTGAACGGAAACTCGAGGAGGACCTGGTCGATGCCGCCCACGGAGGCGAGATCGAAGGAGGTGTTGCTGTTCGCCTCGCCGGTGGGATTGAAGAGGATGCGCTGGATCTTCATCTGGTTGTAATACGGGTTGACGAAGTGAATGGTCGACTCGACCCGCTCGTCGGCGAGTTCGGCCGTGGTGTTGCTGAAGCAGAACGGGAAGATGACGTCCTGAGCCATGGGCTGGTCGATCCGCAGGTAGTCGCCCCGGATGATCGTGGCGCCGTCGTCGTCGATGGTGCCGTTGTAGATGAGTCCGGTCAGCGGCAGCTCGGGATTGACCGCCTTGATGAAGCCGTGCTGGTTGACCACCTTGTCATAGTCCGGGATCAGCTCCTTGACCATCTGAACGAGCTGCTCGCCCGGCTGCAGGGTCAAGTCCACGGGATCGATGATGTGCGCCACGTCGCCGGTGTCCACCCAGTAGAAGGGGAGACCGGCGGCGCTGTCATCGTCCGAGTAGGACGTGTTGTTGGTCTGGTACGACTGGAGGCCGAAGGTCACCGCCTCGTCCAGGAGGTTGATGAAGCTGACGGCGGAGAACCGCCCCTCCTCGAGGTTGACGCTGTACCCGCTGGAGAACATCGGCGTGCTCGGCTGGCCCACCACGCTGATGGTCCCGGTCAGGAAGCTGGCGACGCAGAACCGGTCGGTGCCGGGCACCGCCGCCACGGCCACCGGAATCTCCCGCTCGCCGCCGTCGCCCAGGGGCAGCAGGCCGGTGGTGCTGGCGCGGAAGGCCAGCGGCGCCCGGACCAGCGGCTCGTTGTCGGGGATATCGTCGGTCGGCACATAGTTGCTGAATGACGGGAAGACCAGGTCGTAGGTGCCGTCGGCGTTCTCGAGGAAGGCCGTCTGCGTGGTCCGGGCCATGTTGTAGGTCAGCGCCTTGTACCGCAGGACCTTGTACAGCTCGAGAGACGGCCACTTGAAAACGGCCACGGTGGGGAAGCCGTTGTATTGCGAGTAGGTCACCGCATCGTGCGACGTGATCTGGACGCACAAGAATTCGCCGGTCGGATCCAGGAAGATGGCCGCCGGATCGTTTTCCACGTAGAGGGTGATGTCCTTGCCGTCATCGTCCTTGATCTTCTGGCCGGTGGCGGGATCGAACAGATACACCCGGTCGTTCAACAGGAAGGCGGAACCGGAACTCAGGCCCGCCGAGGCGATAAGCCCGATGCTGTCGTCCTCGCTCAGCAGCACGTTGTTCCGGAAGGTGAAATTGGCGATGTGATCCAGGATGGATTCCGCGTCATGGAAGTTCACCTGGCGGAGTTCGGTGAACGTGGCGGTGTCGATCACCGACACGTTCTCGCTGAACGAATTCACGCTGCAGAGGAAGGTTTCGTCGTGGCTCAGCGTCAGCCAGGTGGGGCCGACAGAGGTGTAGTAATACGGGTTGGTCGAGGTGATCCTCAGCGCGCCGGTGACGGTGTACGTGGCGGTGTCGATCTGGAGCACCTCGTCGCTCTGGGTGGCGGAGATATAGGCGCGGGGGGCGCCGGTTGCAAACACCACGTTGCTGCCGAAACCGAAGACGTAATTCGGCATCTCGATGGTCTGCACCACCTGCTGCGAGGCGACGTCGATCACCGAGATGGAACAGCTGGAGTTGAGGTTGAAAAACTTGCCCAGATTGACCACCCAGATCTGGGTCATGGCCGGATTGAAGAACATGAGCGCGGGCCGTTCGCCCACCGGGATGGCCTTGACGATCCGCTGGGCGGGATCTTCGGCCAGCGGGCGGAAGGCGAGCACGTAGCCCTGGTGCGCCTGGTTGGCGGCAACCGAGTAGTTCACGAAGCCAAACTGCCCGTCCGGCGTCAGCAGGATCGAGGGAGCGATGACGTCGTACTCGTTGATCCGGAAACTCAGCCCGAGCGACCGGACATCCGCCGGTGCGGTATCCGCGTTGGGATCGATGATGACCGCGTCATTCTGGGCGAACGCCATTCCGGCAAGCAGCAGCATCACCAGTCCCGCCGCCCGAGCACCCTTGCGAACCAACTGAGTCATTTGTCCTCCCTCGGACTGCCCGAATCGAAAGGGTTTATTGTATCACCGAACGGGCCGTAAATCCATGCCGAAATCCTCATCGCCCGCCGGAACCGAATCTCGACCCCGCTCACTCCCGCAGGCTCGCGGCGAGCGCCCGGGTGAAGGCCTCCCGCAGGCGGGGATTGTCGATGGCGGCCGCACACCGGTCGATCCACGCCGGATCGACCGCCCCGGCCGGTGCGGCCGGCCGCCGCCGTACCGGCGGGCCGGAGGCGGGAAACCGATCCGGCGACACCCGCAGCACCACCCGCTTCACCACCCCCGGCGGGATGAAATCCGCAATCCGGCGGACGATATCCGCTTCCAGTGTCTCGAGTTGCTTCTGCCAGTAGCGATTCTTCACCTGTATGACCAGCACACCGTCCGCCAGCTCGCCCGGGCGGCTGAGCGGAGCCAGGCGGTCCCCCACCAGCCGCGGCCAGATGCCGCCGAGCAGGCCGGCATAAAATACCGGCAGCACGTCGCCGGACGCCGCCCATTGTGTGAGGATCTCCTGCAACATCCGCATGCAACACCTGCCTTCGGTCGGGCCCGATTATCTCACATTTGATCCTGCACCCGGACAGATAGTTCACTCCGCCCCCCACCTGGCGGCCACCTCCGCACTCCGGGGCGGATGCTTTGCTTTTACCCGCCGACCGTCTATAATGGATCGATTGCGGCGGAAGGGTGGTTTATCGTGCGATTTTTCCTTGCCTCCACGTCTCCCCGGCGCCGGGACATCCTGCTCAGGCTCGGCCTGGACGTCACGGTCATCCCGTCGCGCCACGAGGAGGAGGCGGCCGCTCCCGGCCCCATGTCGCCCGAGGCGCTCGCCGCGCACCACGCCCGGGAGAAACTGCGGCTGGCCGAGCCGCCCGCCGGCGCGGGGATCGTCATCGCCGCCGACACCCTGGTGTATATCGACGGCGAGATCCTCGGCAAGCCCGCCGGCGAGGCGGACGCCCGCCGGATGATCCGGACGCTGGCGGGCCGCACCCACCGCGTGGTCACTGCGGTGTGCGTGCGCGACCTGGCGTCCGGCCGGACCGCGGCGGGGCACGCCGTGTCCGAGGTGACGTTCGAACCCCTGGCGCCCGAGACCGTCGATGCGTACATCGGTTGGAACGAGTGGACGGACAAGGCGGGCGCCTACGGCATCCAGGACCGCGCGTCCCTGTTCATCCGGAGCATCTCCGGCTGCTACTTCAACGTGGTGGGCTTCCCCGTCAACCTGTTTTACGATCTGCTGCGGCAGGTGACGGACGGGCGCGGCGCGGCGCTCCCCCAGGCAATGTTTTCACACACAAGGCGGACAGAACCATGAAGCGATTGCTCACGCTATTCGGCATCGTGGCGGGCGCCGTGCTGGCGGCCGGCGCCGGCGGCAGCGGCGGACTCCGGGCCCAGGAAGCCCCGGCCGCGCCGCCGCCCGCGGCGGCGGCCGACCGGCCGTCGGTGCCGGCGGACACGGTCCAGGCCTATTTCTACTATATGCTGGCCCGCGACGACATGCTGGCCGAACGCTACACCGAGGCGGAGCGAAACCTGAACGAGGCGCTGCGCCACGACCCCGCCAGCCAGTTCCTGCAGGTGGAGCGGGCGCGCTTCATGCTGCAGGCGCAGAAATACCGGGACGCCCGGGAGGAGCTCGAGCGCCTGGTCCGGGAGAATCCCGCCAACATCCAGGCGCGCAAGCTGCTGGCGGGCATGTACCTGTCCATGCTGGGCGAAGGACAGCCGGCGGATGAGAACGTCCAGACGCTCCTTCAGCAGACCATCGACATGTACCGGGCCGTCCTGGAGACGGCCCCCGACGATTCGGACAGCCTGTTCGCCCTGGGCCGGATCCTGTTCCGCCAGCGCCGCCTGCCCGAAGCGGAGGAGATGCTGCGGCGCTTCACCGAGCTGAATCCTTCGGCAGCCGAGGGCGCCTATTTTCTGACCCTGGTCTACGCCGAGCAGGGAAAGTACGACGAGGCCCTCACCGCGCTCCGCGTGGTGGAGCAGCAGCGCCCTCCCTCCATCCAGATCCGCGCGCTGCGGGCGGACATCCTGGAGAAGATGGGCCGGCTGGACGACGCCGCGCAGATCCACCAACAGGCCATCGAACAGGCGCCCGACGACTCCCGGGCCTATCTCAACTACGCCCGCCTGCTGCTCAAAGGCGGGAAACCGGCCGAGGCGCTGGCCGTGCTGGACAAATCCCGCGAGAATGGCGTGGTCAGCAGCGACGTGCTCATGTTCTCCGGCCAGATCCACCGGGAGCAACTGCGGTTCGACGAGGCGGTCCAGTGCTTCAAGGACGCCATCGCCCTCGAGCCGACCGTTCCCGACTACCGCTTTCAGCTCGGGTTGACCTATTCCCAGATGGGCGATGCCGCGGCGGCCATCCCCATATTCCAGGCCCTCATCCGCGACACACCGGTCGCCGGCGCCGACACGCCGCCGGAAGCCGCCCGCAACCGCCGCCTGTTCATGCTGAATTTGGGCTACCTATACCTGGAGCAGCGGCTTCCGGAGAAGGCCCTGGAGGTGTTCACCCAGATCCGCCGCGAGTATCCGGACGACCGCGATCCGCTGGCTCACGCGCAGATCGCCGCGATCCTGCGCGCCCTGAAACGCTACGACGACTCGCTGGCCGCGGCGCAAACAGGCCTCGACGTCCTGCCTGACAATCCCCGGCTCATCGCCGAGAAGGCGCAGACTCTGGCCTCCGCCGGGCGGATCGACGAAGGCGTGGCGCTGCTCCAGGACCGGTTGACCGCCGAGCGCGAGGACGACATCCCGCTGTACCTGAGCCTCGCCGCCATCCACGCCGAGGAACAGCGCTGGGATGACGCCCTCCACGCGCTGGAGACCGCGCTCACGCGGCACGCGGGTGACGCCCAGCTGCTGTTCCAGCACGCGGCGGTGCTGGAGCGCGCCGGCCGCTTCGGTCCGGCCGCCGACGCCTTCCGGCGCCTGCTCGCGGATGATCCCGACAACGCCACCGCCCTGAACTACCTGGGCTACATGCTCATCGACAACGACCTGGACGCGAAGGCTGGAATCGGTTACGTGCAACAGGCCCTGAAGCGCGAACCGAAAAACCCCGCCTACCTGGACAGCCTGGGCTGGGGCCACTACAAGCAGAAGGAGTACCGCAAGGCGCTGGACCTGTTGCTGCAGGCGGCCCGGGCGCTGCCCACCGACCCCACGCTCCAGGAGCACCTCGGCGACGTCTACCGGGCGCTCGGCCGCACCCACGACGCCCGCGATTGCTACGAGAAAGCCCTGTCCTTCTCGCCGGAGGCGGACGCGCTCCCCCGGCTCAAGGACAAGCTGAAAAAACTCAAACCCCGCCTGCAGAAGTGAGTCCGCGGTTCGGCGCCCCCCGCCGCGGGCCGCTGCCGGGGACCGGAGGGCCACGATGCAGCGCGTCCGGATTCCCTCACCGGCCGGATTTCTCGAAGGCCTGCTGGAGCTGCCGCCGGCCTACGCCGGCGCCGTCGGCGCGGTGCTGGCCCATCCCCATCCGCTGCCCGGCGGCACCATGCGCAACAAGGTGGTGGTCCGGCTGGCCCACGGCCTGCTCGAGGCCGGCGCGGCCGTGCTCCGCTTCAACTTCCGCGGCGTGGGTGCGAGCGAGGGCGTCCACGACCGCGGCGACGGCGAGCGCGACGACGTGCTGGCCGCGCTCCGGTTCCTCGACCACGCGGCCGCGCCGCGGGTGCGGATGCTGGCGGGCTTCTCGTTCGGCGCCTGGGTGTCGGCCCGGGTGGCGGTGAGCCGGCCCGACATTCCGTGGGTGCTGTCCGTGGGCACTCCCCTGGCCGCCTATGATTACGGCTTCATCGCCGACTGTCCCCAAGCCATCCTGTTCATCCAGGGCAGCCTCGATTCCTTCGGCAGCGTCGCGGACGTCGCCCGGCTGTGCCCCCCCGACAACCCGGCCCGCGCACTGGTGGCCATCGCCGGCGCCGATCACCTGTTCACCGGCCGCCTGCGCCCACTTCAGGAAGCCGTCCGGCGGCACTACCAGCCCCTCTTCGTCGCGGCCGCTGGGACGCCGCCATGACCGGAGCCGACGCACACTGGCCGCGCGTCCGCGCGGCCGCCGCCGCCGCGGGCGTCCCGCTGGTGGGCGCCGCCGCGCCCGCCGCGCTGGACGAGCCGCACCGGCGCTGGCGGGAATGGGTGGCCGCCGGCTGCCATGCCGGCATGGGCTGGCTGACCGCTGACGGCGACGTCCGGCGGGAGCCGACCCGCTGGTTCGACGGGTGCCGCTCCATCGTGGTCGGCGGCTTTCCCTACGCCGGCGAACCGCCGCCGGGGCCCCTGCGGATCGCCCGCTTCGCCCGAGGCGAGGATTACCACCGCGTGGTCCGCCGACGACTGCAGACCCTCCTCAGCGAGCTGCAGCGGGAGGACCCGGCCGTCCGCGGCCGCGTCGCGGTGGACACCGCGCCCCTGATGGAAAAGCCGCTGGCCGTGCGGGCCGGTCTCGGCTTCATCGGCCGGAACACCTGCCTGATCCATCCCGGGCACGGCTCCTACCTCTGCCTGGGCGTCCTGCTCCTAAACATCCCCCTGCCCCCCAGCCCCCCGGCCAACGCCGGCTGCGGGGACTGCCGCCGGTGCCTGGAGGCGTGCCCCACCGGCGCCCTGTCCGAACCCGGTGTGCTGGATGCCCGGCGCTGCCTGTCGTACCTCACCATCGAGCACCGCGAGACGATTCCCGTCGACTTTCGCGGGCGGCTGGCCGGCAATCTGTTCGGTTGCGACCGCTGCCAGGAGGCGTGCCCGTTCAACCGCGGGCCGAGCCTGCCCCCCGTGCCGGAGCTCGCCGCCGCCGAAGACTCGACCGTCCCCGCGCCGGCCGAACTGACCCGGATGAGCGGCCGGGAATTCCAGCGGCGATTCGGCCGGACGGCGCTGGTCCGGGCCGGACGGCGCGGTCTGTTACGCAACTGGGCGGCGCTCGTACCCGAGCTGCCCACGCCCCCGGATCCGGAAATCCTCGCCATCGCCCGGCAGCGCCATCCCCTCGTAAACCGGCAGCTCACCGCATTCCACGAGACGCGGTGATACCGGTCGCTCCCGCTGCCGACCGGCGCGGCGCGACCGGTCTCCGGAAAAACGAACGCTCCCGCGGGATCGCGGGAGCGGATAGCCGGCAACGGACGGAAGCAGCCGCCGCTCAGGCCTTCAGGCTGATGCGCAGCTTCTCCAGCTCCTCCCGGAGGAAGTCCCGCCGGGCGATGAGTTCGCTGGACACCTTTTCCCGGAAGTAATCTTCAGACCGCTTGATCTGGTTGTCCAGGATCTCGTAAAAATTCCGCTGGTTGGCGGCGGTGTTGAGAATCTCTTTGTTGTACAGGATGATGTCGGACACGATGACCCGCGCCAGGCGCTGGGCCTTGCGCTGGGCGGGATCGAGCTCCTCGACCTTCTCTTCGACGGCGGGGGCGATGGTGCCTTCCTCGACCACTTCGTACACTGTGTCCCGCGACGTGAGCAGCACGGGCGGTGCTTCCGCAGCGGCGCGTTCCACCCGGCCCAACTCCTCTTCGATGGCGGATTTTTCATCCCGCGCCGCGGTCAGCCGCTGCTGCCCTTCCATCAGTTTCGTTTTTTCGGCCGCGGCGGCCTTGTCGCGATTCTCGCGGGCGGCCTGCGCCTCCGCCATTTCTTTCCGTGTCTGCTCCAGCCTCTGCCGCAGGGCATCCTTCTGATCCTGCGCCTCGCGGAGCTCGGCTTCCAACTCCTTCACCCGTCGGGCCGCGGCTTTCTGCTCCTGGGCTGATTGTTCAGCTGCCTCCTCGGCCACCCGCAGTTCCTCGACCGCCTGCTCCAACTCCTGCAACAGGGTGTCCCGCTCCTGGCTGGACGCGGTGAGCTGCTGCTCGATGGCCGCGGCGGCCTTGGCCGGCGAACGTTCCGCCGCCACCGCCTTGAGTTGACGGTCCAGGCCCTCGCGCTGGGCGGTCAGCTCTGCCTGGCGCGCCTTGAGCTGGCCGATCTCCTCCTGGACGCTGGCGAGCCCCTCCTGGATCATCCGCAGGTTCTCGTCGCCCTCGGTGAGATGAGCCTGCTTATCCGTCAGTTCCTGTTTGGCCATTTCGAGGAGCTGCTTTTCCTCATCGAGCTTCTCCTCGAGGTGGCCGCGCTCCTCCAGAAGCAACCGGAGCTCCTCTTCGAGTTCTTCGAGCCGCTGGGCATCGGAGACCGAGCTGTCCTCGCGGGTTTTCCGTTCGGTTTCCAAAGCCCCCTGGGCCTTGCCCACCTCATCGATTTCCGCGCGCAGGGCATCCATGGCGTGGTGGACCGCTTCGATTTCACCCTCCAGCCGGGTGATCTGGGCCTGCGAGTCCTTCTGGGATTTCTCGGACATGGCGATGTCGTCGGCCAGGCGGCCCTTCTGGCGCAGGGCCGTCTTGAGCTGCTGGTCCAGACCGCCGCGCTCCTGCTCGATGCTCTGGAGCGACGCCTGCAGGCTCTCGACGGTGGACTCCGTCTCCTCCTTCTCCTTGCGGACGCTCGCGAGAGCCTCCCGCAGCGCGGCCCTCTCCTCCTCGACATCCTGGATCTGGCTCTCCAGGCCCGATTTGGCCTCCATGGCGCCCTGGATCTTCTCTTCCATGAGCGAGATCTGGGCTTCGAGGTTCTGCCGTGACGCGTTGACGGAGTCGATCTCGCGCTCCAGCATCTCCTTCTCGGTCTGCACCTTCCGGCGCAGGTCGGCGGACTTGTCCCGGGTCCGCTGGATCTCCTCGAACTGGTTCTCCAGGACCGCGAGGCGCGTCTCCTTCTGTTTCTTCACACCCTCCACCTGAACCAGGATCTGGCGGGTGCGGGCGATATAGCCGCGGATCTCGTCCGAGAGGTCCGTCGATTTTTCACGGATCAGGCCCAGGAGCGTCTCGAGGTCGGCGGGGTGCGAGGCGGATTCCACCAGGTTGATTTCCGACGCCAGCAACTCGTCGATCTCGTCGAGGGTTTTGCGCTTGTCCTTGCCGGCCAGCACGTCGAACGCCTGCCCCAGGATGCCCTGGGTCTGCCGCAGGTCGTCGAAGATCTGGCGGTCCTTCTCGCCGAATTCGGCGGTCAGTTTCTGGATGCGCTCGAAGTCATCGAGAACCTGCTGCCGCACGTTCATCATCTCGCGCCACACCGCCTGCACCTGCTGCCGTTCGTCGGCCAGCACCTGCGCTCGCTGCGACTGGGGCGGCGGCGCGGTCGCCGGCTCCGGGAGCGCCGGTGGTTCGCCGGCGGGCGGTTCAGCCAGGACGATCTCCTGCGGCTCCTCCGGAGGGACGGCCGGGGCCGCTTCGGCCGCCTGGGTGATGGACAGCGGTTTTTCATCCGCCTTCTTCAGGAGCTTTTTGAAAAAACCCATGGCGCGTCCTTCCAGAAAGTGTTCAGATGCCGCTAGAATAACGACAATGGGCGGTAAAGACAACAGAAAACTTGACGCTGCAAGCGTCCCAATAAAAGGACTTGATTTTTAATCAAAAGCCCTTATTATAGATTCAGAGTCTTCCCCCTATACTTTGCAACACGCTCCGGATAGTTCCCCCCTTACCTATCCGGAGTTTTTTTTCGACAACTTCGTAATTTCAAACCGCCCGTCATCGCGTGGGCCGCGGGGCTGGAGACCGGTCGCGTCCGGCCGGGCCGGAGCGATCGCGTGCCGGGATGTGACCGGCGGATCCGGTCACCGCCGCACCGCCCGCCGGTCGGATCCGACCGGTAGAGGAAAACGGCCGGCAGGCGCCGGTTGCGACGCCGGCCGCCGGATCAGGCCGAGGGCGGCTTGGCTGGGGAGGAAGCGGAAGCCGGACGGGGCTCGCGCCGGGCCATGATCTTCTGATAGAGTTCCACATACTGGCGGGCCGACCGCTGCCACGAGAAGTCCTGCCGCATGCCGTTTCGCATCAGGCGCGTCCAGATGCGCCGGTCGGGGTAGAGGTAGGTGGCCAGGTCAATCTGCTCCAGCAGCGCCTGGCTGGAGTATGTGGAAAAGACGAAGCCGGTGCCCCGGCCGGTGTCCGGCTGGAACGGCGTGACCGTGTCGGCCAGACCGCCGGTGGCGCGGACGATGGGCGCCGTGCCATAGCGCAGGCTGTACATCTGGTTCAGGCCGCACGGCTCGAACCGGGACGGCATCAGGAACAGGTCGCTGCCCGCCTCGATGAGATGCGCCAGCCGATTGTCGAAGCCGATCCGGACGCCCAGGAATCCGGGGTGGCGGCGCTGCGCGTCGAGCAGCTGCTCGTGGTAGCGCGGCAGGCCCGTCCCCAAGATGACCAGGTACAGGCCCATTCCGGCAAGCTCGTCGAGCAGCGGCATCACCAGGTCCAGCCCCTTCTGGTCCACCAGGCGGCCCACCATGCCGATCACCGGGCGGTCCAAATCCGTTGCCGGGAACCCGTAGGCCTCGAGCAGGGCCTGCTTGTTCGCGCGCTTGCCGGCCAGGTCGTCCAGGCTGAAGCGATGCGGGATCAGGGTGTCGGTCTCGGGATTCCATTCACCGTAATCGACCCCGTTCAGGACGCCGTAGACGTCCGCGGCGCGCTGTCGCAGGACGCCTTCCAGCCCGCCGCCGTATTCCGACGACTCCTGGATCTCCTGGGCGTAACGCACGCTCACCGTGTTGATCAGGTCGGCGAAATGGATGCCGATCTTCAGGAAGTTCACCTGCCCATAGTATTCGAACGGACCGTAGGGAACGCACATGCGCTCGGGGATCCCCAGCGCCGGCAACACGGTGGTCGGATACAGGCCGGGGTAGGCGATGTTGTGGATGGTGAGCAGGGTGCCCGGCCGCCGGGATGTCAGCGGGTCGGCGTCCGCCTCCCGCAGGGCCAGCAGGGCCGGCAGGGTGGCGGTGTGGCTGTCGTGGCAGTGGATGATGTCCACGTCCGGCCGGACCTGGTCCAGATACGCCAGGCAGGTCCGGACAAAACCGATGAACCGGTACGCGCCGTCGACGTACTCCTCACCGGTGGCCGGGTCGGTGTAGACGCCGTCGCGGTGGAAGAAGTGGGGATTGTCCACGAGCAGCACCGGGACATCCGCGCCGGGCAGGCGGGTGCGCCACACCGTCACGGGATGCACGCCGCCGGGCCCCAGATCGATCTTGGCGCCGAACACCTTGACCGGCGGCTCCGGCAGTTTGCTCCGGTCGATCTGGCCGTAGGCCGGCGTCATGACGGACACCCGGACGCCCTCGGCCACCAGCGCCCGCGGCAGCGCGCCCACCACGTCGGCGAGTCCGCCCACCTTCGACAGCGGCGCGACTTCAGCTGATACCATCAGGACATCCATGGCGTGTCTCCTCGCTAACGATTGCCGTTGTGGTTGCGCTGCATGAGTTCCAGCTGCAACAGGTTGACCTCCCGGAGGAAGCGGGCCGCATCCTCGGGCGGCGTCGGATTGATGTAGAAGCCCGTCCCCCACTCGAACCCGGCCATCTTGGTCAGGCGGGGGAGGATCTCGATGTGCCAATGGTAGTCCCACTCCACCGTGTCCCAGTAGGATGAGCGCCGGGGCCTGGCTGTGGTATTGGGCACGGTGTGGATGACGAAGTTGAACGGGGGATCCTTCAACCCGATCTTGATGCGCAGCAGCGTGTCCTTGAGGATCGAGGCGAGGTCGGCGCCCTGGCGCGCGTCGATGCGGGCAAAGCTGTGGCTGTGGAACCGGGGCAGGATCGTCACCTCGAACGGGAACCGCGCGGCGTACGGCGTGTAGGCGACGAAGCTGTCATTGGTGCTGATGATCCGCTCCTGGCGCTCCAGCTCGTAGTCGAGGATGTCGCAGAACAGGCAGCGCTGCTTGAGCTGGTAGTGGGCCCGCGCCGAATCCAGCTCCAGCGAGACGGTGCGCGGCGTGACCGGCGTGGCGATGAGCTGGGAATGCGTGTGCCGCAGCGAGGCGCCCGCGGCGCTGCCGTGGTTCTTGAAAATGAGGATGTATTTGAACCGCTCGTCGCGGCTCAGGTCGAGCCAGCGCAGCCGGTAGATGTCCACGATGCGCGCCAGGTACTCCGCCGACATGTCCGCCATGCTCAACTCGTGGTCCGGGCTCTCGATGATCACCTCGTGCGCCCCGATGCCGCGCATGCGGTCGTAGACCCCGGCGCCCTTCTTTTCCAGATCGCCCTCGATCATGAGCGCCGGGAACTTGTTGGGCACCACCCGGATTTCCCATCCCGGCGAGTTGGGCGCGGCACCCGGCGGGCGGACGGCGTAGATCTCGGGCGGCGTCTTGTCCTCGTTCCCCGGGCAGAACGGGCAGAACGCGCCCGGCGGCTCCACCTCCTCGCGGGGGATGATGAAATCCCCGGGGCGCTTGCCCCGCTCCACCGAGATGATCACCCACCGCTGCTGGATGGGATCGTGTCGCAGTTCCGACATGTGAGCTCCCTGCATGCAGTCGCGAATCGAAATACGCCGCTCCGGCCCGTCACAGGGCCCGGAGTTCAACGGTGAGGCGCCAGCGCTGCTGCCGCCCGGTGAGCCGGAACAGGAAGCAGACGGAGAGCCCCTGGTAGGTCTTCTCCATGGCGTCGATGGCCAGGGACACGGTCTCCACCGGCCAGTAACAGACGGTCACCGGCTCCGAGCACCGATAGTGTACGGCGTAGCCCTCGCGGCGGTTTTCCAAACTCCAGCCGTCCACCGCGTCCCAGCGACCCGGCCCGCCCAGGCCGCGGGCGGCGGCCCGGTCCGCGGACGGGAAGCAGCATTTTTCGGGATCGTCGCCGCCGGCGATGCCGAGATTCCATTCCACGCCGAGCCACCCCGGCCGGGGGTCGGCCGGCGACCACTCGTAGTCGAACTCGAGGCGGGGGGCGTCGGCCAACGCCGCCAGCGTCTTGCGGTAGGGGAACCGCTCGTGGGCCAGCCGCAGGTCGACGCGTCCATCGTCCCGCACCTCGGCGGCGAACGTGCCGTCCCAGAACGGGACGGCGCCGTCGGTCCGGCCCGTCCGCAGCGCCTCGGGATCCGGCAGCTCGGGGTAAAACGTCTCCCGCAACGAATGGCGCGGGTGGTCGTCGAACGACAGGTCGCCGGGCGCGCCGGTGTCGCCCGCCGGTTCGCCGGCCAGCCGCACCACCTTGCCGGCCGGAGCGGCCAGATGGTACTTCTCGCGCCAGCGGGCGAGCACGTTGAGCAGGTTCACGCCGACCGGCTTGAACGACAGCTCGGGGATGGCGCCGCCGTGAGACGGCGCCAGCACGCAGAAATAGTCGCGGTGGTTGACCAGGATCTCGTCGCGGAAATCGAGGTCCAGGTCCGCCCGGACGATCTCGGGCGGCCGGTTCGGGTCCGGCTGCTCATGCCGCTCCAGCCCCCGCTGCGCCTCCAGCAGGTGGCGGTAGGCGGCGTGGCGCAGATGGGGCAGGTACAGGCCGCCGAACACACCGTGCCAGAAGACGTCGTTGCACTGGGCCTGCAGCAGGTGGTCGTAGGCGGGGAGCGCCCGCTTGGCGCCGGTGTCGAACCGGCGGCTCAGGTGCAGGATCCGCTTGTGCAGGTAATTGCTCTCGGGGTATTTCACCAGGAAATTGCGCCAGATCCCGCCGCGCACGAACGGCTTCGCCTCCGCGGCCAGTCCGTCCTGCTCCAGGCGGCGGGTCAGGGTCTCGTACTGGAGCGCCCGGCCCGCCGGCAGCGCCCACTGCCCCATCTCGGTGTAGGAGGCGCCCGGCAGGGCGGCCCGCCCGCGCGGGGCGTGGTCCCGGCTGAAGTCGGCGAAGGTGGTCGTGGTCACCAGCTCCGGATGCGCTTCCAGCCAGCCGAAGAAATGCTCCAGCCACTGCCGCCCGTACACCCAGTCATAGGTCCCGGGCCAGGAGCCGAATTTCTCGGCGTCGTCCATCATGACGGTGAGCCGCTGCCCGCCGGCCTGCATCAGCCGGAACGCCTCCTCCACCCGGGGCAGCTCCGCCCACGGGATGAGATAGCGCATCGTCTCGCTGATGGGGAACACGCCGACGGCGCGGTCCAGCTCCTCCACCGTGAAGTAGCCGTCCAGCTCCTCCGGCGTCAGGCCGGCGGCGTAGAAGTGATAGTCGTCCAGCGACACGTAGCGGATGCCCGCCGCGGCCAGGTCCTGGACCATGCCGGGCTCCCAGACCCGCTCCGCCAGCCAGACGCCTTGCGGCGCGCGGCCGAAGCGGTCCGCCACCAGCTCCGACAGCCGGCGGATCTGCTCGGCCCGGTCCGCCGGCGGAATGACCGGGAAGATGGGCTCGTACATGCCCCCCGACAGCGGCTCCACGCGGCCCGCCGCCACGAGTCCGGCCAGCTGGTCCAGGTAGTCGGGATGGCGCGTCGCCAGCCACCCGAACAGGAAGCCCGAGCAGTGCCATACCATCCGGAGCGAGGGGAACTTGAGGAAGGTCTCCAGGAACGGACGGTAGGCCCGCTGGTAGGACTCTTCCAGCACGTGATCGAAATTGCCCACCGGCTGGTGAAGGTGAACGCCGAGGACCAGCTGCACCGGCTGCACGTCGCCCCCTAGACCAACCAGTAGTATTTCTCGAGATCGTCGATGGCGATCTTCTGGGCCAGGAAGCCCTGGTGGGGCATCCGCTCGGCCAGGTTGTCGCCGATGAAGATCTTGAGCGCGAACTCGATCACCTGGTTCTCGTGGATCCCGATGTCGGCCAGCGGCACGCCCAGTTCCACGATCTGGCGGACGCCCGCCAGTCCGCACGGCCGGCGGGCGGCCTCGGCGCCGCTGTCGTCCACCGTGACCTGCTCGTAGACGAGCTTCTTCCGGCGGTTGTCCTTGACCATGCGGTAGAACAGGTCCCCCGGCTTGCGGAAATGGATCTCGACGCGGAACGGGTATTTCTTGTCGTTGAGAATGGCGGTTTCCACGTCCAGGCGGATGTACAGGTTGTGATGGTCGAATCCGAAATGGAACCCGTTGAAGATCTTGTGCACCTGCTGCATCGTCGTGAACGCGTACTGGTTGGAGAAGTACCCCGCCGCCAGCCATTCGAAATAGTCGGTGATGAACCCGTCGAGCACCGGAGTCAGGAGCTCGAAGGGGCGCTGCACCTTGAACCGGCTCACCTTCTGGATGATGGGCGCGGCCAGCTCGTCGGGCGGCTGCAGGCCGAGCTGGCGCCAGGCCTTCTCGAGGTGGGCCCGGAAGAGCTGGTCAAACTCCCGGTCGTACTCCGAGAAGTGGTCCTCGCCGTACCACCAGAACCAGTCGCTCCCCTCGGCCACCATCACGTGCTCCAGCGCGCGCTGGAAATCGCGCCGCCGGACGGCGTCGTCCGGGGGAAGCGTGAGCGACACCTCGGCGAGCTTCTTGCGTGTGGCCGCCAGCAGGTCCCAGCCACGGTTCTTCTCCGGGTGGCCAACCCAGGTGGAGAACGAGCCGAAGATCCACGAGCCGGCCCGCACCTTCGGCAGGACCGGGGCCGCCTCGCCCAGCGCGAGGTGCTCGGAGAAGCTCACCGCCTTGAGAAACGGGCTCCGTTCCAGCCGCTCGTACAGGGCGCGCAGGAAGGGCACCCCGTTGTCCGCGTAATGCTCCCAGGCGTTCTCCCCGTCCAGGATGATGGGCACGGCGAAGCGCCGCGCATCGTCGGGCAGCAGCTTCCGGATCAGCAGCAGCCGGCTGACCAGATCGTCGGCCGCCGCCTCGCCGTCGTACGTCGAGTAGGTGAACCCGATCATGTCGGAGAGCAGGTGGTCGCGGAAGAAGATGTGGACCGGATCGGCGGCGTCGCCGCAGCGGTACGGCAGGTACTTGCGCTCCGGCAGGAAGGGATCGCCCTCGCGCAGGAGTCCGGACCGGCGCAGGGAGGCGTGCAGGATCTCCTCGTCGGTGGCCACCCAGCGGATCCCTTCGGCGCGGGCGATGGCCAGCATCTCCTCGGAGACGGAGCCCTCCGACGGCCACATCCCCGCCGGCCGGTCGCCGAATAGGCGCTGGTGGGCGCGGACCGCCTGCTGGACGTGCCAGACGGCGTCCTCGGGATGGTGGAAATCGTGCCGGGGCAGCTCGATGTTGGGCAGGGCCTCGCGGGCGGAGTTGATGTCGCACAGGAGCGGCAGGATGGGGTGGTAGTAGGGTGAGGTGGACACCTCGATCTGTCCGCGCGCCGCGGCCGCCTGGTAGGCGGGCAGCACCTGGCCGATGAACCGGCGCTGCGCCTCGAGCAGCCGCCGTTTGTCGTCCTCGCTGAAGTTGCGCCCCTGCGACAGGAGCGTCTGGATCTCCGGCGACTGCTGCAGGCGGTGGCCGCACCAGGCCAGGTTGAACCACACCTGGAGGTCGCGGTAGTCCGGCTCGGTGAACAGGGCGGTCTTCTCGCGCAGCTTGTCCAGGTCGCCGACGTGGCCGCGTTTCTCGAACAGCTCCTTGTAGCGCGCGTACGGCTGGACCATCTGGTCGAAATTCAGGGAGAAGAAATTCTTCAGCAGGAACAACCGGTCGTCGGCGGTCAGCTCGGCGGCCGGCTTGAGGCTGAGGTTCAGAAACGGGTCGGTGGCGTCCCGGTCGGCGTAGTCCTGGATCTGCTCCATGAGGGAGGGGACCAGGTTGAAGGTGACGTGCACGCCGGGGAAGTCGGTCAGCACGTCCACCATGTCGTAGTAGTCCTTGAGCGCGTGGAGGCGAACCCACGGCAGGAGGAACCCGCCGTCGCCCACGCCCTTGTAGATGGGCTGGTGCATGTGCCACAGGATGAGCACGTGCAGCGGGTCGTTCCGCTTGGGCTGAATTTCCATGCTGTCCATGCCGTGACCCCTCGCCTTCAGGCGCTAATGATACCATTGAACGCGCGGCCCGCCGAACCAAAATCTGCATCGCCCGAACGCCGCGTTCGGGGGCGCAGTAGCGCCTGTTGCCGCGCAGTAGCGCCCGTCCGCCGGACGGGCGCTGTGAGACTCGGCAGGAGGCGGCGGGATTTCGACAGGTCGTCACCGCGACGCGACCCGGCGCCGTGGGCGGATCGCGCAACCTTGCCGAGAGGGCGGACTGCGCACGGCCGGAGCGCGGCCTACGGCAATCAAGTAGCGCCTGTCACCGCGCGGGCCGCATCCGACGAACGCGGCCCGTTGAATCGCCTCAACCAGTTGTGAGTTTGAATCATGACTGATAAAAAACAATCCGGCGGGGATACCGCCGGATTGTTGCCGTCGTGAGGATCGAAGTGGTTATTCGGCGCTGCTCCGCAGGCCGATGTAAGCGCTGAGCCGGGTCAGATCTTCCGAGAAGTAGAACAGGTCGCCGATCAGCTGATGATCCGATTCGACCTGGATCCAGACGATCTGGTCGAAGACGTCGGGGAAGATCGTC